>JANXBY010000036.1 GCA_025060455.1 Armatimonadota bacterium
GTGGCGTACTGGTGTCGCTGGACCGCCCACCACCTCCAGCCAGACCGGTATCCGCATCCGGGGCAGGACTGGCCGGAGATCCCTCCGACGGCGGCGGCGTGGGACGAAGTACGCCGCCAAGTGGAACAGGCACACAGGGACTGCGCGGAGGCCATCCGCGCTTCAGACCCTCAGATCCTCGACGCTCCAGCGCCCGAGGACTCCGCCACCTGGCGAGAGGCGCTGGTGGACCTGGCCACCCACACCTCCTACCACACCGCCCAGATTTTTGTCCTGCGCCGATGGTACGCAACCCAGGAGATCGCACTGTAGGGCTGTGCAGCAAAATTCCGGCCGGCTGTCACGCGGGCGTCCGCCGGCCGCGCACTTCGTCCAGGTACACCCGCACGATGTCGCTGGCACTCACGATGCCCACCACCTGCCCGCCCCGAACGATGGCCACCCTCCGCACCATCTCGTCCAGCATCAGCTGAGCCAGCTCCTCCACGGGCGTGTCCTCCATGGCCACCACGGGATCGGGCGTCATGATCTCCCGCACCGTGCCGCCCGCCTTGCCCACCAGATCCACCAGGCTGACCATGCCCACCAGCATTCCTTTTTCGTCCACCACGGGGGCGCCGTGGATCCGGTAGCGTACCAGCAGGTCGGCGGCCTCCTGGACGTCCATGTCGGGGGTCAGCACGATCACGTCCTTGCTCATGATGTCGCGGGCCTCCACGCTCCTCCCTCCCTCCTGGACCCCTCGGGTCCGTCCGCCACCACCGTAGCCGTACAGGGCCCGCCAACCAATCCAGCCCGGGCCCGATCCTCCCTTCCGGCCACCGACCGATGGTGCCGCCCGGGGCGCCCCCCTTACGCTGGAGGTGGTCGAGAGGAGGGAGGCCATGCTGAGCGTTCAGGAGCGTCCCGGAAGGTTGCGGGTCCGGGACGTCATGACCACGCAAGTGGTGACGGTGCGCGAGGACACGCCGGTGAAGGACGTGGCCCAGGTGTTGCTCGCGCACCGGATCAGCGGCGCGCCGGTGCTGTCCCGCCACGGGGAGCTGGTGGGGATCATCACAGAGGCTGATCTCCTGTACAAGGAGCTCCCGGAGGAGAAGGGCGGGTGGTTGTTCCGCCCGGACCCGGATTGGTTGCGCAAGCGGGAAGGGCTTGTGGCCAAGGACCTCATGACGTGGCCCGTGATCACCGTGGACGAGGACACGCCGCTGCGGGAGGCAGCGCGGCTCATGGCCAAGCACCGGGTGAACCGGCTGCCCGTGGTGCGGGACGACCGGGTGGTCGGCATCGTCAGCCGGGCGGACGTCCTGAAAGCGCTGGCCCGGGAGGACGCGGAACTGGAACGCGCGGTCCGGGAGGCCCTGCTCCGTGAGCTGTGGGTGGACCCGGCTACCGTGAACGTGCGGGTGGAAGACGGCGTGGTGTACCTGGAGGGCACGGTGGACCGGTGGTCCGACAAGGAGCTGGTGGAGCGCTGGGTGGCGGGCATCGACGGCGTGGTGTCGGTGCGCAGCCAGCTCCGGTACCGGTTCGACGACCGCCGGGCCCCGCAGGCAGGCGAGCCGTTCAGTTGGATCCGCTGACCGGGTCAGCGGTTGAAGGGTGCCGTGGAACAGGGCTACCATGGCGGTGGCCCAGAGGGCGCGATGCGTGAGGCGCGGGGAGCGGACCGCCGGCGTTACCGCAGCGTGGTCCGGCAGCTGTCCACGGACGGCCGGGTGGATCCGGCGGCGGTGCACGTCGAGGTGCAGGACGGGATTGCGGTACTCACCGGGACCGTGGACAGCGCCGTGGCCAAGCACGCGGCACAAGAGGCCGCCCACCGCGTGCCGGGGGTGCTGGACGTGGTGAACCACGTGCGGCTGCCGGGCTCTACCGGCGGTCCCGAGTCCGACGTGGACCTGTGCCGGGCTGTCCGGCGGGCGCTACAGCGCGCGGTGCGGGAGCACCGGCGGATCCAGACCAGTGTAGAGAGGGGCTGGGTGACCCTGTGCGGCTGCGTGGAGACCGTGGACGAGCGGGAGCGGGCGGAGCGGGCGGTGGAGGCGGTGCCCGGCGTCCGCGGGGTCACCAACGGGATTCACGTGGGCCGGGCGTCCCGCTGTCCGCAGACCGCGCGGCGGTAGCCGGGCTCTGTGCGGTCCCCGGAGCCTGACCCTGGCTCGCACAGCGTGCACACCGCCACCGGGGAGGTGGTGGCCGCGTCCAGGACCGCGGCCCGGCTGCCCTCCCGGAAGACGGTGATGCCCTTGCAGCCCAGCTCCCACGCGGAACGGTAGACGCGTTCCACCACGTCTCTGCCCGCGGACGCCGGAAGGTTCACCGTGGAGGAGATGCTCTGGTCCACGTACCGCTGCGCGGCGGCCTGCATCCGCACGCGGCGGAGCGGGTCTACCTGGTGAGCGGTGGGCCAGTCCGCGTCCTGCCTCCCCGTCCGGTTCCGGTAGGCGGCCAGCAGCGGGTGCTCGGCCGGGTGGCGTACGCCCCCCACGAGGCGCGTGTAGCGCAGCCCGAAGATCGGTTCGATACCGCTGGAAACCCCCGCCAGCAGAGAGATGGACCCTGTGGGCGCGATGGCGAGCAGGGCGGCGTTGCGCAGCCCCCACCGCCGGAGAGCCCGGCGCAGGTGGTCGGGCAGCCGCTGGATGAACGGACTGCGCTCGTGATTCCGGGCGTCGAACACGGGGAAGGGGCCCCTTTCCCGCGCCAGCTCCACGCTGGCCGCGTACGCGGCGTCCCGGACGCGCCGCAGGCAGTCCTCCACCCACCGCACCGACTCCTCCGACCCGTAGCGCACCCCCAACATGGCCAGGGCGTCCGCCACCCCCATCACCCCGAGTCCCACGCGTCGGCTGCGCTCGGAGGCCCGCCGCTGTGCCCGGAGCGGATGCCGCGTGGCGCCCACGGTCACCACGTTGTCCAGGAACCGCACCGCCAGCCCCGCCGTCTCTTCCAAAGCTGCCCAGTCCACCTGTGCATGCGGGCCGAAGGGGTCCTGCACGAAGGCCGCCAGGTTGAGGCTGCCCAGGTTGCACGCCCCGTACGGCTCCATGGGGACCTCGCCGCACACGTTCACGCCTTCTACTTCCAGCCCCCCGTACTGCGCGGTGGCCTCCCGGGTCACGGTGTCCCAGAACAGCAGTCCCGGCTCCGCGCTGGCCCACGCAGCCTCCACCACGGCCTCCCACACAGCCCGCGCTGGAACCTTCCGCTCCACCAGCTCCCGGGGTGTGCGGAACCACAGCCGCAGCTCGCCGTCGGCATCGAGGACCTCGAAGAACCGGTCGGGGACCCGCAGGGAGACGTTGGCGTGCTGGAGCCGCGTCCGCTGCGGGTCGGACTTGGCCGCCACGAACTCCAGCACGTCGGGGTGGTCGGCCCGCAGGGTCATCATCAGGGCGCCCCGACGCCCCTCGGCGGAGCCCATGACCCCCGTGAGGGCGCTGAACACCTCCATGAAGCTCACGGGCCCGCTGGCCACCAGCCCCGCGCTGCCGGTGGCTGTTCCACGGGGGCGAAGCACGTCCACGTTGGTGCCCACGCCTCCCCCGGCGGCGTACGTGCGCGCCGCCTCCGCCATCCAACGGGTGATGCCGAAGATGGAGTCCTCCCGGATGGGCACGTAGTAGCAGTTGAACAGGGTCACCCGCCGCGGGTTGCCGGCGCCGAACAGGATCCGACCTCCCGGCACAAACCGGAACCCTTCCAGCAGCTGCCGGAAGCGGGCGCGCCACTTCTCGCGGTCTCCCTCCGCCCGAGCCACGAACGCGGACACACGCTCCCACATCTGTTCGGGGGTGAACTCCCGCAGCCGGCCTTCCAGGTCCCGGAGGGCGTAGCGGCGTACGAACACCATAGCCCGCAGCAGGTCTCCGCCGAACCACTCCAGCGCCCGCTGCAGCGCCTGCTCCTCGCGGCTCGTCAGCGCCTCCGCCGTGGCTGCAACCCGGCGCGCGGACTACGGGCCGCCCACAGCCAGCTCGAAGGTGGCCTGGAACGGTGTACGGTCCCAGCGGCCCGTGACCCGCACCCTCCACCGACCGTCCATGGAGAAATTGTGGGCCGCCTCGTAGGTTCCCTCTCCCGCGGGCCAAAACCGGATCTCCTCCGGTTCGTGGGACATCTCGGGCATATCCGCCTGCGCGTGCACCTCCTGCAAACGTACAGCCCGGCCGGACCGGTCGGCCACCCGCAGCACCAGCCGCACGGGCTGCAGGGACCTCAGCCTTTGCGGGGACCACTCCAGGGTCGCCGTCCAGCCTTCCCCCTCTACCCGCGCCGCGGCCGGCTGGCTGCACGCTGCCAACCACAGGGCAGCCGCCAGCCACAGGCATGTCGCAGTCCGCCGAGCGTGGTGAGCCGTCAGCCGGCCCCTGCGCGGGAACGCCCTCACGGCCCCACCGCCCTACGGAACCGCAGCACACCCACCGCCAGGCCGCCCACGGCCCACGCCAGGAGGACCGCGCACAGCGCCAAGGCAGTCCCCACAGCACCCAACCGGTCGGTGGCCACCAACCCGGCTGGGCCCAGCAGCTCCGGGGAGCGGGTGACCACCGCCAGGCCCGCGATCCGAAACGCGGAGGTGGGGTTCGCACAAGCCAGCGCCAGCAGCACCGCCGGCGGCAGCCGCAGCGCCACCGCACTGGCCAGCACTCCGAGGTCCGTCAGGACGGTGAGCCCCAGCCAAGTCAGCAGTGCTGCCCCAAGGGCCCGGCCCCGGTTCGGGGACGTGGCCGAGATCGCAAGCCCCAAGGACAGCGAGGCCAGGGCGAGCAAGGTGGACAGGAACACCAACCACAGGAAGCTCGGCAGGTGCTCGGTGCCGGCGCCCCACGCGAGCACCACCCCCGCCGCCCCGTACCCCGCCCACGTAGCTCCCACCACCACGCCGGCCAACCCCAGGTAGCGGCCCGTGTACAGCGCCCAACGGTGTACGGGCTGGGCCAGCAGAAAGTCCAAAGCTCCCGTCTCCCGGTCCCCCGCGATCCACAGGCTGCCCAGCACCAGCCCCATCAGGGGCACGAACAACATGGACAGGTGCGCCAGCGCTGCGGCGGCCCGGTCGAAGGACGAGAGCCCCACCACCCGCAGCCCCGTTAGCGCCAGCGCGGCCGCGGCCAGGGTCATGGTCCCGAACGCCGCCGCCAGCGCCCACAGCCAGCGGTCCCGCGAGGCAGCCCGCGCGTCCCACCGCGCCACCACCGTCCACGCCATCAGCTCAGGACCTCCCGGAGCAGCTCCTCCACCGGGGGCTCGTGCACCCTCACGGGCCGGCCTTCCAACGCCTCGAGGACCTCGCGAAGGCGGTGGTCGGGTACCCGCAGGTGCACCGCCCCGTTTCGCCTCGCGAGGACCGCCACCTCTTCGGGTAGGAGGTCGGGTGCGGGGGGTGCCACCACCACCTCGAGCCAGTGCAGTCTGCGCAGGTCGTCCGCAGCCAGGTCCGCCAGCAAGCGGCCTCGCTGGAGTACCGCCACGCGGTCCACCAGCCGGTCCAGGCCACGCAGCTGGTGGCTCGCCACCACCACCGTCTTTCCCTCCGCGGCACGGAGCCAGTCCAACAACCAACCCTCCCCCTCGTGGTCGAGGTAGCTGGTGGGCTCGTCCAGCACGAGCACGGGCGGGTCGCCCACCCGTGCCAGGGCCACCCCCAGCCGTCGCAGCATCCCTCCGGACAGCTCGCGCACGGGTTTCCCCGCGTGCGGTGCGAGGCCTGCCTCCTGCAGCAAGGGCAGTGGGTCTGCACGCACCCCCCGCAGCTCTTGAGCCAGGGCCACAACCTCCGCGGCGCTGAGGTGCTGCGGGAACGCCAGCAGTTGCGGCACGTAGCCCACCTGCCGGCGGGCTTCGACGGGCCGTCGGCGCGCGTCCAGCCCGTCCACCTCCACCACACCCTCGTACTGCACCAGGCCGAGCAGGGTCCGCAGCAGCGTGGTCTTGCCCGCGCCGTTGGGTCCCACCAAGGCGACCCGCTGTCCCGCCCGCACTTCCAAGGTCAGACCGTCCACCACCCGCTGACCCCTGTAGCGTACGGTCACGTGGCGCCACGCGATCACCGACCCACCTCCCACGTCCTTCGCCGACCCGCCCACCAAAGCCCGCCGGCGCCCAGGGCGGCCAACCCCGCCGAGGCGGCGGCGAACGTGGCGGACCGCTCCGCGTGCGCGAAGCGGTCGGCAGCCTCCGGCCGGATCAACGGGTACGGGTCCTCCAGCACCACCTGCGGCGGGAACAGGGGTACCGCCTGGGCCGCGCGCTCCAGGGCAGCCACCGCGGGACTGCCGTAGAGCACGCGGGCCGAGGGGACGGTTTCCGTGACCGACTCGAACCACCTCCTCAGCCGGTACGGGACGTCCCCCACGCCGTCCCCGTCTAGGTCCAGGCCCACGTACCCGTCCCACCGGTTTCCGCGGCCTCCCTCCCACCACCGGTTGCGGGCGTTGGCCCCCCCTTCCGTACGCACCGTCTCGCCGTTGGCCTCAAACACGTTGCCCGTGAAGGTGTTGCCGGTGACGTTGCTCAGCAGGACCACACCCACGCCGTTGCCCGCCACCACGTTCCCATCGAACCGGCCCCGGCCCTCCCCGCCCATGGGGGTGGCGTCCAGGTACAGCCCCACGTGGTTTCCCACCAGCGCGTTGGCGCGCACCTGTACCTCGTCCGACTCCTTGAAGGCCAGCCCCACCCCCGGCACGTCCCGGTTGTGGAGGAAGCGGTTCCCCTCCAACCGGGCGCCCGTGCTGTACATGACGTACGCGCCTACGGCGTTCCCCTCCAGGATGCTGTCCAGCAAAGGCGTGCGGTGTGCGTACATGTAGTGGACGCCGTAGCGGGAGTGGCGCACGCGCAGCCGGTGCAGGACCGACCCCTCCGTGAACCACAGCAGGACGTCCCGCATGCCCTCCACCTGCACGTCCGTCAGGACGACCCGCTGGCTGTACCACAGCCGCACCGCGTCGCCCCGCCGGTTCAGGGGCAGGGGCTTTCCGGAGATCCGTACCCGCCGCACCAACGCCCCGTCCGCCTGCTTCAGGTTCAGGCCGAACAGCACGTCCTCCAGCACCAAGTCCTCCAGCACCGCCCCAGGCGCCCCCACGAACACCCCCGCGTCCTCCGTGTTCAGCTCGGAGCCGCTGGCTCGGATGCGCAGCCGGCCCAGGTACACACCCGGTGCTTCGATCCGCACCACGGTCCCCTCCCCGCCCCCGTCCACCACCGCCCCCGGCTCTCCCACGACCCGGAGCGGCTTGCGCACCACCACCGGACCTCGTACCACCCCGCGCACGACCACGTCCGAGCCCGCGGGAGCCGCGTCCACCAGAACCTGCAGGTTGGCCGGGGCCCCCGCCCCGGGCAGCGCCGCCAGCAGCAGACCCACCCACAGCCAGCTCAACGGGCCGCCACCTCCGCGGGCCCCGCTACACGTCGCGCCCGCTCCGCCCCCGGCTGCGTACAGTACAGGTCGTACAGCGCCACCAGACTTGCCAGCAGCGCCAAGTAGAAGCCCACGTGGAAGCTGGCCACGGTCCGGAACTGGGCGATCATCCCGGTGCCCAGGACCACAGGCATGAAGGGCTCCAGGCGGATGGGGGCTGCAGGGTCCATGGAGTGGCCGTAGTACCACAGCCACGCACTCAAGTCCGCGAAGAAGCCCAGCGGGAACAGCACCAAGGGCAACCGCAGCAGCCAGCGCCAGGGTCCTCGCTGGGTGCCCGATGCCACCGCCAGCACTCCGAACACCAGGACCAACGGGACCGCCAGCGCCCGCTCCACGCGCGCCGCTTCCTCCAGGGGCTTCATGCCGATGTAGTGGTTCAGGTTACTGATCTCCTGCGCGTCCCCCGCCACGTGGGTCAGGTAGACCATCGCCCGCAGACCCCCGGGGTACTGGGGCGCGTACAGGCTCAGCTGCCAGTACGGAAACAACAAGGAGGCCGCCAGCAGCCCAGCCGCCACCAGCAGCCACCGTCGCGTACCGCCGCGTCCCCGCGTCTCCGCGCTCAACCGCACACCTCCCAGAACCCAACTCGAGGGGGGCGGCGGGCTGTGCCCGCCCCCCCCCCCGCTTCGCTACGGCTCGATCTCCAGGTACCCCATCATCTCCAGGTGCAGCGCGGAGCAGAACTCCGTGCAGTAGAAGGGGTACACGCCCGGCCGCTCTGCCCGCAGAACCACTGTCTCCGTCTTCCCGGGTTCCAGGCTCAG
>JANXBY010000048.1 GCA_025060455.1 Armatimonadota bacterium
GGAGGTCGCGCGCCGGCTCGTTGCCCCTCCTGGCAGCGCGGAGTACGGGCTGCTTTCGGTGCTGGTGAGGTTCCACGCGGACGTGCGGGTGGCGTTTCGGATCCCTCCGGGCGCCTTCGTGCCGCCTCCCCAGGTGACCTCGGCGGTGGTGGTCCTGCGACCGCGCCCGCGTCCCGCAGACGTGGACTACGGGCTGTTCCGGTCCCTGGCGCGCGCCGCCTTCGGGCAGCGGCGCAAGCAGCTGCACAGGGCGTGGGCCGCCCTGGGAGAGCCGGTGCAGGAAGCCGCACGGGTTGCGGGCGTGGAACTGCGGCGGCGCGGCGAAACACTTTCCGTGGCGGAGTTTGCGGCCGTGGCCCGGGCCTTGGGCCGCTAGCGGCGCGCCCCGGAGCCCCCTCAGGGGGAGGTGGGGGGTGTTCCAGACAGCTGCCGCAGCCGGCGGGCGTAGTCCACGCCCACGTGCACCACGAGGTCGGCCTGCGCGTCGGGCTGCGGCCGAGCGGCGGTGGCGCCCACGCCGAGCATCTCCCGCACCGCACGGGCCAGCGCCGCGTCGCCCCGCGTGGACACGACCGCGGTGTACGTCCGTTCGCCCGCAGCGGAGTCCACCCGCACTACCTGGAAGCCCATCCGACGCAGCCGCTCTGCGGCCTGCAACCCCGTGCCAGGGATCCCGCTGGCGTTGTGCACCACCACCGTGGTGCGGGATACCTCCTCCGGCCGCAGTCCGTAGAACAGCTCCAGGACCAGCGCCTGGACCTTCTGCGGTTCGGGTTCCCAGAACAGGGGCGCGAAGTGGCCGGGAAGGGTGTCCGTCCGGATCCGCTCCGGTCCCAGGGAGCGGAGGAACCAGCCGAGGGTCGCCACCTCGTGCGGGGTGAGGTTGGTGTGGGTGTTCTCCGCCACCGCCTGCAGGATCTGGGGCGCCCGCAGCCACGTCTGCGGCTCCTTGAGCCTGTGGAACAGAGCCTGCACCACCTTCTGCTGCCGCTGCACCCGGGCGATGTCACCAAGCGGGTCGTGGCGGAACCGCGCGTAGCCCATGGCCTGTTGGCCGGACAGCAGTTGCCGTCCCTTCCTCAGGTCGATGCGCAGGCCGGCCCACCAGTCCTCGTAGTGCAGGTCCCGCTCCACGTCCACCCACACTCCGCCGACGGCGTCGATGAGCCGTGCGAAGGAGTGCGGGCCCAGCTTCACGTAGCGGTGCACGGGGACCCCCAGGAGCTGCTCCACGGTGCGGATGGTGAGCTCCGGCCCGCCGAGGGCGTAGGCGGCGTTGATTTTCCACCAGCCGCGGTGGCCGGGGATGGCGGCCCGCGTGTCCCGTGGGATGGACAGGAAGGCCGCGGTGCGCGTCTGCGGGTCGAAGGTGGCCAACAGGAGGGCGTCCGAACGGGCCAGGTTCACCGGCTGCCGCCGGTTGTTCAGCGTCACGTCCACCCCCATCACCAGCACGTTGACCCGCTGGCGCACCTGGAGGGGGAACGCCATCCGCCCGTCCCGGCTGACCCACTCCGTGCGCATCAGCACCGCCCCCGCGGAGGCCACCAGGAACGCCGCGAACAGCCCGAACAGGGTTGGTACCACCCAGGCCAGCGCCCGGCGGAACCACGCTCTCGGCGCAGGCGGCGCGGGGACGGCGGCAGGTTCTGCGGTCTGCACGATTCCACAGCATACCGTAAACCGGCTCCGACCTGAAGGTGGCGACCACCCGTTCGGTAGGAATCCTGCACGCGTGCGAGGAACAACCACGCGGGTGCCCGGCAGCAGGGGAGGGTTCGGGTGACGGACCAGCCGCCGTGGGTGCGGGCCGTGGGCACGGGGACGGCTTCCGGTGGAAGGAGATCCGGGGCCGTCCCCGTTTCCGTTGAGGGAAGGGGGAGGTCCCGTGAAGGAACTCCGGCTAAACGCGTACGCGAAGCTGAACCTGAGTCTGGATGTGTTGGGCCGCCGGCACGACGGGTACCACGAGGTGGAGACCGTCCTGCACACCGTGGA
The DNA here is from genome assembly GCA_025060455.1 of Armatimonadota bacterium. Taxonomy (GTDB): domain Bacteria; phylum Sysuimicrobiota; class Sysuimicrobiia; order Sysuimicrobiales; family Sysuimicrobiaceae; genus Tepidifontimicrobium. The sequence continues at coordinate 1,999 of JANXBY010000048.1, forward strand.
GTTGCACGACACTGTGGTCCTGCGGGAGGCACCGGGTGGGATCCGGGTAGCGTGCGACCACCGGCGGGTGCCCACCGACGAGCAGAACCTGGTGTTCCGTGCCGCCCAGCTCCTGCGGGAGGCGGCGGGTACAGACCGCGGAGTCCACATCGAGGTGCACAAGCGGATCCCGCCGGCCTCCGGCCTGGGCGGCGGCTCCTCCGACGCCGCGGTGACCCTGCTGGGGCTGGCTCAGATGTGGAAGCTGCGCCTGGACCACGGCCAGCTGCTGGAGCTGGCCTCCCAGGTGGGGTCTGACGTGCCGTTCTTCCTGGTGGGCGGGGCGGCCCTCGCCACGGGACGGGGCGAGCGGCTGCGCTACCTGCCGACCTTGCCCACCACGTGGGTGGTGCTGGCGTGCCCGGACGCGGAGGTGTCCACCGCCTGGGCCTACGCGAACCTGGATCTGGCGGGGATCACCCGTCGGCCCGACACCGGCCGGCTGGTGGATGCCCTGCGGGCGGAGGACGTGGCCGCGGTGGCCCAGGAGCTGTGCAACGTGTTCGAACCGCTGGTCTCCCGCCGCTACCCCCAGGTGTCGGAGCTGAAGCGGCGGCTGCTGGAGGCAGGCGCCCTGGGCGCCAGCATGAGCGGAACCGGGCCCGCGGTGTTCGGCCTGTTCTCAGGGGAGGCGGAAGCCCGGCGCGCGTGGGAGGCGCTGCAGGGCCACGTGGACGGAGAGGTGCTGTTGACCCGCACCTTCGCGGAGCTGGAACGGTGACCCCGAAGGCGGCGGTGGACGCGGCGGTCCTCGCCGGTGGAGGACGAGAGGGAGGCTTGCCCGAGGGCGTGCCCAACAAAGCGTTCCTGCCCGTGGCGGGCAAGCCCCTGGTGCAACGGGTGCTGGAGGCCGTGCGGGCGAGCCAGCGGGTGCGCAGGATGGTCCTGGTCGTCCCCGCAGCGCCGCCGGAGGAGGTGACGCGGCTCGCGGACTGGGTGCTCCAGGATCGGGGCGACCTGCTCGCCAACGTGGAGGCGGCCACACGGGCCCTGGACCAGGCCGAGTGGGTGCTGGCCTGCGCCGCGGACCTGCCGCTGTTGACGGGAAAGGCCGTGGACAGCTTCCTGCAGGCATGCGAATCCCGCGAGGCGGACTTCTACTACGGGATCGTGCGCCGGGAGGACCTGGAGGCCCGCTACCCGGGAGCCCGCAAGACCTTCGTGCGGGTGCGGGAGGGCTTCTTCACCGGCAGCAGCCTGGTGCTGTTCCGGCCCGCGGTGCTGGAACGCGTGCGCCCCCTGCTGCAACAGGCGGTGGAGGCGCGCAAGAATCCAGCCCGGCTGGCCTCCCTGTTCGGCGGCGGCTACGTGGTGAAGTACCTCACGGGCCGGCTCACGGTGGCGGACGTGGAGCGTCGGGCGCGGGAGCTTACGGGGCTGCGGGGCGCGGCGGTGGTGTGCCCGGACCCCGAGGTGGCGCTGGACGTGGACGCGGACAAGCCCCAAAACCTGCAGGTGGCGGAGCAGGTGTTGCTGCGGGCATGAGCTCCCCAGGACGTGCGCGCAAGCAGGGCCGCGGCGGGCAGCACCGCCTGCGCAGGGGCGAGCGGATGATCGCCATCGCCCATGCCCTGCAGGCGGAGCCCTACCGGATCCACCGGCTCAGCACCTTCGTGGAAGCCCTGGGCGCGGCGAAGAGCACGGTGAGCGAGGACGTGGCGAGCCTGCGGCGGGTGTTCGAGCGGTTCGGGCTGGGCCGCATTGAGACGTTGAGTGGGGCCACGGGAGGCGTGCGGTTCGTCCCGCACCGCGATCCCGCCCGGATCCGCCAGCTGGCGGAGGAGCTGGCGGCCAAGCTGTCGAACCCGGCGCGGTTACTTCCCGGCGGGTTCCTGTACACGTCGGACCTGTTGTCCAACCCCGCGGTGGTGGAGCAGGTAGGCGAGGCGTTCGCCACCTACTTCGCCGACCGCCGCCCGGACGTGGTGCTGGCCATGGAGGTGAAGGGGATCCCCGTGGCGTTCATGACCGCCCGGGCGTTCCACGTGCCCATGATCACCATTCGCCGGGCGGGACGGGTGACGGAGGGGCCCGCGGTCACGGTGAACTACGTGTCGGGCTCCTCCCGCATGCTGCAGCAGATGACGCTTCCCCTGCGGGCGGTGCGGGAAGGCCAGCGGGTGCTGTTCGTCGACGACTTCGTCCGGGGCGGGGGGACCGCGCGCGGTGTGGTGGACCTGATGCGGGAGTTCCGCGCGGAGGTGGTGGGGATGGGCGTCCTGGTGGCCTCCCGGGAGCCCCGCCACAAGCTGGTGGACGACTACTTCGCCCTGCTGGTGTTCGAGGGGACCGACCGCCGGGGCCAGCCCGTGGTCCGGCCCAGCGACCAAGTCCTGGCCATCCGCTGAGCGGTTTCCCGAATCGCTTGACAGCCCGCGGCCGCGCGCGGCACATAGATGAACGTGTGCTCATTCATCCTGAGTAGGTGCTCACCTTGGCGCGGCTCACCGCACAGGCCCGCAGGGCCCTGACCCGGGAACGGCGGCAGCAGATCGCGCGGGCGGCCTTGGAGGTGTTCTCCGCCCGCGGCTACGGGGAAGCCACGGTGCGCTCCATCGCCCGGCGGGCGGGCCTGGCGGAGGGCACCGTGTACCTGTACTTCCGCAGCAAACGGGACCTGCTGCTCGCCGCCTGGGAGGAGGCCGCGGTGTCCACGGTGCTGCCCTCCCTCCGGCGGGCGGAGGCCGCAGCCCCGGGGACGGAGGAAGAGATGCTGGCGGCGGTGTTCCGGGACCAGTTTTTGACCCTTATGCGGCACGGCGCCTTCTTTCGGCTGGTGATGCACCGGGCGGACGTGGACGCGGAGTTCCGGCGGCGGGTGCGGGCGCGGCTGCGGGAGTTCCTGGAGGAGGTGATGCGGGTGCTGCAGCGGGGCGTGCAACGGGGCGCGCTGGCGCAGCTGAACCCGGAGGTGGTGGTCCGGGCCCTCGGGGCGCTGCTCCGGGGACTGGTGCTGTTCGACCGCTACGACCCCAAGCCGCTGTTCCAACGTTATGCGGTGGAGGAGGTGGCCCGGGAGGTAGCCCGGTTCGTCCTGTACGGCCTGCTGCCCCGCACCCCGCGAACCGCAGAACCGTCTCCGGGAGGCCGTCGGTGAGGCGCACGGCGGTGGTTTTGGCGGCGGTGGTGGCGTGCGCGGTCGGCCGGGCGGGCGCGCAGGAAGCACCCCGCCGGCTGTCGTTCGCGGAAGCCGCTGCCCTGGCCCTCCAACAGAACGTCGGCCTACGCGCCGCGGCCCTGGACGTGGCGGTTGCGGAAGCACAGCTGGCGCAGGCACGCGCCGCGCTTTCTTTCCAGCTCGCGCTCACGGGATCCTACACGTACCTGCAGCAGCCCGGGCAGACCCTGAGTTTCCCAAACCCGTTCGCGCCGTCTCCCCCTACGGTCACCGTGCAGCTGCCTCCTCCCGAGGCGAACCAGGTGCTGCTGCGCCTGTCCGCCCAGTACCCCCTGTACACCGGCGGGAGGTTGGAAGCCCAGGTGGCCCTGGCGGAGGCCAACGTGCGGGGTGCGCGGGCGGCCCTGGAGAGGGCCAAACAGCAGCTGGTGTTCCAGGTGCAGCAGGCGTACCTGCAGCTGCTGGTGGCCCGGGAGAACGAAGCCGCGTCCCGCCGCGCGGTGGCTGCCGCGGAGGAGTCGGTGCGGGTGGCCCGGGCCCGGCTGGCCGCAGGGGTGGCAGCACCCTTCGACGTGCTGCAGGCCGAGGTGAGCTTGGCCACTGCACAGCAGGCCCTGGCCCGGGCGCAGGCTCAGGTGGGCAACGCCCAGTCTGCCCTGGCGGCGTTGGTGAACCTGCCCCTGGACGTGGCCATCGAGCCCACGGACGCCTTGCGGGTGCAGCCGGTGGAGGGGAGTCTAGCGGAGTTCGTGCAGCGGGCCTTGCGGCAGCGTCCGGAGCTGGAGGAGCTGCGGGCCCGCGCGGAGGCCACCCGCGCCAGCATCGAGCTCGCCCGCACCGGCGGCCGGCCCAACGTGGCCCTGGCGGCGCAGTACGACTGGTCGGGGCCCACCTCCCGCGTGGCCAGCTCCTGGTCGGTGACCCTGGCGGTCACCCTGTCCCTGCACGACGGCGGGATCACCCAGCAGCGGGTGCGCGAGGCGGAGCTGCGGCTGCAGCAGCTGCAACTGTTGGAAGCGCAGACCCGCCAGCGGGTGGAGCTGGAAGTACGCCAGGCCTGGTGGAGCCTCCAGCAGGCCGGCCCGGAGCTGGCGGCCGCGGAACGCGGGGTGGAGCAGGCCCGGGAGGCGCTGCGCATCGCGAGGGTGCGGTTCGAGGCAGGTGTGGGGACGTCTCTAGAGCTGGTGAGCGCGCAGGCGCAGCTGGCGCAGGCGGAGGTGGCGCTGGCGGCAGCACGCTTCAACCACAACCTGGCGCGGCTGCAGCTGCTGCTGGCCACAGGGGCTCTGTGAGGAGGCGGTCATGAGGCGACTGGGTTGGCTGTTGTTGCTGGTGGCCGCGGGTGGCTGTGCGGGTCCTGCGCCGAGCCAGCCCGCGGGCAGCCCCCCGCCGGTGGCGGTGGAGGTGCGCGCGGTGCAGCGCCGCACCCTGGAGCAGGTGGTGGAGGCGGCGGGTTCGGTGCAGGCCGTGCTCAACGCGGACGTGGTGGCGCGTATCCCGGGCCGGGTGGTGGAGGTGGCCGTGGACGAGGGCAGCCCCGTAAGCCGCGGCCAGGTGGTGGTACGTCTGGATTCCTCCGACCTGGAGGAGCAGGTCCGGCAGGCCGAGGCCGCGGTGGACGCCGCCCGCGCACGGGTGCTGCAGGCGCTGGCGGCACGACAGCTGGCCGCGGACACCGCCCGCCACCAAGTTCAGCAGGCGCAGGCCGCGGTGGACGCCGCCCGGGCACAGGCGGCGGCCGCCGGGGCGCAGGTGCAGCTGGCGGCGAGCCAGCGCACGCGGGCGGAAGCAGACCTGCAGCGGGTGCAGCAGCTCGCAAGCCAGGGTGCTGTCCCCGCGCAGCAGGTGGACGCGGCCCGGGCAGCCGCGGAAGCCGCCCGGGCCCAGCACGAGGCGGCCCAGGCCCAGCAGCAGGCCGCCCAGGAACAGCTCCGGGCCGCGGAAGCCGCCCTACGGCTGGCCCGAACGGCCTCACAGCAGGTGGCCATCCGGCAGCGGGACGTGGAGCAGGCGCAGGCCGCCCTGCAGCAGGCGGAGGCAGCGCTGCGCTTGGCGCGCCTGCAGCTGCAGTACACCGCCTTGCGCGCTCCGATTTCCGGCGTGGTGGTGGAACGGCGGGTCGACCCGGGCGAGTACGTAGCGCCTGGGGTGCCGCTTCTGGTGCTGGCAGACACGTCCACCGTGAGGGTCCAGCTGTCCGTCTCGGAAACACAGATCCGCGCGGTCCGGGTAGGCCAGCCCGTTCAGCTTTCGGTGGACGCCCTGCCCGGCCGGGTCTTCCCGGGGCGGGTGGAGGGGTGGTCTCCGGCCGCCGACGCCCGGACGCGCACCTTCCTGGTGAAGGTGCGGGTTCCCAACCGGGACGGTGCCCTGCGGCCAGGCATGTTCGCCCGGGGCCGGATCACGGTGGCGTCCAGGGCTGGGGTGGTGGCGGTCCCGGAGGAGGCGCTGAGGTACGAGGGCGGCCGGCGGTACGTCTTCGTGGTGGACTCCGGGGCGGCCCGGCGCAGGCCGGTGCAGACTGGCCTGTCCTCCGGCGGGTGGGTGGAGGTCCAGGGTCTTTCGCCGGGCACCCAGGTGGTGGTCTCTGGCCAGACGCTGTTGCGGGACGGGGATCCCGTGACCGTCATCCGGTGAGGGGTGCGCCGTGTGGCTGACCCGGCTCAGCATCCGACGGCCCATCCTGGTGCTCATGGCCTGGGTGGCCCTGGGTGTCATCGGCCTACGCCTTCTGTGGGGCATGCCGGTGGAGCTGCTGCCCAACATCGAGTTCCCCGTGGTGTCCATCGTGACCGTCTACCCCGGCGCAGGTCCGCAGGAGGTAGAAACCGCGGTGACCCGACCCATTGAGGACGCGGTGGGGACGGTCTCCGGGGTGCGGCAGATTCAAGCGAGCAGCCAGGAAGCCCTGTCGTTGGTCCTGGTGGAGTTCGTCCTGGGCACCAACCTGGACGCCGCCACCGGCGCGGTCCGGGAGAAGCTGGAGGCGGTCCGGGCGCAGCTGCCGCGGGACGCGCGGGCGCCCGTGGTGCAGCGGTTCAGCTTCTCCGCGTTCCCCATCCTGTCCCTGTCGGTCACCAGCGACGCCCGCTCGCCCCGGGACCTGCGGGAGCTGGTCGACGACCGGGTGCGGAGCCGGCTGGAGCAGGTCCCGGGGGTGGCCAACGTGGAGGTCATCGGCGGGCAGTCCCGGGAAGTTCAGGTGGAGGTGGACCGGGACCGGCTGCAGGCCTACGGGTTGAGCCTCCCGCAGTTCACCGCTGCCCTGGTGCAGGAAAACCTTAACGTGCCCGCGGGCTCCCTGCGGGAGGGTGGCCGGCAGCTGTCCGTCCGCGCCCTCGGCGAGTTCCGCAGCGTGCGCGAGGTGGAGGAGGTCCGGCTTCCTCTGCCCGGAGGCGGGTCCGTGCGGGTGGCCGACGTGGCGCGGGTGCAAGACGGGGTGGCGAACCGCACCCAGCTGAGCCGCCTGAACGGACGGGAGAGCGTGACCCTGCTGGTGCGGAAGGCCGCGGACGCCAACACCATCGCGGTGGCGGACGCGGTGAAGGGGGAGCTGGAGCGGGTACGGCGGCTGTACCCGGACCTGCACATCACCGTGGCCAACGACGCCTCCACCTTCACCCGTGAGGCGGTCAACGACGTGTTCCTGGCCCTGGTGCTGGGCGTGGTCCTAGCGTCCGGCATCGTGTTCCTGTTCCTGCACGACGCGGTGAACACCTTCATCGTGTTCCTGGCCATCCCGACCTCCCTGCTGGCGTCTTTTGTGGTGATCGCGTCCCTGGGGTTCACCCTCAACTTCTTCACCCTCCTGGGGCTGTCGCTGGCTATCGGGATCCTGGTGGACGACTCCATCGTGGTGCTGGAGAACATCCACCGCCACCTGGAGCAGGGCGAGCCGCCCGCGGAGGCCGCGGTGAACGGACGGGGGGAGATCGGCCTGGCCGCGGTGGCCATCACCCTGGTGGACGTGGTGGTGTTCGTGCCCTTGGGCCTGTCGGGCGGTATATTCGGACAGCTGCTGCGGCCCTTCGGCCTCACGGTGGCCACGGTGACCCTGTTCAGCCTGTTCGCGGCGTTCACCCTCACGCCCATGCTGGCCGCCCGCTGGCTGCCCCGCAGGACCGGGCACGAGCCGGAGGCCCGGGGGTTTACGGCCCGCCTGTTCGCGCCCGTGGACCGGTTCTACGGCTGGCTGGACGCCCGTTACGAAGGGCTGCTGCGCTGGGCCCTGCGCCGTCGCGGTACTGTGGTGCTGCTGGGCGTGCTGTCGGTGGCGGTGGTGTTCCCCTTGGCGGGCCGGCTGGGGTTCGAGTTCGTCCCCACCGTGGACCAGGGGGTTCTTTCGGCCCGCATCGAGCTGCCCGCGGGCACCAGCCTCGCCCGCACCGCGGAGGTAGCCGCGCGGGTGGAGGCCCGGGTGCGGCAGGTGCCGGAGGTGGAGGATGTGATCACCAACGTGGGCACCGCGGGCCAGTTCGCGGAGACGGGGCCCCAGTACGCCAGCATGATCATCCGGTTGAGAGAGCACCGCCGCCGGCGGGACCTGGACGTCCTGCGGGAGCTGCAGGGGGCTCCGGAGACCACCCAGATCCCCGGGGCGCGGGTGGTGTTCTCCACCGCCCAGGTGGCGGGCCCTACGCGGCCGGTGGAGGTGCGGGTGCTGGGTGACGACCTGGAGCTGCTGGCGCGGACCGCGGACGAAGTAGCACGGCGGCTGCGGGCGGTGCCGGGTACCCGGGACGTGGACGTGAGCGTGCGCATCGGGCGGCCGGAGCTGCAGGTGCGGGTGGATCGAGACCGGGCGGCCCAGCTGGGGCTCAGCACCGGTGCCGTGGCCGCGGTTCTGCGGAACGCGGTGGAGGGCAGCACGGACACCCAGCTGCGCCTGGACGGAGAAGAGGTGCCCGTGCGCGTCCGCATGGTGCGGGACGGACGTCCCCTGAGGCCCTCCGACCTGCCGGACCTCCTGGTGGCCACCGTGGGCGGCCGACCGGTGTACGTGCGGGACGTGGCCTGGGTGGAGCCGGGCCTGGGCCCCACGCAGATCGACCGCCGCAACCGGCAGCGGGTGGTGACCGTGACCGCCAACCTGCAGCCCGGGGCGTTCGCCGGCAACGTCAACCGGCTGGCCGCGCAGGCCCTGGCAGACCTGCGGGTCCCGGGGGTCGCGGTGGAGTTCGGAGGGCAGGCGGAGCAGATCGCGGAGGCCGGTGGGACCTTCGTGTTCGCCCTCAGCCTGGGCGTGGTGCTGGTGTACATCCTGCTGGCGGCCCTGTTCGAGAGCACCTTCACCCCCTTCTCCATCATGCTGGCCCTGCCCCTGGCGTGGGTGGGAGGGATTCTGGCCCTGCTGGCCACGGGGAAGAGCCTGTCCCTGGTGAGCGCCATCGGGTTCATCCTGCTCACGGGCCTCGTGATGAAGAACTCCATCCTGCTGGTGGACTACACCAACACCCTGCGGGCCCGCGGACTGGACCGCACGGAGGCCGTCCTGCGGGCGGGCCCCACCCGTCTGCGGCCGGTGATCATGACCACGCTGTCGGTGGTACTGGGGAGCCTGCCCGTGGCGTTGGAGTTCGGGAAAGGGTCGGAGCTGCGGTCGCCCCTGGCGTGGGCGGTCATCGGCGGCCTCACGTGGTCCACCGTGCTCACCCTGGTGGTGATCCCCGTCACCTACACCCTCCTGGACGACCTGCGGGCGTGGGTTCTCGGCGCCTCCAGGCGGAAAGTTGCGCCCGTCCCGGAGGTGGCGGAGGAGGCGGGACGATGAAGCTGGTGGTGGTGGTGTACGAGGCGGGCATGGACGACTCGGTGACCGAGCTGCTGAGGGAGCTAGAGCTCCCGGGCTGGACGAAGCTGGAGGGCGCGGTGGGATTCGGCCGGAAGGGGCTGCGGCTGGGGACCCCCATCTGGCCGGGAACCAACCACGTGCTGTTCGCAGCCCTGGAGGACGGGCAGGTGCCGGGCTTCCTGCGGGCGCTGGAGAAGCTGAAGGAGGGCTACCTGCGGCCGCCCGCCCTGCAGACCTTCGTGCTCCCCGTGGAGGCTTCCGGAGCGTAAGCGGCGTTCGACGGGGTGCCACGGCCCGGCGCGCGGTCCTGGCAGGGATGCTGGCGGTGTTGGTGGTGGGCGCGCTGTACGCCGCCCGCCGCCCGCCTGGAGGGTCCCAGGAGGTGTTGGAGGTGTCCGGGACCGTGGAGGCCACGCAGGTGGATGTGACCCCGCGCATCGCCGGCCGCCTGGTGCGTGTCCTGGTGCGGGAGGGAGACTCCGTGCGGGCGGGTCAGGTGGTGGCCGAGCTAGACCCCGACGAGCTCGAAGCTCAGGTGGCGCAGGCGGAGGCAGCCGTCCGGGCCGCGTGGGCTCGGTGGCAGCAGGCCCAGGCGGCTTTGGCCTTGCAGCGCGACCAGCTCCGGGCGGCCCTGCGCCAGGCGCAGGCCGGGGTTGCGGCGGCGGACGTGAAGGTGCCGCAGTCCCGCATCGCCGCGCACAGCCAGCGGCAGTCAGCCCATGCACAGGTGGAGCAGGCACGAGCCCAGCTGGCGGCCGCGGAGGCGGCGGAGGCCGCGGCGCGGGCGCAGAAGCAGGCCGTGGAAGCGAACCTCGAGGCGGCACAGGCGCACCTCGAGCGGGCGGAGGCCGACTGGCGCCGAGCAGAGCAGCTCCTGGCGAGCGGGGCCATCGCCGCGCAGCAGGTGGACGCGGCCCGCGAGGCCGCTCAGGCGGCCCGGGCACAGGTGGAGGCCGTCACGCAACAGCGGGAGGGCGCGGAGCGACAGGTGGAGGCCGCTCGCGCCGCGGTGCGCCAGGCGCGCGCGGCCCTGGAGAGTGTGCAGGCGCAGCGGCGGCTGGTCCAGCAGCGGGAGCGGGAGGTCCAGCTGGCCCGTTCCCAGCTGGACCAGGCGCAGGCTTCCCTCCGCCTGGCCCGCATCGCGCACTCCCACACCCGGCTGCAGGCGCCCCTGGGTGGGGTGGTGGTGTCGCGCGCCGCGGAGGTAGGGGACTTCGTCCTGCCCGGCACCGTGGTTCTCACGGTGGCGGACCTAGCGCGCCCCTACCTGCGGGTGTTCGTGTCGGAGACGGACTTCGGGAAGTTGCGGCTGGGCCAGCGCGCAGAAGTGCACGTAGACGCGTTCCCCGACCGCGCGTTCCCCGCGTGGGTGGCCGAGGTGAGCCAGAAGCCCGAGTACACGCCGGGCAACGTGCAGACCAAGGAGGAGCGCACCAAGCTGGTGTTCGCAGTGAAGCTGCGGGTGGCAAACCCCCAGGGCCTGTTGAAGCCCGGCCTACCCGCGGACGCCCGCATCTTCGTCGCCCAGCCCTGAGACCGACGGTGGCAGAGGACGCCGCGGTTCGCTGCACAGGGCTCGTCCGGAGGTTCGGTCCCCGGCTGGCCCTCGACCACGTAGATCTGGAGGTGGCGCGGGGCGAGGTGTTCGTGGTGGTGGGGCCGGACGGCGCCGGCAAGACCACCCTGCTCCGGGTGCTGTGCGGCCTGCTGGAGCCTTCGGAAGGGGACGCGTGGGTGGCGGGCCGGTCCGTGCGGCGGCAGCCGGAGGCGGTCCGCGAGCAGGCGGGGTACGTGCCCCAGCAGTTCGGGCTGTACGGGGATCTCACCGTGTGGGAGAACCTGTGCCTGTTCGCGGACCTGTACCGAGTGCCCCCGCCGGTGTTCGAGCAGCGCGCGAGGAAGTTGCTGGACGACTTCCGCCTGGGCGGAGTGGAAGGCCGGCTCACCGGGGCTCTTTCCGGGGGCATGAAGCAGAAGCTGGCGCTGGCCTGTGCCTTGTTGCACCGACCTCAGGTGTTGCTGCTGGACGAGCCCACCACGGGCGTGGACCCCGTTTCCCGCCGCCAGCTGTGGCGGAACCTGTACGACCTTGCCCGCCAGGGGATCACCTTGGTGGTCACCACTCCCTACGTGGAGGAGGGAGAGCGGGCGAACCGGGTGGCGTTGCTGCACCGCGGACGCGTGTTGGCCTGCGGCACCCCCCAGGCGCTTCGGGACAGCCTCCCGGGAGTGGTGGTGGAGGTGGCCGCACAGCCCCGGGCGCGGGCGCACGCCGTGCTCAGGGCCCTGCCGGAGGTCAGGGGCCTCCACGTGTTCGGCAGCCGGGACCGCGTGTGGTACGAGGGAGCTGACGCGGAAGCCCTGCGGCGCGCCCTGGAGCGGGACCAGGTCCGCGTGGAGAGCTGCCGCGCGGTGGTGCCGTCCCTGGAGGACGTGTTCGTGGCGCGTCTTTCGGAGGCGTAAATGGCAGAACCTGTGGCGGTGCGGGCCACCGAGTTGACCCGGCGGTTCGGGGACGTGTTGGCCGTGGATCACGTGAGCTTCGAGATCCGGAGGGGCGAGATCTGGGGCTTCCTCGGGCCCAACGGCGCGGGCAAGTCCACCACCGTGCGCATGCTGTGCGGGCTGCTGGACCCCACGCAGGGCACCGCGGAGGTGCTGGGGCTGGACGTGCGCCGCCACCGGGAAGCCGTCAAGCAGCGCATCGGGTACATGTCCCAGCGGTTCAGCTTGTGGGCGGACCTCACGGTGCGGGAGAACCTGGAGTTCTACGCGGGTGCGTACGGGCTGGCGCTCCCGGAGGCCCGGCGTCGGGTGCGGGAGTGGCTGGACAGTTCCGGGCTCGCGGAGCGCGCCGACGAACGGGTGGCAGCCCTGCCCGGAGGTTACCGGCAGCGGCTGGCCCTGGGCTGCGCGGTTCTGCACCGGCCGCCGGTGCTGGTGCTGGACGAGCCCACGGCGGGCGTGGACCCGCTCTCGCGGCGGCAGTTCTGGGAGCGGATCCACCGGTTCGCGCGGGAGGGGACCACGGTGCTGGTCACCACCCACGCCATGGACGAGGCGGAGCACTGCGACCGGGTGGCGTTCCTGTACGGGGGCCGCATCATCGCCCAGGGGTCCCCTGAGGAGATCCGGCGCCGCTCCATGGACGGCGTCGTGCTGGAGGTGCAGACGGACCGCCCGGCGGAGGCCCTGCGGTGGGTGGAAGCCCACCCCGCGGTTCGGGAAGCAGGGCTCTGGGGGGCAGCCCTGCACGTGGTCGTACGGGATGTGCAGGCGGCGGAGTCCGTGGCCAGGGAGCTGTGGGAGCGGGGCGTGGTGGTGCACGGTGTGGCCGTGGTGCCGCCTTCCCTGGAGGACGTGTTCGTGCGCCTGGTGGAAGCCTTGGAGGAGCGCGCGTGAGCGGACGCCGGCTGTGGAGCGTGGTGCGCAAGGAGGTGGCGCAGCTGCGCCGGGACCGACGGACCTTGGTCACCATGCTCACCCTGCCAGTGGTCCAGCTCATCCTGTACGGCTACCTGAGCAACGAGGTGCTGCACCAGCCCACCGCGGTGTGGGACCAGTCCCTCACCGCGGAAAGCCGCGCCTTGATCTCCGCCCTGGAGAACACCCGGTACTTCTCCGTGCGGTACCGCGTGCGGAACCTGCGGGACGTCCAGCACCTGCTCGACTCCGGGGCGGCCAAGGTGGGCGTGGTGATTCCCCGGGACTACGGAGAGCGGGTCCGAGCAGGCCGGACCGCCGCCGTGCTGGTGGTGGTGGACGCCTCCGACGCCACCAGCGCGCGGGTGCTGCTGCAGGTGGCGCAGGGACTTGGGGTGCGGGTGTCCCAGGATCTGCAGGTGCGGGCCCTGGCCCGACGGGGGCAACGGCCGCCCGGCCAGCCGGTGGAGGTGCGGACCCGCGCGTGGTACAACCCGGACCTGCGCAGCCAGGTGTTCATCGTACCTGGTGTCCTCGGCGCGGTGATGCAGTTCGTCACCACCTTCCTCACCCTGGGCACCATCGTCCGGGAGCGGGAGCTGGGCACCTTTGAGCAGCTGGTGGTCACCCCCCTGCGGCCCGTGGAGCTCATGCTGGGCAAGCTGTTGCCGCTCGTGGGCCTGGCGTACCTGAACCTCACCTTCATCCTGGTGGTGGCGTGGGCGTGGTTCGGGGTCACGGTGAAGGGGAGCGTGGTGTTGCTGTACGCGCTGACCTTCGCCTTCTTTTTCTCGTCCCTGGGTCTGGGAACGCTGATCTCCACCGTGTCCCGCACCTTCCTGCAGGCGGCGCAGCTGGCCCAGCTCATCCTGCTGCCCAGCATCCTGCTGTCCGGATTCCTGTTCCCCCGGGAGAGTCTTCCGCCGCTCTTGCAGTACGTGGGTCTGGCGATCCCCCTCACCTACTACGTCACGGTGGTGCGCGGGATCTTCATCAAAGGGGTCGGGCTGGAGCACCTGTGGCCCCAGGTGGTGGCCCTCCTGATGCTGGGCGTGGTGGTGTTCGGGGTGGCCACCGTCCGGTTCCAGAAGAAGCTGGACTAGGAGTCTGTGAAAACCGCGCCAGCGGTGCTTGGGGTGGTCTTGGGGCGTTGCCGGCCCCCGGTACGCTGGTGCTAGAACGCGTGGGAGGTGTCAGGTGGCAGACCGGGAGGTCGTGTTCACGGAAGAGGCCCCGCGGGCCATCGGCCCGTACTCGCAGGCCGTCAAGGCCGGCGGGTTCGTGTTCGTGTCGGGTCAGATCGCCCTGGACCCGTCCACCGGGCAGCTGATCCTGGGCGACGTGCGGCTGCAGACGCGCAGGGCCCTGGAGAACCTCCGGGCCATCCTGGAGGCTGCGGGATCCTCCCTGGACAAGGTGGTGCGCACCACCGTGTACCTGAAGGACCTCAACGACTTCAACGCCATGAACGAGGAGTACACCCTGTTCTTCCGGGACGCCCGACCCGCCCGGGTCACGGTGCAGGTGGCACGCCTGCCCCGGGACGCCCTCGTGGAGATCGACGCCATCGCCCTGGCGTGAGGACACCGGCCGCCTGGAAGCCTCCGGAACGGCTGCACACGGAGCGGCTCGTGCTGCGCCGCCCCCACCCGGAGGACGCGCAGGCCATCTTCGAAGCCTACGCCCAAGACCCGGAGGTGGTACGCTACCTCACCTGGCGGCCGCATCACCACCTGGAGGAGACGGTGGCCATGGTGGCACGCGCCCTGGAGGACTGGGAGGCGGGCCGTACGTTCCGCTGGGTGGTGGTGCGGCGCCGCGAGGACCGTGCCATCGGGATGGTGGAGTTGCGGCCGGACGGCCACCGGCTGGAGCTGGGCTACGTGCTGGCCCGGCGCTACTGGAACCGGGGGTACATGACCGAGGCGGTGCAGGCGGTGGTGACCTGGGCGCTGGAGCAGCCCGGCATCTACCGCGTGTGGGCGGTGGTGGACGTGGAAAACCGCGCGTCCGCGCGGGTCCTGGAAAAATCCGGCATGCGGCTGGAGGGCGTGCTGCGGCGGTGGTCCGTGCACCCCAACGTGAGCCGGGCGCCACGGGACTGCCTCTGTTACTCCGCGGTGCGGGTGGAGGACTGACCCCTCACCTCCGGGAGGGGTGGTAGAATGGCGCGGGTTGGGGGGTCGTCTAGCGGTAGGACCCCGGACTTTGGATCCGGCGACCCAGGTTCGAATCCTGGCCCCCCAGCCAGCTTGCTGCGCGGGGCAGGTTGCGCCTTCACCGGGCCCCGGTCAGGTGCAGGGCTTCCCGGAGGGAGGCCGCCCTGTCCGCGGGGATCAGGTGCCGCACCCGACCTGCCCGGACCAAGCCCGCTCCCAGGACCTCGCCGCGGAGGCTGAGAGCCACAAACCCTGAGGGCGCGGAGGTGGGCACCGCCTGGCCGCAGAGCAGCCGATCCCACTGCTCTGGCTCCAGCTCGACGCGGTTTCGGACTCGGTCGCCTAGCCACTGCACCAGCCAGCTGGTAGGCCGCTCCTCCCCACGGCCCCAGCGGGCGAACGCCCGGAGGCCGCAGCCCGTCAGCTCCCACGCCCGGGAGGGCTTCCAGCGGGAAGCCGGCCACACCTCACACCGGTGCAGCCACAGGTGTCTGGACGCCACCATCCACCTCAGCTTCTGCAGGTGGACGGGCGCCACCCCCAGCTCGTCTGTGAGCAGCCGCACGGCGCGGTCCACGCGCCGGCTGGCCTCTGCCTCGGACAGCCGCGCAGCCGGGTGCACGAGGGGCGGCACGTCGGCAGCGGCCTCCGACCCCCCTCCTCCGGCCCTGCGCAGGCGCACCAGGAACAGTCCGCCGGAGTCCATGTGGTGGGGGTAAACCCGCCACGCCTGTCGCAACTGCGGGTGGAAGGGTTGGCCCGAAAACTCCACCAGCCCGTCTGCGTGAGGAACCGGAAACCTTAGAAGTTCAACGGCCAGCTCCGGGTGGTCGCAGAGCACCCGATCCACCACCGCCTCGTTCTCCTCCGGGGCAAAGGTGCAGGTGGCGTACACCACCACGCCTCCCGGCCGCACGAGCCGCACCGCGCGCCGCAGGAGGGCTTCCTGCAGCCGGCTGAGGCGGCGGCGGGTGGCCTCGGGGAGGTCCCGGAGGACCCGCGGATCGTCCCGCACATTCCCCTCCGCGGAGCAGGGGGCGTCCACCAGGACCGCGTCGAACGGCGCGCCCAGGGGGAAGGTCCGGCCGTCCGCGCGGAAGGTGGCCACGTTCAGGCGGGCGGTGCGCTGCAGGTTGGAGCCCAGGGCGCGGAGCCGCCGCTGGCTGGTGTCTGCCGCCACCACGGTGGCGCCTGGCAGCAGCTCGGACAGGTGCGTGGTCTTCCCTCCCGGCGCCGCGCAAAGGTCCAGCACCACCTTTGGTTCCGCGCGCTCTACCACCGCGTGGGCCACCAGGGCCATCACGGACTCCTGCACGTACACGTAGCCCAACCAGTGCTCAAGGGTCTTCCCCACGGGGAACGGCTCCCGCACCAGCCGGTACACGTGCGGGGGAAACGGTAGCGGCTCCAGTACAAAACCCTGCGCGGAAAGACGCCGGACTACCACCTCGTCGGGCAGCCGCGAGGGGAAGGTGCGCACCGTTTTGGGGGCCGGGCGCCCGCAGGCAGCTTCGCACGCCTCCCACTCCGGGAGGACCCCCCGGTAGCGCGGCCACGGCATCAGCGGTATTCGGCCAGCAGCGGAGGGAGGCTTGCCTCCGCGCGGTGCTGCGGCTCGTAGCCCAGCTCCGCCCGGGCCCGTGCGATGCTGAAGTGGTGGGGTGCCAGCATGGCACGCAGGTTGCCCGGACTCAACATCTCCCTGCCGGGTGCGTTCAGCAGGCGCGCGAGGGTCTGCAGGACCACCGCGGCGGGGGCGACCGCCCACGGGGGCACCGGCACCTCCCGCACCCGTACCCCTAACGCGGCCGCCGCCAGACGGACCAGCTCCCGGATGGTGCGCCGGGCGCCGTCGGTGACGTTGTACGCGCGTCCCGCGGCCTCCGGCCGTGTGGCCGCCAGCAGGTGTGCCTGCACCACGTCGTCCACGTGGACCAGGTCCAGCGGCGCCCGGCCCCCTCCCACCATGGGGAACCAACCGCCCCGCAGCACGCGCACCGCATTCGGGGTGAAGTGCCGGTCCCGCGGCCCGTAGATGAAGCAGGGCCGCAGCGCCACCGCCTCCACCAGGCCCCGCTGGTGGTACCGGAAGCACGCCTGCTCGGCCAGGACCTTTGACTCCCCGTACACCCCGCTGGGACGGGTCGGCACCGTTTCGTCCGCGCCCTCGGGGGCGGACTCCCCGTACACCGCCACGGAGCTGGTGAACACCACCCGCTGCACGCCCTGCTCTGCGGCCGCCCGGAGCACGTTTTCGGTCCCCGCGACGTTCACCCGCAGCACGTGGTCCCGCGGCGCCATCCCGTCCAGCTCCGCGGCCACGTGGAACACCACCGAACAGCCCCGGCAGCCGGCCCGCAGCACCTCCAGCTGGTCCAGGGTGCCCACCACGGGTTCCACCGCCGGGGGCAGCCGGGACGGGTCACGCCCGGGGCGTGCCAAGCCTCGGACTTCCCAGCCCTCCCGGACGAGCCGCTCCGCCAGGTGTCCTCCCACGAACCCGGTGGCGCCGGTGACGAACGCCCTCACGCGCTCCAGTTTAGGGCATCGCGGAGGGTTCCCGTTGTTCCCGACGAAAATCCGACCCGGGATGCGGTTGCGCAAGAGCTTGGTGCGGTTGCTGGAGCGGGAGCGGGTGTGCCGGGTGGCCACCGCGGACCCGTCCGGGAGGCCGCACGTGGTTCCCGTGTGCCATGTGTGGGAGGCGGGGAAGCTGTACTTCGCCGCGGACGCGGACAGCCGCAAGGTGCGGCACCTGCGCGCCAACCCGCACGTGGCGGTGGTGGTGGACGTGTACGCGGAGGACTGGGCGCGCCTGGCGGGCGTGGTGTTGTGGGGGACGGCCCGCCTGCTCCGGGGCGGCCCCCTGTACCGCCGGGTCCGGGCGCGGCTGTACCGCAAGTACCCTCAGTACCCGGAGGAGGCGGCCATCGAAGCGCCCCAGACGGTGATCGTGGAGGTGACCCCGACCCGCGCGGCCTCCTGGGGCCTGGACTGACCATGGTGACCGTCACCCCGAGCGAGGTGCGCCGCGTGGTGCGGGCGAGCCCGTGGGCGTACATGGCAGGGTTGCTGGTGGTGGCAGGCCTGTACGCGGACGGGTGGGCCCACAACCACCTGGTGCGCGACGTGGGCTGGTGGGGCACGTTTCCCTCCCGGCCCGGCCCCCCACACTTCCCCGCGGGCCTGAGCCTGTGGCACCTGCCCTACCTCGCCGGGCTGGCTTGGTCAGGAATGGTCGCCGCGGTACGCGCCCGCACAGAGCCCGACGGCGCGCAACAGGCCCGCCGGCTGGCGGCGGTGGGGTTGGCGACCGCGGGATGGGTGGTGGCCACCCTCACCGCGGGTGCCCGAACCCCCACGCCTGCCGTGGTGCGGCTGGAATCCCTGCCCGGGCTTGTGGGCCCCGGCGCGTTGATGCAGGCAGGCGGGATTGTGTACCTGGGGTGGTCCCTCCTGGATCGCGGAGGTGGCGGACGGTGGGCTCGCGTGGTGGCGGGGCTAGTGGTGCTGTCCACCCTCACGTTCCTCACCCAGTTTGCCCACCCGTACGTGGACCCGTGGCCGTCGGCGGGGTTTCTGCGCACGGGTCTGCAGACCTACCGCTATGGCTCGTTTTACTTCGGGGAGGCCATGGGGGTACTCAGCCTGTGGCTGCAGGCGCTGTTGGTGGCGGGCGTGGTGGTGGCCGTGTGGCGCGCCGGCGGGCTGCCCCCTGGAGGCTGGACCATGCTGTTCGGCGCGAACGGGCTGCTGATGGCCACCCTGCGGGATCACTACCTGTTCTCGGCCTCGGCGCTGCTGACCGGGCTGGTGACGGACCTGCTGGCCTCCCGGGTGCGGGACCCCCGCGAGCTGCCGATGGTGACGGGCTGCACGGCCGGTGCCTTCTGCGCCTCGGTCTTCCTGGCGGTCGGACAGATGGGCGCGGTCGACGTGCTGTACGGAACCGGTGGCGGGTTTGCCCTGCCCCAGGTGGGCGGGCTCGGGTGGTCGGTCCCCCTGTGGGCGGGGACGACCCTGCTGGCCGGTGGCTGCGGGTGGCTGGTGGCGTTTTTGGGGAGCCCCGCGCGCTGGGAGCGTCCGTGAACGGCGCAGCGTCCCGGAGGAGGCCCGGGTCCCCAGAACTCGCCCCAGGGATTCTCGGGTTGGTTGGGCGCTGAGATGGCCTGGTACTGGGAAGCTCTGGTGGTCCTGGTGCTGGTGCTGGTGAACGGGCTGTTCGCCGCCGCGGAGATGAGCGTGGTCACCGCGAGACCCGCGCTCCTGGAGAGGCGCAGGCGGGCAGGCGACCGGGGTGCGGCGGCGGCGGCCGACCTGGTGGCGCACCGGGACCGCTTCCTGGCCGCCGTCCAGGTGGGCATTACCCTGGTGGGCACGTTGGCGGGGGTGTACTCGGGCGCCCGGCTTGCAGAGCCCCTGGCGGAGGCCCTCCGGCGCTGGCCGCCCCTGGCGGCGTACGCAGGCTCCCTGGCGGTGGCGACGGTGGTGGTGGCGGTGACGTTCGCGTCCCTGGTGTTCGGGGAGCTGGTACCCAAGCGGCTGGCGCTTTCCCGGTCCGAGGAGTTCGCCAGCCGCCTGGCCCCGATCATGCGCGTGTTCGCCCGCGCGGTGGCACCTCTCGCCCTCCTGCTGGCCGCGGCGGTGAATCTGGTCCTGTGGCTTGGCGGTCAGCGTGGCGCGGGCGCCCGTCGGCTCACCGTGGAGGAGTTCGGGAGCCTTGTGGAGGAGGGCCTGCGCGCGGGCCTCATCGAGGAAAAAGGGGCGCGGGTGCTGGAGGGGGTGCTGAAGGCCACCGGCCGGGTGGTGTCGGAGGTGATGACACCCCGCACGGAGTTGGTGGCCGTCCCGGTGGAGGCCACGGTTCAGGAGGCGGTGGCGAGGATCCGCGCCACCACGTACTCCCGGTTTCCCGTCTACCGCGGGGACCTGGACCACATTGTGGGCGTGCTGTTCGCGCGGGACGTGGTGGGCGTGGATCCGCAGACGCCGGTGGAACAGCTGATGCGCCCCGTGCTGGCCGTCCCGGAGACGGTGCGGGTGCTGGAGGCCCTGCGGCGGTTCCAGGAGCAGGGGCACCACGCGGCGGTGGTGCTGGACGAGTACGGGGGAACCGCGGGGTGGGTGACCCTGGAGGATCTGCTGGAGGAGCTGGTGGGCGAGATCCCCTCGGAGCACGGTGAGGAAGAGCCCGGGGTGGTGGTGCGGGCCGACGGGTCGCTGCTGGTGGACGGCCGACTGCCCTTGCACCAGCTGCTGGACCGGCTCGGCCTCCAGGAGGAGGACGTGCCCGCGGAGGGAGCCGCCACCGTGGCCGGTTTGGTCTTACACCTGCTGGGGCGGATCCCCACGGTGGGGGATCGCGTGCGCGTCCGCGACTACGTCATCGAGGTGGTGGACCTGGACGGCCCGCGGATCGACAAACTGCTCGTGAGCCGGCAGGCCGCGGGCCCGTGACGTGTGCCACACACTCCCGAAGGAGAGGAGGGCTGTGGGATGGATCCCAAAGCGGCTTTGCGGTACGCCCTGGAGGCCACGCGGGAGCGGGTGCTGCGCTGCGTGCAGGACCTCTCGGAGGAGGAGGCGGGCCGCGTGGTGTACGGGCTGTCGCCGGTGGTTTGGCAGGTGGGGCACGTGGCCTTCACGGATGGGCAGCTGCTAGAGCGGGCGGGTCGCGCAAGCCCCGTCCCGGAGAGCTACGCCTCTCTGTTCGGCACGGGGACCGGCGGGCAGGCGGCCTACCCGCCGCTCCGGGAGGTCTGCGCGGCCTTCGAAGCGGCCCACGCCGCCCTGGCCCAGCTGCTGGAAGCCGCGTCCGTGGACGCCCCCGTGGACGCACGGTACTTCCGCACGGTGGGGGAGATGGTGGCCTTCAGCGCGTACCACCGCGGCTACCACGTGGGCAAGATGACCACCCTGCGGTCTTTGCTGGGCAAGCCGCGGCTGTTCGGCTGAACGCGGCTGTCACGAAAACAGGCTGGCCAGGGGTACCCCGAGCAGGGTGTAGGCCGCGCCCATGAACACACCGGCCAGCAGGCGGTCCTCTTCCGGCACCTGCAGGAGGTGCAGGGACAGGTGGGTGAGGGAGGCGCTCCATGCGACCAACAGCGCCGCCGCGTACACCAGGGAGTGCATCTGCAGACCTCCGTTCCGGGTTCTATGGCACCGCATGCTAGCACAAACCGTGCCACGGGTCCACAAAAAAACCGCCCGGGGCCGCGGGCCCGGGCGGCCGGGGAAATCCCCGCGTCACTTCGTGGCCGCTTCCCTCGGCAGCACGCCGAAGGCCAGCCACGCGGCCAGCACCACCGCGATGGCACCCCCGATCAGGGACGTCCACAGGGCGGCGGGATCCTGCGTGAACATCAGCACCCAGGGGCTGATGACGAACCAGATGCCCACCAGGCCGTTCACGTACTGGATCCACACCTTGCGGCGGGCTTCCTCGTTGCTGGCCGCCCACGCGCCGAGGATGAGAAGGATCAGACCTCCCACGATGCTGGTGGCCGTGCGCCCCGCATCCGCGGAGTAACCGAGCACGAAGGGCGACAGCACGAACCATACGCCCACCAGGGCGTTGACCCAGTTCGCCCACACCATCGCGCCTCACCTCCTTTCCGGGCAGGGTTGGGAGGGCACTCCGGGCCCTCCACCTCCCCAATAGCACGCCGGCGCGGGTTGTCAAGGGAATCAGTTTGACGGCGTCTGCCCGGGGGCCGGCGCGAAGCGGGTGGCCACGTACGACTCCAGGATGGCGCAGAACTCCTCCACCAGCCGCTCTCCCCGGAGGGTGGTGAGGAGCCGGCCGTCCACGTACACGGGTGCTTTGGGCTCCTCGAAGGTGCCGGGCAGGCTGATGCCCACGTGGGCGTGGCGGCTCTCCCCGGGGCCGTTCACCACGCATCCCATCACCGCCACCCGCAGCGCCTCCACCCCGGGGTAGCGGTGCTTCCACTCCGGCATACGCGTGCGGATGTACTCCTGCACCCGGTCGGCCATCTCCTGGAAGAAGGTGCTCTGGGTGCGGCCGCAGCCGGGGCAGGCGGTCACCTGCGGGAAGAACGTGCGGATCTCGAGGCTCTGCAGGATCTGCTGGGCTACGCGCACCTCCTCGGTGCGATCCCCGCCGGGCGGAGGAGTAAGGGAGACCCGGACGGTGTCGCCGATCCCCTCGTGCAGCAGCACGGCCAGGGCCGCGGTGGACGCCACGATTCCCGGCACGCCCATCCCGGCCTCCGTGAGCCCCAGGTGGAGCGGGTAGTCGCACCGTGCGGCCAGGGTTCGGTACACCTCGATGAGGTCGGTGGGCTGGCTGGTCTTGGCGCTGAGCACGATGCGGTCGTGCGGCAGGCCGAAGGACTCCGCCAGCCGGGCGGAGCGCAGGGCGCTTTCCACCATGGCCAGGCGGGTGACCGCGCGGGCGTCCAGGGGATCCGGGCGGCGGGCGTTCTCCTCCATGAGCTCGGTGAGCAGGGCCTGGTCCAGCGACCCCCAGTTGACCCCGATCCGTACCGGCTTGTCGTAGCGCAGGGCCACCTCCACGATGGCCCGGAAGTTTTCGTCGTGGCCCCGGGGCCCTACGTTGCCAGGGTTGATGCGGTACTTGTCCAGGGCCCGGGCGCAGGCGGGGTGGCGGTTGAGCAACAGGTGCCCGTTGTAGTGGAAGTCCCCGACCAGGGGGACGGTCACCCCGCTGGCCCGAAGGCGTTCCGCGATGCGGGGAACCGCCCGGGCAGCGTCCTCGGTGTTGACGGTGATGCGCACCAGCTCGCTGCCGGCTTCCGCCAGCTGGCAGACTTGGCGCACCGTGGCGTCCACGTCCGCGGTGTCGGTGTTGGTCATGGACTGCACCGCGACCGGGGCGCCTCCACCCAGGGTGACGCTGCCAACGCGTACGGCCACGGACCGACGCCGGCGGGACTGCACCTGCAACGCCCCTGCCATGCCGAGTTCGAGCATACCACCGGGGGACGAGAAGGCCAAACAAAACGCCAGCGGACCGCTTGCCCCGAGTTAGGCCGGGTTACCCCTTGCGGAGCACCTCCTCCCATCTCGGTGCCGCGCTTCCGCTGGCAACCCCACGCTAGCACGCGTGGGCTGATTTGGCAATCCGGAAAGTACGTGCGGTAAACGTTCACCCGGCCCTCCAGCAGCACGGCTATGAAAAGCGGACCTCCGGACTCACCGGTCGTCTGGTCGCACCAGGTATCCTGGAGCCGGAGAACTACGTGGAGGCGGTCATGGCTCGCATCGTGGTGCTGGGAGGCGGGTTCGGAGGTCTGGCTGCCGCCGCGGCCCTGCGGCCGGCGGCGGAGGCGGGGCACGAGGTGGTGGTGGTGGAGCGCCGCCAGACCTTCTTCCTCGGCCTTCGCAAGCTGTGGGTGCTGGCAGGCAGCGCGGATCTGGCCTCGGGAAGCCGGCCGCTACACGGCCTGGCCCGCCACGGAGCCCGGTGGCTGCAGGACGAGGTGGTGGCCATCGAGCCAGAGGGCAGGCGGGTGCGGACCAGGACCGCACAGCTGGCCTACGACTTCCTGGTGTTGGCCCTGGGTGCGCAGCCCAGACCTGACCTGGTTGCGGGGGCGGAGTGGGCGGTCAACCTGTACGACGCGGAGGACCTTCAGCGGCGCGCCGCCGACGTGCAGGCGCTGCGGCAGGGCCGGGTGGCCGTGGGCATCCTGGGGCTGCCGTACAAGTGCCCACCTGCGCCGTACGAGGGTGCCATGCTGCTGGACGAGTTCTTCCGCGGGCAGGGAGTCCGGGAGCGGGTGGAGCTTGTGGCCTTCACCCCGCAACCGAGCTCCTTGCCGGCCGCGGGGCCCGTGGGGTGCGCGGCGGTGGAGGGGCAGCTGGCGGCCAAGGGGATCCGGTTCGAGCCGAACCGGAAGACCGTCCGCGTGGAGCCGGGCCGGGTGGTGTTCGACTCCGGTGAGCTGGCCTGTGATGTGTTGGTCGCCGTCCCTCCGCACCGGCCGCCGCAGGTGGTGCTGGACAGCGGCCTGGCGGAGGACGGTTGGATTCGGCCGGACCCCCGAACCCTGCGGACCGCGGACGAGCGGGTGTTTGCCGTGGGCGACGTGGTGGAGATCCCCATGGCCAACGGGATGCCGCTGCCGAAGGCCGGGGTGTTCGCGGAGGCGCAGGCGAAAGTCGCCGCCTCTCACATCCTGCACGAGCTCGGGTTGGGACAGCCGGAGCAGTTCGACGGTTACGGGTACTGCTTCATCGAGGTGGGCGACCGCAGGGCCGCGAAGGTGGTCGGCCGCTTCCTGGCTCAGCCCGGCCCGCAGGTGGAGGTTTCGCCGCCGACCCACGAAGCGTGGGAGGAAAAGCGCGCGTTCGAGCGGGAGCGCCTGGAGTCGTGGCTGTAGCCTACGCGCTGTTCTGGTCGGGCGGCAAGGACTCCACCTTCGCCTTGCACCAGGCGCGCGAGTCGCGGCTGGACGTGCGGTACCTGGTGAACATCTACGAAGGCTCCACCGGCCGGGTACGGTTCCACGGCGTGCGGGCCGGTCTGGTGGCGGCCCAGGCCGCCACCCTGGGCATCCCCCTGATCCAGCGGCACACCCACCCGGACCCCTTTGAGTCGGTGTTCGAGCAAGTTTTGGATGAGCTACGAGGCCGCGGGGTCGAAGGGGTGCTGTTCGGAAACGTTCACCTGAGAGACGTCCGCGCGTGGTACGAAACCCGTACCATGCGGCGCGGCTTCGTCCACCGGGAGCCCCTCTGGGGTAGGCCGCCGGGGAAGGTGGTGCGGGATTTCCTGGCGGCCGGGTACCGCGCGGTGGTGACCTCCGTGGATCTGGCGAGAGGTCAGGCCTGGTGGGTGGGAAGGGAGTTGGACCGGGGTCTGGTGGAGGCAGTGGAGGCGTCCGGAGCGGACCCCTGTGGGGAGTTCGGGGAGTACCACACCTTCGTGTTCGACGGGCCGGGTTTCCAACACCCTGTCCGCTTCCGCCCCGGGGAGTCGGTGGAGCGGGACGGCCACCGGTTCGTGGACCTACTGGAGGACGGCGCATGAAGCCCGGGCTGTTGCCAGGCGTGGAGGCCCACCTGGAGGTGGTGGTGGACGACTCCATGGTGGCGCGGTTCGACACCCTGGGGCTGGTGCACCCTGTGTACTCCACGTGGTCGGTGGTCAAGCACATGGAGGAGTGCAGCCGAAAGCTTGTGCTTCCCTACCTGGAACCACACGAGGACGCGGTAGGGTACGCGGTGGAGGTGGTGCATCTGGCACCCACCCCCGTGGGGATGCGGGTCCACGTACGCGCCACCGTGGAGGCGGTGGAGGACCGGCGGGTGCGGTGCCGGCTGGAGGTGTCAAACGCCCGCGGAAAGGTGGCGGAAGGCGTCCACGTACAGGTGGTGGTGCCCCGGGACTGGTGGTTGGAACGGCTTCGGCAGGGACCGTGACGGTCAGCGCCCTGCCGCCGGGCCCACCGCGGCGGGCGCGCCGCCCAGGTAGGCGGCCTGGACCTCCGGGCGGCACAGCAGCTCCGGCCCGGAACCGCGCAGGGTGACCGTCCCCGTCTCCATCACGTACGCCACGTCCGCTACCCGGAGGGCTTGGTGGGCGTTCTGCTCCACCAGCAGCACGGTGTACCCGTCCTCCCGGAGCCGCCGGATCACCCGGAACAGCTCCCGCACCAGCATGGGGGCCAGCCCCAGGGACGGCTCGTCCAGCAGCAGCAGACGCGGGCGGGCCATCAGCGCCCGGCCGATGGCCAGCATCTGCTGCTCGCCCCCCCGACAGGGTGGCGGCCACCTGCCGCCGCCGCTCCCGTAGCCGGGGGAACAGGTCGTACAGGCGCTGCAGGTCCTCCTCCACCTCGCGCCTTAACCCCTGCCGCAAGCGCAGGTAAGCTCCCAGCAGCAGGTTGTCCTCCACCCGCATGGCCCCGAACAGCTGCCGGCGCTCCGGCACGTGGGCCACCCCCGCGGCCACCACCCGCTCCGCGGGCCACCCGGTGATGTCCTGCCCGGCGAGCAGGACCCGGCCCGACCGCGCGGGCAACAGCCCGGACACGACCCGCAGCAGGGTGCTTTTTCCTGCG
>JANXBY010000068.1 GCA_025060455.1 Armatimonadota bacterium
TTCAACACCGGGCACTTCGCCACCGTCCTCCAGCACGTTTCTCGCGTCCGGGAGCGGACCGTCCGGGACGAGCACCGGAGGCGGCTCGACTTCCTCACCGAGCTGAGCCAGGCCTGCCAGGCATGGGAGCTCCTCGACTACAGGAGGGCGTGCGAGCACTTCCGGGCCTGCCTCCGGCAGTATCCAGACCTCACGGAGGCCCTGGCACCGTCCGACGAGGTACCGCGCGCCTGCGAGGTCGTCCACAGACTCTGGAAAAGCCGTTGCACTGGTCCTCCGTGCGGGTGCGGGCTCCCGCTGGACGCGCTGACCTCCGTGGACCTGCTGGCCCACGCAGACCGTCGTGCAGCCGGCCACCTCTACGACGTGGCCGTGCTCCTCCTGTACCGTCTACTGGAGTACCTCGCGCAGCACAGGCTCCACGATCGAGATTTCCGTGCTGACCGAGTCGACCTGGACCGGTTGCCCGACGCCGTCCGAGGCCAGTGGGTGAAGCGGACAGATTCGGACGGTTCGCTCAGACTCGGGATGGTGGAGGCGTTCCAGTTGCTCGCCGACCTCGGCGACCCGCTGGGTACCCGCTTCATGGACCTCTACGGGGCGACCGACTCCAAGCTCCGGGCCTACCTGCAGAGCCGCAACCTGTCGCCCCTGGCCCACGGCTTCCAGCCGGTCGGTCCGGAAGTATACGATAAGCTCCGAGCACTGGTCACCGAGCAATTCCTGGCAGAGTCCGTCCCCCAGTGGGAGCACCATCTGGGTCAGTTCCGCCTCCCGCTTCTCGACCCATGCCCATAGTCCCGTCAAGAACCCGCGGAGAGGGGTGGAACACCTGGAGAGCCCGATCAAACTCAGCGTGACCTGGCTGGCGGATCTCGCGGAATGCGTGTGCGACCGCTGCTACTGGATCGCCTACCACCTCCCGCCCCCGCTGCCGTCTCAAATCCCCTCGGTGGTTCGCGACATCGACCGGCAGACGAGGCGGGCCGTGACAGCCTCACTTCAGCGGCACGGACGGCTTCCAGACTGGCACCCCGTGGTGGGAGACGTCAAGTCGGTCGTCCCGGACGCCAGGCTCCGCCCACGGCAGTTCCAACTCCTGGACGAGGGCAACGGCGTCCTGCTCCGCGGCCGCCCAGACGTCGTTTTTGAGCTCGCCGACGGTTCGTATCACATCGTCGACTACAAGGCAACCCGACCGCCCCACTCCGGGCCACCTCCGAAGCGGTACCGGATCCAGCTGAACGCGTATGCCCTGGTGGCGGAGGCCGTCGGTTTGAAGCCGGTCTCGGGTCTGTCCCTGGTGTTCCTCCAGGCAGGGCCGCTGCTGCAGGCCAGAAAGGCTCCTTACGCCGCGCTGCGGTTCGACGCGCAGAGGCACGACGTCGCCCTCAACCCTGCGCGGTGGGTCCAGCCCCTGCTGCGCCGGGCGTCCCGCGTCCTCCGCCAGCGCCGGCCACCAGCCCCACACCCCGAGTGTACCGACTGCCGGGAGCTGAAACGGTGGGCGCGACACTTGCTCTCCACACGGTAGTGCGTGCCCAGTCTCTCCGTCTCGACTGTCCCAGGGGCCTCCGGAGACAACGCCGGACGGTCCAGCGGACCGTTGTCAGGGCCTGACCGCTCTTCTCCGTCGCGAGTCGCTCGGACCGTCCTCCAACTCCGGCTTCAGCCGGACGGTGCCCACGGCTGTTCGCCGGCCCTAGAATCAGGCTGTGGACTCTGTGGTCGGCCTCCTGGTGGTGCTACTGGTGGTGGAGCTGGCCGTGCTGGGCTGGGTTCTGACCGGTGCCCGTGCGCGGCTGGAGGCCCGGCGCAAGGCCTACCAAGACTGGTGGGTAGAGCTGCAGGCAGACCCCGTCCGGCGCAGGCTGTACGAGGCGCACCGGCGGGCCTTCTGGCGTGCCGGCCTGGCAAGCCTGGTGGACGTATTCCTCTGTCTCGCCGGTACCGCCGCTCTTGTACTCTTGCTGGGACCGGCAGTCGGGTTTGATGTCCGTGACGGAGTCTCCGACCCCGAGTCGTTCGTGATCGCGGTCGTGTGGCTGACCTGCTACTTGGTTGTCGTGTTCGGCGGCTTCCGCGTGTACGGTACCACCCCGGGTCTCCACCTACTCGGGATCGCCGTCATTTCCCCGCAGACCGGCCGGCCTGCGCATCGCTCTTCGATGCGGCCGCCCACCCGGTGGGACTACCAGCGCGACCGGGTGCCCGAGCTGTTGTTCGTGCCGAAGGAGGAACTGGGCACTTGGGAGTGAACCCATTGGCTGCTTCCGGCCCCTGACGAGCTCCCGAATCCAGCCCGTAGCCTTCCGGCCTGCTGCCTGCCCCCGCCTTCATCAGCGTGGCCGGCACCACGGAGTCCGTCCCCGTGCTGCAGTTGGCTGGGCTTCCAGCTCCTGCGGCCGCCCCCGCAGGGTGCCCGCACGACGTGGCCGTGCTCCGGGTGGCCCCTGTACGCCCTGTCCGCCGCGGTCACCGCCTCGCTCCGGTCGGACTGCACCGCAGAGACGCAAGGCCGGCCCGGTTGGGGTATAGAAGGCGGTAACCGCCGGACAGGCCGCGGCAGCGTCGGCGAGGACCGTCACCCCGGTGGTGCTCCGGCAGCCAGCGGCGGCAGCGTGTCCGGAGGCTCCCTACCCCCTTCCCGTTGGCACCATGGGTCTGACCCCCGCAGGATCTGCCCGGACGCCCACGAACCGTACTCCTTGACGGCGTCCATGAGCGACCAGTTCGCGGACCTGTCTTGGAAAGCGGCCGAAGAGCTGCTCGGGAGCCCCCGCCGGCCGGTACTGCTGCTCCCCCTGGGTGCGTTGGAGGCGCACGGGCCCCACGCGCCCCTCGGCACAGACCTCCTCATCTCCCTGGGCATCTGCCGCCGCGCCGCGGAGCAGCTCCGGGACCACACGGAAGTCCGCGTGCTGGTGTTGCCACCCATCCCCTACGGGGTGACCCGGTGCGCTGCGTCCTTCACCGGGACCGTGGGCATTTCCGGACAGACCCTGCACGCCCTGCTGCTGGAGGTGTGCAGCGACTTGATCCGACAGGGCTTCCGGTGGCTCGTGGTGGTGAATAACCACTTCGAGCCCGAGCACGTGTGGCGTGTCCACGCGGCGCTGGACGAGGTAGAAGCTCGCACCGGGGTGGTGGTCGGCTACCTGGACCTCACGCGGCGCCACCGCGCGGAGCGTCTAGGAGATGAGTTCCGCAGCGGGTCGTGCCACGGGGGCCGCTACGAGACCTCCCTGGTCCTGGCGGATCGGCCTGACCTGGTGGACTCAACACTCCTACGGAGACTTCCCCCGAAGCCGGTGGATCTGGTCCGCGGGCTGTCCTCAGGTGCGCGCGACTTCCGCGAACTCGGGATGGAGCAAGCGTACTGCGGCTGGCCCGCAGACGCCACCCCCGAGGAGGGCCGAGCGACCTTCGAGGTCCTCACCGACCTCCTCGTGCAGACCATCCTGGAGGTGGTGCGCGGAGGAGGCCGCGACCGGCCGGGACGCCTCGGCACCAAGCCTTGAGGCGCATCCGTTACCCTTCAGGGCTCGGCCCGGCGGCTACAGAGCGGGTGTCGGCGTGGCGCTCCCGGAGCCGGCTGGCGCCTCCTGCGGTGGGACAGCCTCGCGCAGCCGCTTGCGGTCCACCTTGCCGGAGGGCGTACGCGGCAGCGCCTCCACGAACCGCACCTGCCGCGGGTACTTGTGAGGGCTCAGGTGCTGCCGGACGAACTCCTGCAGGGCCCTGGCAACCTCCGGCCCGGCCCGCGCCGGGTCCCGCAGCGCCACGTACGCCACCGGGACCGTGAGGCCCTCCTGTGCTTCTGGGACCACCGCGCACTCCGCCACCGCCGGGTGGCGCATCAGGCACTCCTCCACCTCCAAGGGCGCCACCCACACCCCGCCCACTTTCATCAGGTCGTCCGCCCGTCCCTGGTACCACAGGAACCCGTCTGCATCCTGGCGGAACAGGTCGCCAGTGCGCACCCAGTTGCCGTGGAAGGTGCGCACCGACTTGCCTCGGTCCTTCCAGTACATCAGCGCAGCAGTCTGACCCCACACCCACAGCTCCCCGACCTCCCCAGGGGGCAGCGCCCGGCCCTCTGGGTCGCGCACCTCCGCCCGGTATCCTGGGCAGGGGCGCCCCACGCTGCCCGGCCGCACCTCGCCCAGCCGGTTAGACACGTAGATGTGGTACAGCTCTGAGGAGCCGATGCCGTCCACCACCTCCACCCCGAACTTCTGCTTCCACCGTTGGTACAACTCCGCGGGCAGGGCTTCCCCCGCGGAGGTGGCCAGCCGCACGCACGACAGGTCATACCGATCGGCGTCCGGGTGGTTCACCATGGCGTTGATCATGGTCGGGACTTGGATGAGGAGGGTGGGACGGTAGCGGGCCACCAGCTCGAAGATCCGCTCGGGGGTAGACCGCTCGGGGAACACCACCGCTGACGCGCCCACCCCGAAGGGGAACAGGGCCGCGCAGTCCCGGGCGTAGCCGAAGAACAGTTTCGGCACCGGCAGCACCACGTCCTCGGCGGTGTAC
The DNA here is from genome assembly GCA_025060455.1 of Armatimonadota bacterium. GTDB lineage: Bacteria > Sysuimicrobiota > Sysuimicrobiia > Sysuimicrobiales > Sysuimicrobiaceae > Tepidifontimicrobium. Next base: position 4,543 of record JANXBY010000068.1, read on the forward strand.
CGGATCACCTCCTGCGCGTAGTTCCAGAAGCTGAGGTACGGCGCGTAGTGACAGTGCACCACCGCCTTGGGCCGGCCCGTGGTCCCCGTGGTGAACTTCCAGAGGGCGAAGTCGTCCTTGGACGTGTCCGCGGGCTCCAGGTCCGGCGGTGCCTGCGCCACCAGGCGGCGGAAGTCGTCCTCCCCGGGCTCCAGCTCACCCACGCCCACCGCTAGGATCCGCCCCGCAAACCCCACCGACCGGGCTGCCTCCCGCACCCGTTCGTGCGTGGAGGGGTCCGTGACCACCACCTGGGGGCGCGCGTAGTCCAGGTAGTACGCGTAGTCGTGGACTTGCAGGTACGTGTATACCTCCGCGGACACCGCGCCCACCTTGAGCACCGCGTACCACGTGGCCACGAACTCCACGCCGTCGGACAGCGCCAGCAGCACCCGGTGCTCGGGCCGGACTCCCAGCTCCCGAAGCACGTGGCCTATGCGGTTCGACAGCTCCACCAGCTCGCGGTACGTGACCTGGCGGTCCCCGCAGTACAGGGCCACCCGGTCGCCGCGCCCCTCTTCCACGTTGCGGTCCAGGAAGTACCGGGCCGCGTTGAACCGCTGCGGGACGTCCTCGTACGTGACCACGCCACCCACCTCCTCACGACTGGACGGCGCCGCCGTCCAACACGATGCCCTGTCCGTTGACCCCCCGGGCCGCGTCCGTGCACAGGTAGGCCACCAGCGACGCCACCTCCTCTGGCGTGAACAGCCGCCGCTGCGGGCTCATCCCCTCCAGGACCGCCCGCACGTCCGCGGGGCTGCGCCCGGTGCGCTCGCTAATGCGGCGCACGTTGTCCTCCGTCATCGAAGTGTCCAGGTAGCCGGGGCAGACGGCGTTGGCCGTGATTCCCGCGCCCGCGAACTCCAAGGCCACACACCGGACGAGGCCCAGGAGGGCGTGCTTGGAAGCCGTGTACGCGGCAGTGTAGCGGGAGCCCACCTTGGCCGCGGTGCTGGCGACGACCACCACCCGCCCCCACCGGCAGGCCAGCATGTCCGGTAGCACCGCCCGGATGGCGTAGAACGCACCCGTGACGTTCGTCCGAAGGTGCTCCTCCCACTCCTCGTCCGTGGTCTCCAAGAAGGGACTGCCCCGCGCCACGCCCGCCGCCGCCACGAGGACGGTCACAGGGCCCAGCTGGCTGCGCGCGGCCTCCACCGCCGCCTCCACCTGGGCCCGCTGGGTGACATCGCACACGCACGCCAACGCCCCGCCGCCTCCAGCCTGGATCTCTTCTGCAACCCGGTGCACCTCCGGCGCGCTGCGGGCCAGCACTGCCACCGCGGCGCCTCGGCGCGCCAGCTCCAGTGCACACGCCCGCCCGACGCCCCGGCCCCCGCCCGTCACCACCGCCACGCGCCCTCGGAGATCCACCGCCCCCTTACACGCTCAGGTACCGCCGCCACAGCTCCGGGTCGGCCCGAAGGGCCTCCGAAGGGCCCTCCCACGCCACCCGACCGCGCTCCAGGATGAAGTGGTAGTCGGCCAGCTCCGTGAGCCGCTCCACGTATTTGTCGATGAGCAGCACCGTGAGGCCTGATTCGTTCAGCTTCCGCAGGGCCTTCCAGATCTCCTCGCGGAGCAGCGGCGCCAGTCCTTCGGTGGCCTCGTCTAGGATCAGCAGCCGCGGGTTCGTCATCAGGGCCCGGCCGATGGCCAGCATCTGCTGTTCACCACCGGACAGCTGGTTTCCCATCTGGTTCAGCCGGGCCCGCAGCCGCGGGAACAGGTCCAGCACCCGGTCCAGGGTCCAGGGATCGTCAGCCCCGCTCCGGTTGGCGGCGAAGGCCAGCAGGTTCTCCCGCACCGTGAGGTTCGGGAAGATCTGGCGCCCCTCCGGTACCAGGGCGACCCCGAGCGACGCCACCCCCTCCGGAGGCTTGCGGTCGATCCTGCGGCCGTCGAACACCACCCGCCCGCCTTTCGGGGTGACCAGCCCCACGATGGTGTGCACCGTGGTGGTCTTCCCCATGCCGTTGCGCCCCAGAAGGGTCACCAGCCCGCCCTCCGGCACCTGCAGGTTCACTCCGAACAGCACCTGGCTGGCGCCGTATGAGGCCTGCAGGTCCTCCACCTGCAGCAGGGGCGGCCCAGAGGGCCTGGGCCGGGACACCCGGACTCCGCGTTCCGGCGTCTTCTGTCCGTCCAGCGCGTGACCCAGGTACGCCCGGTGGACTTCAGGGTTTTTGCGAACCTCCTCGGGAGAGCCGCTGGCGAGCACCCGGCCTTCCACTAGCACGGTGATGCGGTCCGACAGCCGGAACACGACGTCCATGTCGTGCTCAACCAGCAGGACCGCAACTTGTCCGCGGAGGCTCCGGATAAGGTCCACCACCCGGTGGGTCTCCTCCCGGCTCATGCCGGCGGTGGGCTCGTCCAGGATCACAAGCCGCGGGTTGCAGGCCAGGGCCACTCCCAGCTCGAGCTGCCTCTGCTCGCCGTGGGAGAGGGCGTGGGCAGGTGTGTGCAGTCGCCCCTCGAGCCCCACCCTCCGCGCCACGGACGCCGCCTCCTCGAGGAGCTGGCCCTCGCTCGACACCGGCCTCCAGAAGCGGAAAGAGCTGCCCGTGCGGGCCTGCACCGCCCGGGCCAGGTTGTCCAGCACCGTGTCCTGCGGGAACAGGTTGGTGATCTGGAAGGTGCGGGCGATGCCCAGGAGCGTCCGCTGGTGCGCCGGCACGTGGGTGATGTCCCTTCCCTGGAACAGCACCCTCCCCTCCGTGGGCGCCAGCAGCCCCGACACCAGGTTCACCAAGGTGGTCTTGCCCGCCCCGTTGGGGCCGATGAGAGCGTGGACCTCGGCTGGGAACACGTCCAGGTCGCAACGCCACAGAGCCAGCACGCCGCCGAACCGCCGGGTGAGGCCGCGCACCTGGAGGAGGCTCACCGCCGTCTCTCCCAAAGCCCGGCCAGCCCCCGGGGCGCCAGGAGGACCACCGCCAGCAGGGCTAGCCCCACATAGAACTGCCAGAATACCGTGGCCGCGTGGAACAGCTCCTCCAGCACTGTCATCGCCACCGCCCCCAGCACCCCGGCCCAGAACCGCCCCACACCTCCCAAGATGACCATAAACATGAAGTGCCCCGACTGCGGCCAGCTCAGCATGGCCGGGGAGACGTACTGGGTGTGGTGGGCCATCAGCGCGCCCGCGAGGCCGGTCAGGGCTCCGGAGATCACAAAGGCCACCAACTGGATCCGGTACACGGGGTAGCCCACCGCTGCCGCCCGCACCTCGTTGTCCCGCACCGCCTGCAAGGCCACCCCGAACCGGGCGTGCACCAACCGCCACAGGAACCACAGGCTCACCCACACGAGGCCGAGGGCCAGGTAGTACAGCTCCACGTCCCCCAGGTGGAACCCGAACTCCGTCCGCGGCGCCCGCAGTCCGTCTTGGCCCCCGTACTGCTTGAACGACACCACCCCGTAGTACACCATCTGTGCGAAGGCCAATGTGATCATGATGAAGTACAGCCCCCGGGTCCGCAGGCACACCGCCCCGATAGCCAGGGCGGCCAAGGCCGCCACGAGCACGCTTGTCGGCCACACCACCCATGCCTGGCGGACCCCCTCCCGGGCCAGAATCGCTACCGTGTACGCCCCCAGGCCGTAGTAGGTGGCATGCCCGAAGCTGACCATGCCGCCGTACCCCAACACCAGGTTGAGGGCACTCGCCGCCAGCACGAGGGCGAGGGTCTTCGTGGCCAGGCTCAGGTAGTACGGCCAGTCCAAAGCCCCAGCCACGGGCGGGAAGACGACCACCGCCAGGGCGGCCAAAGCCGCCCCCGCCCGCGCGCTCCACGTCCTCGGCAGCGCGGTGGGGGCCCTCTGCGGCAGCGTCAGGTTCGGCGCCCGCATGGACTACCCGCGCACGGGGAACAGCCCCTGCGGCCGCAGGAACAGTACCAGGGCCATGAGGAAGTAGATCAGCACCGAGGCTACCGCGGGCCCCAGGTTAGATGCGACCTCCGGCGGGAACAGCTGCCCGAACGCCGCGGGCAGGAAGGCCCGGCCCGCGGTGTCCACCACCCCCACCAACAAGGAGCCCACCAGGGAGCCCTTCACCGACCCGATGCCTCCGATCACGATCACCACGAACGCCAGGATCAGGACCTCCTCGCCCATGCCCACCTGCACCGCGAAGATCGGGCCTAGGAGTGCCCCAGCCACCGCGCTGAGGGCCGCACCGACCACGAACACCCCTGTGAACACCCGCCGGATGGGCACGCCCATGGCCTGGGCCATGCGCCGGTTCGACGCCCCGGCCCGGACCCACATACCCACCCGGGTCCGGTGGATGAACAGGAACAGGGCCACGGCCAGCACCGCGCCCGTGGCGATGATGGCCAGGCGGTAGGCAGAGTAGCTGAGTCCAGGAAGCAAAGCCACGGGGCGGGCCAACTCCGGGGGAACCGACAGCAGCAGCGCCTGAGGACCCCAGATCATCCGGACGCCCTCGTTGAACATGAGGATGAGGGCGAAGGTGGCGAGGACCTGCGTCAGGTGGTCCGCGCCGTAGACCCGTCTCAGCACCGAGACCTCCAGCAGCAGGGCCACCACCGCGGTGGCCAGTACCGCGCCCACAACCCCCGCCCAGAAGGACCCCGTGGCCGCGCCCAGGGTGGCGGCGAAGTAGGCGCCCAGCATGTACAGGGAACCCTGGGCCAGGTTGACGACGTCCATCATCCCCAGCACCAGGGTCAGCCCCGCTGAGAGGAGGAACAGCATGAGCCCGAACTGCAGCCCGTTCAGCAGCTGCTCCAAGACCAGGGAAGCAGACACCGACGGACCTCCCCGTGCCCCTTAGGGCAGCCGGCACTGATTCACGTACGCGTCCGCGTGGTTCCGGAAGATGGTTCCCCGCAACCGGTTGATGATCTCTCCGTTGGGCAGCTCCACCACCTGCCGCAGGTAGTAGTCCTGGATGGGGTAGCCGTTCTTGCTGAACCGTACTCGGCCCCGGGTGCTGTCAAACCCAGAGAGGATGGCCTTCCGGAAGTCCGCCTTGCGGGACAGGTCCCCGCCCACCGCCCGCAGCCCGTGGTCGATCGCCAAGGCGGCGTCGTACCCCTGCGCCGCATACAGGGTCGGCACCCGCCCGTAGGTCCTCCGGAAGTCCTCCACGAACCGCCGGTTGATGGGGTTGAACAGCTCCAGAGCCCAGTGGGAGCTGTTGAACACCCCCACCATGGGCTTCCCCACCGCACGGATCACGTCCGCGTCCGCGGAGAACCCCGGGACCAGCAGCTGCACCTGCTGCATCAGACCGGCCTCCGCGTACTGCTTGATGAAGTTGACCCCCATAGCCCCAGGGTAGAAGGCGTAAACCGCCCGGGGCCGGGCGGCCCGGATCTGGGCGATCTCCGCGGAGTAGTCCAGCTGCCCGAGTCGCGTGTAAACCTCGCTGACCACCCGCCCCTTGTAGAACCGCTTGAAGCCCGTGAGGGCGTCGCGGCCTGCCGGATAGTTGGGCGCGAGGATGAAGGCGGTCTCGTAGTTCTTCAGGGTGGCGTAGTGGCCCATGGCCTCGTGCATGTTGTCGTTCTGCCAGGCGACGTTGATGAAGTGCAGATTGCACTGCTCGCCCGCGTACTCGGACGGCCCCGCGTTGGGGCTGATGTAGAAGGTGCCGTGGTTGAAGATGAGGTCTCCCACGGCCAACAATACGTGGGAGAAGATGATCCCCGTAACCAGGTCTACACGGTCGCGGCGCAGCAGCCGCTCGACACCAGTCCGCGCCACGTCAGGGCTCGACTGGTCGTCGACGGTGATCACCTCCGCGGGTAGACCTCCGAGCCGCCCGCCGAGGTGACGGAGGGCCAGCTGGAAGGCGTCCAGCACGTCCACACCCAAAGCGGCGCCCCCTCCCGACAGGGTGCTCACGAACCCGATCTTCAAGGTCCGCGCCTGCCCGCTGGCCAGCCCAGACGCCAAGGTGCAGGCGAACACGACCACCACGAGAACAACCCGCACGGTCCGGCTCACGACCTTCCCCCCTTTCCGTTCGGTTTGCGTCTCACCGCCCAAAGCTAGACTGCTCTCTGTCCGGAATGACCGCGGTGGCCTCGATCTCCAGCTTCGCACCGGGCTCCACCAGGCCCTTGACCTCCACCACGGACATGGCCGGGTAGTGGCGGCCGATCACCTCCCGGTACACCTCCCCCAGCCGTCCCAGGGACTGCAGGTACTCCTGGCGGTCCGTCACGTACCAGGTCAGGCGCACCAGGTGTTCCGGGCGGCCCCCCGCCTCCCGGAGCACGTCCACGATGTTCTGCAGGGCCTGCCGCGCCTGCTCCACGAAGTCCGCGCTTTCGAACTCCTCCCGGCCGTTGTCCCAGCCCACCATGCCCGCGACGAACACGCACGTGCCGCGGGCGACGATCCCGTGGCTGTATCCCCGTGGCCGCTTCCAGCGCGCCGGCTGTAACACCCGCATCGGCACCTCCTGATCCCAGCGTCGTCCTCAGGACTCTCCCCGGGCCCACTGCCGCAGCCGGAACCGCTGCAGCTTGCCCGTCTCCGTCCTCGGCAGGGCGTCGCAGAACTCCACCGCCCGCGGGTACTTGTACGGCGCCAGGCGGGCCTTCACGTGCTCCTGGAGCTGGCGGGCCAGCTCCCCCGTGCCGGTCCACCCCGGCCGCAGGACCACGTACGCCTTCACCACCTGCCCCCGGTCGGGGTCCGGGGCGCCCACGACCCCGCACTCCGCCACCGCGGGGTGCGCCAGCAACGCCTCCTCCACCTCCGCGGGCGCAATGTTGTACCCCGCGGAGATGATGAGGTCGTCGGTGCGCGCCTGGTACACGAAGTAACCTTCCTCGTCCACCAGGTACGCGTCGCCCGTCACGTTCCACCCGCCCTGTACGTACTCCCGCTGCCGGGGGTCGTCCAGGTACCGGCAGCCCGTAGGGCCCTTCACGGCCAAGCGGCCCACCACGCCCGCGGGCAGGGGCCGGCCTTCGTCGTCCAGCACGCAGGCCCGGTAGCCCGGTACTGGCTTTCCGGTGGCTCCAGGTTTTGCCTCCTCCTCCCGGTGCGAGATGAAGATGTGCAGCATCTCGGTGGAGCCGATGCCGTCGATGATCTCGATGCCGGTGGCCTCCCGCCACTGGAGCCGGGTGGCAGCCGGCAGGGCCTCGCCCGCGGACACGCACTTCCGCAGCCGACCCGGCCGGCCCCGGAGCTTACCGACCATGGCCCGGTACGCGGTGGGCGCGGTGAAGCACACGGTGGCCCCGAACCGTTCGATACCCTCCAGCAGTTCCTCCGGCCCTGCCCGCTCCAGCAGCACGCTGCTGGCCCCGATGCGCAGGGGGAACACCAGCAGGCCTCCCAGCCCGTACGTGAACGCCAGCGGCGGGCTGCCGGCGAACACGTCCTCCGGCGTCGCCCGCAGCACGTGCCGGGCGAAGGTGTCGCAGATGGCCAGCACGTCCCGGTGGAAGTGCACGCACCCTTTGGGCTTGCCCGTGGTGCCGGAGGTGAAGGCGATCAGCACGGGGTCGTCGCAGGCGGTGTCTACGTTGCGGAAGTCCGCGGGCTTGCGGGCCACCAGCGCCTCCAGGCTCTCCGGCCCTCCGTCCCCGAAGTACCGCACCTCCCGCACCCACGGGCACGCGGCCACCGCGGCCTGTAGCTCCTCCCGCAGGCGTACGTCGCACAGCACGTGGCTGACTTCCGCCTTGGTGAGGATGTCCACGAGCTCCTTCTGGCGCAGCAGCGGCATGGTGGTGACCACCACACCCCCGGACTTCACCACCCCGAACCAGCAGGCGGCCAGCATGGGGTTGTTCGGCGCCCGGAGGAGCACGCGGTTCCCGGGCTGCAGGCCCAGGTCCTCCGTCAGCACCCGCGCCACCCGGTTGGCCTGCTCCCACAACTGACGGTACGTCCACACCACCCCAGGCGCCCGCAGCGCCACCCGGTCCCCGGCGCCCTGCTCCACCCATCGGTCCAGCAGCGGCTCCGCAGAGTTCAGCCGGTCCGGGTAGTGCAGCTCCGGTAGCTCGAACAGGAACTCCGGCTGCAGCTCCCGCGGGGGCAGCCGGTCAAGCACGAACCGGTCCACCAGCGCGCTGTGGCGCATGCTCTCCCCCTTGCCTGGCCGCCCTGCGGCGCAGTAGCTCCCGGGCCACCACCAGCTGCTGCACCTCCGTGGCCCCCTCGTAGATCCGCAGCGCCCGCACGTGCCGGTACAGCGACTCCACCACAGTCCCGCGGGTGACGCCCAACCCGCCCCACAGCTGGACCGCGGCGTCCACCACCCGCTGGGCTGCCTCCGTGGCCACCATCTTGGCCATGGCCGACTCTGCGGCGGCCTTCGCCCCTTGGTCGTGCAGCCACGCGGCGCGGTACGTGAGCAGGGCAGAGGCGTCCACCCGTGCGGCCATGTCTGCCAGTTTGCCCTGGGTCAGCTGCAGGTCTGCCAGCACCCCTCCGAACATCGCCCGGGTGGTCGCGCGCTCCAAGGCCTCGTCCAGGGCACGGCGTGCGAACCCCACCGCGGCCGCGGCCACCGACGCACGGAACATGTTCAGGGTCTCCATGGCGATCCGGAATCCCTCGCCCTCTGCCCCCAGGCGCTGCGACTCCGGTACCCAGCAGTCGCGGAAGTGCAGGGTGGCCAGCGGGTGTGGCGCCGACGTCTCGATCCGCCCGGCCACCTCCAGGCCCGGGGTGGTGGCGTCCACCACGAACGCACTGATCCCTCGGCTTCCCGGCGCTTGCCCGGTGCGGGCGAACACCACGTAGAAGTCCGCGATGCCGCCGTTGGACACGAACGTCTTCACACCGTTGAGCCGGTAGCCCTCCCCCTCTCGGCGGCCCTCGCAGCGAAGGGCTGCGGCGTCCGAGCCGGCCTCCGGCTCGGTGAGGGCGAACGCGGCCACCCACTCTCCTGCGGCCACCCGCGGCAGGTAGCGCCGCCGCTGGCCTTCGTCGCCGAACAGGCTCACCGGGCCGGAGCCGAGACCCTGCATGGCGAACGCGAAGTCCGCGAGCGGGTGGTGGTAGGCGAGGGTCTCGCGCACCAGGCACAGGCACCGCACGTCCAGCCGGTCTCCAGCGCCTCCAAACTCCCGCCCCGCCACCGCGCACCGCAGCCACCCCGCGCCTCCTAGTTCCGCCACCAGCCGCCGGCAGGCACCGTCCACGTCCTGCGGCTCCTCCCACCGCAAGGACGCACGCGCCCACTCCTCAAGCTCCCTCCGCAACGCCGTGTGGGCAGGTTCGAAGAACGGCCAATCTAGGCTGCGCTCGGTCACCTCAGTCCCCGCGGAACTCCGGTTTGGACCGCGTGGCAAAAGCCCGGTAGCCTCGGTCGAAGTCCTGGGTGGCCATGCAGATGGCCTGAGCCTGTGCTTCCGCCTCCAGCGCCTCGTCCACCCCCATGGCCCACTCCTGCAGCAGCATGCGCTTGGTCATGCTAACGGCAAAGGCAGGCCCCGCTGCGAGCTCCCGTGCCAGGCTCCGCGCCCTTTCCAGGAGCTCCTCGGGCGGCACCACGCGGTTGAAGAACCCCCACCGCTCCGCCTCCTGCGCGTCCATCATCCGCCCGGTGTACAGCAGCTCCGCGGCCCGACCCATCCCCACCACCCGGGGTAGGAGGGCGCACGCGCCCATGTCACAGCCCGCAAGCCCCACCCGGGTGAACAGGAACCCCACACGGGCCCTCGGGGTACCCACGCGCAGGTCGCACGCCAGCGCCAGAGCCGCCCCCGCGCCCGCGCACACCCCGTCCACCGCCGCCACCAGGGGCTGCGGGCAGCGGCGCATCTGCCGCACCACCTCCGTGGTCATGCGGGTGAACCGCAGCAGCCCGGGCATGTCGGTCTGCACCAGCCGGCCGATGATCTCGAACACATCGCCGCCGGACGAGAACTCCCCTTCCGCCCCCGTGAGCACCACCGCCCGGACTTCCGGCGCGCTGGAGAGCCGCGTGAACAGCTCCCGCAGCTCCCCATAGCTTTCGAAGGTGAGCGCGTTCTTGCGGTGGGGCCGGCGCAGGGTCACCGTCCCCACCCCGTCTTCCACGGACCAGTCCAGGTGGGCGGGCCGGAATCCCTCAAGGCCCCCCTCGTCCCCTGGCAGGGCGGTGGGGTTCATCTGCCGTGTCCACTGCGTCATCCAGTCCGACCTCCCTCCCTGGCCAATGCCTGCCCCACGCTGCGCTTGAGGGCGGCCAGCAGGCCGTACAGCTGGTCGCGCTCCTCCCGCGTCAGCCTCCCGAACAACTCCACGATCCACCCCTCGTGCACCGCGGCCATTCTCGCAAACCGCCTGCGGCCTTCGGGGGTCAGCCGCACCCGGACCGCGCGGCGGTCGCGCGGGTCGGGCAGCCGGACCACCAGCCCTTCTCGCTCCAGCTGGTCCACCAGGCGTGTCACGTTGCCCGCGGTGACCATCATGCGCTTCGACAGCGGCCCCATGGCCAGCCCCTCCGGGTACCGCTCCAGCTGGGCCAGCAGGTCAAACCGCGCCAGGGTGGTCCCGAAGGTTCGGCGCAGTCGCGACTGCACCTCGTTCTTCACGAGATTCGTGGCGGACAGCAGCCGCAGCCACAGGCGGATGGACTTGTGGTCCTCCTCCCTGGCCCGTGCTTCCAGCCCCAGCAGCTCCACCGACTCGCCTGGCATCGGGCCTCTTCCTCCTTCAGCCCACGTGCACCCGGGCGCGGTCCTGCGCCGCCTGGGCCAGGACCCGCTCCAGCTCCTCCAGCGCCGCGCGCTCGCCTTCCTGGGCTGCCCGCGCCCGGGCCATCAGCCGCTCCAGCTGCTCCTTGCCGTCCAGGTACTGTTTGGGCCAGGCCACCTCCGTGTACCCGATGCGGGCGGCCTCCACCAGCGTCCAGTGCGGGTTGGCCAGGTGCGGGCGGGCGATGGCGCACAGGTCCGCGCGGCCGGCGGCGATGATGGAGTTCACGTGGTCTGCCTCGTAGATGGATCCCACCGCCATGGTGGGGATCCCTACCTCGTGCCGGATGCGGTCCGCAAAGGGCGTCTGGTAGAGGCGGCCGTACGCCGGCCGGGCCTCCCGGGTGGTCTGGCCGCTGGAGACGTCGATCAGGTCCACCCCAACCTCCTTGAACATCCGGGCGATCTCCACCGCGTCGTCCGGGGTGATCCCGCCCGGCGCCCAGTCGTGGGCGGAGATGCGCACGGAAAGGGGCAGGTGGTCGGGCCAGGCCGCCCGCACGGCCTGCACCACCTCCAGGGGGAAGCGCATGCGGTTTTCGAGGCTGCCGCCGTACTCGTCCGTCCTCCGGTTCGTGAGGGGGCTGATGAAGGCCGAGAGCAGGTATCCGTGGGCGCAGTGCACCTCCAGCCAGTCGAACCCGCACTCCGCCGCCCACCGGGTGGCCTGCACGAACTCCTGCAGCACCCGGTCCATGTCCTCCCGGGTCATCTCCCGCGGGACCTGGTTGTGGGGCCCCCATGGCACGGGAGACGGCCCCATCACGGGCCAGTTCCCCTCCTGCAGGGGCTCGTGGTAGCCCTCCCACCCCACCCGGGTGGAACCCTTGGGCCCGGAGTGGCCCAGCTGGATCGCGATTTTGGCGTCCGTGTGCTCGTGCACGAACCGGACCACTCGCTTCCACGCCTCCACGTGCTCCGGCTTGTACAGGCCCGCACATCCAGGAGTGATGCGTCCCTCGCGGGACACGCAAACCATCTCCGTGAACACCAGCGCCGCGCCGCCCAGCGCGCGGGCGCCCAGGTGCACCAGGTGGAAGTCGCCCACGGTGCCGTCCTGCGCGGAGTACATGGCCATGGGTGAGACCACCACCCGGTTCTTCAGCCGCACGCCCCGCAGCTGGAACGGGGTGAACATAGGAGGCACCGGCCGGTCACCCAGCCCACACCGGGCGGCAAACCACCGCTCGAAGGACGCCACGTACTGCGGGTCCCGCCGCCGCAGCTCCTCGTGGAACAGCCGCTGGGACCGGGTGAGGAGGGTGTATGCGAACTGCTCCGGCTCCAGGTGGACGTACCGCCGGACGTTCTCAAACCAGTCCGCGGAGTTGCGCCCCGCGTTGCGCAGCCGCAGCAGCTCCGTCTGGCGCTCCCGCTCGTACGCCGCGAGCGCCGCCTGGAGCGCACCCGCGTCCTGCCAGCCGTAGCGCGCCAGAGCCTTGGCGAGCCCGATGGCGTCCTCCATGGCCAGCCGGGTCCCGGAGCCCACGGAAAAGTGCACCGTGTGGGCTGCGTCGCCCAGCAGCACCACGGGCACCTGTCGGCCGTCCAGCGGGAGGAAGTGCACCCACCGCCGGCACTGCAGCCACGGAAAGCGCAGCCACTGGGCGGAGCCGCGCAGGTGGGCGGCGTTGGACATGAGCCGGTGGCCTTGCAGCAGCCAGCCGAACAGCTCCTCGCAGAAGGCGATGGACTCCCCCTTGTCCATGCGGTCCAACCCCGCGGCGTGCCACACCTCCTCGGGGGTTTCCACGATGAAGGTGGCGGTCCCGCCGTCGAAGGGGTAGGCGTGCACGGTGAACCAGCCCCACTGGGTCTCCTGGAACGCGAAGGTGAAGGCCCGGAACGGCCGGCGGGTGCCCAGCCACACGTACCGGCACCTCCCCCACTCCACCTGGGGGCCGAACGCCTCCGCGTACCGGGCGCGGGTGCGGCTGTTGACGCCGTCTGCGGCCACCACCAGGTTCGCCTCGCGCGCCAGGCTCTCCACGTCCTCCACCTCGTGCTGGAACACCAGCCGCGCGCCCAGAGCCCGGGCGCGGTCCTGGAGGATCCGCAACAGGGTGGTCCGGGCGATCCCCGCGAACCCGTGTCCACCGGACCGCACTACCCGCCCGCGGAAGTGGATCTCGATGTCGTCCCAGTGGTAGAAGGCCTGCTGGATGGCGTCGTAGCTTTCGCGGTCCGCCACCGCCAGAGCGCCGAGGGTGCTGTCCGACAGCACCACGCCCCAGCCGAAGGTGTCGTCTGGCCGGTTGCGCTCGTACACCACCACGTCCAGCCGGGGGTCCAGCTTGCGCAGGAGGATGGCGGCGTACAGCCCTCCGGGTCCACCCCCGACGCACACCACCCGCATGTCCGCCTCCGCCCTCGGGTCTGGCTGAACTATAGGCATCAACTTTTGAGTTGTCAACTATTTGCCCCTCCGCACACGGGAGCCGCGGTGTGGCCCTGTTACCGGACCGGCCGCCGTACCCGGCGGCCCAGAACTTCGAAGGCGGTCTCCACCTCGTGCGGGTGGGTGTAAAAGTGCGCGGAGAGGCGGATCCCCGCCCCCGGGCGGTAGTCCACCAGCACGCCCTGGCGGACAAGCTCCCGCGCCGCCTCCTCCGCGCCGGGGAAGTCCACCACCACCATCCCGGTGCGCCGTTCGGGATCCCTGGGGCTCCTCACTTCAAGGTCCAGCGAGTCGGCCAGCTCTATCATGCGCTGGCCCAGGGCCTGCGACTTCCGCCGCACCGCCTGCACGCCGACCTGCAGCACCACCTCCAGGCCCGCCCGCGCGGCAAGGAGGGAGGCGACCCCCGGCGTGCCGGTGGCGAACCGCGCAGCTCCGGGCGCGTACTCCAGCTCGAGGTCGAAGGCGAAGGGGTCCCTGTGCCCGAACCACCCGGCCAGAGCCGGCGCCAGCTCATCCGCCCGCTCGGGGTTCACGTACATCCACGCCGCTCCCGGACCTCCGCACAGCCACTTGTGCGACCCGCCCAGCACCGCGTCCGCGGGCCAGTCCTGTACCCGGAAGGGCACGCACCCTACCGTCTGGTAGGCGTCCACCACCACCCACGCCCCCTGCCGCCGTGCCAGCTCTCCGATGCTCTCCACGTCCTGCAGGAACCCGGAGCGGAAGATCCCGTGATCCACCACCACTGCCAGGGTGTGGCCATCCACCGCCTCCCGCCAGGCGTCCAGGGGGACCGTGGCACCGTCCGGGCAGCGGATGAGGTGCAGCTGCAGGCCGAGCGCCGTCCACCCTCTCAGCGCGTACAGCAGGGAGGGGAAGTTCAGCTCCGTGGCCACCACCTTCCGCCGGCCGCCGGGCCGCACCAGGGCGGACAGCAACCCGCCGAACAGAGTGGACACGTTCTGGTGCAACACCACGCTCCCCCCGGGCGCACCGATCAGCAGGGCGATGCGGTCCGCGTGCTCCCGCACGTACGGCTCCCACGCTTCCCACGCCCGTACACCCTCGCCCTCCCAGGCGTCTAGGTAGCGCGCCACCCAGCCCCGGGCCGACCTCGGCATCGCCCCCATCGAGTGCGACACCAGGTACGCCGTCCGCTGCAGGATGGGGAACTCGTCTCGCCAGCGCAAAAGCGGGTCGTCCATCACTCGCGCTCCACAAAGGTGCGGGCCTCCCATAGCAGGGGGAAGCACCGCTTGGGCAAGGTCTCGCGCAGGTAGCCCACTCCCGTGAAGTACTCCCCGGCCTGCCCCAAGGCCTTCTGCACGTCCTCCACCCCGGTCCCCGGCCGGGCGCCGATCACCCGCTCCACCATGAGCAAGTGTCGGTACCGCCAGAGGGCGAGCGTCTCGTCGTACTCCACCAGGGCCTCGCAGAGCTGGTTCAACGCCGACCCCGTGTCCCGCACGAGCCCGATGAGGGCCTGCAGCAGCGGCGCCTCTCCATCCACCGCAAACCCCTGCCGGCCCAGGAAGCCCACGAAGGCGTCCCACACGCTCGGCTCTTCCAGCCTGCGCCGCAGCACGGCCGAGTCCTCGGGGTCCGACCCGAAGCTGCGCAGGTAGCGCGGGTCCTTCAGGCCCGACAGGAACTCCAGCTCCCGGAACTGGCGGCTCTGGAACCCGCTGGCGGGCTTCAGGCGGGAGCGGAACTCCAGAAAGTCCCACGGCCGCATAGTCTCCAGGACGTCGAACGCCGCGGTGGCGGTCCGCAGGACCGCCGTGCAACGGCCCAGGAGCCGCGTGGCCAGGTCCGGCCGGTCTCGGTCCAGCGCCTCCCGGACCGCCTCCAGCTCGAACAGCGCCAGCTTGAACCACAGCTCGAACACCTGGTGCACCACGATGAACTGCAGCTCGTCGTGGGCGTCGCTCAGGCAGGACTGCAGGTTCAACAGCTCCGGGACCCGTAGGTACCGACCGTACGTCAGGGGCCGTGCCGGCGCTTCCAACCCTCACCCCCTGTGTACCCTCACCGCGTTCGCCGCCGCCGCTCCCATTCCCTCCAGGAGCTGGCAGGCGATGGGGCAGCGCCGGTTCCCTGCCAGTTCCCCAACACGGCGTCCACCTCCCCGCGGTACGGCATGGACTGCGCCCCCAGGCGGGTGACCTTCACGCCCGCAGCACACACCGCGAGCCGGACTGCCCCCCCGGAAAAGCCCCGGCCCTCCGCGAGGGCCATTCCCAACGCGGCGGCGAACGTGTCGCCCGCGGCGGTGGTGTCCACCGCCTGCACCGGAAGGACCGGAACGGGTCCCGCTCCCTCCTCGCAGGCGTAGAGCGCACCCTGCTCCCCGAGCTTGACCACGGCGCCTGCGCTCCACAACTCCTCACTCGCCCCCGCGATTCTTGGGGGCTGATCTAGCCCGACAGGTGCGGAAGGAATCGGGAGAGCGTGCCGCGCGGGACGCACTCCTCCGGGGACGACCTTCTCCTGGGCCCGCGGAATCAGGCCCCCAGGTACGCTCGCCGGACCCGGTCGTCCCGCGACAGTTCCTCCGCCGTCCCCGACACCACCACCCGGCCGTTCTCGAGAACGTACCCCCGGTGTGCGATGCGTAGGGCCACGTGTACGTTCTGCTCGACCAGGAGGACCGTGGTGCCCGAGGCGTTCAGGCTCCGGATCGCCCGAGCCACCTCCTGAACCACTGCGGGAGCGAGCCCCATGCTGGGCTCGTCCAACAACAGCAGGGCGGGTCGCGCCATCAGGGCGCGGCCGATGGCCAACATCTGTTGCTCCCCGCCGGACAGGCTGCCTGCCAGCTGGTGCTGCCGCTGCCGCAGCACGGGGAACAGGGCCCACACCCGCTCCAGGTCCGCCTCAAGGCTGCCCCGACGTGTGTACGCACCCATCTCCAGGTTCTCCCGCACGGTCATCTCGGGGAACACCTTGCGTCCCTCGGGGCAGTGGGCGATCCCCAGGCGGACGATGGACGCGGGGCCCAGCCCCACCAGGTCTCGCTCCCGGAACCGCACGCGCCCCGCCGCCGGCGCGACAAGTCCGGAGACCAGCCGCAAGGCAGTGGACTTTCCGGCTCCGTTGCTGCCCAGCAGGGCGACGACCTCTCCCGGCCACACCTGAAGGCTGACTTCCTGGAGGGCCCGGACCCGCCCGTAGAACACCGTTACCCGATCCAGCTCCAGCAGGGCCTCGCCGCCCACCACCGCCCCCGTTACACCGCAGCCTCTTCGCCGAGGTACACGCGGACTACCTCTGGATGCCTCCGGATCGCCTCCGGCGGCCCCTCGGCCAGCTTCTCCCCGTGGTGCAGGACCACCAACCGGTCACAATGCCGCATGAGGGTCTCCATGTGGTGGTCGATGATCAGGACCGTGACCCCACGGTCGCGGATGGCGCGAACCAGTTGAATGGCCGCCTCTGCCTCCGTGGCGTTCATTCCCGCCAGTGGCTCGTCCAGGAGCAGCAGCACGGGGTCCACGGCGAGCGCCATGGCGACCCCGAGGATCCGTTGCTCCCCGTAGGGGAGCTCCTCCGCCCGCCTCCGGCGGGCCTCCTGCAACCCGGCAAACTCCAGGATCTCGTCCACACGTCGCTCGAGGGCCGCCGCTTCCCCTGGCGCTGGACCCCACAGGGTGCGGCGCAGCCCGCCCGGCTCGTGTCGGTGGAGCGCCAGGCGGATGTTCTCCTCCACGGTGAGGCGGCTGAATACACGCGTCTGCTGGAACGTCCGGACCAATCCCAACCGGGCCAGGCGGTGGGGCGGGCAGCCTGTGACCTCTCTACCTTGGAACCACACGCGTCCAGCCGTGGGCCGCAGGAACCCGGTGATGAGGTTGAAGGTGGTGGTCTTTCCGGCCCCGTTGGGGCCCACGAGTCCGACGATCTCGCGCGGGTCCACGTGGAACGTGAGACTCGACACTGCCCGGAATCCCCCGAAGGACCGCGTGAGACCCTCCACGCGCAGGACGGGCGTCACCACCGCCGCCTCCCTCGCAGATGATCCCAGACCCCCACCACCCCCCGTGGCAGGAACTGGATGGAGAGGATGAGGAAGACGCCGAACAGCACCGCGCCCAGCACCGGGTGGGTAGACCGGAGGGCGTCCCGCACCGCGGTGAGCAACACCGGGCCGACCACGGGTCCCAGGGGGGTGCCAGCTCCGCCCACCAGGTTCATGACGAACAGGTCGAAGGAGGCCACATAGTCGAAGGTTTCCGGCGCGAGGAACGTACTGTAGTGGGCATACAGAGAACCCGCGAGCCCTGCCTGCGCGGTGCTGAGGACGAATACCCCCATTTTATATCGGTGGGTGTCAACGCCGAGGGTCTGGCCCAGATCCTCGTCCTCCCGGACCGCCACGAGGGCGCGCCCCATGCGGGACCCCATGATCCGGGAGCGGACCCAAAGGGTGAGCAGGGCCACCACCAGGACCAGGTAGTAGTACCGCACTTTGTCCTGGAACGTGTTCAGCACCACTTCCGTGCCACCCACCCACGGGAGGGTGGCGAACGGAATCCCCGGCAGCCCCATGGGCCCTCGGGTGAGCTCTACCCAGCTGGTGAGGAGGAGCGTGACGATGATCCCGAAGATGAACGTCACGAGGACGAAGTAGTGCCCCCGCAGGCGCAACGACGGGTATCCGATGACCAGCCCGGCTGCGGCCGCGGCCAACCCCGCGGCCGGGAGCGCCACGAGGAAGGGGACCCCGGCGCGCATCACCAACAGAGCCGACGTGTACGCGCCGATTCCCCAGAAGGCCGCATGGCCCAGGGAGACCAGACCGCTCAACCCGATCAACATGTCCAGGCTGGCCACCAGGATCACGTTGATCGCCGTCAGCACCAGGAGATTCTGGTGAGACGGGCTCCGCAGCAGGACCGGCGCCACCAGGGCACCCAACAGGGCCAGCCCGACCCAGGCTCCCGGCAAGGTGCTCCGCGCCTTCCTCACGCGTTCACGTCGGCAGCCGACCGAGTAGCCCCTGCGGGCGCGCGAACAGGGCAACGATCATCAGACCAAATGCCACAAGATCCGCGAACTCCGCGGCGAGGTACGCCGCGGTGAACGTCTCCGCCAACGCAACAACCGCCGCACCCACGATGGCACCCGGTACACTGCCCATGCCGCCGAAGATCACGATGGCGAAGGACTTGAGGATCACGACGGCGCCGATGTGAGGGTCGAAGGCACGCACGGGTGCCATCAGGGCTCCCGCTCCACCGGCCAACCCGCCTGCCACGGCAAACGCCAGCAACCCCACCCGCTGGATGTCAATCCCCACGAGGCGTGCCGCCTCCGGCTGTTGAGCCATCGCCCGCAACGCCTTGCCGGGCTTGGTGTACCGCAGGCCCGCCCACAGGAGGAGCACGAGACACCCAGTGGCCCCCAACACGAAAGCCTGGTGGTGGGTCAGGACCACCCCGCCCGCGCTGAACTTTCCGTCGCCGAACGGCGAGGGGACCAAGCGGAAGTCCCCACCGAACCACCACAGCGCGGCGTTCTGCAGGATGAGGAGGACGCCGAGGGCGGCCACGAAGGTCAGGGATCCCCCGTGCCGCTGCAGCGGCAGGTACACCACCCCGCCATTGAGCGCCGCCAGGACGGCTCCGGTTGCCATCGCCAGGGCCACCGCGGCGAAGTAGCCGACGCCGCCGGCTTGCGTGGCGTAGAAGCTCACGTACGCGCCCAGCATGTACAGGGCGCCCTGGGCGAAGTCCGCCACGTGCAGGACGCCGAAAATCAGGGTGAGCCCCAAGGCCACCAGGGCGTACCCCGTGGCCACGAACAGCCCGTTGACCCCGAACTGCAGGATCGTGACAACGTCCACCGCGCGGCGCACCTACCTCGGGCAGAGATCCGCGGAGGTCAAGACCACCGGCGGACGGCCGGCAAAGTCCCGGTCCACCATCAGGGTCCGGCGCCCGTCCACGTAGCTGCCCACCCCCACCCGCATGTCCGCCTGCCCACACGGCAGGAACCCGTACCGGCCGAGAGGCAGGTCGAACCGCTCGCCAGACAGCACGCGCCGCATCACGCGCTCCGGATCCGTCGTCCCCTCGCGCTCCATGGCCTGTTTCAACAGGTGGATCGTCCCCCACCCCCACGCGTGGTTGCGGGTGGCCCGCTTTTTCAGGTTGTTGAGGAACGCCAGGCTCATCTCCCGGGCCATCCGCTCTGGCTCAGTGCGGGTGAACCGCCGCGGGTCCACGCCGTCGTCGTACACCCACGGATAGAAGAACCCGTTGGCCCGCTCGCCGACCGCATCCTGGTAGGCGGGATCCTCCAGCAGGTCACTCCCGTAGAATCCCAGGCCCAGCCCCAGCTCACGGAACTGGAGCGAGACCCCGATCATCTCACCCACGAGCCCGATGGCCAACAGGGCGTCCGCCCCAGAGCCCCGTGCCTTAGTGAGGATGGTGCGGAAGTCGGTGGTCCCGGGGAAGGTGTAGAACTCTGGCTCGGCGACGAACCGGCCGCCCAGGCGTTCCAGCACGCGCCGGAACTCCCCAACCATGGATCGCCCGAAGTCCGTGTTCTGGGCCATAGCAAAAAACCGCCGGTGGTTGTTGACGGTCACGGCGTACTTGGCCAGCGGGGCCATCTCGACGGCCGCCTGCGGCCCGATGCGAACGGACAGGTCCGCCCCGGCCCGCTGCCGCGCGACCCCCGTCAGGTCGGTGGCGTACGCGTAGATCACCTGCGGGATCCGGGCCTGCGCGAAGATGGGCTGCTGGGCCAGCGCGGCGCTGCTGCAGAAGCTACCGCCCACGAAGGCGACCCGCCGGGCCACCAGCCGGTTGGCCGCCTCGGTGCCTCCCGCCGGGGTGCACCGGTCGTCCTCGCTGACGACTTCAAACCGGACGGTGCGGCCGCCTACGCGAAACCCGCCGGCCTCGTTCAGCAGGCGCACGGCCAGTTGCGCCCCCTCCAGGCTTTCCTGCCCTTCGCGGGCTGCGGCTCCGGTGAGTGGGAGCGCGAATCCCACCGTCACGGTTTCCACTCCGGGCCCGCCCGCGGCGGGCAGCCGCAGCCCTGCCACGGCAACAGCCACGCCGCAAACCACCCACGCGAGGCTCCTCCAACGCATGCCGATCCCTCCTCCCTCTCCGGTGGCGTTTGCCCTACCGTCCCTGTTCCTCCAGGCGCAGCGGTCGTCGGAGATAGCGGCCCGTGGGCCCGCCCCGTATCTGGCCGTTGGCGAACACAACTTGCCCCCCGCGGATGGTGTACACGGGCCACCCGCGCAGGCGCATCCCCTCGAAGGGCGTGAAGTCCTGCGCGGACAGCAGGAGCTCCGGGTGCACCTCCTGTTCGCGCTCCAGGTCGACCACCGCCAGGTCCGCGTCCGCCCCAGGCGTGAGGGTGCCCTTCCGCGGATACAGCCCGAACGCCCGCGCGGAGTTGGCGCTCGCCAGCTCCGCCACGCGGGCCGGGGAGAGGCCGCGTCGCAGCATGCCCTCGGAGATCAGGTACGGGTACAGGAGGGCGGTGCCGCCGAACCCCGGCAGAGCCCGCCATAGGTCCTCCCCCTTTTCCTCCTCGAAGCAACACGCGTGGTCGCTTACCACCGTGTCCACGTCTCCGGAGAGCACAGCTTCCCAGAGGGCCTCCCGGTCCTCCTCGGTCCGGATGGGCGGGTTCACCTTCCCCCGCACTCCGCCCGCGGTGGCGTAGGTCAACGCCAGGTGGTGCACCGTCACTTCCAAGCGGATGTCCAGATGGGGATACTCTCTCTTCGCCTTGACCGCCGCCTCCATCACCTCCCGGCTGCTCAGGTGGAGTAGATTGATGGGGCACCGGGTGGCGTCCGCCAAGACCACCGCCTCCGCCAGGGACAGGCGCTCCGACAGGGGCGGCCGCGCGCGGTGATAAGCCTCTAGCCCGGACAACCCCGCGCGCCGCACCCGCTCGATGAACACCCGCAGGAGCTCTGCGTGCTCGCAGTGCAGGCTGAGGGAAATGCGCCCCTCCGTCCGACGGCGCACCTGTTCGCTCACCCGCTCCATGAGGAGGAACAGGTGCCCCAGGTCGTAGTTGTCCGCCATGGTGTACTCGCTGGCCCGGGTGGAGTCCGCGGTGAGGTTCAGCCCCTTGTAGAACATGTAGTACTTGAAGGAGGTCACCCCGGAGTCCACCAACCAGCCCACCTCGTCGAGCTGGAGTTCGGTCATGATGGCGATGTGGAACCCGTAGTCGGTGTACGCGTTCCCCTCCACCGCGGACAGGACCTCGGGGAAGATCTCCCGGTACGGTCCGCTGCGGTTCAGGTAGTGGTGCCCGGTTCGGAAGTAGGACAGGATGGAGGTCACCCCACCGGCCAGAGCCGAGCGCGTCTCGCTGGAGGCGTCCTCCGCCAGCCCCCGGTAGATCCCCAGGTGGAAGTGGGAGTCCACCGCACCGGGAAACACCCACTTGCCGCGCGCGTCGACGACCTCCGCGGCCGCCTCGGCGGGGATCCGCTCCGCCAGTGCCACGACCCGGCCGTTGCGGATCCCGACGTCGCAGCGCACGACCCCCGTGTAGGGGACCACCACGCTCCCCCCCACCACCGCCAGGTCGAACCGCTCCACTTGGATCCCTCCCCTCAGCCTCCCCTGTCGGAGCCCAGGTAGCGGGCCTCCCGAGCGCGGTAGTCTTCCAGCCCGAGCAGCTCATTGAGCTCGCGAAAGCTCAGCATCCGGTGCCGCACCGCCTCCGTGGTGCCGTCGCGGCGCAGCACCTCCAGGGTGTGCAACACGGCCGCCGCCGCCGCTCGGACGGCGGAGCCCGGGAAGATCACCAGCCGGTACCCCATGCGTTCCAGCTCACGCGCGGGGACCATGGGAGTCAGACCGCCCTCTACCAGGTTCGTCATCACAGGCGGAGGTAGCTCCCTGGCCACCCGGGCCAGCTCGTCCAGGGTGCGGACGGCTTCGACGAACAAAACGTCCGCACCCGCTTCCCGGTAGCGCTGCGCCCGCTCCAGCGCCGCGTCCAGCCCCTCCATCGCCCCTGCGTCCGTACGGGCTACGACCACCAGCGCCGGATCGCGCCGGGCGTCCGTGGCGGCCCGGATCTTGGCCGTCATCACATCCACCCCGACCACCTGTTTTCCGGTCAGGTGGCCACAACGCTTGGGCGCCACCTGGTCCTCAATCTGTATCGCCGCAGCGCCCGCCGCCTCGAGCAGCCTCACAGCCCGGATCACGTTGAGCGGCCCGCCGTAGCCGTCGTCCGCGTCCACGATCACGGGAAGGCTCGTGGCCTCCACCACGCTCCCTACCCGCCAGGCGGTCTCCGTCAGCGTCACCAGCCCCAGGTCGGGCGCCCCCAGGTGGGTGTAGGAAAACCCCGCCCCCGTGAAGTACAACGCCTCGAAACCCACCCGCTCGGCCATGCGGGCCGTGAGGGCGTCAGGGACTCCCGGGGCTACCAGGATCGGCCCTTCCGACAGTCGCCGTCTGAGCCGCGCCGCCGGGGTCAAGGTGTCCTCCTCGACAGCCGCGCCTCGGTGAACGGGATCAGGCCGCCGGCGCGCAAGATCGCCAGGGAAATGCCGGTGAGGTTCAGGATCGGCAACGCGCTCCCCGTGCGGAGCACGGTGACCTGCCGGGAGGTCAGGTCCACCCTCAGGCGGTCTCCCGTCCGGATCCCTGTTGTGTCGGGCACGATGACCGCGGGCAGCCCGTTGTTGATGGCGTTGCGGAAGAAGATGCGGGCGAAGGAGCGCGCGATCACCGCGGCCACCCCTGCCTGCTTCAGGGCGACCACTGCAGCCTCCCGGCTGCTGCCCGCTCCGAAGTTCACTCCCCCCACCACGAAGTCTCCGGGCCGGACCCGGGAGGCGAAGGTTTCGTCCACACCTGCCATGGCATACCGGCCCGCTTCGTCGAGGGGACGCTCCAGGTACCGACCCGGGAAGATGTCGTCCGTGGTCACGTGGTCCCCAAACACCCAGGCAGCGCCCTCCAGGACTTCCATCACAGTACCTCCCGGGGGTCCGTGAGCTGACCCGTGAGCGCCGAGGCCGCCACCGTCAGGGCGGACGCCAGGTAGACCTCCGCGCTGCGGTGTCCCATCCGGCCTGGCGTGTTCCGGGTCACGGTGGCCACACACCGCTCCCCGGGGCCCAGCAGTCCAGAGTGCAGACCCGCACACGCCCCGCACCCCGGTGCCTGGACGATGGCCCCGGCCTCCACCAGGGCCTGCAGCGTGCCGTCCGCCAGACACGCCCGCACCACCTCCTGGGTGGCCGGTGTCACGGTGAGGGGAATCCGGACGCGCCGGCCCCGGAGGACGCGGGCCGCCAGGCGCAGATCCTCCGCTTTCCCTCCCACGCACGAACCGATGTACGCGCGGTCCAGCGGCAGGCCCTGAAGGTGTGCCACGGGACGGACCTCGTCCACGCGCGGCGGGGCGGCCACCATGGGTGCCAGCTCTCGCACGTGGAATGTGTGGACCGCCTCACACTCCTCCGGGGCAGACGGCGCCAGACTGACACCTGCCCCCGGCCACTGCTGTTCCGGCGGCGGCACAATCCCATTCTTCGCGCCCATTTCCACCGCCTGGTTGGTCAGCACGGCACGCTCGTCCAGGCTCATGGACTCCACGGCCTCGCCCGTGTACTCCACCGCCCGGTAGATGGCGAAGTCCGCCTTCAGGGAGCCGAGGACCGCCATCGCTAGGTCCCGCGCCGTGAGGTAGGGCGGGATCGTCCCCTCGAAGCGGATCAAGACGGTGGGCGGAACCCGGAGCCAGATCTCTCCCGTGACCAGCACCGTGGCGAGTTCCGTGGCGCCCACGCCCACGGCCACGGCCCCCACGGCTCCCGCGGTGCACGTGTGGGAGTCCGCACCCACCACCAGCGTGCCCGGCCGGGCCAACCCGCGCTCGAGCAGCAAATTGTGGAGGATGCCCTCCGAGTCGAAAAACAGGGGCAGCTGCCGCTCCCGGGCCCACGCTCGGGTCATGGTCAGAATCTCCACGTGGGTAAGGGTGGCGGGAGGGGTGAAGTGATCGATGGCGAGCACCACGCGGTTTGGGTCCCAAATCCGACCGCCGAGGCGCTGGAGCACCGGAGCGATCCGGCGCGGCCCGGAGGAGTCGTGCATCACCGCCAGGTCCACCCGCGCCCACACCTCGTCCCCGGGTCGGACCGTAGACTGTCCCGCCGCCCGCGCCAAGATCCGCTCCGTCAGCGTCACCGCCGCCCCCTCGTTCCCTCCGCGGCCGCCCCTCTCACCCTCTGCCCTGCCGCGGAGCGGACGGTACTTCCAGGTGCGCCGTGCATAGGCCTGGCCCCCGCGTTTGTCCCGCCGGGGGAGTAACCGAGCCGACTCGAGACCTCCGCAGCCGCCTCCACCACCATAGGGACCAGCTCCCGGATCCGTGTTGCGCTGAACCGGTAGGTGGGCCCGGAGACCGTCAACCCCGCCACCACCGTCCCGGCCGCGTCCCGCACCGGCGCGCTCACCGCCGCCGCGCCTTCCACCCGTTCGTTCCAGCTCACCGCGTACCCCTGGCGGCGGATTCGCGCCAGCTGCGCCTGCAGACGGTCTGGGTCGGTCACCGTCCGTCCAGTGAGCGGTCGGAGCCCCCGTAGCACCGCCGCCAGAACGTCGGTGTCCGCATAGGCGAGAAGTACTTTTCCCGAAGCACCTGCGAATAGGGGCAAGGGCCGGCCCAGCTCCACGAAGTGCCGCACGTCCTGCACGCTGTCTACCTTCTCGACGCACACACGGTACGCCCCCTGACGGATGTTCAGGTTCACCGTCTCACCCGTCCGTCGCGCCAACTCGTGCATCGCCGGCAATGCCGCCTGCCGCACGTCCAAGGACTTGGCGAAGGCGCTGCCAAGCCTGAAGACCCCCGGACCCAGGCGGTACCGCCCCGTGGCGGGATCCTGGACCACCAGATCGCGCGCCACCAGGGGCTCCAGGAGGCGGTGAACGGTGCTCTTCGGAAGAGCAATCCGGCGGCTCAGCTCCGAGACCCCCATCGCGCCCCCTTCCGCGAAGGCCCACAGCACGTCCAACGCCCGCGCGACCGCTTGTGTTCCACGATGCGGAACGTCGTTTCGCATACCGCCCACACCCCAACGCTACTGGGGCTGCGCCGCCCCGTCAACCTCCCTTTCTTTTCTTTTCCGTGCACGCGAGGACATTTGCGCTGGAGCCGGCGAGGGGATTCGAACCCCTGACCTGCTGATTACAAGTTAAGGCCAGCTGTTCGCTGCCCTGCGTAGAATCCAGTAATTACAAGGGTTTCAGCCGTTTTGCCGTACTACAGTTTGCACGCACGTACGTACGCTTTTGAGGCATTAGGCGCACAAGAGGCGCACAGCTTCCGCACCTTGACTCGAAGCGCCAGTAGGCCGGTCGGGCCAGCCGTCTGCGGCCCGTCCACCCTGCCCGACGGCACATTCCTTGACCACGGCATGTCGTCCACCTGGCGTCCCGATATAGCCTTCTACAGTCTGTCAGACCAGCCGTCGCACGAGAACGTGATGTCCTCTCCAAGACCCCATCCTCCCCTAGCCTGCCGGGCTGGCCCACAGGCCGGACCGGTGGAGGCACCCGCGGGGAGCCCACGCACGCCCGATACAGCAGGCGCCCCCTCCGCTGCTTTGCGCCGCCAGCCTGTCCCAGTTAGCCTGGAGGCGTGGCGTGGGGCCAGGTCGCGACCACCGCCATCACCGTCGTCCTAGCACTGCTCGCCGGGGTCGTCTACAACAAC
>JANXBY010000015.1 GCA_025060455.1 Armatimonadota bacterium
TGGACCACCGTGAGGGCCACGTACGCGCCCAGCAGGTAGTAGGACCCGTGGGAGATGTTCACGACCCGCATCAACCCGAAGATGAGGGTGAGCCCGCTCGCCAGGAGGAACAGCAGGGCGGCGAAGGACAGTCCGTTCAGCAGCTGGGTCAGCCAAAACTGCATGGCGCCTGTTTCCGGAATCCGCTCACGCGGGCACCGCCTCGCCGAGCAGGGACTCCGCCTGACCGCTGTCCCACCACCGCTGCAGCAGGGGACTCTCCTCCGCTAGGTCCTCGGATCGCACCTCCACCAGCGCGGGCCGGCCGGCTTCCAGGGCCGCGCGCAGGGCCTCCTCCAGTTCCTCGCCCCGCTCCACCCGCACGGCCCAGACCCCGAACGCCTCCGCCAGCTGCACGAAGTCCGGGTTCTGTAACCGCGACCACACCTCCCGGCCGGCGTAGTACGCCTTCTGCCGGGTGTTGATGCTCCCGAAGGCAAAGTTGTTCAAGACCACGCACACCACCGGCAGCTTCTCCCGCACCGCCGTCTCCAGATCCTGCACGGTCATCAAAAAGCCGCCGTCGCCCGCCAGGGCCACCACGCGGCTGTCCGGGCGCGCCAGGTGCACCCCCATCGCCCCGGGGAGGCCGAACCCCATGGAGCCGGAGTTGGGGTTGAAATACACGCCGGGCCGGAGGGCGGTGAAGTACTGGGCCGCGTAGTGGATGTAGCTGCCGGAGTCGGTAACCAGACACGTAGCCTCGTCTGTCACGCGGCGCAGGGCCCGCACCACGTCCCACGGCCGGACCGGGCGGCCGCCGGAGGGCCTGCGGCGCAACCGCTCCTCCCACGCGGCCCTGGCGAGCCGACACTGCCGCGCCCACTCAGGGTCCGGCTGCATCTGCCCCCGGAGGCGTTCCAACAGTCCTTCCAGGGCCAGGCGGGCGTCCCCCACCACCGCCACGTCCACCGGGTAGTTGCGCCCCACCGCCGCAGGATCCACATCCACCTGCACGAGCCGCGCGCCCGTAGCAGGCCGGAAGCTGAACTCGTCGGTGGTGCGATCCCACAGGCGCGTGCCGACCGCCAGCACTGCGTCTGCGTAGCGCAACGCAAAGGCCGCGGCTGCGGAGCCTCCGTACCCCATGGTGCCCATGGCCAGAGGGTATGTCTCCGACACGGGCTTCTTCTGCCACGTGGACACCACAGGTGCCTCCAGCAGGGTCGC
This sequence comes from Armatimonadota bacterium, assembly GCA_025060455.1. Taxonomy (GTDB): domain Bacteria; phylum Sysuimicrobiota; class Sysuimicrobiia; order Sysuimicrobiales; family Sysuimicrobiaceae; genus Tepidifontimicrobium. The sequence continues at coordinate 1,210 of JANXBY010000015.1, forward strand.
CAGCTGCAGGGCCGCCTCGCTGGCCCCCGCCATCCAGACACCACCCCCGGCGATCAACACGGGGCGTCGGGCCTTCCGGAGGACCTCCGCGGCCCGGTCCAGGGCTCGCGGGTCCGGAGAGGGAGGGCTTGTGGGGCGGTACTGCTCCGGGTCGAGGACGTCGGCGCGGATCTCCACCTTGGCCAGGTCGTACGGAATCGCCACGTGCACGGGCCCAGGCCGGCCCGTCTGCGCCACCCGCAGGGCCTCCCACAGGACGTCGGGCACCCGGTCCGCCCGCTGGACTTCCACGGAGTACTTGGTGATGGGGCGGAAGACCTCTGCCAGGTCCGCCTCCTCGAAGGCCCCCTTCCAGCGGTACTTGGTGGGGACCTGGCCCGTAATACACACCAGGGGGACGGACTCAATGAACGCCGCGGTCACGCCCATGACCAAGTTGGTGCCGCCCGGCGACCGGGTGCCCACACACACCGCGGGCCGCCGGGCGGCCTTCCCGTAGCCCACCGCCATGAGGGCCGCCACCTGCTCGTGGCGCACCTGTACCAGGCGCACGCCGCCCTCACGATCCAGGGTGTCCAGGATCTCCATCAGCCCCGATCCCGGCACTCCTGCCACGAACCCCACGCCCTCCCGGGCCAGGGTGCGGGCGACGAACTCCGCCACGGTCATGCGCGCCACGCCGCCTCCCTCAGGGCTCGCTGAACCAGTACTCCGGGTGCTCGCACAGGGTGAAGCGCACGGGCCCCTGGTCGGTCACGCACACGTTCTCCTCCAGCCGCACGGTCTGCTCCAGCCCCGGCATCCCGCTGAAGGTCTCGATGGCGAAGTACATGTTCTGCTTGATCTCCGCGGGGTACTTGAAGGAGTAGGCCCGCGAGATCCACATCCCCTCGTACAGCGAGAGCCCGATGCTGTGAGCGAACTGCTGGAGGCTCACGCTCCCGTACTTGTCATCGTCGTACTCCGGGAACTTGGCGGCCACATCCGCGGTGGTGGCTCCGGGCCGCAACGCATCGATGCCCGCGTACAGGGAGTCGTAGCAGCGCTTGAACAGGTCCTTCTCCTTGGGGGTGGGCTTGGCGGCCACCTTCCAGCACCGCACGAAGTCGATGAAGTACCCGCCGGGGCCCACCGCGTTGATGTCCACGATCACCAGGTCCCCCTGGCGGATGATCTTGTCCGTGTGCCACCGGCGGTAGGGGCTGGTGTTCCCGCCACTGGCCACGATGATGTCGTACACGAAGTCAAAACCGCTCCGGTAGAGGTACTCGTTGACCTTCGCGCACACCTCCGATTCCCGCACCCCGGGCTTTGCCCACTCGTGCATGGCCATCCACATGGCCGCGTCCCCGTGGGCGGCGGCGATCTTCAAGCACTCCAGCTCGTCGGGCGTCTTGATGACCCGCGCCGCGGACATGGCGGGCCACGCGTTCACGATGTTGAGCCCCAAGCCGGTCAGCGCCTGGTAGGCCATCATGTCCATGACGTCGATGCCAATCCGCTCCTTGTGGACTCCATTCTCCCGGAGCACCTCGTACACGCTCTGGGCCATCCGCTGCGCCATCTCCGGCTCGGCACCCTCGGCCCACTTCCACGTGATGGCGGGCCGGATCTCCCCCTCCAGCCACGGCGCGTCGATCTGCGCGCACACCATGTCCGATCCCACCGTCTCGAACAGCACGGGCTTGCCGTTCCGGGGAAACACGCAGTACCGGATGAAGATGTTGTTCTTCCAGTTCCCCTGCCACACCCCGGTCACGTACCGGATGTTCTCCCCCACGAACAGCACCAGGGCCCCGAGGTCGTGCTTGTCCATCTGCTCCCGGGCCCGGGCCAAGCGGTCGCGCCGCATGCGGGCGAAATCCACCCGCGCCTGCCAGTCCGTGGCAGTGGTGCTGAACACCCGCCGCGGCTGGTACTCGTGGTACCCTTGCAGGAACTCGTGGTACGCCATGACTCCCTCCTCCCGCCTCAGGGTTTCTGTCCTCCTTGACCGTCCAACCGCAGCAAACCCCGCGCGGTCTCCGCCAGGACCGCGCGTTCCTGCGCTTCCGCCAACCCCAGACGCTGGACCCGGCCCACGGGGTCGTCGTCCGCCATGTCGTACGGCGCGTCGCTTCCAAGGACCATGCGGTGCACGCCCACCGTCCGCACCACGTACGCCAGCGCCCCGTCTCCGTGGACCACGGTGTCGAAGTAGAAGTGGTCCAGGTAACCGGAGGGCGGCCGCGGGGCGGCGTCCTGCAGTTCCTGACGGGATCGGTGTGCGTGATCCAACCGTCCCAGCAGGAACGGGAACACCCCACCGCCGTGGGCCAGCACCACCCGAACTCCGGGATGGCGGTCCAGCAGTCCCGAGTAGATGAGCCGGCCCACCAGGGCCGCGGTCTCCGTGGGGAACCCGATGGTGTTGAACAGGTGGAACCGCCCCAGCACGTCCTCCCCCATGTAGGTGGTGGGGTGCACGAACACTGGGACCTCGAGCTCCGCGGCCATCTGCCATACCGGCTCGAAGGTCGGGTCGTCGAGGTAGCGCCCGTTCACGCTGGTGGCCAGGTACAGGCCCCGCATCCCCAGCTCCCGCACCGCCCGCTCGGTCTCCCGCAGAGCCGCCTCCACGTCCTGCATGGGCAGCGTGGCAAGACCCACGAAGCGGTCCGCGTAGGTCCGGCACACCTCCGCGATCCCGTCGTTGAACGTGCGGGCCAGCTCCGCGCCCAGGCGGGGCGGCGCCCAGTACACCATGGGCGGAGACAGGGACAGCGCCTGCACAGCAATCCCGCGGGCGTCCAAGTAGGCCAGGCGCGCGGACAGGTCCACGAACTCCGGGAACAGGGGCACGGGCGGGTGTCCGGGCATGAACAGAGTCGGTAGCGCCCCGTCCCGCCGGACTCCGGCGCCGTGCGGTGCGCCTTCCTGTTCCACCTTGCGCAGGAAGGCTTCCGGGAAAAAGTGGCTGTGCACATCGACAGCGCTCACGTCAGGCTCCGCTCCGTCATCCGCGTGATCTCCTCCCCTCTCGGCCCGACCTCCCCACGAGCCGACAGGCCTGGTCTACCGTGGGCTCCCGTTCCGGGAACATGGGAGCCGCCTACATGGCGGCCACCTTCACGCGGGGAATCCGGTCCAGCACGTTCCCATCACCGCACCGGGGCGTAGGGTGACCACTCCTTGCTCCCCTTGCCCTCCACCAGGTCCTTGCTGCTCAAGACGGTGGTGTCCTCCAACGCCCGTACCTCGTGCACCACCTCCGGCGGGATGTGGATGACCCCTCCGGGGCCCACCTCCGCCTCCTCGTCGCCGACCCGGGCCCGTACCCGTCCTCGCAGCACGTAGATGATCTGCTCGTTGGGGTGCTTGTGCGGGTCCGCGCCGGTGCCCGCTTCCATCCGGTACAGGCCCACCTCGATCTTCTGGCCCCGCACGGTACCTCCGAAGGCCGTGGAGTAGTGCGGGGAAATGGTCTCCTGCTGCAGTTCCTCGAACCGGTAAAACGGCATCCTCCGTCCTCCTACACCTTGGTGGGTTGCTGCCAGGGCTTCTCCACAAACGTGGTGCCCGCGTCCTCCTTGCTGGGACAGTTCCCGTACGTGAAGATCAGCTCCGCGGTGTCGGTGGTGCTCAGGTTCTCCAGGCCGTGGATCACCCCGGGTGGCACGAACACGAACTGGTTCTCCTCCACGATGAACTCCTGACGCTGCTCCCCGATGTACAGCCGCAGGCGTCCCTTGCGGACGAAGAAGGCCGCTTCGCAGCTGTGGTAGTGGGCCGGGTTCCGGCCGCCGGGCGGCACGATGGTCCGGCCCATGGTGATGGTCTTGGATCCCACGCTGTGCTTGTCCACCCCGAAGGCGATGACCAACGGGGGTTCGTAGGTGACGTCCTTGCCAACCTTCTCCGAGTCCACGATGGCGAACGTGCTCACCCTCCACCTCCTCGCTCCTTGAAACCTACGGCAACCACGGCCTCCACAAGGCCCCGCCCCACAGCACGCCGCCGGGCAGGGGTACGCCGAACGCTCCCACGAACAGAGCGTCGAACCCCAGGCCGAGCGCTAAGCCGACTCCCAACCACTTCCCCAGGCTCTGGACGTCACGCTGGGCCTGCAGGGCATACGCTGCTCCTGCCAGTATCAGCGTTGTGGCTAGCCAGAACCCTAACCACGGCACGAGCGCCGCGTACGCGACCGCGCCCAGAGTGAACGCGAGCACGTCCCGCGCCTCGCCCCGGCTCGCCCACATCACTACGTGGTCGGGCCGGCGGATCCCCTCTTCCACCAGCAGGATCCCCGACACCGCCATCACCCCGGCCGCGAGCCGCGGGAACAGCCACACCGCGGGCGTGCCACCGCGGGCACCCCAGAAGGCCACCGCCGCGAGAGCCAAAAGCAGCACGCCGCCCACCACGCTGGCGTTCATCTGGATGCGCTGTCCGGAGCCCACCTCTACGCCTCCGCCGCCGCGGCCTGCTGGGCCAGCTTCCACCCGCGGAGGCCCCTCACCAGGGACCACACGCTGAGCACGATAAACAGGGCGGAGAAGGGCCGGAGGAGGAACACTTCCAGCCACGACCCACGCGCCTGTGCCAGGGTGAGAGAGGTGATGAGCGCAGGTTCGATGATGGGCCCGAGCAACAGCCCCAGCACGATGGGGCCGCTCTCGAACCCGCACTTCCGCAGCACATACGCCAGGATCCCGAAGCCCATCATCATCCCCACGTCGAACACGCTGTTGCGCACTGCGAACGAGCCCACCAGCGCGAGGCTCAACACCACCGGTGCCAGCAGGTGAACGGGGATCCGGATCACCAGCACCAGCAGCCGGATCATGAACAGCCCGACCACGAACAGCACCAAACCCGACACCAGAGTGGACCAGATGAAGGTGTAGGTCATGGTGGCGTGGGCCCCGAACAGCTCCCGCCCGGGCTTGACCCCGTGCAACAGCAGGGAGGCCAGGATCACCGCGGCCGGCGCGGACCCGGGGATGCCCAGAGTGAGAGTGGGAATCATGGCCGCGGGTGCCACCGAGTTGTTCGCGAGCTCCGGCGCAATCAACCCCTCAATGGAGCCCTTGCCCACCTCCCGGTTCTTGCTCGACCGCAGCACCTCGTTGTAGGCCACCAGGGATGCGATGGGCCCGCCCGTGCCGGGGACGATGCCTACGATGATCCCCACCAGACTCGCCTTCAGCAGCAGGAAGGGACGGGTCAACGTCTCTCGGAGGACCTCCCACAGGGCCCCCGGCTGCTCTCGGTACTCCGCCACGTACTGCTCCCTCCTCCGCTGCTCCACCATGCGCAGCACTTCCGGCACGGTGAAGAACCCGATCAAGGCCACCACCAGCTCCACTCCCCCCTGGAGCTGGGGCAGTCCGAACGCGTACCGCACCCAGCTCTCGGTGCGGGACACGCCCACCGTGCTCAGCAGCAGTCCCAGGGACGCTCCCGCGATCCCTTTGAGGAGCGACTTGCCCGTCAGCGAGGCCATGATCGTGAGGCCGAACACCCCAACCCAGAACACCTCGGGCGGGCCGAACCGCAGGGAGAGCGCCGCCAGAGGTGCTGCCAAAAGCAGGAGGGAGACCCCGCCCGTGAGCTGCCCGAGAGCTGAAGCCACCAGGGCGGTGAGCAGAGCTTGGTGGGCTTTGCCCTTCTTCGTCAGCTTGTGCCCTTCGATGGCGGTGGCCACCGCGGCGGGGGTGCCCGGGGTGGCGATCAGGCACGCGGGCACCGCGTCGCCGAAGGCCGCCGCCCCGTACAGGGCCCCCATGAGCACGAGCGCGCTGGTGGCATCCATGACGAACGTGAACGGCAGCAGGACCGTGAGGCCCATGGTGGCAGTGAACCCCGGAAGCGCTCCCACCACGGAGCCCACCGCCACCCCGACCGCCATCAGCAGCAGGTACTGGGGCGACAGGACGTTCAGCAGCCCCTGGACAACCGGGTCCAACTCAGCGCCTCCCCGGCCGGGCGCTACCGCAGCAGCTGCACCAGGTCACGGTAGGCGGACACCAGCCGGTTCACGTACGCCTGGGACTCGGCGGGCCCGTAGTACAGGGGCTGCAGACCTTCCTCCTCCACTGCCTTCCGGATCTCCGGCATCCGCATGACCTGCAGCAGCGCCTGGGACAGTCGGGTCACCACCTCCGCGGGGACACCCGCGGGCGCGCCCACGCCCCACGAGGTTTCCACGGTCACGTTGTAGCCGAACTCCGCGAAGGTGGGCACGTCCGGCAGCGCCTTCATGCGCTGCTTGCCGCTCACCGCCAGGATGCGCACCTGGTCCTTGTGCCGGATACCGTGGGACGCCGCGGTGGTGGCCGCGTCCACGTGGCCGCCGATGAGGCTGGTCATAACCGGTCCTGCGCCCCCCGCGATGGGCACGTAGGTGAGCCGGATGCCGGCCGCCTGCATGAACTGGGCCAGGCTCAGGTCAGAGGGCGACAGCCGCTCCACCCCGCCCACCGCCAGCTTTCCCGGGTTGGCCTTGGCGTACTCCACGAAGTCCCGCAGGGTCCGGAAGGGGCTGTCGCGCCGGACCATGAGGGCGTTCGGCGCGGACACCGTCCAGGCGATGGACCGGATCTGGTCCAGGCGGTAGCCCGCCTCCGCGCCGCGCAGCAGGGTCTGGATTACCATGTGGGGCATCACCAGCCCCCCAACGGTGTACCCATCGGGCCGCGCGCGGGCCAGCTCCGACCAACCCACCGCGCCGCCGCCGCCCGTCCGGTACTCCACCAGGATCCGCACACCCAGCAGCTTCTCCAGGTGCGGCTGCACCCGGCGGACCTCCACGTCCGACTGACCGCCCGGCGCGAACGCCACCAGCCACGTGATGGGCCGGTTCGGGTACTGAGAGGAAGCCCCCGCCACGGCGAACACCAGCACGAGGGCGACACTCAACGCCAGCAGCGTCACCGTGCCCCAGCGCCACGCCACTCGCATCTCCTTCACCCCCTTTTTTCGTCCGCTCAGATCTTGTGCCCCTTGCCTTCCACCAGAGCCTTACAGCTCAGCACCTCGCTGTCCTCCAGGGCCGTGACCTGGTGCTGGAGGTTGGGAGGTGCGAGAAACCCCTGGCCGGGACCCAGCTCCCGGGTCTCCTCCCCGAGGGTGGCCCGCAGCCGCCCCCGCAGGACCACCATGATCTGCTCCTGCGGGTGCGCGTGCGGAACTGCACCCTCGCCCGCACGGAACCGCAGCCGGCCAACCTCGATCTGGGAGCCCGTCACCAGGGGCCCGAAGGCCTTGGAGTACTTCGGCGTCACGTACTCCGCCTGCAGCTCGTCAAAGTCGAAGAACGGCATGCGCCTCCCTCCTCAAGACCCCTTCACCGGTTGCGCAGAGCCCAGCACGGCCTGCGCGATGGCCACGAACTCGTCGCGGGTCAGCAGCCCCTTCTTAGCTAGGGAACTCTCCTTCACCTGCACCAGGACTTCGTCTACCCGGGGGTCGTCCGGCTTCAGGGTGTAGCCCACCTCGCTGAGGAAGTACAGGACCGAGTCCCGGCCGCTGCCCTTACCCAGCACCACCTCCGCGGGCGGCTGACCCACCAGCTCCCAGTGGAAGGGGAACAGCTCCACCGGTCGCTTCTCCTTCAGGCGCACCAGCCACGTGGCGATGATCCCCGACTCCACCTTGAACAGCATGTCCCCCACCACCGCCCGGTTGGGCGGCACGGGCACCTGCGCCAGCTCGCGGACCAGCTTCGACAGCTCGTACAGCTTTTCGTACCTCAGGCCCGTGTCCACGCCGTACAGAGTCAGCAGGGCCAGGGCCAGATCCTCCAGGGCGCAGTTGCCCGCCCGCTCGCCCAGGCCGGTCACGGTCACGTGCGCGGTCTGTACGCCCAGGCTCAGGGCCATGAGGGTGTTGGCCACCGCCATGCCGAAGTCGTCGTGGAAGTGCGCCTCCAGGGGCTTGCGGATGTGCTGCTGGACGAACCGGGTGAAGTACTGGATGGCATGAGGGCTGCTACCCCCGAAGGTGTCCACCAGCACCAGAGCGTCCATGTGTCCGTGGGTGGCCACCTCCTCGATGAGCCGCACGAACCACTCCGGCTCCGAGCGGGTGGCGTCGATGGGGAAGAACACCACCTCCAGCCCCTGCTCGTGGGCGAACCGGGTGGCCTCCACGGACAGGTCGATGGCCCGCTGCGGCTCCCACTGGTAGGCCAGCTCGATGATGTGCTGGCTGCTGGGGATCTCCACCACCACCCCTTTGACCCCACAGTCCACCGCCTGCTGGACGTCCGACACCAGGCACCGGCTGAAGGCGTACACCTTCGGCCCCAGGTTCCGCTTGGCGATGGCCTCCACCGCAGCCCGGTCCGCCCGGGAGACCATGGGCAACCCGGCCTCGATCCGGTGCACCCCCACTTCCGCTAGCTTCTCCGCGATGCGGATCTTGTCCTCGGTGGTGAACACCACCCCCGCCTGCTGCTCCCCGTCCCGAAGGGTGACATCGTGAAACTCCACCTTGGGCGGGAACTGGAGCTGTGCGCGTACGTCCGGAGCGTAGTTATGCGGGCTGGTGAACCACCGATCCGTCATCCACGGCGTCGTCATCGCTCCCCTCCTACGCGGAAACTCCCGCCACCCGGTTCACCGGGTAGCGGGGCGGCTGTCCGGTCAGAACCCGCACCACCTCCTCCGCGACCTTCCGCTGCAGCTCCTGCAGCGACTCCTCGGAGTAAAAGGCCACGTGCGGGGTCAGCACCACGTTGTCCAGGCGCAGCAGCGGGTCGTCCGGAGGCGGCGGTTCGGTGGGCAGCACGTCCAGCGCCGCCCCCGCGATCCATCCCCGCTCCAGCGCCCGCACCAGTGCTTCCTCGTCCACGATCCGGCCCCGGGCGGTGTTCACCAGGTAGGCGGTGGGCTTCATCCACCGCAGCGCCGCCTCGTCGATGAGCCCCTCCGTCTGCGGGGTCAAGGGCGCGTGCACCGACACGTAGTCGGACCGCTCCAGTAACTCCCGGAGCCCCACCGGCTCCACGCCCAGCTCCCGCATGGCCGAGGGGGCCACGTACGGGTCGAAGCTCAACACCCGCAGCCCGAAGGCCTGCGCCTTGCGCGCCACCAACCGGGGGATCTTCCCGAACCCTACGAGCCCTAACACCTGGCTAGACAGCCTCCGGACAGGCACTGCGTCCCGCGCGTCCCAGCGGCCGGCCCGCACCCTGCGATCCATCCACACCACCTTGCGGGCACAGGCCAACACCAGGGCCAGGGCGTGGTCGCTTACCTCCTCCACACAGTAGTCGGGCACGTTGGTCACCACGATGCCCCGCGCGGTCGCGGTGCGCACGTCCACATTGTCCACCCCGATTCCGTAGCGGGCGATGATCCGGCACTTCCGGGCCGCCTCCACCACCCGTCCGGTCACGGGCGCGAAGCACACGAGCAGGGCGTCCGCGTCCTGCACGGGCTCCAGCAGCTCCTCGTCCCGGTGCGCCTGCAGCGCCACCAGCTCTGCTCCGATTTCCCCCAGGATCCTCCGCTCCACCTCCAGGTGGGGGAAGACGGAGTCGGTCACCACCACCTTGAATTGCCCGCTAGGCACCGGCCTCCCGCTCCTCCCGCTGCCGCTCCCGGCGCAGGTAGTCCACCAGCATGCGGCACGCGATGTCCAGGTGCTCCTCCAGAGCCGCCACGGCGCCCGCGGTGTCCCGGCGCCGGACGGCTTCCAGGATCTTCCGGTGCTCCTTCTGGGAGTAGTGCTTGCGGTGCATCACGGAGATGTACAGCCGCAGGTACCGCTCCACGTTGGTGCGCAGGGTGCGGATGAGGTTCAGCAGCCGCTGCCGGCGGGAGGGGGCGTACAGCACCGCGTGGAACTCTGTGTTGAGCTGGCTCCACCGGGAGGGGTCTTGTTCGGCGTCGATGGCGTCCAGGATCTGCGCGGCCCGCTCCACGTCCTGGTCCGTGAGGTGGGGGATCGCGAGCTTGAGAGCCTGGCACTCCAGGGGGATGCGGATCTCGTACAGTTCTTTGACCTCCTCCGGGCTGAGTTCGGACACCTCAAAGCCCCGGTACGGGCGCAGGCGCACCAGCCCCTCTGCCTCCAGCTGCCGGAGGGCCTCCCGGACGGGGATGTGGCTGACCCCCAGCTCCCGGGCGATCTCGTCCTGCCGCAGCTGCTGGCCTGCGGTGAGGATGCCGCGGAGGATGGCCTCGCGGAGCACCTCCGCCACCATCACGGGGGTGCTCCGAGGCCCTGGAGAGGTGGCCTGTACCAGCGACCGAAGGTCCCCTCTAGGAGACACGCCGATATGCTATAGCATATACCAACCGCGGTCAACGGGCTGGGCGGATGCGTCCGTTGCAGACAGCGTTCCCAAAGAAACCGGGGCAGAGCGCAGGAAGGACGAGCTCCGTGGACCCAGATACCTGCGCGCGGAAACGGATCGTCTCGGCAGTTCCCCTGTTGGTCCTGGGGTGGTTCGCCGCCGTCAACGGCCGCGCGCCGCAACTGAGCGTCGGCCCCACCCTGCCCCTGGTGACCCAGGAACTGCACCTCCCGTCCACGCTCGCGGGCTTGGTGGTCGGTCTGCCCCTCGTTCTCATGGGTCTTTTGGCCCTCCCGGGCGGCTGGCTGGTGGACCGGGTCGGGCCGCCCCGAGCGCTGGCGGCGGCGGTGGCCACAGTGGCCGCGGGAGGGGCGGCCCGGGGGCTCGCCTCGGGGCCTGACAGCTTCCTGCTCGCCACCGTCGTGATGGGAACGGGCATCGCGGCCATGCAGCCGGCCCTTCCCGCGGTGGCGCGCGCGGCCCTGCCGCACCGGCCGGCCCTTGCCACCGCGGTGTACTTCAACGGCTTGGTGCTCGGGGTGTTTGCGGGCGCGGCGCTGGTTCCGCCGTTGCTGCGCTGGA
>JANXBY010000045.1 GCA_025060455.1 Armatimonadota bacterium
CCACGCGGGCCACAGGTTCAAGGTGAAGCCCACCACCTCGTGGCCCGCCTGCACCAGCAGCGCGGCGGCCACCGAGCTGTCCACGCCGCCGCTCATGGCGACGGCCACGCGCGCCATCCACTCACCTCCGCCCCCATGATATCAGCCGAGGCCCTCACAGCCCCTCGCCCAAGGCTCAGCCGCCGCCGCGCGGGTACCGTGCGGGCGTTTATGGGGGCCTCGTAGACAGTCTGCCCGCCCACCACCGTGCGGAGCACCCGCAGGGAGGCTAGCTCCTCGGGGTCCACGCGGAAGGGGTCGCGGTCCAGCACCACGAAGTCCGCCCACTTGCCAACTTCCCGGGAGCCCAGCTCGGCTTCCGCAAACGCGCTGTAGGCAGCTCCAAGGGTGTAGGCCCGCACCGCCTCCTCCACGGGGATCCGGTCCTCGGGCACGTAGGCCGCTCCGGAGGCGATGCGCTCCAGCACCGCGGCGGCAATGCCAAGCAGCGGCGCGCCGTCTGTCACCGGGCGGTCGCTGCTGAACGCACGGGGACGCCCCGCAGGCTGGCGAAGGGGAACGTGAGGCGAATCCGCTACTTGCCCAGAGCCTGGCGGTAGCCGTCTCCGGACTCGAACACGAACCGAAGCTGGGTGACCACCACCGCGCCCAGCCGGCGGATGCGGTGGATGAGGTCCGGCCGCAGCACCCCGGCGTGCTCGATCCGGGGCCGAAACCGCCCCGCCTCTTGCCCCATCACGGCTTCGATGGCGTCCAGGGTGACCTCCACCGCTCGGTCGCCGATGGCGTGGAGGGCCACCTGCCATCCCCCGGAGTGCGCCAGGCGGACCTGTTCGCGGATCGCCTCCTCGCTTTTCACTAGAAAGCCCGTGGCGTCCGGCGGGTCCGCGTACGGTCGGGTAAGCGCGGCGGTGCGGCCGATGAGGGATCCGTCGGTGAAGATCTTGACCGCCCTCAGCTTTAGGCGGTCAGTCCCGAACCCCGTGTGCAGCCCGAAGGCGAAGTCGAACCGTCCCGAAAAGCAGGATGTGGCAGTGCGCGTCGTGGAACCCCGGCAGCACCGTAGCGCCCTCCAGGTCCACTCCCTCGGTGCGGGGACCGGACAGAGCTTGTACTTCCTCGTCCGTGCTCGTCCGTGCCCACCGCCACCACCCGACCTCCGTGGACCGCGAGGGCTTCCGCCGTGGGCCGCCGCGGGTCCAGGGTAAACACGCTCCCGTGCACGTAAACGGCGTCCGGGTGAATCATCCGCGCCCTCAGCCGACGAACGCCGCCGCTTTCCCCGAGAACTCGTCCAGCTCTTCCACCATCAGGGTGGGTGGCCGCTGCTCTCAAGCCGCACCGCGCGGCCGTCGTGCGTAGGGATTCCGATCCTCAGGTCCGGCTGAACGGGATCCCTACGCCAGCTGCCGGACGCGGTGTGCTGCTCAAAACCGGACCACTTGGCGGACCACGCGACCCTCGGCCAGTTCGTCAAAGGCTTCGTTGATGTCCTCCAGCTGCACCACCCGGCTCAGCAACCGGTCTACGGGCAGCAGCCCGCCACGGTACATGGCCACGTAGCGCGGGATGTCGCGGCGGGGGACCGACGAGCCCATGTAGGAGCCCCGCAGCGTCCGCTCCTCCGTCACCAACGTCACCGCCGACAGCTGCACCATCCGGCTTGGGTCGGGCAGTCCCACGGTGACCGTGACCCCGCCCCGGGCGGTGGCGAGGTAGGCCTGCTCGAGCACGCGCTCGCTCCCCACGCACTCGAACGCGTAGGCCGCGCCCCCGCCCGTGAGGTCTCGCACGCGGGCCACCGCGTCCTCTTCCCCCGCGTGCACCACGTGAGTAGCGCCCAGGTCTCGCGCCAGCTGTAGCTTCTCCTCCCGTACGTCCACCGCCACCACAGGATGGGCCCCCGCTGCCCGGCAGCCCAGCAGCGCGCTCAGGCCCACGCCGCCCAACCCGAACACCGCCACCGCGCTGCCCGGCTCCACACGGGCCGTGTTGAACACCGCGCCGACCCCGGTCAACACCGCGCACCCGAACAGGGCGGCCACCTCCGGAGCCACGTCGGCGTCCACCCGGACCAAGCTCTCCTGCGCGACCACGGTGAAGCGGGAAAACGCCGAAACCCCCATGTGGTGGTGCACGGTGCGGTCCCCCGACCGGAAGTGGCAGGAGCCGTCCAACAGGCACCCCGCCGCGTTGGCCGCGTTGCCCCGTTCGCACAGGGCGGGCCGCCCGACCGCACAGAACCGGCACCGGCCGCACGTCGGCACGAAGCTGAACACCACCCGGTCCCCTACCGGGACCTCCGTCACCCCTGGACCGACAGCCCGCACCACGCCTGTGGCTTCGTGCCCCAGGACCATGGGCATCACGCGGGGCCGTGTGCCGTCGATCACCGACAGGTCGGAGTGGCACAGCCCCGCCGCCTGCACCTCCACCAGCGCCTCGCCGGGACCCGGCTCTAGAAGCTCCACTTCCTCCACGCTGAGAGGCCGGCTCCGCCCGTACGGCCGCGGTCGGCCCATTTCGTAGAGAACCGCCGCTGGCGTGCGCATGCCGCTCGCCGCCTCCCCTCAGTTGGCCGTGCGGATCACGACCATGTGGATGTTGGTCATCTCCTCGATGGCGTACCGGACGCCTTCCCGGCCGATCCCGCTGCCCCGCACGCCCCCGTAAGGCATGTGGTCCGCGCGGTAGGCCGGTGTGTCGTTGATGATGACACCGCCGAAGTTCAGCCTGCGGATCGCCCGAAACACCCGGTCCACGTCCCGGGTAAAGACCGCAGCCTGCAGTCCGTACTCCGTCGCGTTGGCTTCCTCTAGGGCCCGGTCGAAGTCGTCGCAGGCAATGACGGACGCCACGGGCGCGAACGCCTCCTGCGCCACCACCTTCATGTCGGGCCGTACGTCGGTGAGCACCGTGGGCCAGTACACCGCCCGTTCCCGGCGGTGCCCGGTGAGGACCCGTGCGCCCCCCGCCAGGGCTTCCTCCACCCACGCCTCGATGCGCCGCGCCTCACGCTCGTCGATCATGGGCCCCACGTCCACCCGCTCGTCCAGGGGGTCACCCACCACCATCTCCTCGCTGGCGCGGACGAAACGCTCCAGAAAAGGCTCGTAGGCCGGCCCCGCGGTGTAGATCCGCTGCACGGAGATGCACACCTGTCCGGAGTTGTAGTACGCGCCCACCGCGCACCGCCGGGCCACGAAGTCTAGGTCCACGTCCGGCGCCACCACCACCGGCGAGGTGTTCCCCAGCTCCAGGGTCACCTTCTTGATCCCCGCGATCTCCGTGATGCGCCGCCCCACCGGTGGGCTGCCGGTGAAGCTGACCTTGGCCACCCGGGGGTCGGTGACCAGCCACTCGCCCACCGTACTCCCGGGCCCCACCACCAGGTTGATGGCTCCGGCCGGCAGGCCCGCTTCCTCCAGGACTCGGCAGAGGAGGATCGCGGTGAGGGGCGTGGTGCTGGCCGGCTTGAGCACCACCGCGTTGCCCGCCGCCAACGCCGGCGCCACCTTGTGGGCCACCAGGTTGAGGGGGAAGTTGAAGGGCGTGATGGCGGCCACCACCCCCACGGGCCGCCGGATCCAGAACCCGAAGTAGCCCTCGCCGGCGGGCACCGCGTCCATGGGGACCGTCTCCCCGTGGATTCGCTTCGCCTCCTCGGCGGCCACCGTGAAGGTGGACACCGCGCGTTCCACCTCGACCCGCGCATACTTCAGAGCTTTGCCAGCCTCCGCGGCGATGGTGCGCGCGAACTCCTCCCGGCGCTCCCGGATGAGGTCTGCGGCACGCCGCAACATCTCGCCCCGTCGGTGGGCCGGGAGGTCCGCCAACACGGCCGCCGCCCGCTGGGCGGCGGCCACCGCCGCGTCCACCTCTTCGCGGCGCGCCTCTGGGACGGTCCCGAGTATCTCGCCCGAGTACTTGTTGCGCACCTCCACGGCAGGGCCGCCCTCCACCCACTGGCCGCCGATGAAGAGCCGCTCACTCCGCGCGTCCCGCATAGAACACCTCTCCCCGCTCGATCACGTAGACCCGGTCCGCCAGAGTCTCCACCCGGTGGTGCTCTGACTCGGCCAGCAGCACCGAACGGCCTTGCCGCACCGCCTCGCGGAGGGCATCCTCCAACTGGTCCGCCAACGCCGGCGCGAGCCCCTCGAAGGGCTCGTCCAGCAGCAGCAGGCGCGTCCCCACCACCAGCGCGCGCCCCAGGGCCACCAGCTTCTGCTGGCCGCCGCTCAGCTGACCCGCGGCCCGGCCGGCCATGGCCCGAAGGCCCGGCATCCACCCATACACCGTCTCCAGCCGCCCCTCGGCGTCGGGGAACCCGTTGGCCCACGCGGGAAGCAGAAGGTTCTCCTGCACCGTCAGGGAGGGGATGAGGCGCCGGTCCTCCGGCATGTAACCGATGCCCAACGCCGCCCGGCGGTGCGCCGGGACGGAAGAGAGCTCGGTCCCCTGGTACCAGATCCTCCCACCGGTGAGCGGCATCAGCCCCATCACGGTCCGCAGGGTGGTGGTCTTGCCCGCGCCGTTGCGCCCCACCAGCCCCGCCACCGTGCCGGGGCGAACCTCCAGGCTCACACCCCGCAGGATAGTGATCTGCCGCACGGTAACCTGCACCTGGTCCAGGCGCAGCACCTAATGCCTCCCGGTCACCGCCAGCCGGACCTCGGGATCGTCCAGCACCTCCGCCGGGACCCCGTCCGCCAGGATCCGGCCGTTGCTCAACACCAGTACGCGGGTGGCGTACCGGCGGACCACCTCCATGTCGTGCTCCACGAACAGGGCGGTCACCCCCGCCTCCCGCAGGACCTGCACCAACGTGTCCATCACCTGGAACTTCTCCCGCGCGCTCACCCCGCTGGTGGGCTCGTCCATGAGCAACAGCCGAGGCCGCAGGGCAAACGCCATGGCCACGTCCAACAGCTTCCGCCCTCCCTCCGGGAGCTCGCCCGCGGGGCGGTCCGCCTGCGCCAGCAACCCGAACTGCACGAGGACTTCGTCTGCAGCCTGAACCCGGGCGGGCTCGTGGAGTGGCCGCCTCAGATCGGCCCACCGCTCCTCCCGTGTGGCCAAGGCCACCAAAACGTTTTCCCGGACCGTCAGGGTGAGAAACAGCTGAGGAATCTGGAACGAGCGTCCCACGCCCAACGCCGTGATCTGGTGCGGCGACAGGCCCACCACGTCCTGGCCCCAGAACCGGATCTTCCCCCGCTCGGGGCGAAGATAGCCGGTGATGAGGTTGAGGAACGTGGTCTTCCCCGCCCCGTTCGGCCCCACGATCCCCACCAGCTCCCCGGGGTAGACGATCACCGTCTCTCGCTCCGCGGCGGTGATGCTCCCGAAGCGAAGGGTCAGGTCCTCCACCTCCAGGATGGGCGTCCTCACGTGGTCTGCCTCCGCCACAGACGCTCCACCGGGGACCACAGCCCGCCGGGCAGGAACAGGATGATCAGGAGCATGGCCGCGCCCAGCATCATCTGCCACGCATACGGAGCATACTTGAACGCGTAACTCCGGATGAGTTCATACACCACGGCACCCGCCAGCGGACCCATCACCGAACCCGTGCCGCCCAGCACCGCGATGAACACCAACTCGCCGCTGGTGGTCCAGTACGACAGACCGGGATCCACATGGCCCACATTCAAAGCGGTGAGAACTCCACCGAGCCCCGCCAGCCCGGAGGACAGCAGGAACCCCAGGTACACCACGCGGGGAACCGGGGCTCCCAGGTAAGCCACCCGCAGCTCGTTGTCGCGCACCGCCTGCGCCAGGTACCCCGCGGGCGACCGGTCGTACCGCCCCATCGTCCAGGCGGCCACCACGGTGGCCGCCACCGCGAGGTAGTACACCACCAGGCGCGCCCCTTCCCCGGAGAACTGGACCCCCAAAAGCGTCGGGGTCGGGATCCGGATGCCGTCGCTCCCGCCCGTCACCCCGTACGCCTTGATGAGGATTCCGTACAAGACCATGGACAGAGCCAGGGTCAGCATAGCGAAGAAGATGTCCCGGTAGCGGGCCACCAACAGCCCTGCGAGCGCTCCGACCAGAACCGCCACCCCCACGCTCCAGGGCACCAGGAGCAGCGTCTCCCGTACCCCCCACCGCATGGCAAACCCCGCCGCGTACGCGGCCGCGGCGAAGAACAGGCCCTGGCCGAAGGACACCAGCCCCGCCCGCATCAGCACCACCACCGACAGCACCGCCACGCCCTTCGCAAGCGCCAGGGCAAGCAAGAACACCAGCCAGCGGGGCAACAGCCACCCTGCCAACACGAGAACCCCCACCAGTCCCGCCCACCCCAAACGGCTCACCGACTTCATATCCGCCGTGCCTCGATCCTCCCGAACAGCCCCAGCGGGCGCACCAGGAGCACCGCCGCCATCACCAGGTAGATGGTGAACAACTCAAGCACCGGCACCAGGTGCACCGCGGCCGCGCGCACAAGTCCGATCAGCAACGCACCGACCGCGGCGCCCTCCAGGCTCCCCAGTCCCCCCACCACCACCACCGCAAATGCCAGGACGATCACCTCCACCCCGATGCCCGGCACCACCGAGATCATGGGAGCCGTGAACGCCCCGCCCAGTGCCGCCAGCACCGCCCCCAGGGTGAAGGTGGTCACATACACCCGCGCCAGGTTCACGCCCATGGCCACGCTGATCTCCGGGTCGTGAATCACCGCCACGACCAGCCGGCCGAACCGCGTCCGGCGCACGAACCACCACAGCCCCAGACCCGTCCCACCCGCCACCACCAACAGCAGAAAGCTGTACACAGGGTAGTCGATGCCCGCCACGCGGGCCTGGCCCAAAAGCTGGTAGGGCTGGTACGCGTAGTACGGGCTCACGCCCCATAGCAGCTTTGTCAGATCCTCCAGGATCAGAAACACCGAGAACGTCACCAGCAGCTGCATCACCGGTTCCCGCCCGTACGTCCACCGCAGCACGCCCCGCTCCACCACCAGCCCCAGCACCAGCCCCGACGCCACCGCAGCCGCCAGCAGCGCCAGCAATGCTCCCAGCGGCCACAGGCCCGCGGCGCTGTACGCCACCACCAGGCTCGCCCCCGCGTACGCGCCCACCGCAAACAGGCCCCCGTGGGCCACGTTGAGGATCCGCAGAACCCCATAGATCAGCGACAGGCCTGCGGACACCAAGAATAGCCACGAGGCAAACACCAATCCGTCCACTGCGATGACGGCCAGCTTGTCCATGCCTGCCTACGGGCACTTGGCCCCCGGAAACCCCCGGGCGATCCACTCTTCGCTCTTCATCCCCTCCGGCGGGTTCACGCACTCCGCGGGGAAGCTGAGCACCCGGGTCAGCTCCATCTCCTTGGTGGCGCTGTTGTAGCGGCTGGTGATACCGAACGCGACCCCCTCCACGGCCTGGTGACCATTGCCCAGTGCCATCCGGATGGTCCCGCTGGGGGTTTCAAAGGTCGCGCCCCTCAGCGCCGCCGCCACCTGCTCGCGGGTAGGCCACACGCCCCGGTTCGCCGCCAGGGCCTTTTCGTACGCGTGCTTCACGCCGAGGATGGCCTGGGACATGTGGTAGGCGGGGTACACGGGCCGCACGTTGAAGCGGCTCGTGTACACCTCCCGGAACCACCGGTTCAGCGGCACGTTGGGAGCCAGCGCACCATGGGGTCCCCGCGCCCCGATGACCACCCCCGGGGGAATCTGCTGGCCCAGGCGTGGCAGGACGGTGTCCCCGGTGGTTAGCACCAGCGTGCTGCGTTCGTAAATCCGTCGGGGAAGGCCCTGAATGAGGAAGCTCTCCAGGTCCCCGCCCCAGAAGCTAGTGTGGATGACGTCCGGCCGCGCCGCCAACAGAGCGGATAGCTCCGCGGAGTACTCTCCCGCGAACAGCCGAGGGAACTGTTCGGCAAGCACTCGCACGTCCGGCTTCAGCCTCCGCATGGAGTCCCGGAAAGTGTTCCAGGAGTCCTGGCCCCACGCGTAGTTCTGGTTGATCCCCGCGATGGTGGCCACCTCCGGCTTGATCCGCAGGATATAGCGCGCGGCTCCCACGTTGTCCAGAATCTGGTGTCCGTGCGTGCGGAACACGTACCGATACGTGCGTTCCTCGAAGATCTGGTGTGTCCCGCAGTCGAACAGCACGAGGAGCGCCCGCAACTCCTCGGCCACCGGCGCCACCGCCAGACAGTCCGCACTGGAGATGTAGCCGATCACCAGGTCCACCCGTTCGTCCAGCACCAGCCGCCGGAACTCCGCCACCTGCTTCTCCGCCCCGCCCGCCTCGTCGATAACCACGGGGCGGATGGGCACCCCGCCGACCCCGCGGGTGCTGTACGGCGCGGGCACCCGGCCCGCGTTCAGCTCTTCAATGAGGACCTCGGCGGCGTTGCGGGCGGGGATCCCGAAGGGGGCTGCCGCGGCCCCGGACAAAAACGTCACAATACCGACCTTGACCTCCGAAGGGCGCGGAGCCCCCGCCCAGGTCCGTCCTGCCACCGCGACCGCCGCCACCACCGCCACAGCCAGCCAGAACCAGCCGCGTGCGCCACGACCCATGAGCTCACCCCCTGTTCTCGTCCTTGGCCTACCGCCGTTCAGCTGCCCGCTTTCCCGCCGGACGCCGGCGCAGCTGCCCTGCGGGCCGCCTGCACCTCTTCCTCCGTGGGGAGGAGCACGTCCGCGGGAACCACCTCCCAGTCGCCCAGCAGATACCGGGCCGGCGGCAACTCGCCGCACGGCTGGGTGCGCCCGATGTACATCTCCTGGACCACCTGGTGGTCCACAGGGCGGATCCAGGAGGTGAACCCCTCGCGGTCCCGGGGCGTGGGCAACTCCAGGCCCTCCCCAGCGCGGACCACGTCCTCGGGGTCGAGGCTCCTCGCCCGCTCTACCGCCCGCGCGACGAAGTGCACACCCACGTACGCGCCGTGCGCGGTGTATGAGGGGTACCGACGCGCCCTGTGCCAGAAACCCTGCACGAAGGCCCGGTTCGCCGGGGTGTCGGGGAAGTTGTTGTGGTGCCGCGCGCTCAAGATGAGCCCCGAGGGCACCCGGTCCCCGAGAGCCTCCAACACCTCGTAGTTCCCGCCGGCGTCGAAGCTCACCACCTGGACACGGTCGAACAGCCCCACCTCCATGGCCTGCTCCAGGAACGTGATGGTGTCCCCGCCCCAGAATCCGGCTACCAGCACCTCCGGGCGCGCCTCCAGCACGGCCTGCAGGAACGGGCGGTAGTCCCGCTCGAACAGTTTGGGCCACACGGAGCCCACCACCTGGGCGTCCGGGATCACCCGCGGCAGGTAGTCGCGGAAGTCCTGCCACTGGCGGTGGCCGTACTCGTAGTCCGGCCCGATGTAGAAGAAGCGGCGCCACGGCCTGCGGCTGAGGTAGATCACCCCCGCCCGCATGGACTGCATGGTGTTGTTGGTCACCCGGAAGTAGAACGGCTGGAAGGCCTCCAGGGTCAGGCGGGCGGAGGCGTGGTCCGTCCCCACGAACATCACCTGGAAGTAGCGCGAGACCTGCGTCACCGCCAGGGCCACCGCGCTGCTCACCACCCCCATGAGGAAGTCCACGCGGTCCTCGAGGATGTATCGCTGTGCCACCTTCACCGCGTACGTGGGGTCCGACCGGTCGTCGGCGAACAGCAGCCGCAGCTCCTTCCCGAGGATCCCGCCGCGGCTGTTCACCTCCTCGGCGGCCATCTCCGCCCCTACGATGGAGTCGTGGCCGTACCGGGCCGCCCGGCCGGTGAGCGGGTAAAGGCAGCCCACGGTCACGGTGTCCTGCCGGCGGAGGCGGCGCCGCGGGGCCCGAGGCACAGCAGCACATTACGGCGGTGTCCGGCCGATTTCAACGGCAGTCACACACAACTTTGCCCGCTGTGTTTATGCGTATCGTACAATAATCGCGGGGAAGAAAAGCCAGTCAGCCTTGTGCCATGGCGCTCAAGGTCCGTGAGATCCTCGGGTTCCCGGAGCTGGATGGGGTGCGGGTGCTGGTCGCAGCCGGGCTGGACCGTCCCGTCCGCTGGGTGCACACCTGGCCGGAGGTCTTGCCGTGGCTGCACGGGGGTGAGCTGCTCCTCACCACCGCGTACAGCTGGCCGCAGGATCCCGCCGAGCAGCGGCGCATCGTTAGCGACCTCGCCAGGACCGGGGTCGTGGCGATCCTGTTTCGGGCAGGTGGGGCGTTCTTTCCCAGCACCCCGACCGCGGTGGTGGAGGAGGCCCGTAGTTTGGGGCTGGCGGTGCTGGAGGCGGACCACGAGGTGTCCTTTGTGGACCTCACGGAGACCATCAACCGGGCCATCATTCGTAGCCACTTCGAGAGCCTGGAGCAGTCCGAGCGCATCCACCGGGAGCTCACCGAGGCGGCGCTGGAGGCCGGCGCGGTGGCGGACATCGCCTCGCGGCTGGAAACGCTGCTGGGAAGACCCGCCCTCGTGGTGGACACCCGGGGCCAGCTCCTGGCGGGGGACGCGCAGCTGTTCGCCAAGCTGTGCGAAGACCCTGCGTTCTCTCCCACAGCGCCCCAGGACGGACCCGTGGGGGAGTACGCGCTGTTGGCCCGCCCGGTCCGCACCGGGGTCGGTGTAGCAGCCCACTTGGTGCTGGTCTCCCACGCGACAGCTCCCTTCCGCGACGTGGACGTCCGCGCCGCCGACCATGCCGCGCTGGTCATCGGCCTGCACCTCCTCCGCCAGCAGGCGGTGGCCGACGCGGAGGCCAGGGTGCGCAGCACCTTCGTGGAGGCGGTCTTGCAGGGCCGCCTCGGGGAGGACCCGGCTCTGCGGGAACGAGCACAGCTGCTCGGCTTCGACCTCCACGCGCCCTACGTCATCGCCTTGGCCGTTCTCCTGGACCCCGACGGCCGTGCTTCCGCCCGGCCCCTGGTCTCCACTGAGGAGTTCCGTCGGCGTCACCGCCTTGCGGAAGCGGTGGATTCAGCGCTCCGCGGCCTTCGGCTGAGCGCGTTCACCGCCTTGCAGCTGAATCAGGTGGTGGTGCTGCTTCCCGCGGAACCGCCAGGCCGGCGCCTCCGGGACCTGGTGGACGCTCTGTACGCCCTGCTCCGGGCGCAGGTCCCGGACCTCGCCGTGGGCCTCGCCGTGGGCAGACCGCGCATCCAGGCCGACCAGCTGCCGCACAGCTTGCACGAGGCGCAGGCGGTGCTCTCCGTGGTCCGCTCCCCGGGCGTGTTCTGGTACGAGGACGCCCTCGTGCTGCGGATCCTGCACTCCTGCCACGACCGTGCGGCGCTGGAGGCCCTACACCAGAGCACCCTGGGTCGGCTCCGGGCCGCCAGCAAGGCCCTGGAGGAGACCGCGCGGGCCCTGGTCAACCACGGCTTCGTGCAGCGCGCCGCCGCACGCGCGCTGGGAATCCACTGGAACACCCTACGCTACCGCGTCTCCCAGATGGAAGAGCGACTGGGGGATTCCCTGGACAACCCCGACCTGCGCTTGCGCCTGCACCTCGCCGTGTTGTGGGAGACCCTGGACCGCTAGCCAGGAGCCTGTCTGCGAACCGCGCAACGCGCGGCGAGGGCCGGCGTCGTCAGCCGCGGGTGACAGGCTCGCCTCGCGCGCTCCCGGAGGGTCAAAACCCACCGCTGGCTCGGTCTCGTCGACCCGTGGGGACCCTCAACCGCCGAACAGTTTGGTGGGCAACCACAGGGCGATGGGAGGGTAGAGGAGCACGACCACGAGCCCGACCACCTGCAGCACCACGAACTCCATCATCCCCCGGTAGATCTGGTTCAGCTCCCACTCGGGGACCACCGCCTTCAGGTAGTAGGCCGCCATGGCGACCGGAGGAGACAGGAAGGCCGTCTGCAGGTTCACTGCCACCAGGGTGCTGAACCACAGAAGCTTGTCGGGCGTGCTCTCGATCCCCGGCAGCCGGATCCCCTCCACCACCGGGACGAAGATGGGCAGGAAGATGTACACGATGGCGGGCCACTCGAGCGGCCAACCGAGCACGAAGATCACCAGCATCAGCAGGACAATGATCATTGCAGGTGCGACCCCTAAGTCCAACACTCGCTCGGCGATCCACGTGCCCGTCCCCAACCGGGTAAACACCGCTCCGTACATGTTAGACGCCACCGCCAAGAAGAGGATCATACTGGACGTGGCCGCGGTGCGCACCAGAGCCTGCTGGAGACCGCGGACGGTAAACCGGCGGTAGACCACCGTCAGGAGCCAAGCCCCAGCGGCCCCCATGGCGGCAGCCTCCGTGGGGGTGGCCCACCCGGCCAGGATGCTTCCGAGCGCAGCCAGCACGAGGGTCGTGACCGGAATCATCCCCACCAGCAGCTCCCTCACCCCCTCGGAGAGGGTGCTGGCACGCTCCTCGGCCGGCACCAGCGGCGCCAGGTGGGGGCGCAGGTAGCTTTTGGCCACCGCGTAGAGGGTGTACAGAGCGGACAGAAGCAGGCCCGGGAAGATGGCGGCCGCGAACAGCTTGACGATGGACACGCCGACGACGGGCCCCATGGTGACCAGCATGACGCTGGGCGGGATCAGGATCCCCAGACACCCTGCCGCGGTGATCACTCCTGCGGACAGGCTCGGGTCGTAGCCCGCGCGCCTCATGGCGCTCCCAGCCATGATGCCCAGAAGGGTTACCGAGGCGCCGATGATCCCCGTCGCGGCGGCGAAGATGGTCCCGGTAACCAGAACGCCGAGGTACAGGGAGCCCCGCACCCCACCGAACAGTTTCTGGAAGCCCCGGAACAGCCGGTCCATGAGCCCTGCCTCTTCCAGCAGGTAGCCCATGAAAAGGAACAGCGGCACCGCGGCTAGGGTCTCCTCCTTCATCAGGGCCCAGGCCTGGAACGCCATCAGGTCGAACACCCGCGTGCCCATGCCGATGTACCCAAATACCGCGGTCAGCACCACCAAGGTGAAGGCGATCGGGAAGCCTCCGAAGATCCCCGAAAGGAGGGCTGCCAGGAGGACGAACCCCAGCGCCTCCGGGCTCATTCAGGCCACCTCCCTGTCCGCGCCGCTGCCACGGCTTTCAGGAACTCGGAAATCCCCTGCACCATCAACAACGCCGAGCCCACGGGCAGCACAGTCCGGAATGGATACAAGGGGGGCCTCCACGGGCTCGCCTCGGATAGCTCCCGGAGCTGCCAAGAGTGCACCGCCATCTCCGTACCCTTCCACAGGAAGAACGCCATGGAAGGGAAGAAGACCAGAAGGTAGGCCAGCACGTCCACCAGGGCCTGCGTGCGGACGGGCCAGCGGGCGTAAAAGAAGTCGGTCCGGATGTGCTCCCTACGCAGTAGGGTGAATCCGGCCGCCAGCATGAACAGGCTTCCGTACAGCATGTACGTGACGTCGTACGACCACATGGTCGCCTGCCCGAGGAACTTCCGGCTCACCACCTCGTAACAGAGGGAGAACACCATGGGTACCGTCAGCCAGCTGACCAGCTGTCCGGTGCGCAGGGTGAACCGGTCGATGGCGCGTACAAGCCGCCGAAGGGACGGGGACAGGGCGTTGAGTGGATCTGCCTGTGCTTCAGCCGTGATGGTCGACGTCATGAGGGCCTGCTCCTGGGCTCGTGTTCTGAGGGTCATTTCGTCAACCCGATCCGGCTCCCTGCCGCGGGCCCCCAGCGCGTTTGAGGGGGGCCCCCCACAGTAGCCCGGATCACCGGGCTGCCCGGTTGCCCTTACAGTAACAGTATGCGTAGGTACGGTTGTGGGGCTCGGTATAAAGCCGGTACGGCA
>JANXBY010000063.1 GCA_025060455.1 Armatimonadota bacterium
AGCTCCAGGGGGTGCCGGTCGGCGACCGCCTCCGCCCGGCAGTGCTGACAGGCCAGGTCGCAGGCCCGCGTGAGCTCCCAGTAGACGAGCAGCGGCGCCCGGTCGAACACGTACCGCCGGCGCACCGCCGCGGCCGCGAGCGCCACCGGGCCGTTCACCTCCCCGCCTCTCCCACCAGACCCTCCGCCTGCGCCCAGGCCCAGATCTCCGGAGACCTGCGGAACCGGAGGCGGAGCTTCCGCCGCAGGCGCCGCACGTACTCCCGGACGGTCCCTTCCGTCAGCCCCAACGCCTGCCCCACGGATCTCCGGGCCCGGGCGTCGGGCTCGTGAGGGGTAAGGTAGTACAGCACCAGGACCTCCAGCTCCCGCCACGACAGCCGGTACCGCGTCCGCATGCGCCAAAGGCCTGCGGCGCGGATTCGACCGTCCGCCAGCGCCCGAGTCAGCAGCTCGGACGGCACCTCCCCGGGGGCCGCGGAGGCTTCTGGCGCGGGTTCTGGAAGCGCTTCCCGGACCACCGCGGCCAGCACCTGTGCCGCCCGGCGCGCGCGCGCCCGCGCTCCCCGCACCGCGCCTGCTAGCCACAGCTCCGCCAGCACCACCGCCCGGGAGCCTCCGTCCACACCCAGCACCAGGTGCACCTGGCCGTTCTTCGGGCAGTGGTGCAGCACAGCACCCACCACGGGGCTCTGCGCGAACGCCCGCGCCCCCACGCACGTCCCGTCGAACCCCGGCGCCGTCAAGCAGGGCACGGGGTGCCGGGCCGCCGACGCCAGCACCGCCCCCTGCGCGTCTGCCACCACCAGGGGGCAGCCTGCCTCCCGGCTCAACGCCTCCACCACGCAGTTGAGGTCCACCGTCAGCGCCACGGCCTCACCCCACCAGGTACAGCGTCGGGTAGATGAACACCCACGCGACGTCCACGAAGTGCCAGTACTTCACCACCCCTTCCACGGGCCAGTAGTCTTCCGGCCCGTACCGGCCGCGACGGCCGTGCAGGTACACGCCCAGCAGCAGTACCGCACCGCTCAGCACGTGCAACCCGTGCAACCCCGTGAGGGAGAAGAAGCTGGTCCCGTACCGGGTCCCAGGCGGGAAGAGGTGGAAGGCCTCCACCCACTCCGCCACGACGCCCACCAGGAACACCACGGCCAGCAACAGCGTCCACAGGGTGTTGCGCAGAAAGCCCGCGCGGTCCCCGTGCGCGATGCAGGTCTCCGCCCGGTACGCGGTAAGACTGCTCAACAGCAGCGCCGCGGTAATGGCCAGCCCCAGGGGCTGGTTCAGCTCCGCGGGGCGCTGGGTGCCCAAATTCAGGTACCGGGCGGCTATGAACGCGCTGAACAGGGCCGCCTCCGAGACGATGAACAGCCACAGGCCCAGGCGCGCGTTGTACAGCTCGTGCGGGCTCAGCCGGGCCGCTTCCGGGCGGTGCACCTAGCTTCCCTCCTCCCCGAGCAGCTGCGAGGAGTGCATGAAGTACTCCGCGATGAGGGCGGCCTTCGCCGCGGCGATCACGGCCAGCCACAGCAGCGCCCCGGGCCACCGTGCCGCAAACCACTCCACCGCGGTGAGGGCGCACAGCGCCACAAACACCGTGCTGCCCACCCGCAGCTTTTCCGCCAGCACCTCCTTCATCCCGCCCTCCCTCCTGCGGCCCCCAACGCCGCGTGGCGTGCCCGCGGGATCCCATACACGTAGGGACCGCCCACCACCGCGGGCGGGGCCGGGAAGTTCTCCACCGGCGGCGGGGAGGACGTCTGCCACTCCAGGGTGGAAGCGTGCCACGGGTTGGCGCCCGCCGCCGGGCCGCGCACCCAGCTGGTCACGAAGTTGTACAGGAACACCAGGAAGCCCGCGCCCAGGACGAAGGCCGCCACGCTGGTCCACAGGTTCACCGCGCCCAGCGCCGCCGGGTAGTCCGCGATCCGCCGGTTCATCCCGTGCAGCCCTGCCCAGAACATGGGAAAGAAGGTCGCGTTGAAGGCCAGGAAGGTCCACCAGAAGTGCACCCGGCCCAGCCGTTCGTCGTACATACGCCCCGTGATCTTCGGGTACCAGTAGTACAGGGCCGCGAACAGGGCGAAGATCTCCCCGCCCATGATGGTGTAGTGGAAGTGTCCGACCACGAAGTAGGTGTCGTGCAGGTGCAGGTCCGTGGCCACGTCTGCGTTGAAGATCCCCGTGACCCCGCCGATGAGGAAGTTCCAGACCCACGCCAGGGCGAACAGCATGGGGGTGCGCAGCCACAGCCTCCCCCGCACCAGGGTCCCCAAGGCCGACAGGAACACCAGCCCCGTGGGCACCGAGATGGCCTCCGTGGTGGCCAGCATGGGCGCGTGCATCCAGTCCGGCATCCCGCTGGTGAAGTTGTGGTGGGCCCACACGATCCCGCTGAGCCCCACGATCCCCAGGAAGCCGCCCACCACCCACCGGTACGCGTACAGCGGGGTGCGGGCGAAGTGGGTGATGACCTCCAGGGCAGCTCCGAAGGCGGGGAGGATCATGATATAGACCGCGGGGTGGGAGTAGAACCAGAACAGCTGCTGGTACACCACCGGTGTGCCTCCGCGGGCGAAGTGGAAGTAGCTCATCCCCGCCACCCGGTCCAGCAGGACCATGAGCAGGCTCGCGGCCAGGTACTGGGTGAAGATGAAGCTCAGCAGGGAGGCCGCGAACACCGACCAGACGAAGATGGGCATCCGGCCCCACGTCATCCCCGGCGCCCGCATGCGGGCGATGGTCACGAGGAAGTTGATCCCGCCGAGGATGCTGGACACGCCGAAGATCACCACCGCCACGATCATCAGCACCTGCCCGGGCGCGTTCACCGCGCTCAGCGGTGGGTAGGCGGTCCACCCCGAGTCCCAACCCCCCACCAGGAGGCTTGCGAGCAGCATCACCGCCACGGGCGGGGTGAGCCAGTAGCTGAGGGCGTTCACGCGGGGGAAGGCCATGTCGGGGGCCCCGATCATGAGGGGCACGCAGTAGTTCCCCAGCCCACCGAGGAAGATGGCCACCGCCACCGCGATCATCACGATGCCGTGCAGGCTCATCACCTGGTTGTACCCGTTCAGGGTCAGAAGCTGCATCCCGGGCCGCATCAGCTCCCACCGCATGAGAATCGCGAGAGCCCCTCCCAAGAAGAACAGGCCCAGGAAGGTCACCAGGTACTGAATCCCGATGACCTTGTGATCGGTGGTGAACCGGAAGTAGCGGACCACGCTCTTGTCCTCGGGCCACGGGCGCAGGGGCAGGCCGAACCAGCCCCGGGCCCAGGTGTCCCAGACCCCCACCCCCGCCAGCCAGCCCAGCGTCCCCACGACGGCTCCGGTTGCTAGCTCCAGGTCGAAGGGGAACGACCCGCCGAGGGCGCGCACCAGCCCCGCCAGCAACGGACCCCCCACCCCATAGCCCACCGCCCCGTAGGCCAAGCCTTTCAGCACCGGAGCCAGGGCGCGCACCACCTCACCTCCGCTGCTGTGCCAGCCACTCCTGGAACCGCTCCGGCTCCACCACCCGCACCGGGGCCGCCATGATCCCGTGGCCGACCCCGCACAGCTCCGCACACTGCACCCGCAGGTCTACGCTCTGTTCGAACGAACCCACGCGGGTCGGCGTCACGTGCAGGTAGGTGGT
>JANXBY010000076.1 GCA_025060455.1 Armatimonadota bacterium
CTGGAACAGTGGCTTAGGAGCCATCGTGCTGCTCACACGCTAGCATGCTCCGCCGCCACGTACCGGCCGCCCGGGAGGCGATGCACGAGGCCCCGCACCTCCAGCGCCACCAGCAACACGTTCACCGACGCCGCGGCCCCAAACCCCGCGGCCACCAGCTCGTCGGGATAGCGGGGCTCCCGCAGCGCCTCCAGCACACGCCGCTCTGCGGGCCCGACGGGCTCGCCGCAGGCAGCCGCTGGGGGCAGGCCGAGGGCTTGGAGGACGTCCGCCGCAGATTCCGCCCAGCCTGCGC
The DNA here is from genome assembly GCA_025060455.1 of Armatimonadota bacterium. Taxonomy (GTDB): domain Bacteria; phylum Sysuimicrobiota; class Sysuimicrobiia; order Sysuimicrobiales; family Sysuimicrobiaceae; genus Tepidifontimicrobium. Next base: position 296 of record JANXBY010000076.1, read on the forward strand.
CCTCCCGCAGCAACCGGTGGGGGCCGGCAGAACGCGGGTTCAGCACGCTGCCCGGGACGGCAAACACCTCCCTTCCCTGTTCCAGGGCCAGGTCTGCGGTGATGAGGGCTCCGCTGCGCAGGGTGGCTTCCACCACCACCACGGCCCGCGACAGGCCGCTGATAATGCGGTTGCGCTGGGGGAAGTGGTGCTTGGCCGGTGGAGTGCCGGGCGGGTACTCACTCACCACCGCTCCCTGAGCGGCCACCCGTTCCGCCACCGACTCGCCCCCCGCGGGATAGCGCACGTCCACTCCGCAGCCCAGCACCGCCACCGTGAGCCCTCCCGCCTCCAAGGCACCCCGGTGTGCCGCGGTGTCGATCCCGCGCGCCAGGCCGCTCACCACGCACACGCCCGCTGCCGCCAGGTCTGAGGCCATCCGGCGCGCCACGTACTCTCCGTCCGCGGAGGGGTTGCGGGTCCCCACCACCGCCACGCACACCACCTCGGGCAGGCGCCCCCGCACGTACAGGGCGAGGGGCGGGTCCGGAATCGCGCGCAGGGCTGGTGGGTAGCCCTCCTCCGCCAAGGTCACGATCTCCGCGCCGCAGCGCCGAGCCTCCGCCAGCACCCGGTCAGGGTCCGCTGACCGCAGGAACTCCTGTAGGCGGCGGGCGGCGGGCTCGCCCAGCTGTTCTGCCACAGCGGCCTCACGGAGCCCGACCGCCTCCCGAACGCCTCCGGCGGCCGCCACCAGGCGGTGCTTGGCCCGCACCGACACGCCCGGGGCTGCGTTCAGCAGCATCCATGCTTCCCGCTCCGTCATCGCCCGCGGTCCAGGGAACGGTATTGGATCGCCTCGGCCACGTGCGCCGCCCGGACTCCCTCGGACCCCTCCAGGTCCGCGATGGTTCGCGCCACGCGCAGGATGCGGTCGTGAGCCCGCGCGGACAGGCCCAGCCGCTCGATGGCCGCCCGCAGCAGCTCGCGGCCGGCAGCGTCCGGCTGGGCCACCTTGCGCAGCACCCGGGCCGGGGCGTGCGCGTTGCAGCGGTAGGGCTTTCCCGCGTAGCGCTCCGCCTGAAGCTGCCGGGCCCGCACCACCCGCTCCCGGATGGCCGACGAGCTCTCCGCTGCAGGCCCGTCCAGCAGCACGTGACTTTCGAGGCGAGGGACCTCCACGTGCAGGTCGATGCGGTCGAGCAGGGGTCCTGAGACCTTGGCCTGGTAGCGGCGCACCTGGGAGGGCGTGCAGGAACACTCCCGCAGCCGGTCTCCGCGGCTGCCGCACGGGCATGGGTTCATGGCGGCCACCAGGGTGAACCGGGCGGGGAACGTCACCGTCGCCGCCGCACGGGCCAACGTCACCCGACCCTCCTCCAGGGGCTGCCGCAAGGCTTCCAGGGCGTCCCGGTGGAACTCCGGCAACTCGTCCAAAAACAGCACCCCGTGGTGGGCCAGGCTCACCTCCCCGGGCCGCGGAACGTTTCCCCCGCCCAACAGGGCCGCGTAGCTCGCGGTGTGGTGAGGAGCCCGGAACGGCCGGCGCCGCACCAAGGCGCCCCTCGCGGACAGCGCGCCCGCGGCGCTGTAGATGCGGGTGACCTCCACCGCCTCCTCCCACGTCATGGGCGGCAGGATGGTGGCAAGACGTCGGGCCAGCATGGTCTTGCCGGCGCCCGGGGGGCCCACCAGCAGGACGTTGTGGCCTCCCGCGGCGGCGATCTCCAGGGCACGTTTCGCGTGCTCCTGTCCCCGCACCTCCGAGAAGTCTACCTCGTCGTCCGGTTGGGGCTCGTGGGCACCGTTGGAGGTGGTGGGCACCAGCTGTACCTCTCCGGACAGGAAACGAGCCGCCTCCAGCAGGTGGCAGACCCCGTACACCTCCACGCCTGGGACGATGGCCGCCTCGTGGGCGTTGTCCGCGGGGACCACCATCCGGCGGATGCCTGACTGAGCCGCGTGCAGGGCCGCGGACAGCACCCCGCTCACCGGCCGCACGCTGCCGTCCAAGCTCAGCTCGCCCAAAAACAGCGTCCCCTCGCAGGCCTCTTGTGGGATCTGGCCTGTGGCCGCGAGCACCGCCACCGCCATGGGGAGGTCAAAGCTGGGGCCTTCCTTCCGCACGTCTGCAGGTGCCAGGTTCACCGTGATCCGCCGCGTCGGCACCTCGAAGTTGGCGTTCTTGATGGCCGCCCGCACCCGTTCCTTGGCCTCCTGCACCGCGGTGTCGGGAAGGCCCACGATGCTGAAGCCCGGGAGGCCTGTGGCCACATCCACCTCCACGTCCACGGGGTAGGCTTCCAGCCCCAACACCGAGCTGGACCGCACCCTGGCCAGCATACGGATCCCTCCTCAAGCTCCCCTGCCGCCCTGCACCGGGGGCTGCGCTTTCGGATTCTTCCAACGATACAAACGGCGCAGGTGCCGTTTTTCGACTGGACCGGGGCGACCCGGTACCGTGGAACCGGGATGGAGCGGGGCGCGGCGTGGATGCACCGGGCCGGGGGCGACCTTGAGCACGCACGGGCGTGCGCAGAGGTTCTACGGCTGGCTACCCGAACGCGCACCAGCCGGAAGCCCCGCGTCCCCTGTCCACCCGCCCCGAGGCGGAACGGCTGGTGGGATGCGCAGCGCGCGTGGTCGAGTCCTGTGAAGGTCTTCTCGCCGCGCGATAGCCGTCCGCAGGTGCTGGAAGCCCTTCGGGCCGCCGTTCCCGCGCCTGCGCGCGGTCCTGCCGCTGCGCCGGGTTGTCCTGCTCGGCTCCTACGCGGTGACTTCACGCCCGCAGCGACGTGCAGGTGCGAAAGCGAGTCTCACGCGCTGGCGGCCGGCTGGGCACGACCGCTCGTCGAAGGTGTCCCCGTCTACGCGGAACCCCACGCGAAGGCCGGGGGCACTGAAGATCTGCGCCGGCTACCACCGACTATGCTTTGCTCTCCTCCGCAGCGACCACCCGGTTCCGACCGCCCTGCTTGGTCCCGTACAGCGCGGGGGCCGCCCGTCGCACCGCCCCGCCCAGGTTGTCCGTGGCCGCGCACTCCGCCACCCCGAAGCTCGCCTCAACGGCCCCAGCTCGGAGCGCAGAGCGGAGACCACCTAGCGCAGCCCGCCAAAGGGGGTCCGACCCGGCGTGGGCCCCAGCAGCAAGGGTGCCACCGCCCTTACCGGCGGCGAAAGGATCGGGCAGCGGTCGCGATCCGGTCCAGGGCCAGTTCCAGGTTCTGCAGGCTGGTGGCGTAGGAGATGCGGAGGTAGCCGCGCCCTCCCTCGCCGAACGCGGTCCCGCTGAGGACCGCGACTCCCGCTTCCTCCAGAAGGTAGTCCGCGAACGCCCTGCCCTCGGGGTCCAGCTGGCTCACGTTGGGGAACGCGTAGAAGGCCCCCTGCGGGGTGGTGCACCGGATCCCCTCGATGGCGTTCAGGCCCTGCACCACGCGGTCCCGGCGGCGCCGGAACTCCGCCACCATGGCCTCCACGGGCTCCTGCGGCCCCTCCAGGGCCGCCACGCCCGCCACCTGCGTGAACGCCGCGGGGCAGGAGTGCACGTTCACCGCAAACCGCGTCACCGCCTCCGCCAGCCGGACCGGCATCACCCCGTACCCCAGGCGCCAGCCCGTCATCGCGTAGGTCTTGCTGAACCCGTCCAGGATCACCGTGCGCTCCCGCATGCCGGGGCGGGCCGCGATGCTGTGGTGCTCTGCGTCGTACAGGATGCGGCTGTAGATCTCGTCGGACAGCACCCACGCTCGGTGGCGCAGGCAGACCTCCGCGATGGCGTCCACCTCCTCCCGGGACAGGACCGAACCACAGGGGTTGTGGGGGGAGTTCAGGATCACCAGCTTGGTACGGGGCCCCACCAGGGAGGCCAGCTCCTCAGGGTCCACGCGGAAGCCCCGCTCTTCCCGGAGGCGCAGCGGCCTCGGCACCCCTCCCACCCAGCGGACGAGGGACTCGTAGATGGGAAACCCAGGGTCCGGGTAGACCACCTCGTCGCCCGCGTCCACCAGGGCCAGGACCGTGAACGCCATCACGGGCTTGGCGCCCGGCGTCACCACCACCTCCGAAGGGTCCACCGGGATTCCCCGGGTGCGGGCCACGTACCGGGCCACCGCCTCCCGCAGCTCCGGGATGCCCGCAGACGGCGTGTAGTGGGTGTGGCCCTCCCGCAGGGCCCGCGCCGCCGCGTCCACCACGTGCGGCGGGGTGTTGAAGTCCGGCTCACCGATCTCCAGGTGCACCACGTGCCGGCCCTGCCGCTCCAGGGCCTTCGCGCGGCTCAACACCTCGAAGGCGGTCTCCGTGCCGAGCCGGGAAGCAACCGCGGACAGCGCGACCTCCATGGCCAACTCCTCCTCCGCGCCGGTGTCCAGCTCAGGGTACCACCTGTGTGCCCGCTTCGCCCCGCGCCGCGGCCGCCAGGGCGTGGGGAGCAGCGATGGCCGCCCGCCGGCCGCCGGCCCGCAGGTAACGCAGTACCGCCTGCACCTTCGGCCCCATGCTGCCCGGCGGGAAGTGCCCCTGACGGAGGTATCCCTCCAGCTCCGACGCATCCACCTGGTCCAGCCACCGCTGTTGCGGCGTGCCGAAGTGCACCGCGACCCGCTCCACACCGGTGGAGATCAGGAACAGGTCGACGTCGAACGCCTCCGCCAGCAGGGCAGAGGACAGGTCCTTGTCCACCACGGCCTCCACCCCGCGGTAGGTCCCGTCGGGTTCCGGGACCACCGGAATCCCCCCACCGCCCGCGCACACCACGATGTAGCCCTCCTGCAGCAGGACCCGGATGGCGCCCAGTTCCAGGATCTCCAGGGGCGCTGGCGACGGCACCACCCGCCGCCAACCCTGGGACTGGCGGGCCATGCGCCAGCCCTCCTCCCGCTCCAGCCTGCGCGCCTCCTCCTCGGTGTAAAAGGGCCCCACGGGCTTGGTGGGCTCGTGGAAAGCTGGGTCGTTGGGGTCCACTACCACCCGCGTGACCACCACCGCCACCGGGCGGCGGACGCCGGGCCGAAAGAACGCCCGCTCCAGCCCCTCCTGGATCAGGTACCCGATGCTGCCTTGGGTTTGAGCCCCGAGCACGTCCAGCGGTAGCCGCGGCAGCAGGCCCGCTTTTGCCGCTAGCTCGGCCCGTAAGAGGTTGAACCCCACCTGCGGGCCGTTGCCGTGGGTGACGACAAGCCGCCAGCCGTCCGCCACCATCTCCGCCAGCTGCGCCGCGGTCTCCTTCAGGGTCTCCCGCTCCGCAGCCACGGAGACGTCCCGCTCGTCCCGGAGCAGGGAGTTGCCGCCGATGGCCACCACCGCGAGCCCGCTCACGCCCTGTAGCTTCGCCACCTCAGCTTCCGTTCCCTGGGACCGGCACGGCCACACAGGATATACTGGCCCGGGAAGCGCGGGAGGCGTTGCGGTGAAGGCGATCCGGGTGGTCCAGTACGGCCTGGGATCCATCGGTGTGGGGGTCGCGCGGATCCTCCTGGATCGGCCCGGGTTTCAGCTGGTGGGCGCGGTGGACGTGGCACCGGAAAAGCAGGGCCGCGACCTGGGAGAACTGCTGGGCACCGATCCCGTCGGGGTAGTGGTGACCCCGGATCCGGCGGTGGCACAGCAGGCGGATGTGGTGGTCCACGCTACCCACTCGCGCCTCGTGCAGGTAGAGCCCCAGGTGTTGCAGCTGGTGGCCTGCGGAGTGGACGTGGTATCCACGTGCGAGGAGCTGAGCTACCCCTGGTTCCACCACGCGGCCAGCGCCCGCCGCATCCACGAGGCCGCTCAGGAAGCTGGCGTTACCGTCACCGCCCTGGGAGTGAACCCTGGGTTCGCCATGGACCTCTTGCCGGTGCTGCTCACGGCGCCGTGCCGCCACGTCCGCCGGCTGGTGGTGGAGCGGCGGGTGGACGTGCGGGCCCGACGGCTGCCTCTGCAGCAGAAGGTGGGTGTGGGGCTGACGGAGGAGGAGTTCCACACGGGCGTGGCGGCAGGGACCGTGGGCCACGTGGGGCTGCCCGAGTCCGTGGCCATGATCGCTTCCGCCCTGGGCTGGACTGTGGACGCCATCGCGGATCAGGTGCGGCCGGTGGTACGGGCCGGACGCGTGGAAGGCCTCCGGCAGGAAGCTCGCGGCTTGGTGGACGGGGAAGAGCGCATCCGCCTGGACCTCACCATGGCCCTGGACCTGGAGGACCCCGTGGACCGCGTGCGCGTGGAGGGAGACCCCTCCTTCGTGGCGGAAATCCCCGGCGGGCTGCACGGGGACGCGGCCACCTGCGCCATCGTGGCCAACGCCATCCCCCTGGTGCGGGCAGCCCCGCCCGGGCTGCGCACGGTCCTGGAGCTACCGCCCCTGCGGTACACCGGCTGAACCCCCCCCCAAAAATCGCTGGCGCGTTTTTAGGGGCCCCCTCGCACATTCCATGTTGACAGACTGTCGGCGCGTGCGCGAACGCCACACCTCAGTCCTGTCCGGCCCTGGCCACCGCGACCGCGCACACCTCCGCTGCCCCAGCCGCCCGCAGCACGGTGGCGCACTCCGACAGGGTGCTGCCGGTGGTCACCACGTCGTCCACCAGCGCCACCCGCAGCCCCCGCACGGGCCTTGCGACGGTGAACGCGCCCCGGACGTTCTGCCTGCGTTCGTCCTCGTCCAGCTCCGTCTGGGAGGGGGTATCCCGGACCCGTCTCAGGGCCCGGTGCACGGGCCAGCACACACGCCAGCTCCTCCGACTGGTTGAACCCCCGCTGCGCCTCGCGGCGTGGGTGCAGAGGCACGGGCACCACCACGTCCGCACAAGCCAGCGCGTGGTCCGCCCACACCACCTCGGCCAGGGCACGGCCGAGGGGCTGTGCCAGGGCAAGCCGGCCCTTGTACTTCAACGCGTGTACCGCATCCCGCAGCGGCCCTTCGTACCGGCCGAAGGCGCGCACCCGCAAAGCGTGCCGTCGGTGGCGGCAGGGGACGCACACGAACCGCAGGTCCGGCGGCCCGCGCAGCGGCCGGCCGCACACCTCGCACACCGGCGGGTGGATCCGGGCAAAGCCCAGCCAGCAGGGGCCGCACAGCGGGAAGGCGTCCGCGCGCCCGCACACCTGGCAACGGGGCGGGAACAGCAGGTCTACGGCGGCCTGCCACCAAGGCGCAAGCCGCCTCACCAGGGCCTCGAGTGCCGCGCCACCCATCCACCCGAGTGAACGCGGCAGCCGGCGTTCTTGGACTACCGGACGTTCCGAACAGCCTCCCGGAAGGCGCGGAGGGCCTCGATGTGCTGGTCCGGCGTGCGGAGCGTGCTGCGCATGGTGTTGACCGCGAGGTGGGTACCGCCCAGCCGACCCCACAGCCGCACCGCCTCCGGCCAGGCCTCCGCGGGGGTGCTGCCGAAGTGGAGCCTGCCTTCCAGGCCGAACGCCGCGGGGTCGCGGCCTGCTTCCCGCACGTAGCCGCGAACCCGCGCGACCACCGGCTCCGCCTCCGGCGTAGGGGCGAGCTGCGAAATCCAGCCGTCCGCCACCCTGGCGGCCCTCCGCAGGGCCGGCTCCGCGCTCCCGCCCATCCACACCGGAATGGGCCGCTGCACGGGCAGAGGGTTGATGCCGCAGCCGCGGACCCGGTGGTAGCGGCCTTCGAAATCCACCAGCTCCTGGGTCCACAGCAGCCTCAGAAGCCCCACCTGTTCCTCCACCCGACGGCCCCGGTTCCGGAAGTTCTCCCCCAGTGCCTCGTACTCCACGGGGTTCCAGCCCAGGCCGACTCCGAGCCTGAGCCGGCCCCGGCTCAGCACGTCCACCTCCGCCGCCTGCTTGGCCACCAGCACCGTCTGGCGCTGGGGCAGGATCAGGATGCCGGTGGTGAGCTCCAGACGCCTGGTCACCGCGGCCAAAAAACCGAACAGCACGAACGGCTCGTGGAAGGCCGACTCGTAGGTGTACGGAGGCTGCCAGCCCAACCCCCGCAGGCGGTCTGGGTGTGCTCCCACCACATGCTCGTACGCCAGCAGGTAGTCGTAGCCCAGCTCCTCCGCCGCCTGCGCGTACGCCCGCACCGCCCCGGGGTCGGTGCCGATCTCAGTCTGCGGGAAGATTGCTCCGATCCGCAGGCGACACCACCCCCGGAAACGTTGTGGCGACTTTGGGAACCCCGGTCCGCCGCCCTACGCTCGCACGTCTCGGTGTTTCACAGACAGGCTCCTAGGTACCTTCCTCCCAGGACTCCAGGTACCGCCGTTGCTCAGGGGTCAGCTGATCGATCTGGACCCCCATGGCCTCCAGCTTGAGCACGGCCACCTGACGGTCGATGGCTTCCGGTACTGGGTACACCTGAGGGGCCAGTTCGTCCGCGTGGCGGGCCAGCCACTCCACGCACAGCGCCTGGTTGGCGAAGGACATGTCCATCACCGCCGCGGGGTGCCCCTCTGCCGCCGCCAGGTTCACCAGCCGCCCTTCCGCCAGCAGGTACAGCCGGCGGCCGTCGGGCAGGGTGAACTCCTCCACGTGCTCCCGGACCCGGCGCCCGCGGGTGCTGAGCTCGCGCAGGGCGGCCAAGTCGATCTCCACGTCGAAGTGCCCTGCGTTGGCCAGCACCGCGCCGTCCCGCATCACCTCGAAGTGCTCCCGGCGGATCACGTCGCGGTTGCCGGTGACGGTGACAAACACCTCCCCGCGCCGGGCCGCCTCCGCCATGGGGATCACGGGGAAGCCGTCCATGACCGCCTCCAGGGCCGCCAGGGGGTCCACCTCCGTCACCAGCACGTGGGCACCCATCCCCCGCGCCCGTGCCGCCACCCCGCGGCCGCAGCTGCCGTACCCGCACACCACCACCGTCCGCCCCGCCAGGAGCAGGTTGGTCGCCCGGAGGATCCCGTCCACCGCGGACTGGCCGGTGCCGTACCGGTTGTCAAACCAGTGCTTGGTTCTGGCGTCGTTCACCGCCACGATGGGGTAGCGCAGGGCACCCGCACGGGCCATGGCCCGCAGCCGGATCACCCCGGTGGTGGTCTCCTCGGTACCGCCCCGCACGTCCACCAGCACCTCCGTCCGCTCCCGGTGCAGGGTGGTAACCAGGTCCGCGCCATCGTCCAGGGTCAGGTGGGGCCGGGTGTCCAGCACCTGCTGGATGTGCCGGTAGTACGTGTCCCGGTCCTCCCCTCGCACCGCGAAGGTGGGGATCCCATACTCCACCACCAACGCGGCGGCCACCTCATCCTGGGTGGAAAGCGGGTTGCTGGCGCACAGGGCCACCTGGGCCCCGCCCGCGGCCAGGGTCCGGACGAGGTTGGCGGTCTCCGTGGTCACGTGCAGGCACGCCGCGACCCGGAGTCCTTCCAGAGGGCGCTCCTGGGCGAACCGTTCGCGGATGCGGCGCAGGACGGGCATCTGCCCGTCGGCCCACTCCACCCGCAGTACCCCCGCAGGCGCCAGGGCGGTGTCCTTGACCTCTCCGTGCAAGCGGCCCTCCCGACTGGGAAGTGCGTCCTGCTACTCGATGAAGTCCTTCAGGCGCTTGCTGCGGGACGGGTGGCGGAGCTTGCGCAGAGCCTTCGCCTCGATCTGGCGGATCCGCTCCCGGGTGACTCCGAACTCCCGGCCCACCTCCTCCAGGGTGCGGGGACGGCCGTCCTCCAGCCCGAACCGCAGCTTGAGCACGTTGCGCTCCCGGGCGGTGAGCGTCTCCAGGACGCCCTCCAGCTGCTCCTTTAGCATGGTGTAGCTCGCGGCCTCCGCGGGGGCCAGCGCCTCCGCGTCCTCGATGAAGTCGCCCAGGTGGCTGTCCTCCTCCTCCCCGATGGGGGTCTCCAGGGAGATAGGTTCCTGGGCAATCTTCATGATCTCCCGCACCCGCTCCACCGGCAGCTTCATCTCCTCCGCGATTTCCTCCGGGGTGGGCTCCCGCCCCTTCTGCTGGAGCAGCTGGCGGGAGACCCGCACCAGCTTGTTAATGGTCTCCACCATGTGCACGGGGATGCGGATGGTCCGCGCCTGGTCCGCCAGCGCGCGGGTGATGGCCTGGCGGATCCACCAGGTGGCGTAGGTGCTGAACTTGAACCCCTTCCGCCAGTCGAACTTCTCCACCGCGCGGATCAACCCCAGGTTGCCCTCCTGGATCAGGTCCAGGAAGAGCATCCCGCGGCCCACGTACTTCTTCGCGATGGCCACCACCAGCCGCAGGTTGGCCTCGATGAGCTTCCGCTTGGCCTCCTCGTCCCCACGCTCCATGCGCTTGGCGAGCTCCACTTCCTCCTGGGCGGTGAGCAGGGGAACCCGGCCGATCTCCTTCAGGTACATGCGGACCGGGTCGTCGATGGAGATCCCCTCCAGGGGCTCCAGCTCCGCAGCCTTCTCCTGCTCCTCCTCTTCCTCCTCGCTGTCCCGGACCGCGATCTCCATCTCCTGGAGGAGGTTGAACACGCGCTCGCTCTCCTCCGTGTTCTGCTCCACCGCGGGGATGGCCTTGACGATCTCCTCGTAGAGCAGAAAGCCCTTCTTGCGGCCCAGCTCAATGAGCTCCCGCAGCTCCGGCGAGAGGTCCTCGCTGAGGGGCCGCACGTCCACCACGGGCTTCTTGCGCGGGGGCACCGCGCGCTGCGCCTTTTCCCGAGCCATGGAACCGACGCTCCTCCTGGTGGTCACCACCACCCACCGTAAACACACAACGACGGGCGGGCCCGGATTCCTCCCGCTACTCCGCCAGGGCCCTCAACTCCTCCTGCGCCGCCCGCACCCGCTCCACGTCTCCCGCCTGCTCCGCGCGGGCGATCTCCGCCACTAGCTCCTCCCGGCGCCGCCGCCGCTGCTCGGCCCGGATCCGTGTCACCCACCCTTCCTCGTCCGCGCGGGCGGGCCTGGGCCCGAACCACAGCCGGTGGACCACTTCCCGGGCGGCCTCCGACACCGCCTCCCGCACCGCGTGCACGTCCCCGGTGCGGCACAGGGCCACAAACACCTCCCGGTGGAGGGGGTCTGAGAAGTCCTCCTCCCGGAGCCGTTGGGCGAGGCGCACCCGGGCTTCCTCCTCGTCGAGCATCCGCTGCAACAAGTGCTGCTCAGCCGCCCGCTGGGCGCTGCGGTCCACGGCCAGCCGGAGGGGGTCCGGTTCCTGGCTCGGGCGTACCTTCTGCCTCCGGACGGCGCGCAGCCGCGCCCGCACCGCATCCTCCGGAATCCCCAGACGCTGGCTCAGCTGGGCGAGGTGCTCGGACCGAGCGACGTCGTGGCGGACGCTGGCGATCAGAGGGAGGACTTCGTCCACCACCCTGACCTTTCCTTCCGGGGTCAGGGGGTGGCGGCGCAGGCTGCTTTCTAAGGCGAAGCGGAATAGGGGCAGGCCTGCGTCCACCCGCCGCCGGAACTCCTCTGCGCCGTAGGCCCGCAGGAAGGCGTCTGGGTCCAGCCCTTCTGGGAGGACCGCGGCCGTGGCCTCCAGCCCCGCCTCCTCCAGCACCGGCAGCGCTCGCTCCACCGCCCGCCGCCCCGCCTCGTCGGAGTCGTACACCAGCACCACCGCCTGGCAGTGCCGCCGGAGCAGGGCCGCCTGCTCGGAGGTGAGGGCAGTACCCAGGGTGGCCACCGCCTCCGCCACGCCGTACTGGTGGCACGCGACCAGGTCCATGTACCCTTCCACCACCACCGCCCGTCCCGAGCGTGACAGGGCCTCCCGCGCCAGGTGCAGGCCGTACAGGGTCCTCCCCTTGCTGAACAGGGGATTGTCACGGGAGTTCAGGTACTTCGGCTGGTCCGCATCCCGCAGGGCCCGCCCGCCGAAAGCCACCGGTCGGCCCTGGGGGTCGAAAATGGGGAAGACCAGGCGGTGGCGGAAGGTGTCGTACCAGCCTCCGTCCGCTCGGGGGTGGACCAGCCCCAGGCGTTCCAACAGCTGGGGCTCGTAGCCCTGTCCGGTGAGGTGTCGGAGCAGGGCGTCCCAGCTGTCCGGGGCGTACCCCAGGCGGAACCGGCGAGCGGTGGCGGGATCCACACCCCTTCGATCCAGGTACTCCCGCGCGGCCCGGCCTGCCTCGGGGTGCGCCAAGGCCCGCTCGAAAAAGCCCGCGGCGCCGTCTGCGGCCCGCAGCCAGCGCTCCCACTCCCCCCGGCGGTGGTCGGGTGCTTCCTCCAGCTGAACCCCCGCCCGGCGGGCCAGCTCCCGGATGGCCTCCGGGAAAGAAAGGCCGTGCATGCGCATCACGAACTCGAACACGTCCCCCCCGGCCCCGCAGCCGAAGCAGTAAAACAGGCCTCGGTCGCGGTCCACCGTGAAACTGGGGGTCTTCTCGCTGTGGAAGGGGCACAGGCCCACGTACCGCCGGCCCTGCTTGCGCAGGGTCACGTAGGCGCTCACCAGCTCCACGATGTCGGTGCGGCCGCGCACCAGCTCCCGCACCGCCCCACCTGCCATGGCGAATCTATGTTCGCACCCGAAGGCGGGTCCAACAACCCCCGGCCCCGCCTCAGGGGCGTTAGCGGAACAGCGGCGCGAACACCAAGGCGACCACCGTCATCAACTTGATCAGGATGTTGAGGGAAGGCCCTGCGGTGTCCTTATACGGGTCGCCCACGGTGTCGCCGATCACCGCGGCCTTGTGGGCGTCCGACCCCTTACCGCCGTGGTGCCCCTCCTCGATGAACTTCTTCGCGTTGTCCCAAGCACCCCCGCTGTTGGCCAGGTACAGGGCGAGAGGCACACCGGTGACGATGGCACCACCCAGAAGCCCTCCCAGGGCCTCCTTCCCGAGGACGAATCCCACCAGCAACGGGATGGCCACCGCGCTCAGCCCTGGCGCCACCATCTCCCGCAGGGCGCCTGCGGTGGCGATGTCCACGCACCGGGCGTACTCCGGCCGCGCCCGCCCCTCCAGCAGGCCCGGGATCTCCCGGAACTGGCGTCGGACCTCGTTCACCATCAGCTCCGCGGTGCGCCCCACCGCCCGCATGGCCAGGGCGGCGAAGAGGAACGGGACGATGCCTCCGATGAACAGCCCCGCGGTCACCTCAGGGTCCATGATGTTGATGGCTTCCAGCCCCACCGCCTGGCGGTAGAAGAAGAACAGGGCAAGGGCCGTGAGGGCCGCGGACCCGATGGCGAAGCCTTTCGCGATGGCCGCGGTGGTGTTGCCCGCCGCGTCCAGCTGGTCCGCGATTCCCCGGACGTCCTGCCCCAACCCCGCCATCTCCGCGATCCCCGCGGAGTTGTCCGCGATCGGACCGTACGCGTCCACGGACACCGTCATGCCCGTGATGGACAGCATGCCGATGGCCGCCAGGGCGATGCCGAAGAAGTCGGCCAACCGGAAGGCGGCGATGGTGGACAGGGCGATCACCACCAGCGGGACCACGGTGCTCAGCATGCCGAGGGCGGTCCCTGCGATGATCACCGTGGCCGGGCCGGTACGCGCGGACTCCGCCAGCCGCTGCACCTCCCGGCCGGAGGTGTAGTACTCCGCCACGAGACCGATCACAATCCCACTGGCGAGCCCCACCGCGGTGGCCCAGAAGGCCCGCAGGTCCCCGAACAGCGCCTGGGTCACCAAGAAGGAACCCACCAGCATGAAGGCCGCAGAGGCGAAGGTGCCGGCCCGCAGAGCCGCCTGAGGATTCCGCCCGCCTCCCGCGCGCACGAAGAAGGTCCCCAGGATGGCGGAGACCACGCCCACCGCGGCCAGGGCCAGGGCCAGCCCCGCCCCGCGGTCCCCGTGCTGCACCAGCCCGATGGCCAGCCCTGCGATCACCGACCCCACGTAGCTTTCGAACAGGTCGGCTCCCATGCCGGCCACGTCGCCCACGTTGTCGCCCACCGCGTCCGCGATCACCGCCGGGTTACGCGGGTCGTCCTCCGGGATCCCGGCCTCCACCTTGCCCACCAGGTCTGCCCCCACGTCCGCGCCCTTGGTGTAGATGCCACCGCCCACGCGGGCAAACAGCGCCACCGAAGAGGCGCCCAGGGAGAAGCCGATCACCTGGTTGGGATCCCGGAGCCACAGGAACAGCAGCCCCACGCCCAAGATCCCCAGTCCTACCACCGTCATGCCCATCACCGCGCCGCCGGGGAACGCCACCCGCATGGCCTCCGCCAGCCCCTGGCGGGCGCCGTTGGCGGTGCGCGCGTTGGCCCGGGTGGCGATCTGCATGCCGAAGAATCCCGCCAGGATCGAGCAGGCAGCCCCCAGCACGAAGCACACCGCGGTCTGCGGGGTGATCTGGGGCACCAGCCCCGGCGCCGCCAGGATCACGAACAGGACCGCCACGAACACCACGATGGCCCGGTACTCCCGGCGAAGGAACGCCATGGCGCCCTCGTGGATGGCCTCCATGAGGTCCCGCATCTGCGGGGTGCCCACGTCCCGGCGGGTCACGGACGCCGCCAGGTACCCCGCGTACGCCAGGCTCACCACCCCCGCCAGAGGAGCCCACCACGTCGTGTCCAACTCCCTCACCTCCTCCCTGCCGCGCGGGCCCGCGCGGCTGTCACAGTTCCCAGCTCTTGGGCAAAAACAGCCGCTCGGCCTTCCGGACCGCGTACCGGTCCGTCATGCCCGCCAGGAAGTCACACACCACCCGGTGCGCCGGCTCCCCCCGCTCCAGCAGCTCCCGGTACTCCTGCGACACCTCGTCGGGGTGCTCCAGGTAGTAGTCGAACAGCATGCGGACCAGGCGCTTGGCCCGCGGCTCCTCGCCCTTAGCCTGTGGATTCAGATACACCCGCTCGAACAGGAAATCCTTCAGCCGGTTCAGGGCTTGCCGGACCGGCTCACTCATGCGGATGCGCGGCTGGTCCTCGCTGTGGGTCACCACGTCCCGGACCAGGGTGTCCAGCCAGCGCCCCCGGGTGGGCCCCAGCACCTCGCGCACCTCGGACGGGATTTCCTCCTCCCGCAGCAGCCCCGCCCGCACCGCGTCGTCCATGTCGTGGTGCACGTACGCGATTCGGTCCGCGAGCCTCGCCACCTGCCCCTCCAGGGTCTGCGGTAGCCCACCTTCCTCCGTGCCCACGTCCGCCTTCCCCTTGCTGTGGGCGCCGATCCCGTCCCGCACCTCCCACGTGAGGTTCAGGCCCCACTCCAGCGTCCCGTCGGACCGCCGCCGCCTCTCGAGCAGCTGCACGACCCGCAGGCTCTGCTCGTAGTGCCGGAAACCGCCCCAGGCGACCATGGCTTGGTCCAGGGCTTCCTCGCCCGCGTGGCCGAAGGGCGGGTGGCCCAGGTCGTGGGCCAGTACGATAGCCTCCGTGAGGTCCTCGTTGAGCCGCAGGGCCCGGGCGATGGTGCGCGCGATCTGGCATACCTCCACCGTGTGGGTCAGTCGGGTGCGGTAGTGGTCGCCCTCGGGCGACAGGAACACCTGCGTCTTGTGCTTCAGCCTCCGGAAGGCCTTGCTGTGCACGATCCGGTCCCGGTCCCGCTGGAAACACGTGCGCAGGTCGTCCTCCGGCTCCGGCCGCTCCCTGCCCCGGGAGTTGCGGGCCAAAGCAGCCCACCGCGACAGCCTGCGGGCCTCCTCCTCCTCAATGCGCTGCCGGATCCGGCTCAGGTCCACTTCACGACTCCCTGCTGACCACCAAGTGCTCCAGGTGCGCCACCCTCCAGAAGAGGCCCACCACCTGGCCCAGCAGCCCGTGACGGCGGGCCCGCACCTGGGGGTCGGGGTCGTTCACCAGGACTTCGTCGAACAGCCGGCCCACAGGGCCCTGAAGCGCCGCAAGGCGCCTGAGGGCCTCCAGGTACGCCCGGACCTGCAGGAGTACGTCCAGCTCCTGCCGGCTGGCCCGCACCGCTTGTCCCAGCGCGTGCTCTGCCGCGCCCTCGAGGGGGGAGGGGGGGTGTGCGGTGTGCTTGTCCCAGATCCGGTAGGCGCGGTCAAACGCCTCGTAGGCCGCGGCGAACTCCGGCCGGGTGCGGAACTCTTGCAGCGCGTCGGCGCGAGCCACCGCGTCCAGGAAGTCCGGCACACCCGGGTAGACCGCCAGCGCTGCCTCCACCACGTCGTGCGCGAACCCGTGCTCCAGCATCCACGCCCGGACCCGGTCCCGGAGGAAGTCTGCGACCCTCTCCCGCGCGCCTGCGAACTCCGGCCTGTCCCCGTAGCCCGCCAGCGCCTCCTGCACGAGCGCCGCCAGGCCCAGCGAAAAGGCCTGACGCCGGTCGTGCAGGATGTCCAGCAGCCCGGACGCGGTACGCCGCAGGCCGTACGGGTCCGCGGACCCGGTGGGGACGATCCCCACGCCCAGGAACCCCGCGAGGGTGTCCGCCCGGTCCGCTAGGGCCAGCAGCGCGCCCAGCGGGCTGCCGGGCAGTTCGTCGCCTGCTCCCCGGGGTCGGTAGTGTTGCTCGATGGCTTCACAGACCTCCTGCGACTCCCCGTCCATGCGCGCGTAGATGGCACCCACGGTCCCCTGCAGCTCGGGGAACTCGCCCACCATGTGGGTCACGAGGTCTGCCTTGCACAGCCGAGCTGCCCTCGCCAGGGAGTCTGCCCACACTGGGTCCAGCCGGGCGTGCTGGGCCAGCCACCTGCAAAGCCGCACCAGGCGGTCCACCTTCTCCCGCATGGAGCCCAGCTTTTCGTGGAACGTCACGGAGGCCAACCGCTCGGCCCAGTGTTCCAGGGGGTGCTTACGGTCCTCCCGGTAGAAGAAGGCCGCGTCCACCAGCCGGGCCCGCAGGACCCACTCGTTCCCCTCCCGGACCGCGTCCAGCCCTTCGTGGTCACCGTTGCGGACTCCCACGAAGGCGTTGATGAGCCCTCCGGAGCTCCGTACCGGGAAGTACCGCTGGTGGTGGCGCATCACCGTGACCAGCACCGGTTCCGGCAGGCCGTCCTCGCCCGCTACGAAACGGGCGTCAAACCGGCCCAAGAAGGCCGTGGGCCACTCCACCAGGTCGGTGACCTCGTCCACCAGGTCCGGCGCCAGGTCCGGCTCCCCTCCGGCCTCCTGGGCGCACCGCTGCACCTGGAGGACCACCTCCGCCCGGCGCGCCTCGCGGTCGGCCAGGACGAACGCCTTCCTCGTCACCTCCTCGTACTCCACCGCGTGACGCAGCTCGTGCGGTCCGGGGCTCAGCTGGCGGTGGCCGTACGTCCGGCGGCCGGAGCGCACGCCCGCCAGCTCGAAGGGGACCACCTGGTCGTCCAACAGGGCCACCACCCACCGGATGGGACGGGCGAACCGCAGGTCGTATCCCGCCCACCGCATGGTCTTCGGGAACGAAAGGGAAGCGACCACCCGCGGCAGCACCTCCTGCAGGACGTCTAAGGCATCCCGGCCTGGCTCCACCCGCCGCGCGAACACGTACTCACCCGCGGGCGTGGACCGCCGCTCCAGCGACTCCACGGGTACCCCCTGGCTGCGGGCGAACCCCACAGCTGCGGCGGTGGGACGGCCCTCCGGGTCGAACGCAGCAGGCGCCGCAGGCCCCCGGACCTCGCGGACGGTGTCCGGCTGCCGGTCCGGCAGACCAGTAGCCAGCGCCGCCAGGCGCCTGGGCGTGGCCCACGTGCGCACCGATGCAGGCACAAGCCGCTCCCGCACCAGCTCCGCCTGCAGTAGCCGTTCCAGCTGTCGGCGCGCGGGCTCCACAAACCGCGCGGGCAGCTCCTCCGTACCCACCTCCAGCAGCAGGCTAGGCACGGACCGCCTCCTTCAGCAGCGGGAACCCCAGCTCCTCGCGCTGCCGCACGTACGCCTCCGCCACCTGCCGGGCCAGCCTGCGGCACCGGGCGATCAGACTCGCCCGCTCGCTCACGCTGAGCGCACCCCGAGCGTCCAGGAGGTTGAAGGCGTGCGAGCACTTCAGCACGTAGTCGTGGGCCGGAAGCACGAGCCCGGACGCCAGGGCCAGGCGGGCCTCCTCCTCGAAGGCCTCGAAGAGGGCCCGCAGCCGGGCCACGTCCGCGGTCTCGAAGCCGTACCGGCTCCACTCCACCTCCTCCCGGTGGCGCAGCTCGCCATACGTGACGCCCGGAGCCCACTCTAGCTCGAACACGCTGCTCTTGCGCTGCAGGTACATGCACAGCCGCTCCAGGCCGTAGGTGATCTCCGCACACACCGGGCGGCAGTCCAGGCCCCCGCACTGCTGGAAGTACGTGAACTGGGTGATCTCCATCCCGTCGAGCCACACCTCCCAGCCCACGCCCCACGCTCCTAGGCTCGCGTCCTCCCAGTCGTCCTCCACGAACCGCACGTCGTGCCGGCGCAGGTCCACCCCCAGGTGCTCGAGGCTGCGCAGGTAGACCTCCTGCACGTCGTCGGGCGACGGCTTGAGGATCACCTGGTACTGGTAGTAGGCGCCCAGGCGGTTGGGGTTGTCGCCGTACCGGGCGTCCTGGGGCCGGCGGGAGAACTGGACGTACGCCACCTTCCACGGTTCTGGCCCCAGAGCCCGCAGGAAGGTGGCGGGGTGCTTGGTGCCGGCGCCCACCTCCACGTCGTAGGGCTGCTGCAGCACGCAGCCGTACTCAGACCAGAACCGGTCCAGGGCCAGGATCAGCTCCTGAAACAGCACGGCTTCCCTCCTCAAAAGGGGAGGCCCTCCGCCCAGGGACGGAGGGCCTCCGCGGTCCCACCCTGGTTCCGGGCTGCAGCGACCCTGCAGCCCGGCCCTCTACGCCCCGCTCACGGAGGGCTTCCGGGAGGCTCTACGCGCCGAGCTTGAAGCCTCCGGCTCCGGTGCGCCACGCGGCGGCACGCCGTCCCGGTCCCACCGCCCCCGGGCTCGCTGCGCGGCGCCGCCGCCGCGCCTCACCGTCACAGCCTTGCTCCGGACCCTGACTTTACACGACCCAGGATCTGCGCGCAAACGCTACCCGATCCCTAGGGGCTCTTCCTCCCGCGGCTTGCCCGTAGGCCAGCTGGCCAGCACCGACGCCACCGCGAACGCCACCAGCCCCGCGGCCGCCCACAGGATGGGCAGCTCGATGGTCTTCTCCTCGGTGCGGATGCGCAGCATCCCGCTGCGGTCCTGGCGGATCACCCCCCGGCACTGGCTGAGGGCATCCGCCACCACCGCAAGGGCGCGCTTGGCCTGTTCCAGGTCCACTTCCATCCGAGCACCTCCCCCCAAGGGTTTCGACGCCGCCTGCCGGTTTCCTGGCCCGCGGACGGAACTCCGCCGCTACCGGTCCAGCGCCTGCAACACCTTCGCCGCCCGCAGGGGACGGTCTGCCCGGGCCTCCGCGTACGCCACCACCGCGGCCACCACCCGCCCTGTAGCCCGCTCGGAAAGCCTCAGCCGGCCCGCCTCCTGCGCGGACGCTTGCAGCAAGAACCGCGTCGCGCCCGCCGCCTCCCCGCCGAGCCGGAGGTGGCCTGGGTCAGCCTCCGAGCAGCGCGGGCAGCAGAACCCGCCCAGGGCAGGGCTCCAGCGGTCCCCGCCCGCCTCGCCGCCGCAGCTCGGGCACCGGCCGGACGCCGGCCGGTACCCGAGCTCGCCGAACAGCCGCAGGGCATACCAACCCGCGGCCACCACCGGGTCCCCCTCACGGAGCAGCTGCAGGGCTTCCACCAGCAGCGCGAACACCTCGGGGTGGGGCTCCGCTTCGGGGACCAGCTGTAGGGTGAGGTCCGCCACCAGCCACCCGTAGCTCAGCCGCCGCAGGTCCTCCCGCAGGTCCGCGTACCCGTCCAACACCTCCACCTGAGCCACCACGTCCAGGGCCCGGCCCCGCGCCAGCAGGAGCCGCGCGTGGGTGAACGGCTCGAGCCTGCCAGCCAGGCGACTGGTGGTCCTGCGCACGGCCTTGACCTTCACCCGCAGCCGGCCGAACTCCCGGGTGAACAGGTCCACCACCCGGTCGGCCTCGCCCAGGGCACGCCGACCCAGGACCACCCCCTCTGCCTTGTAGACGGCCACCCTACACCACCGTTCGGCCTGTGCGCACCGCTAGCCTGCGAGGCGGAACATCGCGGTCGCCACCGCGAAGTACACGGTCACCGTCACCACATCCATCAAAGACGTGATGAACGGCCCAGAGGCCACCGCCGGGTCCCGCCCGAGCCACATGAGGCCGAGGGGAATGAGGACTCCCAGCAGGGCTGCCACGTTCATGGTCGTGAACACCGTGGTGGCCAGCACCGCGCTCAACCGAAGGTCGTGCCACCACAGCCACCCGATGGCCGCCGCAACGCCCGCACTCAGGGCCCCCGCGGCCAGCCCCACCACCACTTCCCGGAGCAGGAACGCCTTGTACCACCCCCGGTGTACCCTGCCCGTGGCCACGGCCCGGACCGTGAACACGACCGTCTGGATCCCCATGTTCCCTGCTTGATCGTTAAGCATCGGGATGAAAAAGGCCAGCACGACCAGCGTTTTTAACGCGTGCTCGAAACCGCCGACCACGCTGCCCGCCAGCAGCTCCACAACCATCAGGGTGAGCAACCAGGGTAGCCGGCGCAGCGCCCGCCGCCACGGGGAAGGCTCCAGCTCCACCGCGGCCCGGCTCAGGCCCGTCAGCCGGTAGGCGTCCTCCGTGGCCTCCTCCTGTACCACATCCAGGACGTCGTCTACGGTGACGACCCCGAGCAAGCGGCCCGCGCGGTCCACCACGGGCAGGGCCAGGAGACTGTACTTCTGAAACACCTGCGCCACCGTCTCCTGGTCGTCCTCCGCCTGCACGGCGACCACCTTCCGGTCGGCGATGGCTGAAATGGGGGTCTGGGGCTCCGCCACGATGAGGTCTCGCAGGCCCACCACACCCCGGAGCCTGCCCTCCGCGTCCACCACGTACACGTAGTAGACCGTCTCCGCGCTTGGCGCCAGGCGGCGCAGGTGCTCCAGGGCCTCCCCCGCCGTCCAGCTCTCCGAGACGGTCACCACCTCCGTGCTCATGCGGCCGCCCGCGGATTCCGGCGCGTAGCCCATCAGCTGTTGGACGTCTTGAGCCTCCCCGGAGGACATGCGCTGCAGGTACGCCTGAGCTTCCTCCGAGCCCAGGGCGCCCAGCAGGTCCGCCGCGTCGTCCCGGCTCATCCCCTCCAGGATTCGCGCCTGAACCTCCGGTGGGAGCAGGCGGAGGAGCCGCCGCTGGCGGTCCGGTGGGAGGTACTCGAACAGCCCGGCAGCCTCTGCTCCCAGGACCTCCAGAACCCGGAGCAGCTCCGGGTCCGGGAGCCCCTCCAGCGCCTCCGCCAAATCCGCCGGGTGAGCGGCGCGGATTACGGACCGCAGCCTCTGCGGGTCCCCCCAGCTCTCCCTGAGCCGCTGCGCCAGGTCAGTCACGCCACCACCCCCAGGAGGAACGACGCCAGCAACAGGTACGCGCTGAGGGACACGTTGTCGGTGATGGTGGTGATGAGGGGTCCGCTTCCGATGGCGGGATCGAACCGGAGGAGGGCGAACCCGAAGGGGACGAGGACGCCCACCGCCGCGGCCACCATCAGGCTGACCCACATGGCAGCGCCCACCACCAGCGCCAGCCGGCTGTCGCCCAACCACAGCCACGCCACCGCGCACGCCAGGCTTCCGCACACGAGACCGACGAAGAATCCCGTGACAGCTTCCCGCCGGACCACTCCCCAGTCACCGGCCTGGAACACCCGCGTGGCCATACCCCGGACCGCCACGGCCAGGGACTGCGTCCCCACGTTGCCCGCGGTGGCCGCGAGAAGGGGAAAGAAAAACGCAAGGCTCACTGCCCGCTCCAGGGTCGACTGAAAGCGGCTGATGACCACTGCGGCCAGCACGTTCAGAACGAGGTTGAAGGCAAGGAAGCCGGCACGCTTTCCCACCCACCGCCAGCTCAGCAACCCGCCCAACCCTTTGGGCGCGGTCCCTCCCGCCGCGCCCAGCACGTCTTCCGTCCCCTCCTCCTCCGCGACCCGCAGGATGTCGTCTGCAGTGATAATCCCGAGCAGGCGCCGGTCCGCGTCACACACGGGAAGCGCAAGCAGGTCGTACTTCTGGACCAGCCGGGCGGCCTCTTCCCTGTCCGCCTCCGGCCGCACCCACACCACGTCCGTCCGCATGACCTCCCGCACGGGCGCCTCCGGGGGTGCTACCACCAAGTCGCGCAGGGACACCACTCCCTCCAGGCGACCCCTGGCGTCCACCACGTACACGTAGTAGGGGAGTTCCACTTCGTGCCCGACTTCCCGGAGCAGGTCGATGGCGTCCGCAACCCGCACACGGCTGCTGACCGCGATGAACTCCGGGGTCATCAGGCTGCCCGCGGTCCCCTCGGGGTACGCCAGCAGCCCCTTGAGGGCCCGGGCGCGGTCCTTCTCCATCTCCGTGAGGAGGGTCTCTGCCTCTTGGGGTGCCAGCTCCTCGAGCACGTCCGCGGCGTCGTCGGGCGGCATCTCCTCCAGCACGTCCGCGGCCTGTGCGCGCCCCAGCTTGAGGATGAGGCGGGCCGCGTCGTGGGAGTCCAGCTCTGCCACCAGCTCGGCCACCGCGTCCTGCCCCAGCCGGGTCACCAGCTGCGCCAGCGCGGGTGGGTCCAGGGAGAGCAGGAAGTTCGCGAGCTCCTGAGAAGACAGGGACCGAAGCCGCTCGAAGTCGACCGTCTGCGGGTCGAGGAAAGCAGTGACCACGGCTCGCCTCCGGGCGCCCCCTTCCGCCAGAGGGCCCCGGGGCGGCCGCGCCTAGGTCGCGCCGGGCGGCCCCCAGGCAGGCGAGGGACAGGTCGTCAAAACCCTACCTGAACTGCCGCTCGTCATCGCGCACGCATTATCCTGGATGGGACGGCCCCCTTGTCAAGCAGCCGGGGGTGAGCCCGGAGGAGAAGACCGTGGACCGCACGGTGCGGGTGCTCGTCCCCGAATACCGCCAGGAGCCGCTGGAGCACTTGTACGCGGACCTGCAGTTCCCGGAGATCCTCCACCGTCCCTACCTTTATCTGAACATGGTGGCCACGTTGGACGGCGCCGCCCACCTGATGGGTCGCACCAAGGGGATGGGAGGGGAGGCTGACCGGCTGGCGTTCCGGAGGCTGCGGGAGTACTGCGACATCGTACTGGTGGGCGCAGGCACGGTGCGCGCGGAGCGGTACGGGCCGCCGCGGCTGGACGCGGAGGCCCAGGTCCGCCGGAGGCGACGCGGCCTGGAGCCCCTGCCGCGCCTCGCGGTCGTCTCGGCCCGGCTGCACCTGGACCCAGCCCTTCAGCTGTTCTCGGATCCGGACCGCCGTCCGCTGGTCATCACCACCGAGGACGCAGACCCCGCCCGGCGAGGGGCGCTGGAAGCGGTCGCGGAGGTGGTGGCGTGCGGCCGCGGCACCGTGGACCTGCCCTCAGCCCTCCGTTGGCTGCGCACACGCGGCGCCCGGTGGGTGCTGTGCGAGGGAGGGCCAACCCTGAACGGGAAGCTGCTGGCCGCAGGGTTGGTGGACGAGCTATTTTTGACCCTGGCCCCGCTTCTGGCCGGAGGTGGTGCCGGCCGCATCGTGGCCGGCGGGAGCCTCGCGCCTGTGCGGCTGCACCTGCGGGAGCTACGGGAGCACCAGGGCGAGCTGCTGGCCCGTTACACCGTGATCCCCTAGCAGGGGAAGTCCGACGCTTACCTATCCCTCCTTGCACACGTGCACGCCCAGCTGGCGTGCCCGGTACATCCGGCGGTCCGCCGCCGCCGCCAGCGCTTCCTGCGTGCGGCCGTCCTCCGGGTAAGCCGCCACCCCCGCGCTCACCCAGATCCCGTCTCCCCAGGGACCCACGCGGACCGCCAGCTGACGCAGGACCCGCCCCAGCGCACGCGCCGCTTCCGCCGGACGGGTCTGCGCCAGCAGGACCGCGAACTCATCTCCCCCGTAACGGCACACCACGTCAGAGGCCCGAACGCTGTCCCGGAGGTGCTGGGCCACCTCCTGCAGGACCCGGTCGCCCGTCCCGTGCCCCAGGGTGTCGTTCACGCGCTTGAGCCCCACCACGTCCAGCAGCGCGAAGCAAAACGGCTGGCCGGTCCGCTCCGCCCGGGCGAGCTCCTCCCGCAGCCTCTGCTCCATGTAGCGGCGGTTGTGCACGCCTGTGAGGGCGTCCGTGGTAGCCTGGTAGGCTAGCAACGCCCGGAGCCGCGCGCCCTTCAGGATGGCCGCCACCTGGTGGCCGAAGATGGTGGCCACCTCCACGGACTCGTCTCCGAAGGCGTCCGGGTCGGTGTGGCTGTCCAGGTTGAGGAACGCTTCCAGCCGTCCGTCCAACACAATGGGCACGCCGAGGGTCACCTTCAGCGTATTCATGTCCCCGTGTCGGTCCATGGCCTCCGCACCGTGCACCGGCCGGGTGGCGGCGGCCCGCCTGCGGGCCTCCTCCCCGTCGAGCAGCCTCGGCCTTCCGGCCAGCAGGGAAGCCTGGTCCATCCCGTACCACCGCAGGCGGTCCTCCTCGGTGAACCGCACGCCTCGCAGGCCTACGAGGTCGTAGCCCACCGCGGCCATGAACACGAACTCCTCGCCCTCCCGCACCGACAGGCTGGCCCGTTCCGCTCCGGGCACCAGCCGGACCGCCTCGGCCACCACCCGCTGGCACAACGCCAGCACGTCCAGCTCCGACGCCGTGAGGGCCCGGGTGACCTGGAGCAGCTCGTCCCGCAGGGCCACCGCGCGCTGTAGGTGCTCGTAGAGCAGCGCGTTCTCCAGGGCCAGGGCGACCGGGGAGGCTACTTGTTCAAGGAACGTTCGGTCCTCCGACGAGATCCCTACCTCGGCGGGCGCGTGGACCACCATCGCTCCCACCGGTCCGAGCCGGCCGAGCAAGGGCAGGAACAGTCCGCTCAGAGGTTCGCGCAGCCTCCCTGGGACAAACACACGAGGGTCTTCCGCCAGGTTGGGTACGTACAACCCCCGGCGCTTCGTCACCGCCTCCCAGCTCACCCCACGTCCTCGGGGGATCCGGCCTGCGGGGTATCGCGCGGAGATCCCCGCGTGGGCGACGCCGACCAAAGCCTTCCCCGACCCCTCGAGGAGCAACAGGGCCACGCCCGCGAACCCGCCCTCCTGGCACAAGGTGTCTGCCAGCCGCTGCGGCAACGAGGACACGTCCCCCATGCCCTCGTGCAGCACCCGCAGGAGCTTCAACAACAACCGGCTCCGGTCCGAACGCGTCCCCAACATCCGGTCGGCCCCTTGAAGCCCGAGGTCAGCTAGCAACTCCCGTGCCGCGGAGTCGTCCGGACGGGGATTCTCCGGAGGACCTGCACCCCAGAAGGAGTGACCGAACACACATACGCCACCAGCTGCACCCCGCGGCGGCGTGCCTGCCAGGCGGAGTCTGCGAACTCCGGGTCGGATTCCCAGTCCACCTGCAAGCATCGGGCGTCGTCCCGCTGGACGAACCACACCACCGCCGCCCGGCCTCCACTCCGCGCCACCTTTGCCAGCAGGTGCAGGTGACGCGCTCCCCGGGCCGTGGGGGCGTCGGGAAACAGGGCCACCTCCCCGACTACCCGGTTGCACGACTTGGTCTCCACCACCCACGTGCCCCCGCGGGCCTGGACCTGGAAGTCCACCCGCTCCCCGCCCAACCGCACCTCCCGCCGCCAGCGCCGCACGGCCACCACCGGTGGCAGCCCCCCAGACTGAAGTGCGAGCTCCCACAGCCGGTTCGGTAGGTGGCTGTCCAGCCCCACCCAACGGCCCGCGTGTCGGATCAACAGCAGCCTGCCCTGTGTCTTGCCGTGCTGACCGGGAGTGAGGAACACCCGTACGCGAGCACCGGGCACCAGCAGCTCTTCCATGCGCCCCGAGTTCGGCAGGTGCACCTGCCACAGCCCCGCCGCCACCCTCACCTCCGCGGCGAAGCGGTTCACCCGCCGCACGAACACACCCGGCACCTGGGGGCGGGGCAGGGGCAGCCGGAGAGGGGTCACACGTCCCGCAGCTGGTCGCCCAGGGCCGCCTGCGCCGCGGCCAGCCGCGCGATGGGGACCCGGTACGGCGAACACGACACGTAGTCCAGCCCCGCGGCGTGGCAGAACTTCACGCTGGCGGGCTCACCTCCGTGCTCCCCGCAGATCCCCACCTCCAGATCCGGCCGGGTCCTGCGTCCGCGCTCGGTGCCCAGCTTCACCAGCTGCCCCACGCCCTCTGTGTCCAGCACCTGGAAGGGATCCTCTGGAAGCAGCTTGGTGTCGAGGTAGCGGGGAAGGAACCGCCCTGCGTCGTCCCGGCTCATACCGAAGGTGAACTGGGTCAGGTCGTTGGTGCCGAAGCTGAAGAACTCGGCTACCTCCGCCACCCGGTCCGCCAGCAACGCCGCCCGGGGGACTTCCACCATGGTCCCCACCTTGTAGTGCAGGCGCTGGCCGGTACGCTGTTGGACCTCCTCCGCCACCCGCCGCACGATCTCCGCCTGCTGGCGCAGCTCGTTGACGTCCGACACCAGAGGGATCATCACCTCCGGCTCCACGTGCACGCCCTCCGCCTGGCAGGCGGCGGCTGCTTCGAAGATGGCCCGGGCCTGCATCTCCGTGATCTCCGGGTACAGGATGCCCAGCCGGCACCCCCGCAGCCCCATCATGGGGTTGAACTCCCGCAGCTGCGCCACCTTCTGCCGCAGCACCTCGGGGTTCACCCCGATGCGCCGCGCCGTCTCCTGCACCGCCTCCTCGTCCGGCGGCAGGAACTCGTGCAACGGCGGGTCGAGGGTGCGGATGGTCACGGGGTAGCCGTCCATGACCCGGAAGATCTCCATGAAGTCCTGCCGCTGCAAGGGCTCCAGCTTGGCCAGGGCCGCCCGCCGCTCCTCCGCGGTGGTGGCCACGATCATCTCCCGCATGGCGTAGATGCGGTCGCCCTCGAAGAACATGTGCTCCGTGCGGCACAGGCCAATACCCTCCGCCCCGAACTCCCGGGCCTTCCGGGCGTCCTTGGGGGTGTCCGCGTTGGCCCGCACCCCCAGCTTCCGGAACCGATCCACCCACTCCATGAAGGTGGCGAACTCCCCCGACAACTCCGGCTCCCGGGTGGGCAGCTGACCCGCGAACACCTCGCCGGTGCTCCCGTCCACGGTGATCCACGCACCCTCTTCCAGCGCCCGGCCGTTCACCCACACCGTGCGGGACTCCAGGTCCACCACCAGCTCCTCCGCACCCACCACGCACGGCTTGCCCATCCCCCGGGCCACCACCGCCGCGTGGCTAGTCATCCCGCCCCGGGCGGTCAGGATCGCCCGGGAGGCCACCATCCCGTGGAAATCCTCCGGCGCCGTCTCGCTGCGGACCAGGATCACCTTCTCCCCCGCCGCGGCCAGCTGCTCCGCCCGGTCCGGGTCTAGGACCATGCGCCCGCTGGCAGCCCCGGGCGAGGCCGGCAGGCCCCGGGTGAGGTACTGGCCGTTCTCGTGGGCGTGCTGCCGCGCCTGTTCGTCCACCGTGGGGTGCAGCAGCTGCGCCAGCAGCTCCGGCTCCACCCGCAGCACCGCGGTGCGCTCGTCGATGAGGCCCTCGCGGACCATGTCCACCGCGATCCGCACCGCGGCAGCGCCCGTCCGCTTGCCCGCCCGCGTCTGGAGCATCCACAGCTTGCCCCGCTCGATGGTGAACTCCACGTCCTGCACGTCCCGGTAGTGGCGCTCCAGGCGCTCGGCCACCTCCACGAACTGCCGGTACACCTCCGGCATCTCCTCGGCCAGCTGGTCCAGGGGCTTGGGGGTGCGGATGCCCGCCACCACGTCCTCTCCCTGGGCGTTGGGCAGGTACTCCCCGTACAGCCTTTTCTCGCCGGTGGCGGGGTTCCGGGTGAACGCCACGCCCGTGGCCGAGTCCCAGCCCAGGTTGCCGAACACCATGGCCTGCACGTTCACCGCGGTCCCCAGGTCGTCGGGGATGCGGTGGACCCGGCGGTAGTCCACCGCCCGCTTGCCCATCCACGAGCCGAACACCGCCGCGATGGCCATCCGCAGCTGCTCGTACGGGTCCTGCGGAAAGTCCTGGCCCGTGTGCTCCCGGAGGATGGCCTTGAACCGCTCCGCGATCTCCCGCAGCTCGCCTGCGGTGAGGTCGGTGTCCTGCCGCCGCTGGCCGTCCTTGTACTTGTAAGCCTCCAGGACCTCCTCGAACTTCTCCCCCGGGACGCCCAGCACGATGCGCCCGAACATCTGGAGGAAGCGCCGGTAGGCGTCATACGCGAACCGCGGGTTCTGCGTCATCCGGGCCAGGCCTTCCACGGTCCGGTCGTTGAGGCCCAGGTTCAGGACGGTGTCCATCATGCCCGGCATGCTGAACTTGGCCCCGGACCGCACCGACACCAGGAGGGGCTGGTCCGGGTCCCCGAACCGGCGGCCCATGCGCCCTTCGACCTCCCGCAGGGCGTCCTGGACCTCCTCCCACAGGCCGGGCGGGAACTGCCGGCTGAGGCGGTAGTACTCCCGGCACGCCTCGGTGGTGACGGTGAAGCCGGGTGGAACCGGGACCCCGATGCGGGTCATCTCCGCTAGACCCGCCCCTTTTCCGCCCAGCAGGTCCCGCATCTGGGCGTCGCCCTCCCAGAACATGTAGACCCACCTGCGCATCCGTAGTCCCTCCGGTCGGGATTTCACGACCAGTGTACGGAAGTCGCATGGCTCGAGGCTACGGGACCGAAGTCGTCCAGCTTCGCAGGGTTGGGCGGCAGGGCCCACCACACCGCGGGGCCCGAGTCACCGCCCGTCCGGCAAGACCGTGTCGGAGCGCAGGCCCCGTCCGGCCGTGCTAAGTCCGGGTCGGGAGTGCCTGCCGCAGCAGCGCGAAGGCCGGCCTTCCGCGGGTGCGGTGCCGCCCGCTCCCAGACACCGTTTGGCACGCTTCTTGCTGGATCTTGACGGCAGGTCACCCTTGCGCCCCACAGTGGTTGGGGGCCTGACCTCGAGCCGGGCCCGGACGGCCATTCAAGGTGGGGGCAGTCATGAAGGTAGGGACAGTCATGCGGATCGGTTCGCTACTGGTTAGCACCGCGGTGCTGCTGGCCGCCCTGCAAGGCATCACACCGGCCCAGGACGACCGGCCTGTGGTCATGGTCGTCGACTTCGCGGTGTCTGTCGGCTGGCCCTCGGCGTCCGAGATCGTCACCGATCGCGTTGCGGCACGCCTCCGGGAGGACGGTTCGGTCAGGGTGCTGTCTCGATCCCAGACCCGTTCGGTCTTGGAGGCGGCCCGGCTCGACACGCGGGGCATTTTGGACGTGGCGGAGGTCAGCCGGGCTGCTGCGCGCGCCGGCGCGGACTACGTGCTGATGGGCGAGGTTGAGCAGCTCGACCAGAACTACAGTGGAGGGTGCCTCCCCGTCGTCGGGTGCGTGTACACCATTACCGCCACGGCCCGCCTGCGCGGGGTCGTGGTGGACGCCGAGACCGCCACCGTCGTAGCCCGCCCGGACGGCCAGGCGCGGGGTCAGCAGGGTGCAGCCTCGGTCTGGGCGGGACCTTGGTGGACGCATGTATCTGTCCACAACTTCGACGGCCAGCTGGTCGGCAGGGTCACCCTTGAGGCGGTCGCCCAGTTCGTCTCCAAGGCAAGGCCAGCCCTGCGGCCGAAACCCGGCCGGCCGAGGGAAACGCAGCAGCCGGCTGCCCCGTCTACCGTGCTAGAGCGACCTGCGTCCTCAGGCGGACTGGAGCGCCCGGCCGTGGGCTTCCAGCGAGGAAACCGCGTGCTGCTGCAGGAGACTTTCGCCGGCTGCACGGTCCGACCTGCAGGGTGGCAGGTTTCAGGCGGTAGCGCGGAGTGCGTCCGGTTCGAAGGGACGACGTGGATGGCGGGAGTCCGGGGGGCGATCTGGCTTGAGCGTGACATACCGGGGCTCGACTTCTCCCGGGACTTCGCAGTCGAGTTCACGTTCCGTGTCGAGGCGGCCCGCGGCGACCTGACCATGCTGCGGGTGCACCTCGGGCGTCGGGAATCGCCCTTCGTATTCCAGGTGAACTGGCAGAACAACTGGCGGGGCTTGTGGGCCGGCAAACCTCTCCCGGACGTCGGGGGCGAGCTGCGAGGTGTCTCCCGCCGGGTTGCCATTGCCCGGCAAGGGGACGTCCTGCACGTCTTCGTGGACGGCCAGCGAGCGATGTCGGACCCCGTGGATGTCCTTGCGCTCGGCAGACAGGCGCGTCAGCTGACCGTCCACTTCAGCGAGGTAGATATCGAACGCCAGCGCTATGTGCTCGTGACGGACCTCGTGGTCAGCCAGAACGAGTGAGTCGCACGAGTACCCCCGCCAGATCCCCGGGCCAGTCCGACCGGCCCGGGGGATCTGGCAGACCCGACGGCTGGTCCCTGCCAGCTGGGCAGGCCGGAAGGTTCCGCTGAGCGCAATCACAGTCTGCGTGTCCCGACCCGTACCGTCGCGAGGCTGGCAGGCGGGCTGAGGCCCCGTTCATCCAGCCGACCTCGACGACTTCCGGACGGAGGAGGACGCGCACAGTCTCCTGACCGCCCTGTACCGGGCGGTCCGCGACGCCAAGCGGGCTCATGACGTGGTACACCTGTCGCTGGCGGGTGGCCCCTAAGTCGGGTACCCGAACCCGCGGCCCATGCGCCCTTCGACCTCCCGCAGGGCGTCCTGGACCTCCTCCCACAGGCCGGGCGGGAACCGCCGGGCCGCCACGGGAGCAGGCGGCGTCACCGGCGCGAGAGCCCGGCCGCCGCGCCTCCCAGCGGAGGAAGAGGGACAGGCGCCCTGCCGGAGAATACAGGCCTGCGATCTCGATCTTTTGCGTGTTCCTGCCCGTCCTCATGCCCGTGATGGCCAAGTTCGGGCGGGATCCGGTGTGGTTCGGGGTAATGATGGCCGTGAACCTGTCCATCGGGACCCTGACGCCTCCGGTGGCCTTGAACCTGTACGTCGCCTCCCACATCGCCCGAGCCCCCGTGGGGGAGATCGCCCGGGCGGCGGTGCCCC
>JANXBY010000005.1 GCA_025060455.1 Armatimonadota bacterium
GGGGCTGCGCCGCAGAGCCCACACCAGAGCGTGCTCACGGCCGCCCGAGCCGACCACCAGGATTCGCAACACGCTTCCCTCGACCGTCCGTTATTCCCGTACGATCGCTCCCGCCCCTCGCACACGATACCAGTGTTTCCGACACGCCGCAAAGCTCCTACGAAGATTCGTTCGGGAAACTCGTACGTGACCTGCGCGATACGTGGCTCCCTCACCCTGGTGCCGTGGGGGACCCTGGGGCGTTCGCCCAGTGGCTGTTTTCCGTCGCCGCCTACCAGTACGAGCGGGTGGCCTGGTGGCCGAGCTACGGCCAGTACCCGCGGTGGCACCGCTGCGGACCCACATCCCCGGCGGTGTGTTGCTGGCGATGGCCACGGTCTCGCTGGCGGAGGCCGCGGGGATCGCCACGCACGCGGCCCTCACCGCCTCGGGGTGGGTCCTCGCGTTCGCGCCCGCAGACCTGTTCCTGGTCCTGGCGCACAACCTGGAGTGGTGAGGGGTGGTACCCAATGCCAGACCACCCCCTGGCAATGTGTTCCTGGTCCTGGCGCACAACCTGGAGTGGTGAGGGAGGCCGCCTGCACACCGACCGGTGGTTTGCGCTGGCCTGGGGTGCTTTCCCGCCTTCGTGGGGCACCAGGCCCAAGGGCTGCGCGCAGAGCCCGCGGGGCTTCTGGTGGCCGCCGCGCACTTCCTCAGCCGGGCCCAGCGGTACCTGAGCCGGACCGCCCGCGACCTGCGCCGCCGCGTGGCTTCGTTGTCCGGCGAGGTGCGCTACCGGGACGGCCAGGCCGAATCCCTGACCCCGGGGCGCCTTCGCGAGCCGCCAGAAAGCGCGCTCAAGGCGCTGGCCTGGGGGCTGCCGCTGCTCGCCCTGGCCTGCGCGCTGTTCCGCCTCCGCTCACCCGCGTTGTGGGGCGCCCGCACCGCGCGTCCTGAGTCCGGGCCAGTCCACCGCCACCTGCGACAGCCGGCCGTCCCCGTCCCAGTACCGCAGGTACCCGTTCTCGCACCCGAACCGATATAGCTCCCACGTGAGCTCCACGTCGCAGCGGCAGTACTCCACTACCCGGCCCACCTGCCCTGCCCGCCACCACCGCAGCGCCTGCCAGCCGTCCGCGGACTTGCCACGCCCCAGGGTGGCCGTGGCCAGGTGGTGCAAGCCCACCCGCCGCCGGAGCCGGCGCGCCACGTCCTCCAGGATGTCCAGCGTCGGCAGTCCGTGCACCGAAGGCCCCGCGTACCGTTCCAGCACTCGGTAGTCGAAGGACCGCACCCCGAACCCCACCACGAGGTCCGCCTCCCGCAGCACCTCCACGAGCCGCACCGCGTCCTGCTCGAAGTACACACCGTAGGCGGCGTAAGCGGGCCGGTACGCCACGGCTACCGCAAGCCGCGGGGCGCGCGCCGCACCGTCCGGCTCGCAGGGCCAGTTCTGCGTCTCCACGTCAAACACCACCACCTGGCTCATGCCATACCACCGCGTCCCGGTGCTGTCCGACTCGGGGTCCCTCACCGCAGGCCCGCCAGCCACTTCGACCGCACCCCCATGGACAGGACGAGGTTCAGCAGCATCCCGCGCCGCCACACGAACCCCGGCACGAACGTGCCAAACTGCAGCCCCGGGCTCCCCTGGTTCAGCGGGTTGCGGTGCCACGACCCTAAGAAGTGGGCCTTGCAGGCGGCACGGTGCTCGAGGCTGTTCAGCTCCCAAGGGTCCAGCGGCCGGCCCCCCAGGGCGGGCCTCCTTCGCGTCTGCAGGGTCATATGCACGCCCGCACCCAGCGTCGTGTGCTCCGCCAGCTTCACGGTCAGGAGGTCCGACTCACCTCCCAGGAGCACAGGTCCTCCCCTGGGGCCGACGGGAAACTCGGCCGTCAGACCCCCGTTCCCCATGGCGAACACGCCGCTCCTCCGTAGCACACGCACCACATCACTCACCTCGCCCTCAAGTATTTTCCCCACCGCTTCCCGCGACTCTGGTACCTGTGCAAACGTCCCCAGCAGCTCGTCCGGCTCTGGGCGCGAGCCAATCTCCGGGTGAACCACCGGTGTGTGACTGAACCGGAGCTCCGACAACGATTCCGCCTGGACAACTTGCACTAGTCCCGCCACAGACAACAGTCTGACCACCTCTGGCACCGTGTCTGCGTACACCCACATACTGCTCCACAGCTCCAGCACGTTGTCCTCATACACGAACCCGCTCAGCGTCGCTTCTCCAAACGCCCATATCCGCTCGATGAATTCCGACGTCTTCGCCCACTCCTTG
>JANXBY010000013.1 GCA_025060455.1 Armatimonadota bacterium
AACCGCACGCTGCCTGCGGTGCTCACGTGCTGGACGTGCAGGTGGCAGCCGGTCTCCTCCGCCAGCACTAGGTCCCGCGCCAGCGCGGCCTCCTCCGCGCTGCGCGGTATGCCCCTCAGCCCCAGCCGCGCGCTCACCGCACCCTCGTGCATCACCCCGCCCGCAGACAGGGTGGGATCCTCGCAGTGCTGCAGCACCGGGAGGCCGAACTCCTTCGCGTACAGCATGGCCCGCCGCAGCAGCCCGCCGTCCTGGACCCAGCGTCCGTCGTCGGACAGCCCGACCACTCCTGCTGCGGCGAGGGACGCAACAGGCGTCAGCTCACGCCCCTCCAGCCCTCTGGTGACCGCGCCCACGGGGTACACCCGCGCGGCTGCCTGACGCGACCACTCCCGGACGGCGGCCACCACCGTGGGGTCGTCGACTGCGGGGGTGGTGTTCGCCATGCAGACCAGGGTGGTCACCCCGCCCCGCGCGGCCGCCCGGGTGCCAGACTGGATGTCCTCCTTGTGCGTCTGGCCGGGCTGGCGCAGGTGCACGTGGATGTCCACCAGCCCCGGTACCACCACGAGCCCTGAAAGGTCTACTGTCACCGTCCCGGGCTGAGGGACACCGATTTCTCCTGGTCGGGCCACCGCCGCGATGCGGGCGTCCTGAACCACCACGTCCGCAACCGTGTCGAGGCCGGAAGCCGGGTCCACCACCCGGCCACCCTTGAGGAGCATCCGGCCCACCGCGGCCACGGCGTCCGACTCCATCACAGCCTCCCCACAAGCACCATGGGCTCCACCGGCCGCACGTCCAGCTCAGCCTGCCTGCGGGTCAGAAGGTCGTACAGGACCGCCATCCGGACCGCCACGCCGTTTGTCACCTGGCGCAGCACTAGCGAGCGGTCCCCGTAGGCCACCTCCGGGGTGACCTCCACCCCCAGGTTCATGGGGCCCGGGTGCATGACCAGCGCGCCCGGCCTAGCAAGCCGCAGCCTCTCTGGCGTGACGGCGTACAGCCGGTGGTACTCGCCCAAAGAGGGTATAAAGCCGCCTAGCTGCCGCTCCCGCTGCATCCGGAGGGCCATCACCACGTCCGCCCCCTCCAGCGCCTCGTCCAGCCGATGGCAAACGACGATCCCCGGCCCGGCCAGGTCGGCCGGCACCAGGGGCGGTGGGCCACACAGCACCACCTCCGCTCCCAGCTTCGAAAACCCCCACGCCGCAGACCGTGCCACCCGGCTGTGCAGCACGTCGCCTACGATGGCGACCCGCAGGCCCGCGACCCTGCCGAAGGCCTGCCGTACGGTCAGCAGGTCCAGCAGGGCCTGGGTCGGGTGCTCGTGCATGCCGTCGCCCGCGTTGACCACGCTGCACTGCACGTGGCGGGCCACCAGGTGCGGCGCCCCCGAGCTGGAGTGGCGCAGGACGAGGACGTCGGCTCCCATGGCCTGCAGGGTCAGGGCTGTGTCCACGAGCGACTCGCCCTTCTGGACCGAGCCGCGCTCGGGGTCGAAGTTTACCACCTCCGCCCCGAGCCGCCGTGCGGCCAGCTCGAAGGACAAACGGGTGCGGGTGCTGGGCTCGAAGAACAGATTGGCCACCACCCGCCCCCGGAGGGCGTCCGGCTCGAGTTCCCCTCTTGCAGCCCGCTCCGCCAGGTCCAGCAGCGCCTGAATCTGCCAGGGACCAAGAGGCTCCAGACCCAGGAGGTGCCCTCCGAGTACGCTCACACCACCACCTCCTCGGGGCCGGCCAGGGGGGCGAGCAGGTACGGAAAAGGCCTTCCGTGCCGCCGGCAAGGAAGGCCTCGGTTGCTGTCTTGTTTCGCCCTTGCCGGCCTCGCTGGACCGACTTAAAGGTGCTCTCCGCGGGTACCCTATCACGCACCGGGTCCCCAGTCAACCGTCCCGCGCCGCCTGGAGAGCTCTCGAGAAGAGCTGGCCGATGAGAAACATGTCCAGAAGTGCGGCGCCCCGGGCACACGGCCCGGGGCGCCCCGTGCCAGGCTCTCGCCCTGACAGGCGATTACCAGCTCGTGGCCGCGTACACGCCCAGCGCTGTGTTCACGGTCGTCCCACCGGCTGCCGCCGACGTGTAGTACACGGTCACGTTCAACCTCGGCGCCACCGTCCACGTGAAACCGGCCTCCCACAGGCTCCAGGAGTCGCCGCTGTACGGCGCCCCCAAAGCTGTCTTGAAGTTACCCCACTCGCCGAGTGCCCAAGCCGTCACGTTCTCCAACAACTTGAGGTCCAGCCGCGCGCCGAAAGCCCGCAGGTTCGGGGTGTAGTAGAACGTGGGGTAAAAGTCCGGGGATCGCAGACCGGCCCGCGGCCGCGGGATGTTCAGGGGGTCGAAGTCCTTGTACCACAGCGTCAGCCTCGGCGACAGCGCCTCGACGCCGAACAGAGTCGCGAAGTCCAGCACCGCCTGGGCCTGCCAGTAGTTGCTCGTCGTCCCGAACGTGTCGTTCCGGTAGTTCGCGTACTCCGCCGTGAGCCGGAGGCCAGCCAGCAG
>JANXBY010000042.1 GCA_025060455.1 Armatimonadota bacterium
GGGAGCAACTTTTCCGCCTTGTCGTACTGGAAGCGGGTGAGGAACCGGACGATGCGATGGTCTACCCACACGTACTTGCGGCGGATGGGACGCTTCAGCACGATCCCCTCCAACGTCCGGCACCGGCTGAGGGCCACGTGCACCTGCCCCGGCGCAAAGGCACCACGCCCCACGTCGATCACCACGCGGTCGAACGTCTTCCCCTGGCTCTTGTGGATGGTCACCGCCCACGCCAGGGTCATGGGCAGCTGCGTGAACCGGCCCACCACGCGCGACCGCAGCTCGCCATGCTCAACGTAGAAGGAGAACAGCTCCCAGGTGTACGGCACCACCTCCGCTTGCACCCCGCCCTCCAGCTCCACCACCACGACAGGCTCGTGCGGGTCGTCCGCGACCTCCACCACCCGCGCCAGGGTGCCGTTGACCCACCGGCCCTCGGGGTCGTTGTTAACCATCATCACCTGTGCGCCCACCTTGAGCTCCAAACGGAGCGGGGCAGGGGCGTGGTCGCCTCCGAACTCGCCCTGCAGGAGGCCGTCGAAGACGTGCAGGCGGCCGCCGAGCTTCGCCAGCTGGGTGCGATTGGTGGCCTGTGCCAGCTGGTTGGTGGTGGTCAGCTGCACGCACAGGTGGTCGGGTCCTGGCTCGAAGTCCGGCACGCAGCGGCGGCTCAGCACGGCGAGGTGCTCCTCGGTCACCGTGCCGTCCCGGATGGCACCGAGGATGTCCAGGAACACTGGGTCTGTCTGCCGGTACACTCTCTCCATCTCCACGAGCTCCAGCTCCACCTCCTGCAGCGCCCGGGCGCTGTAGAAGTAGGGGTGTCGTACAGGGTGGCGAGAGCCTTGCGCTCCGGCCCGATGACCGCGGGCGGCAGCTGGTACAGGTCTCCGAAGAAGGCCATCTGCACGCCGCCGAAGGGCCGCCCCCGGCGACGTCCGTTCAGTCGGAGAAAGCGGTCCACGCAGTCCAGGAGGTCCGCGCGGACCATGGACACCTCGTCGATAACGATGAGCTCCGCCGTCCGGTACACGCTGTCCTCACCCTCGAGGGGCGGCAGGCGGGCGACGCGATCGGGAGTCACGTCGGGCCGGAATCGGAAAAAGGAGTAGATCGTCTGCCCGCCCACGTTCACCGCGGCGACCCCGGTGGGCGCCAGGACGACGGCTTTCTTGCGCGTGCGGTCGAGGAAGTACCGGAGCAGGGTGGACTTCCCGGTCCCCGCCCGGCCGGTGACCAGCACGTGCTTGCGGGTCCGTTCCAGCAGGTGCAGGGCCCTCTGGAATTCGGGGTTCAGCTCGATGCCTCCGGGGGACGCGCGGCCGGCCTGCGGGGCGGTAAGGCCGTCTCGCTCCGTCACTCTCCGAAGACCTCCCCCAGTGTGCAGGAGAAGCCGGGCAGCACGGGTTCTTCGAGCACGTCGTGCGGGTCGGACCAGGTGCGGGGAGGCTGTCCGGGCGCGTGGCGGGTGACGGAGCGGTCTGCGGGGTCCACGACCCACACTGCTTGGACGCCGGCCTGCAGGTACTGCTGCACCTTGCGGGACAGGTCCGGCTCGGTGGGTTCGTGGACCTCCACGGCGAGGTCGGGGGGCACGGTGGGGAAGCCGGTGCGGTCGCGGAGCTGCTGGAGGCGCTCGCGGGAGTAGAAGGCCACGTCAGGAGCCCGCAGGGTGTCGGGACGCCTGCGCAGAAAGACTCCCACGTCTCCGCTGACGACCTCGCCGAGGCCGTGCGCTTGGACGAAGCTCCGGAGCAGGGCGTCGATGCGGGAGAGAATGCGGCCGTGCTCGAACCCGGCGGGTGCCATGATGACCAGCTCCCCCTCGTCGATCTCGTACCGCCACCCTTCCGGGAGGCGCACGAGCTCGTCTGCGGTCCACGGCCTACGGGCCACTGCGCTCACGGGCATCCCCTCCCCGTCTAACGTACCAGATGCCGCTGCCGGGCCGGCCGCTTCCTGCAGGATGTGACCTACTCCCCGGGTGCTGGGGCCTGGGCTGCCACTTGCCGGTTGCGGCGGACCCCCGACACGGTTCCGGCCGCCAGCAGCTGCAGCGCCACCACGCCCAGCCAGGCGCCCGTGTAGTGGCCGCCCATGCGCTCCACGGTCCATCCGAACACCGGCGGCGCCAGCATGGTGAACACGTAGAGGACCGTCATGCTGAGCCCCACCATGACCGCGGACGCCCGCCACGCCCACGCGAGCTCCGACAGCAGGGTCACGTACAGCCCGTTCCACCCGAGCAGCGTGAACCCCGAAAGCAGCGCCAGGACCGCGGCCGCCCACGCGGGCACCGCCTCCCAGCGGGCCAGCAGGGCCAGCGCCACCACCGTGGCGGCCGCACAGCACGCGGCCAGCGCGATCGGCCTCGTGCGGTCGGCCCCGAACCACCGGTCCGAGACCCACCCCCACGCCATGCGGCCCGCGACCCCGCCCAGGTGCACGAACAGGAGCAGGCGCGCGGCCCTCTGGGGCTGCCAGCCGAAGGTGTCCACGAAGTACAGGGGCAGGTAGCCGGTCAGGCCGAACTGTCCTGCCGCAAGCAGGCAGGCGGTCAGGGTGGTGAGCACCAGCGGCGCGCTGCGAAAGAACTCCAGCGGGGCCCGCCACGGGTCCACCGCGGGCCGGACAACCCCTGGGGCCTCGTGCGGCGCTTCCAGCCGCCCCAGGCCCGTGTAGGTGAGCACGCCTGCCAGCGCGCAGCCCACGCCCGCGGCCAGCAGCCCCACCCGCCAGCTCCACACGGACGCCAGCCAGGGCAGCAGGAAGGCCGCCAGCAGGCCACCCACGGGCAGCCCCGCCTGGCGCACGCCCATGGCGACCCCGCGCTCCCGCGCGGGAAAGGCGGCCATGACCGCGTGGCTACCTGCTACCTGGCTTGAGGGGAAACCCGCCCCGGCCAGGGCCAGCGCCGCCGCCAGCCATGCCGCGGACGGCGCCAGCGCCCCCAGCGCGGCCAGCAGCCCGGTGGCCACGGCGCCGGCCGCCATGACGCGGCGCTCCCCGGCCCGCTCGGTGGCCAGCCCCGTGGCGTAGAAGGCCACCAGCGCCCCCAGGTCGAAGGCGCCCAGCACCACACCCGCCTCCGCTAAAGACAGCCGCAGGTCCGCGCGGACGAAGGGCACGAGGGCCGGCAGCCCAAACCTTACGAAGGTGAGCCCTGCCTGCTGCAGGGTGGCCACGGCCAAGACGCGCCAGCGGTGGGGTGACGCGGACGTCGGGCGTGGCTCGGACCTGCGGAGACTCACAGACACAGTCTACCCGGACGCGGACGGCAGTTGCGCAGGTTTCGCCGCGTGCCCGTCGAACACTTGACGCAGACTAGGCCGCGCGCCACACAGGCCCGGCAGGAAGGAGGCCTCGTCGGTTGCGTGCCATCGTCCCCGTGGCGGGGTTCGGAACGCGCCTCCGGCCGCACACCTACACCGTGCCCAAGGCGCTGATGCCGGTGGCGGGCAAGCCGATCCTCGGCCACATCCTGGACGAGCTGCTGGAGGTGGGAGTAGACGAAGTGGTCCTGGTGGTGGGCCACCTGGGCGAGAAGATCGAGGCGTACGTGCGGGAGAACCACCGGGTGCGGGCGCACTTCGTCCGCCAGGAACAGCCCCTGGGCAACGGGCACGCTATCTACGTGGCCCGCGAGTTCTTGGGCGAGGAGCCGGTGCTCATCATGCTGGGCGACACCATCTTCCGCGGCGACTTCCGTCCTATGCTACGCAGCCCCGTTTCCCTCATCGGCGTCCGGGAGGTGTCCGACCCCCGGCGGTTCGGCGTGGTGGAGGTGGACCGCGAGGGCCGGGTGCGCCGGATCGTGGAGAAGCCCGAACAGCCCACCACCAACCTCGCCATCACCGGTGTGTACTTCATCCACGACACACCTCTGTTCCGCCGGTGCCTGGAGCGGCTGATCGCCGAAGACCGCCGCGTGCGGGGCGAGTACTGGCTGGCAGACGCGCTCCAGCTGTACGTGGACGCAGGCGCGGTGGTGCGCACCTACCCCGTGGAGCAGTGGTACGACTGCGGGACCCCGGACGCCCTGCTTTCGGCCAACCGCGCCCTGCTGGACATCCTCGACCCTCCGGTGCCACGGCTGGAGGGAGCGCTGGTCCACCCGCCCGTGGCCATCGCCCGGGGCGCGGTCATCGAGGAGTCGGTGGTGGGGCCTTACGTGTGCGTGGCGGAGGGCGCACGGCTGGTCCGGTCGGTGGTGCGCGACAGCATCGTGAACCGCAACGCCACGGTGCGCAACGTAGTCCTGGAGGGGTCCCTGATCGGCGAGGGAGCCTTCTTGGAAGGCCGTGCCACCCGCGTGAACCTGGGCGACGACTCCGAGATCGAACTGGGCGGCTGACGTGGCGAGCGAACTCCCGGCGCGGTGCGACGTGGCGGTGGTGGGCGGGGGGATCGTGGGACTGGCGTGCGCCCACGCGCTGGCGCGCCGCTTTCCGGACCTCCGGCTGGTGGTGCTGGAGAAGGAAGCGCAGGTGGGATCGCACCAGACGTCCCACAACAGCGGGGTGGTGCACGCGGGGATCTACTACCGACCGGGCTCCCTTCGGGCGCGGCTGTGCGTGGAGGGGGCGCGGCGGCTGCGGGAGTTCTGCGAGGAGCACGGCCTGCCCTTCCAGGCGGTGGGGAAGGTCATCGTGGCCACCTGCCCGGAGGAGTTGCCCGCGCTGGAGGAGCTGCTGCGCCGCGGGGAGGCCAACGGAGTCCCCGGGCTCCGGTGGTTGCGGGCGGAGGAGCTGCGGGAGGTGGAGCCCCACGCCACGGGGCTTGCGGCTATCCACTCCCCTGCCACGGCCATCACCGACTTCCGGCAGGTGGCGGTACGGCTGGCGGAGTTACTAGAGGCCCGGGGAGCGGCAGTGGTGACCGGCTGCGCGCTACGCGGGGCCCGGCGCCGGACGGAGGGTTTCGAGCTGGACACCGCCCGCGGTCCCCTGCTGGCTCGGGCAGTGCTGAACTGCGCGGGCCTGCACAGCGACCGGGTGGCTCGGATGCTCGGGGCGCGGCCCGGGGTGCGGATCCTGCCCTTCCGGGGTGAATACTACGTCCTCCGACCGGACCGCCGCCACCTGGTACGGGGGCTCATCTACCCGGTGCCCGACCCGCGGTTGCCGTTCCTCGGGGTCCACCTCACCCGCACGGTGCACGGCGAGGTAGAAGCGGGGCCCAACGCGGTGCTGGCGTGGGCCCGGGAGGGCTACCGGCGGTGGACGTTCAGGCTGCGCGACGCGTGGGACAGCGTGGGCTACTCGGGGTTCTGGTGGCTGGCCCGGCGGTACTGGAAGGTGGCGCTGTACGAGCAGTACCGGTCGTGGAGCCGGCGGGAGTTCACCCGCTCGGTGCGCCGTCTGGTACCGGAGGTCCAAGACCGAGACCTGGTCAGGGACGGTGCGGGTGTGCGGGCGCAGGCGGTGGCCCCGGACGGCACCTTGGTGGACGACTTTCGGGTGGTGCTGCAGCCCGGCGCGGTGCACGTGCTGAACGCGCCTTCGCCCGCGGCTACGGCGTCTTTGGCCATCGGTGACTACGTCGCCCAGCTGGCCGCGGAGGCTTTGGGCTTGCAGGCGCAGGCAGAGGCCCGCAGGTCGGCGCTGGGCTGGTGACGCAGAGGGGGAGAGGGAGGGGGAAGGTGCGGGAGCGGGGGCTCACGACCACGGAACTCCTGCTGGCTTTGGCGATCCTGGTGCTGGTGGCGTTCTTGATCCTCTCCGGGCAGCTGCAGCGGCCGCAGGCCCCGACGCCCTCCCCGGAAGCCCGCAGCGCCTTCGACGGAGAGGCGCTGGCCCGCTTTTCCGCCATCCAGCGCCAGGCCCAGCGCTACCTGGAGGGCCACGCCAACCTGTTCACGTGGATCACCGCTTCGGACCTGGACCTGAGTCCCACCCGGAACTGGACGTACAGCCTGCGGCGGGTGAGCGCGCTGGAGATCGCGGTGTACGCCCACGGCCGCACCCAGAACCAGGGGAGGCGGTGGCGCCTGTCCATCCGCAGCGACGGGTCCGCGAGCGTCCAGCTGGAGGTCCCGTGAGCCGGTCCCCGTAGCAGGTACCGGCTACGCGAGACAACCGCTGCCTCCGTGTCCTATAATGTTTGCGGTTCCGCGGTGGCCGTAGCTCAAGTGGCAGAGCACCAGACTGTGGCTCTGGGGGCTGCGGGTTCGAGTCCCGTCGGCCACCCCACTCAGCCCTCGAAGACGGGTCCGACGTCCAGCTGGAACCCGGAAAGCCCGGGGCTCAAGTCTACCTGCCCGGGGCCCGCGCAGACCTCCGGTTCCCGCCCAGGACGGTGCAGCTCCACGGGGCGGGTGCAGGGGTCCAGCAGGACTGCCAGCCGGGCGCCGTTTTGCAGGTAGGCGCGCAACTTTTCCCTCAGCTCTTCCCGGCTGTGGTGACGAGAGGGCACTTCGAACACAGCGTCGGGGCACAATAGCACGAACCCCTCACGCTCCTCGAGGGAGAGGGCCTCCCACCGCTCCCTCCTCACCCAAGAAG
The DNA here is from genome assembly GCA_025060455.1 of Armatimonadota bacterium. GTDB lineage: Bacteria > Sysuimicrobiota > Sysuimicrobiia > Sysuimicrobiales > Sysuimicrobiaceae > Tepidifontimicrobium. The sequence goes on from JANXBY010000042.1 coordinate 6,504, forward strand.
CGTCCGGCGAAAGCACAGCCCCCTCCGGGAGCCGATATCCCGGTGGACGAGTCAAAGGCCACACCACTTGCCGTCTGGTGGTTCCACGCGCTGAGCTGCCGGAACACCTCCCCGCTGCGCCGCCCGCTGAGCCCACCCGTGGGGCTCACCACCAGCCTCCCGTCCGCGGTTCGCTCGAACTGGTAGCCCGGGTTGCGGTCGGACAACTCACGCAGCTCGTCGTGCGTGACCGGGCGGGCCAGGTGGATGCAGACCACCACCTGGTCCCTCCGTCCCGCGGCTTTATCGGATTGTACCGCGCGGGCGCGCCACCTCCGGGAGGTACGCTGCACCGCCCGGTGGAACACCCTCAGGGAGCAGCTCGCAGGCCGGCGGGCGTGGGCGGAGGGCCGCGGTGGCGGACGTCGGTGTCGTGGGCGGGACGGGCCGGGAAGGCTTCGCGCTAGGAGTCCGGTGGGCCGCGGCGGGACTGTCTGTGTTCTTGGGCTCTCGGGTGAGGGAGCGGGGCCAGGAAGCGGCCCGGCGGGCTGCGGCCCTGGACCTACCGGGTGCTGTGTCCGGCGGGACGAACCGGGAGGCGGCGGGTGCGGAGGTGGTGGTGTTGGCCGTCCCGTTCCACGCGCACGAGGAGGTTCTGCCGGACGTCGCGCCGCTGGTACGCGGGAAGGTGGTGGTGGACACCACGGTGTCCCTCGTGAGCGTGGACCCTCCGCAACTGAGCCTGCCCCCGGAAGGCTCAGCTGCCCAGCGGGTGCAGGCCATGCTGCCGGGTGCGCGGGTGGTGGCCGCGTTCCACACGGTGTCCGCCCACAAGCTCGCACAGCTGGGCCGGGAGCTGGAGGAGGACACCCTGTTGTGCGGGGACGACCCCACCGCCAAGGCCAGGGTGGCCCAGCTGGCGCAGGCCCTGGGCTTGAGGCCGGTGGACGCAGGTGGACTGGACCAGGCCAGTACTCTTGAGAGGCTCGCGGCGCTGGTGGTGGGGCTGAACCGCCGGTACCGGCGCAAGGCGGTGGGGGTGCGGTTCGTGGGGCTGTAGGGCTAGCGCGCGAGTGGTGAGGTGGTGTAGATGGGCTTCGACGACGTAGTAGACCTGCTACGGGAGCTGGTGTCGGTGCCCAGCGTGAACCCCGCGTTCGCGGAGGGGACCGGTGAAGGGCAGCTCGCGCGCCGCGTGGCCGACTTCCTGCGGGAGTTGGGCGCACACCCGCAGCTGGTGGAGGTGCTTCCCGGCCGCCCCAACGTGGTGGCCGAGCTGGGGCACGGCGGCCGAGGGCTGTTGCTGTCCGCCCACCTGGACACCGTCCAGACCACGGGGATGGCCGTGGCGCCGTTTGCGGGCGAGGTGCGGCAGGGCCGGCTGTACGGCCGCGGGGCGTGCGACACCAAGGCGTCCCTGGCGGCCATGCTGGTGGGCCTGCGGGAAGCGGTGCGGTCCGGGCGGCTCCGGCGCCGGGTGGTGTTTGCCGCCTTGGTGGACGAGGAGGTGGGGTTCGCGGGGTCTAGGGCTCTGGCACAGTCGCCGCCGCAGGTGGACGGTGCGGTGTTCGGCGAGCCTACGGACCTGAAGCTGGTGGTGGCCCACAAGGGCGTGCTGCGGTTCTACGTGCGCACCGGGGGGCGCGCGGCGCACAGCGCGACCCCGGAGTTGGGGGTGAACGCCGTCGAGGGCATGGCGCGCATTCTGCCGCTGCTGGCGGCCGTGCCGGAGCCGCGGCCTTCCCACCCGGTGTTGGGGCCGGCCACCGCCTGCGTGACGGAGATCCAGGGCGGGGTGGGGCGCAACACGGTGCCGGACCGCTGCTGGGTCCACGTGGACCGCCGGCTGCTGCCGGAGGAGGACGGACAGGCGGTGTGGGCGGCGTGGAGGGAGCTGGTGCTGGCGAGCGAGGCGGCGCGCGGCTTCGCGGGAACGGTGGAGTTCGAGCCGCCGTACCTGGTCGCCCCCGGCATGGAGACCGCGCCCGACGCGTGGGTCGTCGGGGAGCTGGAGGGGGCGGTGCAGAAGGTCTGTGGACGCGCGGTGCGGACGGTGGCGCCGTACGCCACGGACGCGGGGTACCTGAGGCAGGCTGGGGTGCCGTGCGTGGTGTTCGGGCCGGGCGACGCGGCCGAGGCGCACACCGACACGGAGTCGGTGGCGGTGGACCAGGTGGAGGCAGCCGCACGGGTCTTCTACGAGCTGTTGACGTCGGACTGACCCGTCCTTTTTGCCAGGCCACACCTTATCCCTTGACTCGTTTGTCGAACACCAGTACGATCAAATCTGACTCGGGGCGCCGCCCGCCGCGCCACCTCACCGCACCGGCGCCCTGAACGGGTGAGCTCGTGCTGCGCGACGCAACCCAGGGGGTGTTGTCCCCTTTCGGGCCCTTACCGTCGGAAGCCGGGACCTGGGACCTGGAAGAAGTCCGAGGCCGCCTGGTTCAGCTGTCAGGGGAGGCGGTGCTGACCCTGGCCACCGAGCTGGTCGCCCACGCGCAGGCGGCCGGGGAGCCTGCGGCGTGGGTGTGTGTGGACAGCGACTTCTACCCGCCTGACGTCGCCGCTTGCGGGGTCGACCTGGACTCCCTGGCGGTGGTACGGGTGCAGGACGCCCAGGCCGCCGGCCGCGCCACAGACCGCTTGGTGCGCTCCGGAGGGTTCGGGCTGGTGGTGGTGGACCTCACCTCAGGGGGCGACGTACCGCTGGCCGTGCAAAGCCGGCTGGTGGGGCTCGCGCAGCGCCACGAGGCGGCAGTGGTGTGCCTCACGCGCACGCCCCCGGACGCCCCCTCCCTGAGCCCCCTGGTGTCCTTGCGGGTCCACGTGCGGAGGGACAGGACAGCACCCGGGACGTTCGCCTGCGTCCTGCACCCACTGCGGGACAAGCGCCGCGGGACGGGCTGGACGTGGCGGGAGGAGTATGTCGGACCGGCTGGCGTGCGTTGACCTGCCTGCCTTCCCCCTCCAGGTGCTCCTGCACCGACACCCGGACTGGAGGGGGCACCCTGTGGCGGTGGTGGAGGAAGACCGTCCCAGGGCGCGCCTGGCGTGGGTCAGCCAGGAAGCCAGGGACGCGGGCGTGTCCCCCGGCCTGAGCTACGCCACCGCGGTGGTGCTCCTCCCCACCCTGCGGGTAGGCGTCCTGACCGCCGAGGAGGTCAGGGAGCAGGCAGACCGGTTGGCCGAGCGGCTGTACCGTTTCAGCCCACGTGTGGAGCCGGGTGAGCCAGGCGCCTTCTGGCTGGACGTGGCGGGGCTGGAGCTGCTGTACCCGTCCCTGGACTCCTGGGCGACCGCCCTGCGGGGGGAGCTGGCCCGCGCAGGCTGGGACGCCACGGTGGTGGTGGGGTTTTCGCGGTTCGGGACCCGTTCGGTGGCGAAGGCCTGCCGGGGAGTCCGCGTGTTCACCTCCCCCCGTGAGGAGTTCGAGGCCGCGGGTCAGGTACGGCTGCGGGAGCTCGGGTTGGATCCCGAGGCGGTGGAGGGGTTGGAGAAGCTCGGGATCCGCACGGTCCAGGACCTGCGGGCCCTGCCGGAGGTGGCGCTGCACGAGAGGTTCGGCCGGGAAGTGGCCGAGGTGCACCGGCTGGCCACCGCGGCCGCCTTCGACCCCCTCCGGCCGTCCCTACAGCGGGAGGCGCTGCAGCGCCGGGTGGTGCTGGACGCGCCGGAAGCAGACTTGCTGCGCCTGGTGTTCGCGGTCAAAGCCGCCCTGGACCCTCTGATCCAGGCCCTCGCGCACCGCGGGGAAGCCGTCTCGTCCGTGGAGGTGGCGGTGCGGCAGCAGACTGGGCGGTGGCTGGTCACGGAGGTCCGGCCCGCAGCACCCACCCTGAACTCCCCGCAGCTGGCGGACCTGGTCCGGCTACGGTTGAGCGCCCTGCCATGGGAAGCGGGCGCGGTGGAGGTGTGCGTGCGCGTCCGCGGGGTGCGGGCCGCGCCCGAACAGCTCCAGGCGGTGCCCGTGGCGCGGAGGGACCTGAAGGAGGCGGCCCGCGCCCTGGCCCGCCTGAGGGCGGAGTTCGGAGACGGCTCGGTGGTCCGTGCGGTGCTGCGGGACGGGCACCTGCCGGAGGCCCGGTACGGGTGGGTCCCCACAGACCGCGTCCGGCTGCCCGAACCCCTCCTGGCCCACCAGAAAGCCCTCGTCCGGCGGGTGTACCGCAGGCCTGTGCCGCTGGAAGCACTGCCTGCCCACCGGGCAGCCTTCGGCCCCGAGGAGGTGGCAGGCGGGTGGTGGGTGCGCCGGGTCCACCGGTCCTACTACTTCCTGGAGACCGACGCGGGAGAGCTTCTGTGGGTGTACTACGACCACCGCAGGCAACGGTGGTTCCTGCAGGGGCGGGTGGAGTGAGGTGTACGCCCCCCTGTGGTGCAAGAGCAACCACTCCTTCCTGGAAGGCGCAAGCCACCCCGAGGAGCTGGTGCACACCGCACGGGAGTTGGGCCTCCCGGCCCTGGCCCTGGTGGACCGCGACGGGGTCTACGGGGTGGTGGAAGCCTTGCTGGCTGCGGAGGAGGTGGGGCTGCACCTGGTGGTGGGCGCCCAGGTGTCGGTGGGCGACGGAACCCACGTGCTGCTTCTGGCACAGGACCGGGAGGGCTACCGCAACCTGTGCCGGCTGCTCACGTGTGGCCGCCTACGGTCTCAGAAGGGCGCCAGCGAGGTGACGTGGGAGGAGGTGTGCGAGCACGCCCGGGGCCTGGTCGCCCTGTGGGGCGGGGAGGGAAGCCTGCTGGCCTGCGCGGGTGACCCAGACCCCGTGGCCGACGCCCTCCGTGACGCGTTCGGCGACCGTCTGTACCTGGTGGTGGCCCGCCACCGCCGCTTCCACGACGCCCTGGTGGAAGCGCGTACCCGCGAGCTGGCGTCCCGCCTGGGGCGGCCGGTGGTGGCCACGTGCGAGGTCCTGTACCACACGCCCGCACGCCAGCCCCTGCAGGACGTCCTCACGTGCATCCGGCACGGGGTACCCCTGGTGGAGGCCGGACGGCGGATCCGGCCCAACGCGGAGCACGCCCTGAAGTCCGCGGAGGAGTTCTGCGCCCTGTTCTCCGATGACCCGGACTCTGTCCGGCGCACCCTGGAGGTGGTGGAGCGGTGCACGTTCTCCCTGCGGGAGCTGCGCTACCGCTACCCGTCCGAGTGGCTCCCGGAGGGCTACACCTCGGGGCAGTGGCTGCGCCACCTGACCTTTGAGGGCGCCCGCAGGCGGTACGGCGGGCGCGTCCCCCCAGAGGTGGTCGCACAGCTGGAGCGGGAGCTGGCCCTCATCGAGGAGCTGGACTACGTGGGCTACTTCCTCACGGTGCACGACGTGGTGGCCTTCTGCCGCCAGCGGGGCATCCTGTGCCAGGGGAGGGGGTCTGCGGCCAACTCCGCGGTGTGCTACTGCCTGGGGATCACCGCGGTGGACCCCGTGCGCATGGAGCTCTTGTTTGAGCGGTTCCTGTCGCGGGAGCGTGCAGAACCTCCGGACATCGACCTGGACATCCAGCACGACCGGCGGGAGGAAGTGATCCAGTGGGTGTACCGCAAGTACGGCCGGGACCGGGCGGCCATGGTGGCCAACAAGATCCGCTACCGAGTGCGGTCCGCCCTGCGGGACGTGGGCAAGGTGCTGGGGGTTCCGTTGGTGACCCTGGACCGGCTCAGCAAGCTGGTGGACCTGCACGGAGAGCTGTCGCCCCGGGTGCTGCAGGAGGCCGGGCTGGACCCAGAGGCCCCCGTGTACCGCCACCTCCGGTCCCTCGCGGCGGAGCTGGTGGACTTCCCCCGCCACCTGTCGATTCACCCCGGAGGCTTCCTGCTGGGCAGCGAGCCCGTGTGCGACCTGGTGCCCATCGAGAACGCCGCCATGCCCGGCCGCACCGTGGTGCAGTGGGACAAGTATGACCTGGAAGCCCTGGGACTGTTCAAGGTAGACCTGCTCGGGCTGGGTGGGCTCACCCTGCTGGACCGGTGTACGGAGCTGGTCCGCCGGCACCGGGGCGTGGAGGTGGAGATGGACCGCATCCCCCCTGACGACCCGGACACGTTCGAGATGATCCAGCGCCAGGACACCGTGGGCGTGTTCCAGATCGAAAGCCGCGCGCAAATGGCCATCGCACCCAGGCTGCGGCCCCGGAACTACTACGACCTGGTGGTGCAGGTGGCCATCATCCGGCCCGGGCCCATCGAGGGCGGGATGCTGGAGGCGTACCTGCGCCGCCGCCAGGGCTTGGAGCCGGTCACCTATCCCCACCCGTCCCTGGTGCCGGTGCTGGAGAAGACGTTGGGGGTGCCGTTGTTCCAGGAGCAGGTGATCCGGCTGGCGGTGGTGGCCGCGGGCTACACGCCCGGGGAGGCGGACCAGCTCCGCCGGGACCTGGGAGCCTGGCAGCGCAGCGGCCGCCTGGAGCGGCACCGCCAGCGCCTGGTCTCCGGCATGGTGGAGCGGGGGATCCCCCGGGAGGTCGCGGAGCAGGTGTTCCGGCAGATCCAGGGGTTCGGGTCGTACGGGTTTCCGGAGTCCCACGCGGCCAGCTTCGCCCTCATCGCGTACGCCACCGCGTACCTGCGGTGCCACTTCCTCCCGGAGTTCACCTGTGCCCTACTGAACGCGCAGCCTATGGGCTTCTACGCGGTGCACACCATCGTGGACGACGCCCGCCGGCACGGGGTGGTGGTGCGGCCTGTGGACGTGCTGCACAGCGGGTGGGACTGCACCCTGGAGCCGTGCGCTCACAGCCGCGACGGACTGGCGGTGCGGGTGGGCCTGCGGTACGTGAAGGGGTTGGGCGAACAGGACGCACACCGCATCCTGAGTTCCCGCGCGGAAGGCAAGTGGCGGTCGCTGGGGGAGTTCGCGCACCGCACGGGGCTGGGCCGGAGGGCCCTGCTGGCCCTGGCGGAGGCGGACGCCTTGGCGGGCTTCGGGCTCACCCGCCGGGAGGCGCTGTGGGAGGTACGGGCACTGCTGCACAGGAAGGGCGACGCCCTCGCCGCGGAGGTGCCGGAAACGCCACCGGCCTTCGGGCCGCTCTCGCTGCTGGAGGCCATCCGGTGGGACTACGAGGCCACCGACCACAGCACCCGCGGACACCCCTTGGAGCCCCTACGGCCGTGGCTGACCCAGCAGGGGCTGCCGGACGCCCGGCAGGTGGCCGCCATGCGGGACGGAGCGCGGGTGCGGTACGCGGGCCTGGTGATCTGCCGGCAGGCGCCCGAGCGGGCGGGGGGTGTGCGGTTC
>JANXBY010000058.1 GCA_025060455.1 Armatimonadota bacterium
GGCTGGTCTCCTATTCCCGCGGCTCCCGGGCCCTGCTGGGGCCTCGGCCGGGTGCAGGGCGGGGAGCAGGCGGTGCGTAGGGCAGCGGCACGTACTCCACGGAGGGACGGCGGGGTCCGGCCTGCGGGTACAGGGCCATCAGCCGGTGCACCTCCGGGGGCATGTCCGTGGAAACCCGCAGCCCCAGCTCCCGCGCCTCCCCCACGGTGATGGGGTAGTCGTGGGTCCATCGTCCGCAGCTCAGAGCCTCCGCGACCGCATCCGCCTGCTCCGGAGGCATTTTGTCCGCCAGCAGCTCCCGCACCGCCGCGCGCACCTGGCGGAGGGCCTTCTCCGCCACGTCGGCCAGGATCACCGTCTGGTCGTCCACCTCGTTGATGTTCTTGCGCTCCAAAACCTTCAGCACGGAAGCCGCGGGGTACTGCCCCAGCTGCGGGTCCACGGGACCCAACACCGCGTGGGGATCCATGACGATCTCGTCCGCGGCCAGGGCGATGAGGGTGCCGCCGGACATGGCGTAGTGGGGCACGAAAACGGTGACCTTCCCCTGGTGGGCCTGCAGGGCGCGGGCGATCTGCTCCGCGGCTAGCACCAGCCCTCCAGGGGTGTGGAGGATCAGGTCGATGGGCATCTCAGGAGGGGTGAACCGCACCGCCCGCAGCACCGCCTCGGAGTCGTCGATGTCGATGTAGCGCACCAGCGGGAAGCCCAGCAGGCTCATGGTCTCCTGGCGGTGGATCATGGCGATCACCCGCGACCCACGGGCGCGTTCGAGCTCGTGGATCAGGCGCAGGCGGGCGGCTTCCAGCCACCGGCGCTGCAGCACGGGCTGGAGGGCGGAGGCGATGAAGAAAAACCACAGGATGTCCAGAGCCGTCACGGTCCCTCCTCTGTCAAGCTAAACGACTTGACGATGGCAGTCCGCCCCCGCACACTGGAGGCGGGACGAGTATACCGCGGAGGGCTTGGCATGGAGACGGCGGGACGTTCGAGACGGCTGGAGATCCGGCCGGGAGCCCTGGTGCACGGCACGGACGGCGTGGCGGGGCGCGTGGCGGAGGTGGTGGTGAGCCCCCGGGAGCGCCGGGTGGTGGCCCTGGCGGTGCAGCTGGCCTCCGGCCGGGCGGTGCAGGTGCCCGCGGAGGCGGTGCGGGACGCCACGGAGGAGGCGGTTTGGGTAGAGGGCACCGTGGCAGAGTTGGAGCGCCTACCAGATTGGCAACCGGAGGCCCACGCCCCCGCGGCGCTTTCGTGGCCCGGCTGGCGCGGGCTGCGGGAGGGCGGCGCGTGGCTGGCGCTGCCAGGCTCCTTGCGGCGCATGGAGGGGCTGGAGCGCCAGATCTCCGGTGCCGCGGAGGCGCGGCCGGAGGAAAGACTAGTGACCATCCGGCGGGGCCAGCGGGTGCTGGCCAGCGACGGACCCATCGGACGTGTGGACCAGGTCCTGGTGGACGCAGAAACCGGACGCGTGAAGCACCTGGTGGTCCGGCAGGGGCGGTTGTTCTCGCGGGACGTGGCGGTGCCCGCGGACTGGGTGTCCACGGTGGAGGACGGGGTGGTGGTCCTGGAAGCGTCCCGGGACTCGGTGGCCCGGCTGCCGGTCTACCGGCCGGACGACGAGCTGGAGCGGGATGTGGAAGACGCCCTCCAGCGGGAGGAGCTGCTGCGGGTGCTGGCCCTACCCGTGCGCCCGGAGGTCACCGACGGCGTCGTGCGGTTGCGGGGCCACGTGCACAACCGCGCCCTGGCAGCCCGGGCGGAGGAGGTGGCGCGCTCCGTCCCCGGCGTGGCGGACGTGCAGAACGAGTTGGTGGTGGACCACGAGCTGCTACAGCAGGTGGTAGCCTCCGTGCAGGCGGACGAGATTACCCGCCACCTAGCGGGCTACTTCCTTCGGGTGCGGGACGGCCTCGTGGAGCTCACGGGAACCGCGCCCTCTCTGGAGGCGGCACAGGCCCTGGAGCGCGCCATCGCGCGAGTCGCAGGGGTGCGGGGGATCGCCAACCACATGACGGGTCTTGACATCCCGCCGGGCTGGCGCCGGGTGGTGCAGCCGGAGATCGATCAGGCGGTGTACGCCACCGACCAGGAGGTGGGGCGGGTGGACTCCGTGGTGATCGACCCCGACAACCGGCGGGTGCAGGCGGTGGTGGTGGCGGGCGAGTTCCCCGACCCTGGGGCGCCGCCCTTCGCCGCGGGGCCGCTGTGGGAGCGGCGGGTGGTGGTTCCGCTGGAGGATGTGGACCGGGTGACCCCCGGGGGTGTGTTCCTGCGGATCCACGCGGGAGAGGCCGCGGAGCGGCCGGACCTGAGGGAGGACGAGTACCCGGCCGCGCCGGCCCAGTGGACGCCGCCGTTCCCGTACGAGAGCCGGCACGTCCGGTGGCCCAGGCGGACCGGTGATGGGTAATGTCAAAAGACTTGACAATGTTATTGACAGGCCTATACCGTGGACGTGGAGTCTGGCGACGAGGTCGGGCCGTGGCGGAGCGCACCGTCCGTCGGGATGAGCTTCCGCTGTACGTGATCAGCGTGGCCGCGGAGCTGGCGGGGGTGCACCCCCGGACGCTGCGGATCTACGAGGCGAAGGGGTTGATCCGTCCCGCCCGGCGGCGGCACATCCGGCTGTTCAGCGAGCGGGACGTGCAGCGGGTGCGCCTCATTCAGTACCTCACACAGGAGGTGGGGCTGAACCTGGCGGGGGTGCGGCTGTTCCTGGAGATCCAGGAGCGGCACGAGGAGGTAGCCCGGTGGCTGTTGGAGCTGTGTGAGGCTCCGGCGAACCGAACCAAAACGGAAAGGAGGGGACAGCGATGAGCATCCTGCGGTGGGACCCATTTGAGGAGCTTCGGGAGGTCCAGCGGTCGCTCGACCGGCTGTTCGACGAGCTGGCGGGCCGGAGGCCCCTGCGGCGTCGGGAGGCGCGGGAACCCGTGGTGTGGGAGCCCGCGGTGGAGGTGTACGAGACCGACCAGGACGTGGTGATCCGGGCGGAGCTACCTGGCGTGGATCCGAAGAACGTGAACGTCACCGTGCAGGACAACACCCTCACCATCGAGGCGGAGGCCAAGGAAGAGCAGGAGGAGCGCGGCCGCAACTACCTGCGGCGGGAGCTGCGGTACGGCCAGTTCTGCCGGACCGTGGCCCTGCCTACGGAGGTCAAGGCGGAGGCCGCGAAGGCGACCTTCCGCAACGGCCTCCTGGAAGTCCGGGTGCCCAAGAGTGAGCGGGCCAAGCCCAAGCAGGTGAAGGTGGAGGTGAGCTGAGCTTTCACGACACGGGGGCGGCCCGACCTTCGGGCCGCCCCTCCAGCGGAGGGAACGGCGATGGGTCGGGTTGTCGGCATCGACCTGGGGACCACCAACTCGGTCATCGCGGCCATGGTGGGCGGGGAGCCGGTGGTGATCCCGAACCGGGAGGGCAGCCGCCTCACCCCGTCCGTGGTGGCCTTCACCAGGACCGGGGAGCGGCTCGTGGGCCAGATGGCCAAGCGGCAGGCCATCCTGAACCCCGAGAACACCATCTACTCCATCAAGCGGTTCATGGGGCGCCGCTTCCACGAGGTGGAGACGGAGCGGAAGATGGTGCCCTACAAGGTGGTGGAAGGACAGCACGGCATGGCGGTGGTGGAGATCCCCGCGGCCGGTCGGACCTTCACCCCGGAGGAGATCTCTGCCATGATCCTCCAGAAGCTGAAGGAGGACGCGGAGGCCTACCTGGGCGAGAAGGTGGAGGCCGCGGTCATCACGGTCCCCGCGTACTTCAACGACGCCCAGCGGACCGCCACCAAGAACGCGGGGGAGATCGCGGGGCTGAAGGTCCTGCGGATCATCAACGAGCCCACGGCCGCGTGCCTGGCCTACGGCCTGGATAAAAAAGGGTCGGAGACGGTGCTGGTGTGGGACCTAGGGGGTGGGACGTTCGACGTGTCCGTGCTGGAGATCGGGGAAGGTGTGTTCCAGGTCCGGGCCACCGCGGGGGACACCCACCTGGGTGGGGACGACTGGGACGAGCGCATCGTGAACTGGCTGGCGGATGAGTTCCGCAAGCAGCACGGCATCGACCTGCGGCAGGACCGCCAGGCGCTGCAGCGGCTCCGGGAGGCCGCGGAGCGGGCCAAGATCGAGCTCAGCGCCATGGTGCAGACCACCATCAACCTGCCCTTCATCACCGCGGACGCCACCGGGCCCAAGCACCTGGACATGGTTCTGACCCGGGCCAAGTTCGAGGAGCTCACCGCGGACCTGGTGGAGCGGTGCATCGGCCCGTTCCGGCAGGCCCTGCAGGACGCCAAGCTCACCGAGCGGGACCTGCACGAGGTCATCCTCGTGGGCGGTAGCACCCGGATGCCCATGATCCAGGAGCTGGTGCGCCGGCTCACGGGCAAGGAGCCGAACAAGGAGGTTCACCCCGACGAGGTGGTGGCCATCGGCGCGGCCATCCAGGCGGGTGTGCTGGCGGGTGAGGTCCGGGACGTGGTGCTGCTGGACGTGACCCCGCTGTCCTTGGGCATCGAGACCCTGGGCGGGGTCATGACGGTGTTGATCCCCCGCAACACCACCATCCCCACCCGGAAGAGCGAGACGTTTACCACCGCGGAGGACGGCCAGACGCAGGTGGAGATCCACGTGCTGCAGGGCGAGCGGCCCATGGCCCGGGACAACCGCACCTTGGGCCGGTTCATCCTGGACGGAATCCCGCCCGCTCCCCGGGGGGTGCCGAAGATCGAGGTGACCTTCGACATCGACGCTAACGGCATCCTGGCGGTGTCCGCCAAGGACCTGGCCACGGGCCGGGAGCAGTCCATCAGGATCACCGGCACCTCCACCCTGACCCGGGAAGAGGTGGAGCGGATGATCCGGGAGGCGGAGGCCCACGCGGAGGAGGACCGCCGCAAGCGGGAGGAGGCGGAGGTCCTGAACCGCGGGGACAGCCTGGCCTACCAGACGGAGCGGCTGCTCCGGGACCAGGCGAAGCTGGTGTCCGAGTCCGACCGGCGGGAGCTGGAGCAGAAGGTGGCGGAACTGCGGCAGGCGGTGCAGGCCCGCGACGTGGCCCGGGTCCGGCAGCTGTCAGACGAGGTGCAGCGCCTCACGTACAAGTTGAGCGAGCTGCTGTACCGAGGTGCGGCCACCGGGGCCGGCACGGGCGGCCGGGAGGCGAAGGGCGACGGCGAGGTGATCGACGCGGAGTACAAGCCCAGCGACTAGTTCCGGAGGGTTCGGACCATGTCCGAAGAGCGCGCAGAACAGGACGCGGCAGAGCTGGAGCGGACCGACCTCCAGGCGGCGGAGGTACCGGAGGAAGCCGGGCAGGCCGCGGGGCCGGTGGGTTTCGTCCCCGCGGCGCCGGTCAGTCCGGAGGAGCTGGCGGCGCTCCGGGAAGAGGTGGAGCGGTACCGCCAGGAGGCGGAGCGGAACTGGCAGCAGTTCCTGCACGCGGCCGCGGACCTGGAGAACTACAAGAAGGCCGCCGCCCGCATGCAGCAGGACGCGGTGGAGCGCACGCGCCGGCAGATGCTGCGGGTGGTGCTGGGGGCCGTGGACGACCTAGAGCGGGCTATCCAGTACGCGGAGCAGGCCGCGGAGCACGAGGCGGTGGCAGGGATTCTGGAGGGGCTGCGGATGACCCACCGGTCCCTGCTGGAGCAGCTCCGCGCGCACGGGGTGGAGCGCATGGAGGCGGTGGGGGAGCCCTTCAACCCCGAGCGGCACGAGGCCGTGGAGCTGGCCTCGGCGGAGGAGGCGGGGGTGGAGCCCGGGACGGTGCTTGGGGTGGTGCAGCACGGGTACACCCTGGACGGACGGGTTCTGCGCCCCGCACGGGTGCGGGTGGCCCAGTAAGGGCCCGAGGAAGCCATGGAGTTCAAGGACTACTACAGGATCCTGGGCGTGGACCGGAAGGCGGACAGCAAGGCCATCGGGGAGGCGTTCCGCCGGCTGGCGCGCCAGTACCATCCGGACGTGAACAAGGACCCCGAGGCGGCGGAGAAGTTCAAGGAGATCAACGAGGCTTACCAGGTCCTAAGTGACCCCGAAAAGCGCGCCCGCTACGACCAGATGCTGGACCTGCGGGAGCGGGGGATGCCCTGGGAGCAGGTGTTCACCCGACCCGGTACGGGGCCGCGGCCCGGGGAGTGGACGGTGGTGTTCGGCGAGGGCCCGGACCTGTTCGGGGGGTTTTCCGAGTTTTTCCGCCGGTTCTTCGCCGACCTGGGGGCGGAGCCCTTCGGAGCCAGCCGGCTGTGGCCCGAACCCCTGGTGACCGCCACCGCGGAGATCAGCCTGGAGGAGGCGTTCCGCGGCACGGAACGGGAGCTGGTGGTGCGCAACGGCTACCCCCGGCGCGTCACCGTGCGCATCCCACCCGGGGTGCGCAGCGGGCAGAAGGTACGGGTGCGGGGTGGCGCGGACGGCGACGTGTACGTGGAGGTGCGGGTGCGGCCGCACCCGATGTTCACCCGGGAGGGAGACGACCTCGTATGCGAGATCCCCATCTCCCTCGCCGAGGCCCTCCTGGGGGCGGAGATCGAGGTGCCGACCCTCGCGGGGAAGGTGAAGGTGCGGATCCCGCCCGAGACCCAGCACGGGCAGGTGCTGCGGCTACGGGGCTTGGGGATGCCGAAGCTATCTGGCGGCCGGGGCGACCTGCTGGTGCGCCTGAAGGTGGTCCTGCCCCGCGGGCTGTCCCCGGAGGAGCGGCGGCTCGTGGAGGAGCTGGCCAGGCTGCGGCGGGAGAACCCGCGGGCGGCTATGGGTCTGAAGTAGAGGAGCGGCCATGCGGTGGGAGAAGCTGACGGAGAAGTCTCAGGAAGCCATGGTGCGGGCGCAGGAGCTGGCCCGCGACCGGCACCACCCCCAGGTGGACACCGAGCACCTGCTGGTGGCGCTGCTGGAGCAGGCGGACGGGGTCGTCCCGCAGGTGCTGGAGCGGGCCGGCGCCTCGGGGTCGCGGATCCGCCAGCAGCTGGACCAGGCCCTGGCGGTGCTGCCGCAGGTGCACGGGGCGGCGGAGCTGTACGTGGCACCCGGGCTCCGCCGGGTGTGGGAGGCCGCGGAACGCGAGGCGCAGCGGATGGGGGACGAGTACACCAGCACCGAGCACTTCCTCCTGGCCATGGCGGACGCTCCGCAGACGGGAGCAGGCCGGGTGCTGCAGCAGAACGGTGTCACCAAGGAGGCGGTGCTGCGGGCCCTGTCGGAGGTCCGGGGTCGCGTGCGGGTGACGGACCCGCGCCCCGAGGCCAAGTACCAGGTGCTGGAGCGGTACGGCCGGGACCTCACGGAGCTGGCGCGACAGGGGAAGCTGGACCCCGTCATCGGCCGCGACGAGGAGATCCGGCGGGTGATCCACGTGCTCAGCCGGCGGACCAAGAACAACCCCGTGCTGATCGGGGAACCCGGGGTGGGCAAGACGGCCATCGTGGAGGGGCTGGCGCAGCGCATCGTACGGGGCGACGTGCCCGAGCAGCTGAAGCACAAGCGGATCTTCCAGCTGGACATGGGCGCCCTGGTGGCGGGCACCAAATACCGGGGCGAGTTCGAGGAGCGGCTGAAGGCGGTGCTCAAGGAGATCGCGGACAGCCAGGGGGAGATCATCCTGTTCATCGACGAGATCCACACGGTGGTAGGCGCGGGCGCTGCGGAGGGGGCCGCCATGGATGCGGCCAACATCCTCAAGCCCATGCTGGCCCGGGGCGAGCTACACTGCATCGGGGCCACCACCCTGGACGAGTACCGCAAGCACATCGAGAAGGACCCGGCCCTGGAGCGCCGGTTCCAGCCCGTGTTCGTGGGCGAGCCCTCCGTGGAGGACACCATCTCCATCCTGCGGGGCCTGAAGGAAAAGTACGAGGTCCACCACGGAGTCCGGATCACCGACGCCGCGGTGATCGCCGCCGCCACCCTGTCCAGCCGCTACATCAGCGATCGGTTCCTGCCGGACAAGGCCATCGACCTCATCGACGAGGCCGCGGCCAAGCTGCGGATGGAGATCGACAGCAAGCCCGCGGAGCTGGACGAGATCGATCGACGGATCATGCAGCTGGAGATCGAGCGGGAGGCCCTGCGGAAGGAGACCGACCCGGCCTCCCAGGAGCGGCTCCAGAAGTTGGAGCAGGAGCTGGCGCGGCTGCGGGAGGAGAGCCAGGCCCTGCGGGACCGGTGGGAGCGGGAGAAGCAGATCGTGCAGCGGATCCGGCAGGTCAAGGCGGAGATGGACCGTGTGAAGGTGGAGCTGGAGCAGGCGGAGCGGGTGGCGGACCTGGAGCGGGCGGCCCGGCTGCGGTACGGCACCCTCCCCGAGCTGCAGAAGCAGCTGACCGGCGCGGAGGCGGAGCTCCGCCAGCTGGGGCCGCAGCGGCTGCTGAAGGAAGAGGTGGACGCGGAGGACATCGCGGAGGTCGTGAGCAAGTGGACGGGCATCCCCGTCACGAAGCTGCTGGAAGGTGAGATGCGCAAGCTCCTGCAGTTGGAGGAACGGCTGCACCAGCGGGTCGTCGGTCAGGAGGAGGCGGTGCAGGCGGTGGCGGACGCCATCCGACGGGCACGGGCGGGTCTGAAGGACCCCAAGCGGCCCATCGGCTCCTTCCTGTTCCTGGGACCCACGGGGGTGGGGAAGACGGAGCTGGCCCGGGCCCTGGCGGAGGTGCTGTTCGACTCCGAAGACGCCATGGTCCGCATCGACATGTCCGAATACCAGGAGAAGCACACCGTCTCCCGCCTGGTGGGTGCCCCGCCCGGGTACGTGGGGTACGAGGAGGGCGGCCAGCTCACCGAAGCGGTGCGGCGGCGGCCGTACCGGGTGGTGCTGTTCGACGAGGTGGAGAAGGCGCATCCCGACGTGCTGAACGTGCTCCTGCAGGTGATGGAGGACGGCCGGCTCACGGACGGGCAGGGCCGGACCGTGGACTTCAAGAACACGGTGCTGATCCTCACCAGCAACGTGGGCAGCCAGCACCTGCAGCACCTGGACCCGGAGGATGCCGCGGCCTTCGAGCTGGCCAAGGTGTACGTGCTGGACGAACTGCGGCGGACCTTCCGGCCGGAGTTCCTGAACCGGCTGGACGAGATCATCGTGTTCCGGCCGCTGTCCCGAGCCCAGCTGGAGCGCATCGTGGACCTGCAGGTGGCACAGCTGGAGCGGCGGCTGGCGGACCTAAAGATCCGGGTGGAGGTGACCGCCGAGGCGCGGGCGTGGCTGGCCCAGGAGGGCTACAACCCCGACTACGGGGCGCGGCCCCTGCGGCGGCTCATTCAGCGGACGGTGGAGAACGCCCTCAGCCGCATGGTACTGCGCGGCGAGTTGCAGGAGGGCGACGTGGCGGTGGTGACGGTGCGGGGCGGGACCATCGCCATCGAGCGCAAGGAACCGGTGCCGGCGTAGACGGGACCGTCAGCGATCCGCGGGCCCGAGCAACGCCCGTACTCCCGATCCTACCCGTCGGCTGGTAGAGAGTGGGGCTGAGCGGCTCTAACCATACCCCAGCTCCTCCAGGCGGTCCTCGTCCAGGCCGAAGTAGTGGCCCAGCTCGTGGAGCACGGTGCGGCGCACCTCCTCCCGGAGCTCCTCTTCGGTCTCGCAGGCCTCCTCCAGAGGGCCCTGAAATAGGGTGATCCGGTCGGGCAGCAGGGGCGGTTCCAGCCCCCGTTCGGACAGCGGGGTGCCCTCGTACAGGCCGAACAGGACCCCGTCTTCCGGGAGGCCCACAGAGGCGAGCTGCTCGGGCGTTGGCCAGTCCTCCACCACCACGTGGACGTTGTCCAGGGCACGGCGGAAGGGCTCCGGGATCCCCGCCAGGGACTCCTCCACGAGCTGCTGGAAGCGGCGGCGGCTCAGGCGCACGACCTGCCCTCAGGGCTGCGGGGCGGTGCTGGCGGGGACGGGCGGCACGCGCAGACCCCGGCGCCGCAGCTCCTCCAGGCGTTCCAGCAGAAGCTCCAGCCGGTCCGCGCACACGGTCACGTGCCCCACCTTCCGTCCGGGGCGCACCGCCTTCCCGTACCAGTGGTAGTAGGTCCCCGGCACCTGCAGCACCTCCACAGGGTCCGGCTGCTCCCCGAGGAGGTTCACCATGGCGCACCACCCGCGCGCCTGTGCGGACCCCAACGGGAGCCCTGCCACCGCCCGGACGTGGTTGGCAAATTGGCTGGTCCACGCCCCCTCAATGGTCCAGTGCCCGGAGTTGTGAACCCGGGGGGCCATCTCGTTGGCCAGCAGCATGCCGGCGACCTCGAACACCTCCACGCACAGGACGCCTACGTAGCTCAGGGCGTGCAGGACGCGGCGCGCGTAGTCGTGCGCCAGCTGCTCTAGGGCGGAGTCCAGGCCCGGTGCGGGCGCTACGGAAAGCCGCAGGATCCCCGCCTCGTGGTGGTTTTGCACCACCGGGTAGCAGGCCATCTGGCCTGCGCGATCCCGCACCGCCAGCACTGACAGCTCCCTGCGGAAGGGGACGAAGGCCTCGAGGATCAAGCCGTCCCCCCCTAGGGCCTCCCACGCGGGCTGCAGCTCGCGGGGCTCCCGCAACACCCTTTGGCCCTTTCCATCGTAACCCATGCGGCGGGTCTTGAGGACGGCGGGCAGGCCCACCTGCTCCACCGCGGCCTCCAGCTCGGCGAGAGAGTCCACGGCCGCGAACTCCGGGGTGGGGATCCCGAGCGAACGGAAGAACCGCTTCTCCGCCAGCCGGTCCTGGGCCACCTCCAGGGCGCGGGGCGGTGGGTACACGGGCACCGAGCGGGCCAGCTCCCGCACCGCCTGCACCGGCACGTTCTCAAACTCGTACGTCGCCCGCTGGCAGGTACGGGCGAGTTCCGCAAGGGCCGTGGGGTCGGTGTACGGGGCCGGGAGGTGACGGCCCACGGCGGCGGCGCAGGCGTCCGGTGCAGGGTCCAGGAAGGTGAACTCCACGCCCATGGGCAGGCCTGCCAACGCCAGCATCCGGCCCAGCTGACCTCCGCCCAGGACGCCGATCCTCACGGCCCGCTGCGGGGGTCTGGGTGCTGCAGCACCGCCTGCGTCTGCTGGGCGCGGTAGCGGCGCAGCGCCTCCCGGACCTCCGGGTGCTTGTTGCCCAGGATGCTGGCCGCCAGCAACGCGGCGTTCACCGCACCGGCCCGGCCGATGGCCAGGGTCCCCACAGGCACTCCCGCCGGCATCTGAACGATGGACAGCAGGGAGTCCAGACCCCTGAGGGCCTGCGTCTCCACCGGAACGCCCAACACGGGGAGGATGGTGTTGGCCGCGGTCATGCCGGGCAGGTGTGCGGCGCCTCCCGCCCCCGCGATGATCACCTCGAGTCCGCGCGCCTCTGCACCTTTGGCGTACTCGTAGAGCAGGTCCGGGGTGCGGTGGGCGGATACCACCCGGACCTCGTACGGAACCCCCAGCTCGTCCAGGGTCTCCGCCGTGTGCCGCAGGGTCTCCCAGTCGGACCGGGAACCCATGATCAGGGCGACGAGAGGCTGCATCAACGCGATTCTAGCAGCCGGACCCGCGGGAGCGTGGCTCTCGTCGGGGCTTGCGGGCCCGTACGGTGACCGAGCGCAGCTGTACGCCCCACGCACTTCCCCAACGGACCGGTGACTCCTCCAGGACCTCGGTGGCGTCGAACCCCGCGGCCCGCAGCATTCGCAGGACGTCCTCGAGGTCCACCGCACCCGATACGCACGCGCTCCACGCTTCCAGGTCCTGTCGCAACTCGGGCGGCACAGGCTGCTGGGCCACCACGTCGGATAGCACCAGCCGCCCTCCGGGCCGCAGCACGCGAAACGCTTCGCAAAACGCGCGGAGCTTGTCGGGTACCAGGTTGATGGCACAGTTGCTCAGCACCACGTCGGCGACGTCGTCGGGCAGGGGTAGGCTCTCCGCGTCTCCCAGGAGGAAGGAGGCGTTGGGAACTCCTCGGGCGGCCGCGTTTCCCCTGGCCGCAGCCACCATCTCGGGCGTGATGTCGATACCCACCGCCCGTCCCCTGGGCCCCACCAGGGTCGCGGCCTCGATCACCTCCAGCCCCGGGCCGCTGCCGACGTCCACCACCACTTCCCCGGGCCTGAGGTGGGCGTGGGCCACCGGGTTCCCACAGCCCAGGGACGGCCCGCAACCTGTCTCAGCGGCAACGGGGAGGCCACACCCGCAGCAGCCTTCCCGCGCGGCGCGGGCGTACCGCTGCCTTACCGCCTGCCGGATCCGCTCCTGCTCTACCACGGGGCCACCGGACGATTGATGTTTGTCGATGCGATCTCCATGCGTCTCACGCGCGGAAGGCCCTGCTACAAAACGTCCAGCAGGGCAGCGGTCAGCGCCTTGAGCCCGTCCCGGCGAAGGCGGTAGTGCACCCACGGGCCCCGGCGCTCCGACTCCACCAGCCCTGCCTCCCTCAGCACCTTCAGGTGGTGGGAGACTGTGGGTTGAGCCAACGAAAGGGCCGCTTGGAGCTGGCAGACGCACAGCGTGCCGGAGCGGGAGAGCATGTGCAGGATGAGGAGCCTTGCGGGGTCCGCCAGCGCGGCGAACCCACGACAGGCCTCCCCGGCGCGGTGGTGCAGCCCCGGGGGCACGGGAGTCGCCGCGGAGGGATCCCGTCGCAGCCGGTCAGCGGAGCCGGGCACGAACGCAGGCTCAGGCACCACGGGCCCCAGGCTAGCACCCATATCGAAAGACGTCAATCGGACTCTTCTTAGAGGGCTCGGGTGGCGCCGCGACCCAGGACCACCAGCCCCGAGGGGTCCACGTGGTAGCGGCGGGCGTCCTGTTCAGGGTCAAACCCGATGACCGTTCCCGGCTCGAGGGTGTTGAACCGGTCCACGATCACCCGCCGCAGCCGGACCCCGGGTCGGAGCACGCAGTAGTCCATGACCACGGATTCTTCCACCTCCACGTCCTCCTCAACCCGCACCTCGCGGCCCAACACGGACCGCACCACCCGACCGCCGTGGATGACGCACCCCTCCCCCACCAGGGAGTCCCGGACCTCACCGCACACGATCCGGGCGGACGGCCCCGCATAAGGGGCGCCCTTGATGGGCCACAGGTGGTTGGACAGGTCGAACCGTGGCTGCGGGCCCAGCAGGTCCATGTGGGCCCGCCAGTACGCCTCCAGGGTGCCCACGTCCCGCCAGTAGCCTGGCTCCTCATACGGCTTGGTGCCCGGGATGCGGTTGGTGTGGAAGTCGTACGCGAACACCCGGCGCCGGGACACCAGGGCCGGCAGGATGCTGCGGCCGAAGTCGTGCTCGCTGTCCCGGGCGGCGTCCTCGGTGACCGCGTCCACCAGCAAACGCGCGTCAAACAGGTAGTTGCCCATGGAGGCCAGGGCAAACCCCGGCCGCCCCGGCATGGGGCGCGGCCGGGCCGGCTTTTCCTCGAAGCCCCGCACGCGGCCGTCGGGATCCGTCTCCAGCACCCCCATGCGGGTGGCTTCCTGCAGGGGCACGGGCAGGGCCGCCACCGTCACCTCCGCCTCCCGCTCCAGGTGGAAGTCCACCATCTGGGAGACGTCCATGCGGTAGATGTGGTCGGCTCCGAACACTGCCACCAGGGCGGGCCCGAAGTCCCGGATGAGGTTCAGGTTTTGGTACACGGCGTCTGCGGTCCCCCGGTACCAGGAGTCGCCCCACCGCATCTGGGGCGGGACCACCAGCACGAAGTGGTCCTCGTGAAGCCCGCTGGCACGCCACGCGTGGCGCAGGTGGTCGATGAGGGACTGCGACTTGTACTGCACCAGGATGTACAGGGAGAACACGTTGGAGTTGACTAGGTTGCTGAGGACGAAGTCCACGATGCGGTACTTGCCCCCGAAGGGGACCGCCGGTTTGCTGCGGTCCCGGGTCAGGGGGTGGAGTCGTTCGCCGCGGCCACCCGCCAGCACCAGGCCCAACGTCCGCCTGCGTCCGCCCGGAGAAGGTCGGTCCGAGTTTGTGGACATGAACCACCCCGCAGACCCATCATAGCGGCCACGGACTGCCCGACAGCGCCTGCACCACGAGCCCCGCTTCCCGCAAGGCCTCCCGCAACCGCCAGCGCAGCTGCCGCTCCGCCTCCGCCCGAAAGGCGGGCAGGACCGGTACTGCCACCCGCAGGGTGGCGCCCGCGGACGACAGCTCCACCAGCGGGTCCAGTTCCACGGGGCCCGTCACCTGGTCGCCTTGCTGGGAAGCCCAGTTCTCCGCCACCTCCCGGGCCACCGCGGCCGCGGCGGCCAGGTCCGCGTCCGCGGGGAGGGTCACCAGGACCACCGCCCGCAGGTATCCGCGGCTGAGGTTGGCGAAGCGGGTAATTTCCCCGTTGGGAATGGTCACCAGTTCGCCGGTGTACCGGCGGATCTGGGTGTTCCGCAGGGTGATCTGCTCCACCTGGCCCACCTCGCCTGCCACGGACACCACGTCGCCGACCTGGAGGCTGCCGTCCAGCAGCAGGAAGAACCCTGAAAGGCTGTCCCGTACCAGGGTCTGGGCGCCCAGCCCCACCGCCAGACCCGCAATCCCCGCGCTGGCGATGACCGCGGCGGCGTCCACGTTCACCTGTCGGAGGATCATCACCAGGGCCACGAAGTACACCGTGTAGCGCACCACGCTGTGGGCCAGGGAGGCCAGGGTACGGGCCCGGGCCAGCCGCGCTTCGTAGTCCCGCACCCCCGGAAGAGGCCGGAGGAGCCGGTCCAGGACCCGCCGCGACAGGGACACCGCCGCCGCGGCGGCGGCCACGATCAGGGCCACGCTCACCAGCGTCCGGACCGCTCCGGCCACGTGGGCCGGAGCGGTCAGCTGCCCGAGGACTTCCCGCACGAACTCCACCCGGTCACCTCGCGGCTCCGCTCAGATCTCCCCGCGGGCCCGCCGCACGGCCAGGTCGATGAACAGGGCCGCGGTCCACCCGAACGCGGGCGCGGCCCGGGTCCCGGGACGCCCGGTCTCCGGGTGGTAGTACTCCCGCGTGTCGGGAAAAGCTGCCACCATGTCCAGGGTGCGGTCGCACAGCTCGCGAGCCTGTTCTGCCTGTCCGCACCGCAGCAGGGCCTCCACCAGCAAGTAGTTCATGTTGACCCACACCGGGCCGCGCCACATGCGGTCCGGGTCGTAGGCAGGGTCGCAGCGCGCCACCGTGGGCACCGGGTAAGGCGACCAGAAGGCCTCTGGGTCCAGCAGCCGCTCCACCAGGGCTTCACGGGCGCGCGGGGGCAGCCGGCCGGTGAGCAGGGGCAGCAGGGAGGTGACCGCCAGCACGGGTACCCGCTCGTGGCCGGCGGCGGTCATCCGCTGCGCCCAGAACACACCCCGCTGGGGGTCGTACAGGTGCTCCACCAGGGCGGCTGCCAGGCCGTCCGCCTGAGCCTGCCATGCCTGGGCCTCTGCGGACAGGCCCAAAGCGTCCGCCACGCGGCCCAACGACTCCGCCTGCAGGCACAGGTAAGTGTTCAGGTCCGGGGACTCCACGGGCATCCCCCGGTCCCACAGGGGGCTGTCGTCCAGTCCGGAGGAGTAGGGGTGGTCGTACTGGCAGACGCCGTCGCCGTCCCGGTCGGCTCGTTCCAGCCACCACCGCTGCCACCGGCTCAGCGGCTCGTACATCTCGTCCAGGAAGTCCAGGTCCCGCGTGGCCTCGTACACCCGCCACAGGCACCAGCCCGCCACGGGCGGCTTGGTCACGGACGCGTCCACGGGATATCCGAGGTGGTCCACCAACCCCTCGTCGAACACGCAGTCGGGCACCATACCGTCCGGACGCTGGTGGTCGAACAGCACGCGGAACTGGTCGTGCGCCAGCTGCGGGTCCACGTGGCGGTAGGCCAGGGCGTGAAAGAACGCGTCCCACTGCCACAGGCCCACGTAGTGCACCTTCGACGGCACCATGGCTTCCCGCGTCACGTAGTACCGGCTGCTGATGAGCCCCGCCCGCATCACGTACCACGCGTACAGGTACGCGGGCCTCAGGTGGGGAGGACAGGCGGGAACCCGGTCAAACCACTCCCTCCACCGCCGCTCCGCCGCCTCGAACAGGCCCAGAGGCTGGATGCGGCGGTCGAAGCCCAGCCGGGGCGTGATGTTCACGGTGAACAGGGGCTGCGGGTGGTCGTCCACCAGCACGGTCACCCGCCACTGGCCCGCATCTGTGGCAACCGCCTCGTTGCGCAGCACCCGGGCGTTGGTGGTGTAGGCCACGTGGCGCACGCCCCGTGCCCGGCCGCCCCGCCGGTCCGGCGTGAGGCTGTCCGCGCGGACGACGAACCGGATGCCCCACCGTCCCCTGGGCGGCCGCAGGGCCAGGAGCTCCGGGGTGGCGAAACACAGGTCAAATCGTCCCGCGGGCGTGTGGAACACCCACTGGTCCGGGTAGCAGTCCAGGTCCCACCTCAAGGGCTGTCCGGAGGAATCCAGCAGCTCTACCTCCTTTAGCAGGGGCGGGCGGACGCGGTAGGTCCCCTCGACGTACTCCAGCTTGGGCCATCGCTCGCAAACCCGGAGGTACAGCCGGTGGCGGTCCGGCTCCCGGAACACCAGAAGCCGGCTGCCTCGGTCCGTGAAGGGCACCCTGGTTGGGTCCAGCCGCGAGCCCACCACCTGCAGGGGGTCTGTGGGACGGTCACGCATCGGCGCCGAGGCCTACCGCGGTGGACCTCCGCCGGGCGCGGTACTCGGGGATGGTGACCATGGGCGGTCGCTCCACCTCCACCACCTCCTGCTCCTCCAAGGACAGCCGCCCCTCCTCGTAGCGCACCAGCTTCATGGTCCGGTCCGCCCCATCGAGCAGCGGCGTCCCCAGCCGATCCTCAAGCCGGCGGGCCACCACCTGGACGATCTGGAAGGCCATAAGGGACAGGCTCTGCAGCGATTGGTTGCGGTGCACCCGCTGTTCCAGGTCCACCTGGCCGATGGCCTCCAGCCCGAACCGGTTCAGCAGGTCGATCAGCATGCCCGTTTCCACTCCATAGCCGGTGAAGAAGGGGATCTGTTCCAGGGCCTCCCGGCGCCCCGCGTACTCGCCCGCCAGCGGCTGGATGAGGCCCGACAGCTGCGGGAAGAACAGGTTCAGCAGGGGACGGGCCACCAACTCGGTCACGCGGCCCCCGCCCGTCTCGTACAGCCGGTCACCCACCTGCACGGGGCGGCGGTAGTACCCCTTGACGAACAGGATGCGGTCCTCCCGCAGCAGCGGCCCCACGAGCCCGTACACGAACTTGGGGTGCATGTTGCGGATGTCTGTATCCACCCACACCACCACGTCGCCCCGCAGCACGTACAGGCTCTTCCACAACGCCTCTCCCTTGCCCCGGTAAGAGCCCAGATGGGGCAGCACCTCCCGGTGCCGGACCACCGGGATGCCCTCGGCTTCCGCGATCTCCCGGGTCCGGTCGGTGGAGTCGCTGTCGATTAGGACCATCTCGTCCAGCAGGGGCACGTCCCGCATCAGCCGGTCCCGCAACACGCGGATCACCGCGCCCACCGTCTCCTCCTCGTTCAGGGCGGGCAGCCCGAGGCTGATGGTCCAGCCCCGCTGCCGCTTGAGGTCCACCAGGTGGTCCAGGTCCTCAAACTCGCGGGCGTGGAAGGTGTTGTGGGCGAACCACCGCTCCACCTCCGGCCGGGACCACCGGGCCGGCCCGCGCGCGTGCTCCGCCAGCCAAGCCTGGACGGATTGGCCGCTGCGGACCACCACCAGGGGCTCCACCGCGCGCAGGGCAGGCTGTACCGCGGGACGCGCGGGGTCCGCGGTGGCGCCGACCACCACCGCCGTGTACCCGGGCGCTTCCTGCGCGATGACCTGGGCGGCGCTGCCGGCCGCGATCCGCTTGCGGACCGACCCTTCGGCCCGCTGCATCACCGCCAGGTACGGGCGCTCCTCACGCCAGCGGTCGCGTTCGTGGACGTCGTCCCGGAACACGTGCAGGGCGGTGACCTCCCCGCCCACCGCCCTGGCCAGGGCCTGCGCCACCCGCAGGGCCAGCTCCGCGTTGGGGCCCCCGCGGACGCCCACCAGCACCCGCGCGAACGCGGCAGGAGGCAGGGGGGGCGTGAGGACCGCGTCGCACGGCGCCGCGCGGAGCAGCTCGTCCGGCTGTCGGCCGAACAGTCGGTCGACCAGGGACCCCGCGCGGAGCAGCACCAGCAGTTGCGCGCCGTGCTCTTGGCAGGCGGCGGCCACCTCCGCCCACGGGTCGTAGCCCGCGCGGACCATCGCGCGCACGGCCACCGCGGCGGAGGCTTCCCGCAAGGCGGCCTCCAGAGCTTCCCGCGCCTGCTGGACTCCGGTGGCTGCGGTGCTGAGAGGCTGGTCGGGCGGCACCGGAAGGGGGTGGAGGACGACCGCCTCCGCGGCCCACTCACGGCATAGCGGCACCAACAGGTCCACGGCCGCACGGCCGTGTTCCGGCCGTGGCACCGCCGCCAGGACGCAGCGCTTCATCGCAACGGCAGTTTACCGCTCCGCGACAGAGCCAGGCACGCGGAAGACAGGGGAACCCCGGCAAGCTCCCGAAATGTCAACGCGTGACGTACGTGCTGGATGACCCCGGGCGGCGCGCGTCCTTGGATCCCGGCGGCATGGCGGAGCTCGTGGTGCGGACCGCGGACTTCCTGCGGGAAGGGTGGGAGCTGGGCGTACGGGCGGCCCTCCCCGAGGGCAGCTCACCCTCCCACCTGCTGGTGCTGGGGATGGGGGGCTCGGGGATCGGTGGCGACCTGCTCCGGAGCCTGCTGTACGACCGCGTGCGGTTCCCGGTGACCGTGGTCAAGGACTACACGCTGCCGGGCTGGGTAGGACCCGAGGCCGTGGTGTTCGCCTGCTCGTACTCCGGAGACACGGAGGAGACCCTGGCGGCGTACGGGGCAGCCCGGGCAGCCGGCGCCGCCTGCGTGGCGGTCACCTCCGGCGGCCGGCTGGCACAGAGGGCGCAGGAGGACGGAGTCCCGCTGGTGCGCATCCCCTCGGGCCTGCCTCCGCGGGCAGCCCTGGGCTACCTGCTCGGACCCATGCTCGGCGCACTGCAGCGGTGGGGGTGGGTGGAGGGGCTGGAAGAGGAGGTGACGGAGGCAGAGGCCCTGCTGCGGAGCCTTGCCGCGGAGTGGGGGCCGGAGGTGCCCACCGCGCACAACCCCACCAAGCAGCTGGCCCGGTCCTTGGTGGGGCGGGTGCCCGTGGTGTACGCGGCCTCCCGGCTGTCGGAGCCCGCCGCGCTGCGGTGGAAAACGCAGCTCAACGAGAACAGCAAGGTGTACGCTACGTGGAACGTGTTCCCCGAGCTGAACCACAACGAGACCGTCGGCTGGGCGCTGGCCGGGCAGCCGGAGGGCCTGCTGGAGGTGGTGGTGTTGCGGGACCCGGAAGACGCGCCGAGGCTGGTGCGCCGGGTGGAGATCACCCGGGAGGTGGCCCTGGGTGGGGCGGCGGGCGTCCACCAAGTGCACGCCCGGGGGACCCGCCGGCTCAGCCGGCTGCTGTCCCTCGTCTTGTTCGGGGATCTGGTGAGCGTGTATCTTGCATATCTGAACGAGGTGGATCCAACCCCAGTGGCGGTCATCGACGAGCTCAAGCGGCGGCTGGGCTCTTGAGGGGGCGAAGGAGGCGGAATCGGGCATGGCCCGGGTGTTCCTGGAGAATGTGACGAAGCGGTTCGGCAACGTGGTGGCGGTGAACCGGGTCACCCTGGAGATCCCGGACCGCCAGTTCACGGTCCTGGTGGGCCCCTCGGGGTGCGGGAAGACCACGTGCCTGCGGCTCATCGCGGGGCTGGAGGAGGCCACGGAGGGCAACATCTACATCGGGGACCGGCTGGTGAACGACGTCCCGCCCAAGGATCGGGACATCGCGATGGTGTTCCAGAACTACGCCCTGTACCCGCACATGACCGTGTACGACAACATGGCCTTCGGGCTGCGGCTGCGCAAGTACCCGAAGCACGAGATCGACCGGCGGGTGCGGGAGGCCGCGGCCATGCTGGGCATCGAGAACCTGCTGGACCGCAAGCCCCGCCAGCTGTCCGGAGGCCAGCGCCAGCGGGTGGCAGTGGGCCGGGCCATCGTGCGGGAACCCCAGGTGTTCCTCATGGACGAGCCGTTGAGCAACCTGGACGCGGCGCTCCGGGTGCAGACCCGGGCGGAGCTCAAGAAGCTGCACGCGCGGCTGCAGACCACCACCGTGTACGTGACCCACGACCAGGTGGAGGCCATGACCATGGGTGACCGCATCGTGGTGATGCGGGACGGCGTGGTCCAGCAGGTGGACAGCCCCATGAACCTGTACGAGAAGCCCGCGAACCTGTTCGTGGCAGGATTCATCGGTAGCCCCTCCATGAACTTCGTGCCGGGGGAGGTCCGGCAGCGGGACGGGACCCTGGTGTTCGACGCGGGGACGTGGCAGGTGCCCATCCCGCCCGACCTGTACGAGTACGTGCGGCCGTGGGAGGGGCAGCGGGTCATCTTCGGGATCCGGCCGGAGCACATGGAGGACGCGGCCCTGCGCAACGGCCAGCTGCCTCCGTCCTTCGTCACCCTGCGGGCCAAGGTGGAGGTACACGAGCCCCTGGGCTCCGACGTGATCCTTTACCTGGACGCCGGCGGCCACTCCCTGGTGGCGCGGGTGGACGCCCACACGCAGGCCAAGATGGGGGACGAGGTCACCGTGGCCATGGATCTGCGGAAGATGCACCTGTTCAACGCGCAGACCCACGAGGCCATCGTCTGAACCGCCGCCTGGGGCGCGGCGTCGCGGTCCGGCTCCTGCGCCGGCCTACGCGGCCGTCCCCTTGTCCTCCAGGGCTTTCTGGGCCAGGTCACCCAGGGGCGCCAGCAGCCGGGTGAACTCCATGGGGAACACGAACTTGGTGGCGGGGCTTTCGCCCAGAGCCTTCAGGGCCTCCAGGTACTGCAACGTCATGGTCTTGCTGTCCACGTTCCGGGCCACGCTGAAAATCTTGTCCAGGGCCAAGGCGAAGCCCTCCGCCCGCAGGATGGCCGCCTGACGGTCGCCTTCCGCCTTGAGGATGGCCGCCTGCTTTTCGCCCTCCGCGACTTTGATGGCCGCCTCCCGCTTTCCGTCCGCCTCCGTGACCACGGCCCGGCGGTTGCGCTCTGCAGACATCTGACGGGTCATGGCCTCCTGAACCTCGCGCGGCGGTAGGATTTCCCGGATCTCCACCGCGGTCACCTTGACCCCCCACCGCTCGGTCACCTCGTCCAGCTTGGCCCGCAACACCTGGTTGATCTGTTCCCGCCGGGCCAGCACGTCGTCCAGCACGATGTCGCCGATCACCGCGCGCAGGGTGGTGGTGGCGATCCCCCGGGCCGCGCCCGCAAAGTCCGCCACCTGGATCACGGACGCCTCCGGCTCCACCACCTTCCAGTAGATCAGGAAGTCGATGTTGATGGGGGCGTTGTCCTTCGTGATGCAGGTCTGGGAGGGAATTTCCAAAAAGGCTTCCCGCAGGTCCACCCACACCGCCCGGTCCACCAAGGGGATCAGGAACACGATCCCCGGGCCCCGCTGGCCGATCGACCGGCCGAACCGGAACACCACCAGCCGCTGGTACTCGCGGACGATCTTGACGGCCGACAACAGCAGCCACAGGCCGACGACGACCGCGGCCACCAGGTACGTCATCCCTCACCTCCCAGCTCCATGGCAGGTCCGTAGCGTATCTTTTGAGTGCGGAGGCGAAACTTCCTGCAGGGCCACTGGGAGGCGCGGCGTGACAGGCGGCACGGTGGCGGTGGACCTGGGAGGCAGCTGGATCCGGGCAGGGGTGGTGAGCCCGCAGGGCGAGGTGGTGGACGTGCTGCGGGCGCCCACGCCGCAGACCGGGCCGGAGGCGGTGGTGGAGGCCATCGCGCGCCTCGTGGAACGCCTGCCGCCCGTGCCGGGTAAGGTGGGGGTGGCGGTGCCGGGACCCCTCAGCGTGCGGGACGGTGTGGTGTTCGAGCCCCCGAACCTGCACGGCTGGAAGGACGTTCCGCTGCAGCGCATGTTGCAGGAGCGGCTGGGTCGGGCGGTGGTGCTGGAGAACGACGCCAACGCGGCGGGGCTGGGGGAGTGGTGGCGAGGGGCGGGGAGGGGAAGCCGGCACCTGGTGTACCTGACGGTGAGCACGGGGGTTGGGGGTGGGCTGGTGCTGGACGGCCGGCTGTACCGGGGTGCCACCGACACCGCGGGGGAGATCGGACACGTGGTGGTGGACCCCGCGGGTCCCGTGTGCTCGTGCGGGCGGCGGGGCCACCTGGAGGGGATCGCCTCGGGTCCGGCCATCGCCCGCTGGGCGGAGGAACAAATCCGGCAGGGCCGGGAAAGCCTCCTGGCCGCCCGGACGCGGTTTTCCGCGCGGGAGGTGGCGGAGGCCGCGGAGGCGGGCGACGGGCTGGCCCAGGAGGCGCTTGGGAGGGCCGGGCGGTATCTGGGCTGGGCGGTGGCGGGGCTGCTGAATTTGCTGAACCCTGAGGTGGTGGTGGTGGGAGGCGGGGTGGCGCGGGCCGGGCGGTGGCTGTGGGACCCGCTGCGGCAGGCAGCCCGGGAGGCGAGCTTCGACCGGCCGTGGCGGGCGGCGCGGATCGTCCCCGCCGCGCTCGGGGACCGCGCGGGAATCCTCGGAGCCGCCTACCTGGCAACGCAGGAAGGAGGGGAGGTCGGTGAGTAGAGTTTCCGTCTCGGTCGGCGGGAGTGTCCTGGAGCTGGTGCGCGGGGACATCACGCAGCAGGACACGGACGCCATCGTGAACGCGGCCAACCCCAGCCTGATGGGAGGCGGCGGGGTGGACGGGGCCATCCACCGGGCCGGTGGGCCCGCGATCCTGGAGGAGTGCAAGCAGATCGTCAGAACCCTCCCCGGAGGACGCTTGCCGCCCGGCTGCGCGGTGATCACCACAGGCGGGAAGCTGCGCAGCCGCTACGTGATCCACACCGTCGGGCCCGTGTGGCGCGGCGGCGTGGAAGGGGAGGACGAAGTCCTGGCCAGCGCTTACCGGTCCAGCCTGGCCCTGGCCAAGGAGAAGGGGTTGCGGTCGGTGGCGTTTCCCTCCATCAGCACCGGCGCGTACGGGTTTCCCGTGGACCGGGCGGCGCGGGTGGCGCTTCGGACCGTGTTGGACTTCCTGCGCGAAAACCCCGGGACGTTTCACGTGGTGCGCATGGTGCTGTGGAGCGCTGCGGACTTCGAAACCTACCGAAAGACCCTGGAGGAGCTGGCCGCCTCACAGCAGTAGGCGCGCCGGGTTCTCCAGCAGCCCCTTGACGTCTGTCAGGAAGCGGGCCGCCCCGACTCCGTCGGTCACCCGGTGGTCCGCGGACACCGTGAGCTGCAACACGGGCCGCACCACCACCTGGCCTGAGCGGACCACGGGCCGCTCCTGCGCCCGGCCCACGGCCAGGATGCCGGCCTGAGGCGGCTGGATGACGGCCACGAAGTTCACCACGTCGTACATGCCCAGGTTGCTCACGGAGAAGGTGGCACCCGTGTACTCCTCCTGGCGGAGCCGCTTGGCGTGCGCGCCTTCCACGAGCCGCCGGGCTTCCTTGGCCAGCTGCAGGAGCGGCAGGCGGTCCGCGTCCCGCAGCACAGGCACGATGAGGCCGTCGGGGGTGGCCACCATGATCCCCAGGTGGACCCTCCGGAACCGCCGCAGGGTCTGTTCGTCCACCAGCTGGCTGTTGAGATCCGGGTGCTGCCGCAGCGCCAGGGCGGTGGCCTTCAGGACCAGGTCGTTGACGGTGAGACGCCCCTCCTCGCCCAGGGCCTCCCGCAGCTGCTCCCGCAGCTCCAGGGCTCGCCCCATGTCCACTTCCACCGTGACGTAGAAGTGCGGGACCTGCTGCTTGCTCTGCGTCACCACCCAGCCGATGGCCTGGCGCATGCGGCTCAGGGGGACGTCCTCGTACTCCGCCTCCGCAGGCGGCGGGACGGCGGGGGCGCGGCGTTCCAGGTACGCCAGCACGTCGCGCTCCACCACGCGGCCGCCGGGGCCGGTGCCCTTTACCTGCGACAGGTCCACCCCGTGCTCCGCGGCGATCCGGCGGGCCAGAGGAGAGGCCTTCACCCGCTCTGTGGCCGGGGGCGGGGCCGGGGCGGCCGGCGGGGGCGGTGCGGTCTGGACGGGCTGGGGCTCCGGAGCGGGTCCCACGGGGTGGCCGTTGATGTACGCGATCACCTGCCCCACGGGGACGGTTCGGCCCTCGGGCACGGCGATGTGCAGGATGCCGGAGGCCTCCGCCTCAATCTCCACGTTGACCTTGTCCGTCTCGATCTCCGCGAGCACCTCGCCTTTTTCCACGCGCTCCCCGTGGCGCTTGCGCCACGACAGAATCCGGCCCTCCGTCATGGCGTCGCCCATCTTGGGCATGATGACCTCGGCCATGACCCCTCCCGCTACTGCAGGACCCGGCGGACGGCCTGCGCGATCCGGCTCTCGTCCGGGAACGCCAGCTTCTCCAGGTTGCGGGCGTACGGAGCGGGCACGTCCTCCCCCGTAACCCGTTCCACGGGCGCGTCCAGGTCGTCGAAGCACCGCTCGTAGATGCCTGTCGCCACCTCCGCGGCGGCGCCGAACAGGGGCCACTGTTCCTGCACCACCACCGCGCGGTGCGTGCGCCGCACGGACTCCGCCACGGTGTCCATGTCCAGGGGGCGGAGGCAGCGCAGGTCCACCACCTCGCACTCCACCCCCTCCTGCGCCAGTTCGTCCGCGGCCGCCAGGGCCAGGTGCAGCATGCGGCTGTACGCCACCACGGTCACATCCCGGCCAGGCCGCACCACCGCCGCCTGGCCGAAGGGCACCGTGTAGTCGGCCTCCGGTACTGGACCCCGCATGCCGTACAGGGCCGCGTGTTCCAGGAAGATCACAGGGTCCTCCGCACGGAGGGCGGTGCGCAGCAGCCCCCGGGCGTCCGCGGGGGTGGCGGGGGCCACCACCCGCAGGCCCGGGAAGTGGCCGTAGAAGGACTCCAGGGACTGGGAGTGCTGCGCGGACAGCTGCACGCCGGCGCCGTTGGGCCCCCGGATCACCAAAGGCACCGACACCTGCCCGCCGGAGAAGTACCGCACCTTGGCGGCGTTCTGGAGGATCTGGTCCGCGGCGGGCAGGGAGAAGTTCCACGTCATCACCTCCACCACCGGCCGCAAGCCCAGCATGGCCATGCCGATGGCGGCGCCGATGAACCCGAGCTCCGAGATGGGGGTGTCGATCACCCGCCGGGGCCCGTACCGTTCCAGCAGCCCCTCCGTGATCCGGAAGGTGCCCTGGTAGACGCCGATGTCCTCCCCCAGCAGCAGCACCCGCGGGTCGCGGTCCATCTCCTCCACCAGGGTGGAGCGCAACGCCTCCCGGTAGGTCATCTCCGGCATGGGGTCAGCCTCCGTACACGTCCCGGTACAGCTCCTCCGGCGGCGGCTCAGGGCTCGCTTCCGCGAACGCCACCGCCTCCTGCACCCGCTGCTCCGCCCACGCCTCTACTTCCCGCACCCGGGCGTCGTCCAGGAGGCCTTCCTGCCGCAGCCGCCGCTCCAGCAGAAGGATGGGATCCCGCTGTCGCCACCGCTCCACCTCCTCCTTGGTCCGGTACGGCTGGAAAAGGTCCGCGGCCCCGTGCCCGGAGAACCGGTAGGTGATGGTCTCCACCGCGTACGGCCGGCCGGTGCGACGGACCTGGTCCACCACCCGCCGGGCCACCTCGTACACCACCACCACGTCCATCCCGTCACACCGCTCGTTGGGGATGTCGTAGGCGTCGAACCGTCGGGCCAGCTCCGCCACCGCGGAGGCGCGCTCCACAGACGTGCCCATCCCGTACTGGTTGTTCTCCACCACGAACACCACCGGGCACAGACCCTCGCGGCCCCACAGGCCTGCGAGGTTCGCCGCCTCGTGCAGCGCCCCGCTGTTCATGGCCCCGTCCCCGAAGAAGCACAGGCACACCCGGTCGGTGCCCTGGTAGCGCAGGGCGTACGCGGCGCCGACGGCGAGGGGAATGTGGCCGCCCACGATGCCATAGCCGCCGTAGTTCCCCCGCGAGACGTCGAACAGGTGCATGGAGCCGCCCTTACCCTTGCATGTTCCCCCCAGCTTACCGTACAGCTCCGCCATGACCGCCCCCGGATCGGTGCCACGGACCAGGGTGTGCACATGGTCGCGGTAGGAGACGAAGAACACGTCGTCCGCCCGGGCCGCGGACAGGAAGCCCAGGGGGACCGCCTCCTGGCCGATGGCCACGTGCAGGTAACCGCCGATCTTGCCCCGCCGGAAGCTGCGCTCCGTCTGCTCCTCGAACCGGCGGCAGAACACCAGGGTCCGGTACCACTCCAGGAGGGTTTCCGCCGGCACGGTGACCGGCTGCGCGTGCTGCATGGGTCCCCCTTCCGCGCTCAGGTGGACCATCGGCCGAGCTGAGCCAGGTCCACGCGGCGCTGCACGAAGTTGGTGTACACCTCGCCGCGCCGGAAGAACGCGTTGTCTAGGATGGCGCGGTGGAGCGGGATGGTGGTGCGGATGCCGGTGATCTCGAACTCCCGCAGCGCCCGCTCCATCCGGACGATGGCCTCCGCCCGGTCCCGTCCCCAGGCCACCACCTTCGCCACCAGTGAATCATAGTACGGGGGGATCGTGTAGCCCGCGTACACGTGGGTGTCCACGCGGATCCCGGGCCCCCCGGGCGGCACGAAGGACACCACCCGGCCCGGGGACGGCCGGAAGTCGTGGGCGGGGTCCTCCGCGTTGATCCGGCACTCCAGGGCGTGGCCGCGGAACTCCACCTCCCGCTGGGTGAAGCGCAGCCGCTCCCCCGCGGCCACGCGGATCTGCTCGGCCACCAGGTCCAGCCCCGTCACCATCTCCGTCACGGGGTGCTCCACCTGGATGCGGGTGTTCATCTCGAGGAAGTAGAAGTTCTCGTGCCGGTCCACCAAGAACTCCACGGTGCCCGCGTTGACGTACCCGATGGCGCGGACCAGGCGCAGGGCCGCCCGGTACAGCTGCTCCCGCAGGCGCGGGGAAAGCCCCGGAGCCGGGGCTTCTTCCAGGAGCTTCTGGTGGCGGCGCTGGATGGAGCACTCCCGGTCCCCCAGGTGGACCGCGTTGCCCCGGCTGTCCGCGAGGACCTGGACTTCCACGTGGCGGGGCTCTTCCAGATACTTTTCCAGGTACACCTCGCCGCTGCCGAAGGCCGCCTCCGCCTCCCGCTGGGCCGTCTGCAGGGCCCGGGCCAGGTCGTCGCGGTTGTGCACCACCCGCATGCCGCGACCCCCACCGCCCGCGGAGGCCTTCACCAGAAGCGGGTAGCCCAGACGGTCCGCCACCTGGGAGGCCTCACGCTCCGTGCGCACGGGGCCGGGGCTTCCCGGGACCACAGGAACACCCGCCCTCTGAGCGATCTCCCGGGCCCGGGCCTTGTTGCCCATGGCCTCGATGGCCTCCGGGGGCGGGCCGATGAAGGTGATCTTGGCGTCCCGGCAGATCTCCGCGAAGCGGGGATCCTCCGACAGGAAGCCGTAGCCGGGGTGGATGGCATCCACGCCCAACAGCTCCGCGGTGCTCAGGATGTTCGGGACGTTCAGGTAACTTTCCGCCGCGGGCGGCGGGCCGATGCAGAAGGCTTCGTCGGCCAGGCGCACGTGCAGGCTGTCGCGGTCCGCCTCGGAGTACACCGCCACCGTGCGGATCCCCAGCTCCCGGCACGCCCGGATCACGCGCACCGCGATCTCGCCCCGGTTGGCCACCAGCACCTTCCGGAACATGCGGGCTAGCCCTGCGGGTCGATGAGAAACAGCGGCTGTCCGTACTCCACGGGCGCCCCGTTCTCCGCGAGCACCCGCACCACCCGCCCGGACACCTCCGCGGGGATCTCGTTGAACATCTTCATGGCCTCGATGATGCAGAGGGTCTGGCCGGCCTCCACCCGGTCGCCCTCCTGGACGAACGGCGGCTGGTCCGGGCCGGGCGCGCGGTAAAAGGTGCCCACCATGGGCGCGGTCACGGGCACCCAGTGCGGGCTGGGCGCCTGCGGGGCCGGCGCCTCGGGCGCGGCGGGCGTGCTGGGAGCGACTGCCGGGGGGTTGGCAGGTGCCACAGGCGCCGGCGAGGCGCGCGGCGCCTTGCGGATAGCCACCCGCAGGTGGCCCGCCTCCACCTCCAGCTCCGCGATGTCTGCCTCGCTGGCGATCCGGACCAGCTCCCGGATCTCCTCGAGGTTCAGGGACGGCCGCTGCTCACCGGACATCAGCGCTCCTCGGATCGTCAGACGGTGCTGCGGCGTGTGCGGGCCGCAGGGAAAAACGCCCCATGCGCCGGTACTTATCGTACCGGCACCGGATGCGCTCTTCCGGGGGCAGGGCCCGAACCTCCCCCAGGTGCCGTGTCAGGGCTTCGTGAAGGGCCGCAGCCGCCCGGTCGGGATCCCGGTGGGCGCCCCCGAGAGGTTCAGGGACCACTTCGTCCACCACGCCCAACTCAAGGAGGTCCTGGGCGGTGAGCTTGAGGGCACTGGCGGCTTCCTCCTTCCGGGCCGCGTCCCGCCACAGGATGGCGGCACACCCCTCAGGCGGGATCACGGAGTAGATGGCGTACTGCATCATCAGGACGCGGTCTCCCACGCCGATGGCCAGGGCCCCGCCGCTGCCGCCCTCTCCTGTGATGGCCACCACCACCGGGCTGCGCAGCTGCACCAGGGTGAAGATGCTGCGGGCGATGGCCTCCGCCTGGCCGCGCTCCTCCGCCTCCACCCCGGGGTAGGCGGCGGGGGTGTCCACCAACGCCACCACGGGCAGCCCCAGTTTGTCGGCCAGCCGGAACAACCGCGCGGCCTTCCGGTAGCCCTCGGGGTTGGGCATGCCCCACCGGCGGTAGACATTCTCCCGCGTGTCCTTGCCCTTGTGGTGGCCCACCACCACCACCGGTTCGCCGTCCAGGCGGGCCAGCCCGGCGAACACCGCGGGGTCGTCCCCGAACAACCGGTCCCCGTGGAGCTCCACCACATCGGTGAAGATCCGGGTGAGGTAGTCGCCCAGCTTGGGCCGCTGTGGGTGGCGCGCCGCCTGCACCACCTGCCAGGGGGACGGGTGGCGCCACACCGCCTCCCGCAGGGCCTGCACCCGCGCTTCCAGGTCTGCGGTGTCCGCCCCGGAGGCGCGCATCTGGGCCAGCTGTTCCTCCAGCTGCTCCAGCTCCCGTTCCCGGGCGGCGCGGTCCTGCGCGTCGGTCACCCGACCACCTCCCCGGCGCCCATGAGGTGCAGCAGGCGCGCCACGGTGGCCTTCAGCTCCGCCCGGGGCACGATGAGGTCCACCAGCCCGCAGCGCAGGAGGAACTCCGCGGTCTGAAACCCCTCGGGCAGCTTCTGCCGGATGGTCTGCTCGATCACCCGGGCCCCCGCGAACCCGATGAGCGCTCCCGGTTCCGCCACGTGCACATCCCCCAGCATGGCGAAGGAGGCGGTGACCCCGCCGGTGGTGGGGTCGCACAGCACGGACACGAACGGCAGCCCCGCGGCGTGCAGCCGCCCCACCGCGGCCACGGTCTTCGCCAGCTGCATGAGGGACAGCACGCCCTCCTGCATGCGGGCCCCGCCGCTGGCGCTGCAGGTGACCACGGGCAGCCGCAGGTCCACCGCCCGCTCGAAGGTGCGCGCCACCTTCTCGCCCACCACGGAGCCCATGCTCCCCCCGAGGAAGTCGAAGTCCAGCACCGCCACCGCCGCCGGCACACCGTCGATCCGCCCCCGGCCGCACAACACCGCCTCGGGACGGCCTGTGCGCTGCACCGCTTGCCGGTAGCGGTCCGCGTACTCGGGGAACCCCAGGGGGTCCTCCGAAGCCAGGTCCGCGTCCCACTCCTGGAACGTCCCTTCGTCCACCAGCAGCCGCAGCCGCTCCGGGCCGCTCAACCGGTGGTGGTAGCCGCACTTGGGGCACACCTTGAGGTTGCGCTCCAGCTCCTTGCGGTACACCAGCTGCGCGCAGCGCGGGCACTTCGCCCACAGCCCCGCGGGGATGTCCCGTCGCTCCACGGATTCGTATTTGGGACGCCGCAGCCAGTTCAGCACGCTGTCCGGTTTTCGGGTCGCCCGCGCCGGAATCCTTCCCCCAAAATGGTGCGGAGGAGGTGAAGGAATGTTCCGCGGGGCAAGGCTGGCGGTCCTGCTGGTGGTGGCGTGGGCGGCGGCCGCGCACCCGGGTGGGGTGACGGCGGCGGGCGAGGACACGTTGGAGGTGTACCGGTGGCGGTGGGAGAACGCACCGGGCGGGGCGGTGGAGGCCAGCGAGGACGGCGGCCGCACGTGGAAACAGGTGGGCCGGGTGGTACGGCCCGCGGTGGCCACCGCGGTGGGATTCACCGCCAGCCGCTGGGGCCGGGCGGGTACGGTGGTGGCCAGCGGTGCCAACGCGGTGCACGTGAAGGTGGGCGAAGCTCCGGACGGCCGGGGCCTGATCTTCACCCTGTGGCCGCGGGGCGCCCGCTGGGCGCCGCACGTGGTTCTCACGGACATCCCTGGCGGGGGCGCCATCTTCGGCGGCCGGTACAGCGCGTTCGTGGGCAACGAGGTGTGGGTGGAGGCGCCGGAGGGGATGCGCCCGGCGGCGGGCTGGACGCCCACCGTGGGCGCACGGGTGGTGGTGGTGGTGCGTCGGCCCGCGCGCTACCCGGCGGAGGTGGAGTTCGAGAACCGGTTTGGAGGACTGGTGCGGGCCCGGTACCCGGACGGGTCGGAGGAGCTGCTGGCGGTGGTCCTCCGCCCGGTGGCCGGTGTGGGCCGGTTCGAGGGGACGCAGTATGTAGGCATCGGGCGCGTGCGGGCCAACCACCCCGGGGTGATCGACGTTTCCACATCTCCCGTGGGGCAGGTGGGTGGGTTCCAGATCATCCCGCGGGACCACGCCCACAGCCCGGAGCTGGTGGGCGCGGTGCTGGGCACCCAGTGGATGGTGGTCGGTCCCCTCAACCCCCTGGACCCCTCCCCGCAGGGCACCGCCCCGCTGTTCAGTGCGTTCATCGCGCCCCGGTACGAGGCGGACGACCTGCTGGACGAAGCGGAGTGGCAGCTCCGCGTGGCGGAGCGGTTCCTGGTGATGTGCCGGGTGGACGCGGGATCCTGGCAGCTGTTGCCGCCGCTCGTGGGGCGCCAGGACGCGGCGTTGCTGCGGGTGACGCACATCAAGATCCTGTTCCCCTTATGGTCGCGGTAGGTAGGCCTGGTGTCCAGCCG
Organism: Armatimonadota bacterium; assembly: GCA_025060455.1. Taxonomy (GTDB): domain Bacteria; phylum Sysuimicrobiota; class Sysuimicrobiia; order Sysuimicrobiales; family Sysuimicrobiaceae; genus Tepidifontimicrobium. The sequence continues at coordinate 31,171 of JANXBY010000058.1, forward strand.
CCGCGGGCCCGCAACACGCGGCCGGCGCCGTGTGACATTATGAAGGAGACCTGTGCGGCACGAGGGTAGAGCCATGTCGAGTCCGTATCCCGTGTACGCGTCCCCTCAGGGAACGCCGCCTCGCGGCCCGGGGTTCGGCGTGTGGGTGGCCGTGGTGCTGGCGGCCCTGGCCGCGGGGGCCGTGGGCGGATATCTGTCCGCGCGGCGGGTGGCGACGCCAGCGCCCGCGGTGGCCTCCTCCCCACAGTCGCCCCAGCCGCCCGGCGGAGTGGTGCGGGTGCAGACGGAGGAGTCCGTGGTGATCCAGGTGGTGGAGAAGGTGCGGCCCGCGGTGGTCAACATCCAGACCCGCGGGTTCGCGCCGGACTTCTTCGGTCAGCTGTTCCCGCAGGAGGGCGCGGGCTCTGGGGTCATCGTGAGCGAGGATGGGTACATCCTGACCAACAACCACGTGATCCGCAACGCCACCCAGATCCGGGTGCGGCTGCTGGACGGCACCGAACTGGAAGGACGCGTGGTGGGTACCGACCCGCCCTCGGACCTGGCGGTGATCAAGGTGGACCCCCGGGGGCGCAAGCTGCCCGCGGCGGAGCTGGGGGACTCCCACAGCCTCAAGGTGGGCCAGCTGGCCATCGCCATCGGCAACCCCTTCGGGTTAGGGAGCACGGTGACCGTGGGTGTGGTCAGCGCCCTCAACCGATCCATCCAGGTGCCAGGGTTCGTCATCGACAACCTGATCCAGACCGACGCGGCCATCAACCCGGGGAACAGCGGGGGCGCCCTGGTGAACAGTTCTGGGCAGGTGATCGGCATCAACACCGCCATCATCCCCCAGGCGCAGGGCATCGGGTTCGCCATTCCCTCCTCCGTGGCGCGGTCGGTGATGGAGCAGCTGATCCGCACGGGCAGCGTGCAGCGGCCCTTCTTCGGGGTGGCGTACGTGGAGGTGACCCGGGAGCTGGCACAGGCCTACGGGCTGGCCGCGGACCACGGGGTCCTGGTGCAGCAGGTCGTGCCGGGCAGCGGGGCGGAGGCGGCCGGGGTGAAGCCCCTGGACATCATCGTGGAGATGCAGGGCAAGCGGGTGGAGGGCGCTGCGGACTTCCAGCGGGAGATCCTGCAGCGGAAGGTCGGGGACGTGGTGAGGGTGACGGTGGTCCGCGGCGGCCAGCGGCTGCAACTACAGGTCAAGCTGGGCCCGCGGCCGCCCCAGTGAGGGCCGCCAGCCCTCCTCCAGCCAGGCGTGCAGCAGCTCCGCCAGGGTCGGCGAGCCCCTCTCCTCCAGCTCGTAGCGGACCTTGGCGGCGGGTTTGTCCAGCTGCAGCAGGCGCCGCAGGTCCACCGGGGTCCCCACCACCACCGCGTCCGCGGGCACACGCAGAAGCGTCTCCGCCAGCTCCCGAAGCTGCTCCCCTCCGTACCCCATGGCGGGCAAGACCTCCGTGAGGTGCGGGTAGTCCCGGAAGACCTGCTGGAGACTCCCCGTGGCGTACGGACGCGGATCCACCACCACCGCCCCCAAAGCCCGGGCGGCTAGAAGCCCCGCCCCGTACGGCATCTCCCCGTGGGTCACCGTAGGCCCGTCCTCCACCACCACCACGCGACGGCCCGCTACCCACTCCGGGTGGTCTACCTGGATGGGGGAGGCGGCCTCCACGAGGACGGCGGCGGGGTTTGCGGCCCGGACGTTGCGCCGGACCTGTTCCACGGCTTCGACGGGTGCGGTGTCCACCTTGTTGACCACCACCACGTGGGCCATGCGGAGGTTCACCTCCCCGGGGTGGTAGCGGAGCTCGTGCCCGGGGCGGTGGGGGTCTACCACCACCACGTAGAGGTCCGGCCACACGAAGGGGAAGTCATTGTTCCCGCCGTCCCAAACCAGGACGTCTGCTTCCGCCTCTGCCCGGCGGAACACCTCCGCGTAGTCCACCCCTGCGTACACCACCACCCCGGAGGCCACGTGAGGCTCGTACTCCTCGCGTTCCTCCACGGTCAGTGCGGCGCGGTCCAGATCCTCCCAGGAGGCGAACCGCTGCACCGCCTGGGCCAGCAGGTCGCCGTAGGCCATGGGGTGGCGGACCACCACCACCCGCCGGCCCCACAGGCGCAACAGCCGTGCCACCTTGCGGGCCGTTTGGCTCTTGCCACACCCGGTCCGCACCGCACCCACCGCCACCACGGGCACCCGGACCCGCAGCATGGTGTCCTGCGGCCCCAGCAGCCGGACGGAACTCCCTGCGGCCATGGCCCGGGAGGCCACGTGCATGACGTGCTCGTGGGGGACGTCGCTGTAGCTGAACACCACCTCGCCGACCTGCTCGCGCCGGATCCACGCCTCCATCTCCTCCTCGGGCACGATGGGGATGCCGTCCGGGTAGTGAGGACCTGCCAGCTCCGGCGGGTAGCGACGGCCGGCCAGGTGCGGGATCTGGGTGGCGGTGAAGGCCACCACCCGGTAGTCCGGGCGGTGGCGGAAGTACACGTTGAAGTTGTGAAAGTCTCGTCCGCCCGCACCCAGGATCATGACGCGGACGGGCTCTGGCATGGCCCCTACATGACCTCGGGGGCAGGCACGCCCAGCAGCTCCAGCCCGGTGCGCAGCACCTCCCTCACCTGGCGGACCAGGCTCAGCCGCGTCCCGCGCAGCCCCGGCGGGGCCTGCAGCACCGGGGTGGCGGAGCTGCCGTCCGGGTTTCGGGCGTTGTAGTACGCGTTCCACACCGCGGCCAGCTCCAGGAGGTACTGCGCCAGCACGTGAGGGGTGCGTTGGGCCGCCGCCGCGCGGACGGCCTCGGGGAAGTCCAACAGCGCCCTCGCCACGGGCCGTTCGAACTCGGTGACCTGGGTGAGGTCCGGCTCTTCGTCCTGCAAACCGGCATCCTGTGCGCGGCGCAGGAGGGAGGCGGCCCGGGCGTGCGCGTACTGGACGTACGGACCGCTGTCCCCGTCAAAGGACAGGGCCTGCTCCCAACGGAAGTCGATCTGCCGGCGGGGTTCGGTCTTCACCATGGCGAACCGCACCGCACCGATCCCCACGGCCTGCGCGGCGGCGTCCGGGTCCGGGTGGTCCGGGTTCTTCTCCGCCACGACCTGTCGCGCCCTGCGGCACGCCTCGTCCAACACCTCGTCCACGGACACCGTGTGGCCCCGGCGGCCGGAGATGCGGCGGCCCTCCAGGGTCACGGTCTCGTACGCCAGGTGGTAGGCGCCCTCCGCCAGGTCCGGCCGGCCCGCCACCGCCAGGGCGGCCCGGACGACCCGCTGCGGATAGCTCTGGGTAACGTCGATCACGTTGATGGTCTCCTCGCACCCGCCGAACCGCGCCGACCGGTCGCCCTCGGGGTGGGAGGTGTACAGGACGCGGCCCGAGGGTTGTCGGGTGAAGGCACGGAAGCCCAGGCCCTGCAGCAGCCCCATCTTCCAGAACTGGAAGGCGATGTCCTTGGCCGGGTAGGTGGCTGTGCCGTCCGACCGGACCAGCACCAGGTAGGGGTCTTCCAGCCCCTCCACGAAGGGCGAGGTGTCCATCACCAGCGCCCCCGCGTACCTGCCCTCCTGCGGCCGCTGCACGTAAGGGGTGTGCTCCAGGAGGGCCAGGGCCTGCTGCAGGAGGCCTTCCCGCACCAGGTCGGACTCCCACACCAAGGCGTCGTACTCTGCTCCGAGCCGCCACATGGTCTGTAGCTGCGCGCGCAGGATACGCTCCACCTCTCCGCGCAGCTGGCCAGACTCCAGGCGGTGCAACACCGCGCGGACGCCCTCCTCCAACTTCGCGCGCGCCGCAGGATCCTCCATCTCCCGGTGCAGGCGCACGTACGCCTCGCCTACCCAGTGGTCGTACTTGGTCCGGCCGTCGTACTCCAGCCCGTAGTGCTCCAGGGCGAACAGGGTCTCCGCCACCTGTCGGCCGGTGTCGTCGATGTAGTTGAGGACCTGCACCTCGTAGCCCGCGTAGCGGAGGATGCGGCTCAGGGCGTCGCCCAACGCCACGTTTCGGAGGTGTCCTACGTGCAGCTCCTTGTTGGGGTTGACGGAGGTGTGCTCCACCAGCACCCGGCGCCCCAGGAGCGGAGGGGGGCGGAGGGGTTCGGTGGCCGCGCGCACCAGGTGGGCGGGTTCCAGGAGAAAGTTCACGTAACCGCCCACAGGCTCCGCGCGGACGACGCCGGGTGGAAGCGGAACGCGCGCGGCCAGGTCGCGGGCGATCTCCACGGGCGGGCGGCGGAGGGCGCGCGCCAGGGTGAAGGCCACCGGGGTGCCGTAGTCCCCTGGCCGGTCTGGCGGCGTGGGCTGCAGGGCCACCTCCACAGGCTCCTCCACCCCGAGCAGCGCCACGGCCTGCTCCACGGCCCTGCGGAGTTCCTCCTTGAGATCCCGCACGTCCTGGACCATGGTAGCAGGGCCCGGGCGGGGTGGGTGGTATAATGCCGGCGTGACGGCGGCGCGGGAGTTGCTGGATCGGGTGGTGCGCTCGGTGCGCGAGGGCGCCACCTCCGTAGCCCGGGAGTCGGAGCGGCTGGCGCGCCTGGCGCGGGTGCGGCTGGAGATCGGGACCCTTCAGGCGCGCCTGGAGGAGCGGTACACGGACATTGGCCGGGTGGTGCACGCTCGGTACCGGGCGGGGACCCTGCAGGACCCGGAGCTGTCCGCCCTCTGCCAGCCCGCGGAGGTGTTGGAGTCGGAGATCCGCCGGTTGGAAGGAGAGCTGGCGGAGCTGCGGAGCGCAGAGGCCGCCCGGGGCGCGCCCGAGGACCGGCCGGGTGGCTCCTAGGGGCTGGCCACAGGGGGTCTTTCGGCGCCGGTCGGTGGATTCGTGCGTGGTTTCTCCCCTGACGGAAACGTGAAGGAGGCGGGGTGGTGATGGTTCGCCGGAGCTGGTGGTGTGCGGTCCTGCTGGCGGCGGTGGTGGCGCTGCCCGCCTGGGGCCAGATCTTCTCGGACGTGGCCGGCCGTCCCGAGCAGCGCATGCTGGAGAAGCTGGCGGCCAAGGGGGTGTTTCCAATCCCTCAGGACCGGCGTTTCCAGCCGGACGAGCCGATCACCCGCCTGGACTTCTTCGTGGCCCTGGCCCGGGCGGTGGGGCTGCGGGAAGGTGGGGGGACGTTGCCGGAGTACCGGGACGCCCAGGAGATCCCCTCCGGCGCCCGCGGTTTGCTGGCAGCCCTGGCCAGCGCGGGGACGGTGAATCAGCGCAAGGCGGTGCGCAAGGTGCAGGAGTGGGAGGTGATTCTAGAGGCGGACAAGGGTACCTACGGGCCTGGGGAGGAAATCGGGCTGGTCCTGTCCGTGCGCAACACCGCGGGCCGGGTGGCGGAGCTGGAGTTCGCCACGTCCCAGCAATACGACTTCGTGATCCGCAGCCCGTCGGGAGAGGAAGTGGCCCGGTGGTCCTTGGGTCGGCAGTTCACCACTCAGGGGATGAAGCTGCGCGTGGATCCGAACCAGCAGGTGGTCGTCGGCGAGGGGAGGTGGAAGCAGCTGGATCAGAACGACCGGCCGGTACCGCCCGGCCGGTACGAGCTGGTGGGAGTGGTGACAGCCCGGCCGCAGCCGATGACGGTGACCATCTTTTTCAGCAAGGGGTTCGTCACCAGCTTCCCCGACAACACCTTCCGGCCGCGGGGGCAGCTCACGCGGGCGGAGGTGGCGGAGCTCGTCGCCCGGGTGAGCGGGCTGGAGCAGGAGGCGTTGGCCAAGCGCGGGAACCCCATCCCCGCACAGGACGCGCAGGAGGTCAAGCCTGAACACCGGGGGTACGTGGCCCTGGCGCTGGAGCGGAAGTTCCTAGTGGCCTCCGACGGCCGCGTCCGGCCCAACGCGCCGGCCACGCGGCTGGACGCCGCGGTGGCGTTGGACGGCGTGATGAACGCGCTGGGGCGGTACAACTTCGTGCGGGGGCGGTTCCGCGGAATCCAGCCCGGCAACCCCACCATCCTCTCCATCACGGATGGCCCCACGATCCGCAACTTCCGCCTGGGTCCCGTGGTGGCGGTGTACAGGAACGACCGGCCTGCCCAGCTGCAGGACTTGAAGCCCAACGACGAATTGGCCATGCTGTTGCTGGGGGACGTGGGAGACGTGACCTACGTCGAGGCGAAGGGGCCGTAGGGCGGAGCGCCGGATGCAATTTTTCCTGGACACCGCCAACCCCGACCAGGTCCGAACTGCGGCGTCGTGGGGGATCCTGGACGGCGTCACCACCAACCCGACCCTCATGGCCCGGGAAGGGCGCGAGCCTCGGGAGCTGGTGCGCGAGATCGCCCGGTGGGTATCCGGCCCCATCAGCGTGGAGGCCACCAGCCTGGACGCGGAAGGCATGGTCCGGGAGGCGCGGGAGTTCGTGACCTGGGCGCCCAACGTGGTGGTCAAGGTCCCCATGACGCCGGAGGGGCTGCGGGCGGTAGTGACCCTGCGGGAGGAGGGGATCCGCACCAACGTCACGCTGGTCTTCACCCCGGTGCAGGCGCTGCTGGCCGCCAAGGCGGGAGCGACCTTCGTGAGCCCCTTCGTGGGGCGGCTGGACGACATCGGCCACGTGGGGATGGACACGGTCCGCCAGGCGGTGGAAGTGCTGCGGCAGTACGGGTTCGCCACGAAGGTCCTGGCCGCCAGCCTGCGGCACCCCCTGCACGTCCTGGAGGCGGCCCGGGCGGGCGCGGACATCGCCACCATGCCGTTTGCGACCCTGGAGCAGCTGTTCCGCCACCCGCTCACGGACCAGGGGCTGGAGCGGTTTCTGGCGGACTGGCGTAGGCTGCAGGCGGAGCTGGCGGGCCGGGCGGAAGCGCGCGCGGGAGGCGTTTAGAGGCGGCGTCCTCCCCTGGTGGCGGCGGGCCGGTGGGTCTACACCGCAAAGACTCTGCCCCCGGGACGGCCCGGCCGGGCGGCGACCGACACACGGGCACAGAAACTGGAGGTGGCGGCAATTCTCGCGCTGGCAGAACTGGAAGCGAAAAACCTGACCGAGCTCCAGGAGATCGCCAAGGAGCTGAACATCCCCAACTATCGGCGCTACCGCAAGCAGGAGCTCATCATGCGGATCCTGCAGGCGCAGACGGAGCAGTCAGGCCTGATGTTCCGCTCCGGCATCCTGGAGATCATGCCGGAAGGGTACGGGTTCCTGCGGACCAGCGGGTACCTGCCGGGCCCGGAGGACATCTACGTCTCCCCGTCCCAGATCAAGCGGTTCGGCCTGCGGGTGGGGGACGAGGTGCTGGGCCAGGTGCGACCTCCCAAGGACAACGAGAAGTACTACGCGCTGCTGCGGGTGGAGGCGGTGAACGGACTGGATCCCGAGCAGGCCCGCAACCGCCCGCACTTCGAGCAGCTCACCCCGGTGTTCCCATATGAGCGCTTCCGCCTGGAGACCGGCAGCGACCTCACCACCCGGGTGGTGGACCTGTTCGCGCCCATCGGCAAGGGCCAGCGGGCCATGATCGTGTCCCCGCCCAAGGCGGGCAAGACCACCCTCCTCAAGAAGATCGGCCAGGCCATCGTGCAGAACCACCCCGAGGTGTACCTCATGGTGCTGCTGCTGGACGAGCGGCCGGAGGAGGTCACGGACATGCGGCGGTCCGTGGAGGCGGAGGTGGTGGCCAGCACCTTCGACCGGCCGCCGGAGGAGCACGTGCAGGTGGCGGACCTGGTCCTCGAGCGCGCCAAGCGCATCGTGGAGGGCAAGCGGGACGTGGTTATCCTCCTGGACAGCCTTACCCGGTTCGCCCGGGCCAACAACCTGGTGATCCCACCTTCCGGCCGCACCCTGTCGGGAGGCCTGGACCCCGCGGCCCTGCACCGGCCCAAGCGCTTCTTCGGGGCCGCGCGCAAGATCGAGGAGGGCGGCAGCCTGACCATCGTGGCCACCGCCCTGATCGACACCGGAAGCCGCATGGACGACATGATCTACGAGGAGTTCAAGGGCACGGGCAACATGGAGCTGCACCTGAACCGCAAGCTGCAGGAGCGCCGCACCTTCCCGGCCATCGACATCAAGATGTCGGGCACCCGCCGCGAGGAGCTCCTCCTGACGGAGGAGGAACTCCGGAAGGTGTGGGTGCTGCGGAAGTCCTTGGAGCAGCTGGACACCGTGGCCATGACCGAGCTCATCCTGGACCGCATGCGCAAGACCCCCAACAACGCCGCGTTTTTGCGGTCCATCGTGAAGTCCTCCGAAGAGGAGATCCGCGTGGGCTCGTAGGCCAGCCAGCCCAGGCTTCTCTTCTATAGACCGATGGCAAGCCCTCGGAACTCGTGCATTTGTTCCCGTAGATCGCGCTTGACAACCTAGCCTAATATCTATACGTGCGCCTCTCTGACGGGCGTTAGGCGCTGCGGTTTTCGTCCAGGGCAAGACCTAAAGAACCCAGGCAACCGGGAGGGGCGTTGCACCGCGCCGCTTTCCGAGCGCTGGCTGTGTGCGCTGTGCTGGTGGTTCCAGGGCCGCGCACCGACCTCGGACATATTTCCCCGGACGCGCAGCAGGGGGCGTCCCGTTCGGTGGTGTTTACCCAGGTGAGCACCCCGCTGCTGCCGCAGGTGGTCCGGCCCCCCTCTTTCCTCACGAAGCCGACGGGGCTTCCGCTGCGCCCCGCAGGCTTGTCGGGCCAACGCGGAGTGAGCTCCCGTGCCGACGCGCCCGCAAGCCGCCCAAGGCTTCCGGCCCCGGGTCCACAGGCGGCCCTGCGGTACACGGTGGTGGAAGGCGACAGCCTGTGGGCCATCGCGCGGCGGTTTGGGACCACGGTGGAGGTCATCGCCGCAGCCAACGGGATCTCCGAGGGGGACTTCCTGCGGCCCGGACAGACCCTGAGGATCCCCGCGGCCGCGAGCCGCGGGGCCCGGCAGGCGGCCGGGCTACCCACCTACACCGTCCGTAAGGGAGACACCCTATGGGCCATCGCCCTCAAAACGGGCGTGCGGGTGGAGGATCTGGCGGAGGCCAACGGGATCCAGGGTGACCGGCTGCGGGTGGGGCAGCGGCTGGTGATTCCCACGGGCTCTGTCACAAGACCACCGGCGGTCCGCGCCCTCCCGCGCACCCGTGCCGTGGTGGCGTACCTGTGGCCAGCCAGGGGGGTCGTCACGTCTCGTTTCGGGACGCGGTGGCGGAGTCACCACAGCGGCGTGGACATCGCGGCGCCCAGAGGGACTCCCATCCGCGCGGCCCGGGACGGGCGGGTGGTCCGCGCGGGGTGGTACGGCGGATACGGGCTGGTGGTGGTGCTGGACCACGGGGACGGCATGGAAACGTGGTACGGCCACGCGTCGGCGATCCTGGTCCGGGTGGGCCAGGTGGTGGAGCGGGGCCAGGTGATTGCCCGCGTGGGCTGTACGGGCGCGTGTACAGGCCCCCACGTGCACTTCGAGGTGCGGGTCCGCGGCCAGCCGGTCAACCCTCTCCGGTACCTCCCGTAGCCTTCTTCGGCCGGACGTCAGGTGCTGCCCGGGCTTTCGGGATGCGCCCGGAGCCCGCGGGCGTTGTGCGTGTCGGACGCCGGTTGGTGCGGACGTCGGCCGCTCCGGTAGGATGGAAGCGTGGGCTCCTCGGCAAAGGCGGCCATCGGCGGGCAGGCGGTCCTGGAGGGTGTGATGATCCGCGGGCCGCACTGGGTCGGTACCGCGGTTCGGCGTCCGGACGGCGCCATCTCGGAAGAGGTGCTGTACCGCCCCAGCCTGCTGGTCCGTACCCGCTGGGCGCGGCTTCCCCTGGTGCGGGGCGTGGTGGTATTGTGGGAGGCCCTCGTGATCGGCACCCGGGCGCTGGTGTACTCTGCCAGCCAGGCTGTGGAGAGCGAGCTGGGCCGGCCTCTGTCCACACGGGAGGTGGGCCTCAGCCTGGGCCTGGGGCTGGGCCTGGCGGTCGGCCTGTTCTTCGTCCTGCCCACGGTGGTCGTCCGGTGGGTGGACCCGGGGTGGGGCGCTGTGGCGTTCAACGTGGCGGAAGGAGTCGTGCGCACGGCGGTGTTGGTGGCCTACGTGGGGGCGGTGGGCTTCCTGCCCGAGGTGCGGCGGGTGTTCATGTACCACGGAGCCGAGCACAAGGTGGTGAACGCGTGGGAGCAAGGGGTTCCCCTGGTGGTGGCGGAGGTGCAGAAGCAGAGCCGGTTCCACCCGCGCTGCGGCACTTCGTTCCTGCTGGTGGTGGTGCTGGTGGCGGTGGGGGTGTTCTCGTTACTGGGCAAACCACCGCTGCCGTGGCGGGTGGCCTCTCGGGTGCTCCTGGTGCCCGTGATCGCGGGCGTGGCGTACGAGGTGGTCCGGGCGGGGGCGCGGCGCCGATGGCTGCGTCCCCTGCTGGCCCCCGGGATGTGGCTTCAGCGCCTGACGACCCGGGAGCCGGAGCCGCAGCAGGTGGAGGTGGCCATCCGGGCGCTGCGGGCGGTGCTGCAGCGGGAGGACACCGGCTCGTTGGAGCGGACGGTGGCATGATGAGGGACACGCAGGGACTGCTGGAGGAACGGGTCGCGCGCGTGGAGCGGCGGTACGAAGAACTCGGCCAGCTGCTGGGGGACCCGTCCGTCCTGCAGGATCCCTCCCGGTACCGGGAGCTGGCCAAGAAGTACGCGGACCTGGAGGAAGTGGTACAGCGGGCCAGGACCCTGCGCCAGGTGGAGGCGCAGCGGGCCCAGGCGCAGGCGCTCCTGCAGGACCCGGACCCTGCCCTGCGGGAGCTGGCGGCCCAGGAGCTGGAGGAGCTCGACCGACGCCGGCAGGCCCTGCGGTCGGAGCTGGAGGAGCTGCTGGCTCCCAAGGATCCATACGACGACCGCAACATCTTCCTGGAGATCCGGCCCGCGGCGGGCGGGGAGGAAGCCGCGCTGTTCGCCGCGGACCTGCTTCGCATGTACACCCGGTACGCGGAGCGGCACGGCTGGAAGGTGGAGGTGCTGGACCTGAGCCCCTCCGACCTGGGGGGCGTGAAGTCCGCCACCTTGAGCATCGCGGGCAAGGGTGCGTACAGCCGGCTGAAGTTTGAAAGCGGCGTCCACCGGGTCCAGCGGGTCCCCGTCACCGAGGCGGCGGGCCGCATCCACACCTCCACGGCCACGGTGGCGGTGCTGCCGGAAGCGGAGGAGGTCGAGGTGGAGATCCGGCCGGAGGAGCTGGAGGTAGACACCTTCCGAGCCGGCGGGGCGGGCGGCCAGAACGTGAACAAGGTGGAGACCGCGGTTCGGATCAAGCACCTTCCCACGGGGATCGTGGTTACCTGCCAGGACGAGCGGTCTCAGCACCAGAACCGGGAGAAGGCCCTGCGGGTCCTGCGGGCGCACCTCCTGGAGCTGCGGCGGCGCGAGCAGCAGGAGCGCATCGCGGCCACCCGCCGGCAGCAGGTGGGCAGCGGCGAGCGCAGCGAGAAGATCCGAACCTACAACTTCCCCCAGAACCGGGTCACCGACCACCGCATCGGGCTCACCCTGCACCGGCTGGACGCGGTCCTGGACGGGGAGTTGGACCCCATCGTGGACGCCCTGACCGCCCACGCGCGCGGAGAGGCGGAGCGGGTCGCGGCCCGCTGACGAAATGCGGCGAGATGGGGCGGGAGCACCGCGAACCCTGCGCGAGGCGTACTTGCAGGGCCGGGAACACCTGGCGGCCTGCGGGGTCCCCGCGGCCGCCCTGGAGGCGGAGGTGCTGCTGCGCCACGCGCTGGGGGTGGACCGGGCGCAGCTGTACGCGCGCTGGCCGCAGCCCGTGGACGAGGGGGCCTGGGCGCGGTACTTGGCGCTGCTGGAGCAGCGCGCCGCCGGGAAACCTGTCGCCTACCTGGTGGGCGAGCGGGAGTTCTTCGGGATTCCCCTGTACGTGGACCACCGCGTGCTAGTGCCCAGACCTGAAACCGAGTGGTTGGTGGAGGTGGCGTTGCTGCACACCCGGGAGGTGGACTCTCCCGTGTACGTGGACGTGGGGACCGGTAGCGGGGCGGTGGCGGTGGCCCTGGCGGTGCAGCGCCCCGACGCAACCGTCTACGCCACCGACGTGTCCTCCGAAGCCCTCGCGGTGGCCGAGGCCAACGCACACCGGCACAGGGTTTCCGCCCGCCTGCGGCTTCGCGAGGGCGACGCGCTGGTGCCCTTGCAGGAGGAGGGCGTACGGGCCCACGTGGTGGTGAGCAACCCCCCGTACGTCCCACCCCACGCCCGGGCCGAGCTCCCGCCGGAGGTCCTGGCGGAGCCGGAGGTGGCGGTGTTCGCCCCGGGGCCGAGGGGGGTGGAGCTGCACGAACGCATCGCGGACCAGGCGCGCGAGGTCCTACACGAGGGAGGGCTGTTGGCGTTGGAGGTGGCGGCCAAATGGGACCAGGCCATGCAGGTGGCGGCCTACCTGGAGGCCGCCGGGTACCGAGCGGTTCGGGTCGTGCAGGACCTGGCGGGGTTGGACCGGGTGGTGGTGGGGCTGTGGCGCTGAGCGGTGGAGGTTGCGGGTGTGGAGGGGCGGCCGTACAGTGGGCTCGAGGCTGACGGAGGAAGCGCGATGGCAGAACTCCTGTTGAACCCGGTGGTGGTGCTGCGGGTGGATCCGGAAGCTCCGGCCCCGAGGCGGGCCGTGGAGGCGCTGCGGGCGGGTGAGGTGGTGGTGTACCCCACCGACACGGTGTACGGGCTGGGTTGCGACGCCACCAACGCCCGCGCCGTCCGGCGGGTGTTCGAGATCAAGGGGCGTCCGCCGGACCAACCCGTGCCCGTGCTGCTGGCGGACGCACATCAGGCGGTGGAGCTGGCGGCGATCCCGGAGGGGGCCCGCCGCCTGATGCGGCGTTTTTGGCCAGGCCCACTCACCCTGGTGTTGCCTTCCCGGGGCGTGGTGGCGGACCTGGTCACCGCGGGCACGGGGACCGTGGGCCTGCGAGTACCGGACCACCCGGTGCCGCGGGCGCTGGTGCGGGCGTGCGGGTTCCCCCTGGTGGGGACCAGTGCCAACTCCACGGGCAAGCCCGCGCCCGTGACGGTGGCGCAGGTGCTCTCAGACCTGGACGGACGCGTGGGGCTGGTGCTGGACGGTGGGCGGCTGGCGGGTCGGCCGTCCACCGTGGTGGACTGCACCGGCGACCGGCCCCGTCTGGTGCGGCCGGGGCCCATCCCCGCGGAGCTGATCGAGCGCGTGTGGGCGGAGGGGCAGGTGGAGGTGGTCTCCGCCGCGAAGTAGTCCGTGGGCCGTGCGCATCGCCATCGCCAGCGACCACGCGGGCTACGCCCTCAAGGAGGAGGTGAAACGGTTCGTCCAGGAGCTGGGGCATGAGGTCCGGGACTTCGGCACCCATAGCCCGGAGCCGGTTGATTACCCGGACTTCGTGGTCCCGGCCGCGGAGGCGGTGGCGCGGGGTGAGTGCGACCTCGGCATCGTGCTGGGCGGCAGCGGGAACGGGGAAGCCATGGCCGCTAACAAGGTGCCCGGCGTGCGCTGCGCGGTGTGCTGGGAGTCCTACACCGCCCGGATGGCCCGGCAGCACAACGACGCCAACGTGCTTTCCCTGGGTGCTCGGGTGATCGGGCCCGAACTGGCCCGGGAGATCGTCCGGACGTGGCTGGAGGCCCGATACGAGGGCGGCCGGCACGACCGCCGCCTGGCGAAGATCCGGGCCGTGGAGCAGAAGTATGGGAGGGGGTGAACCCGCCATGCTGGAGTTCCTGCTGCGACAGGACCCCCAGGTGGCCGACGCCATCGTCCGGGACATCGAGCGGCAGCAGAGCCGCATCAACCTCATCGCGTCGGAGAACTACGCCAGCCGCGCGGTGCTGGAGGCGCAGGGCAGCGTGCTGACCAACAAGTACGCCGAGGGATATCCCGGACGCCGCTACTACGGCGGTTGCGAGTTCGTGGACGTGGTGGAGCGGCTGGCCATCGAGCGGGCCAAGGCCCTGTTCGGAGCGGAGCACGTGAACGTCCAGCCCCATTCAGGCTCCCAGGCGAACTTCGCGGCCTACTTCGCGGTGCTACAGCCCGGGGACAAGATTCTGGCCATGAGCCTGGCCCACGGCGGCCACCTGACCCACGGCAGTCCGGTGAACTTCTCCGGCCAGTTGTTTCAGGTGATCCCGTACGGGGTGGACCCGAAGACGGAACGGCTGGACTACGACCAGTTGCGCCGGCTGGCTCAGGACCACCGGCCGCGGATGATCGTGGCGGGAGCCACCGCCTACCCGCGCCACTTCGACTTCCCGCGGCTGCGGGAGATCGCCGACGAGGTGGGCGCGTACCTCCTCGTGGACATGGCCCACTTCGCGGGGCTGGTGGCGGGCAAGGTCCACCCGGACCCGGTGCCGTACGCGCACCTGGTCACCTCCACCACCCACAAGACCCTCCGGGGTCCCCGGTCGGGGATGATCCTTTGCAAGGAGGAGCTGGCGAAGGCGGTGGACCGCGCGGTGTTCCCCTTCTCCCAAGGTGGCCCCCTCATGCACGTCATCGCGGCCAAGGCCGTGTGCTTCCAGGAGGCGTCCACCCCGGCCTTCCGGGCCTACGCGGCCCAGGTGGTCCGGAACGCCCAGGCGCTGGCGGAGGAGCTGCAGCGACACGGTTTCCACATCACCTCCGGCGGAACCGACAACCACCTGATGCTGGTAGACCTCCGAAGCAAGGGGCTCACCGGAAAGGCCGCGGAGGAGGCCCTGGGGCAGGCCCACATCGTGGTGAACAAGAACATGGTGCCCTTCGACCCGCAGAAGCCCACGGTGACCAGCGGGATCCGGATCGGCACCCCCGCGGTCACTACCCGCGGGATGAAGGAGGACGAGATGCGGCAGATCGGCCGGTGGATGGCGCAGGTGCTGAACGCGCCGGACGACGCCGTCATCCAGGCCCGGGTCCGGGGCGAGGTGCACGAGCTGTGCAAGAGCTTTCCCATCTACGCGGAAGAGGACGTCCCGAAGCCGACCGCAGCCCGCACGTAGGGGGTGTGCTGTGTCCAAGGTCTTTGTGGTGGACCACCCCCTGATCCAGCACAAGGTCGCCATCCTCCGGGACCGGAACACCCCGCACAAGGAGTTCCGGGAGCTCGTGGAGGAGCTCAGCATGCTGCTGGCCTTCGAGGCGACCCGGGATTTGCGCACACGGGATGTGGAGGTGGAAACCCCCCTGGCCAGGGCCCGGGGCAAATCCATCTCCGGCTACGAGCTGGCGGTGGTGCCCATCCTGCGGGCCGGGCTGGGCATGGAGCCCGGCATCACCAAGTTGATGCCCACCGCGCGGGTGGGTCACGTGGGCATCTGGCGCGACCCTGAGACCCTGGAGCCGGTGACCTACTACGTCAAGCTGCCCCCGGACATCGCAGGACGGGAAGTCATGGTGCTGGACCCCATGTTGGCCACGGGAGGGTCCGCGGCGGAGTGCGTGCGGCTGATCAAGGAGCGGGGGGCCACACGGTTCAAGCTCATGTGCCTGATCGCAGCGCCCGAGGGGATCGCCCGCGTCCACCAGGATCACCCCGATGTAACAATCTACACGGCGGCGGTGGACGAGCGGCTGAACGACCACGGCTACATCCTGCCGGGCCTCGGGGACGCGGGTGACCGGCTGTTCGGCACGAAGTAGCGTGAGCCGGCCCGGGTGGGACGACTACTTCATGAGTCTGGCGGCCCTGGCCGCCACCCGATCCACCTGCCTCCGCCGCCGGGTGGGCGCCGTGGTGGTGAAGGACCGCATGGTGCTGTCCACGGGCTACAACGACACCCCCCGCGGCCTCCGGAACTGCGGGGAGGGAGGGTGCGCGCGCTGCGCGGGGGACGCTCCCCCGGGGACCGGACACGACACCTGCCTGTGCATCCACGCGGAGCAGAACGCCATTCTGCAAGCTGCCTACCACGGCGTCGCGGTCGCGGGAGGTACCCTCTACTGCACCCACCAGCCGTGCCTCGCGTGTGCGAAGATCATCGCGAACGTGGGCATCGTACGGGTCGTCTACGGAGGAGCGTACCCGGACCCCTTCGCGTGGCGGCTGCTGGAAGACGCCAAGGTGGAGTTGGTGCAGTACCGGGGTGCCCTGGGCGCTCTGCATCTCGCCGCTCCGCCGGCAGGTGGCTGAAGGCGCCGCCGACCAGACCCTGCCGCCACCTCGCGGAGGGTGAGACACCGGCGGTGTCGGCCCGCCGCCATGGGGCCGGCGACGTTTGGGCGATGCCCGAGCGGGTCTGGCCTCTCGCCACGCTCAGGGACACAGCTCGTTTTATCAGGTCTTAACCAAGCCGTGCACTCCAGTTAACACGGCCGGAGTACCGGAGTCCCGGACTCTCTGGCAGGAGGTCAGCGGATGGAACGGCTGCCGTTTCTGCAGATGTGTCGCTGGAAGTGTGGGTGGGCTTGCCGGACGGAGACTGCGAACCCCTCACAGGCCCCCACGCTGGAGCAGGTACTGCAGGAAGCGTTCACCCGTCGAGAGTTTCTCCGCGGGATCCTCGGAGCGGCGATCGTCCTGGGCGTACCGGAGTGGTTCCGTCGGGCTGCGGAAGCCTCCGGGGGGACAGGGGTCCCGTTCATTCCGGTGGGACTGAGCCGGGACGATCGCGTGGCCGTGCCCAGCGGGTACCTGACGCGGGTGGTGGTGCGTTGGGGCGACCCGCTCTTTCGGGACGCACCGCCCTTCAACCCGGAGCGGCTTCAGCCAGAGGCACAGGCAACTCAGTTCGGATACAACTGTGACTTCGTGAGCTTCCTACCCCTGGGGCGGCGTGGGGGTGACCGGGGTCTGCTGTGGGTGAACCACGAGTACACCAACCCCGAGTTGATGTTCCCCGGGTATCCGGCGGGCCGCCCGACTCGGGAGATGGTGGATGTGGAAATTGCGGCCCACGGGGGTTCGGTGGTGGAGGTACGGGCGGGTTCGGACGGGAACTGGGTGTACGTCCGGGAATCGCGCTTCAACCGTCGGGTCACTGGCGAGACGCTGTGCCTGATGACCGGACCAGCGGCCGGGCACGAGTGGACCCGGACACAGGAAGACCCTTCGGGAGTCCGGGTCCGGGGGACCCTGAACAACTGCGCGGGTGGGGTGACCCCGTGGGGTACGGTTCTGACGTGCGAGGAGAACTTCCACCAGTACTTTGGGAACGCGGGACAGCTCCCCGCAGACGACCCCAGACGGCGGGTGCACGCGCGCTACGGGATCCCAGGCGGCGCCAGCGAACGCCGGTGGGAATTGCACCACCCGCGGTTCGACGTGGGCCGAGAGCCCAACGAACCCTTCCGGTTCGGGTGGGTGGTGGAGGTAGATCCGTACGACCCGACGTTCGTGCCGCGGAAGCGAACAGCCCTGGGCCGGTTCAAACACGAAGGAGCGACGGTGGTGGTGACGCGGGAACGGCGGGTCGTGGTCTACTCCGGAGACGATGAGCGGTTCGAGTACATCTACAAGTTCGTGTCCTCCAAGACGTTCCGGCCGGGGGATCGCGCTCACAACCTGACCCTCCTGGACGAGGGGACACTGTACGTGGCTCGGTTCTACCCGGACGGCACGGGCGAGTGGCTACCCTTGACCTTTGGCAACGGACCGCTCACCCCGGCCAACGGGTTCCGGAGCCAGGCAGATGTCCTTCTGAACACCCGGGGTGCCGCAGACCTCCTGGGCGCGACAAGGATGGATCGGCCGGAGGACATTGAGGCGCACCCGGTCACCGGAACCGTTTACGCGGTGTGCACCAACAACGACCGCCGGACCCTGGCGCAGGTGGATCCCGCCAACCCGCGGGCGGTCAACCGCCATGGGCACATCCTGGAGATCTTTGAAGCCGGAGGCGACCACGCGGCGACCCGTTTCCGCTGGCAGATCTTCCTCCTGTGTGGGAATCCGGCGGATCCCGACACGTACTTCGCGGGATACCCGAAGGAGCGCGTGAGCCCGATCAGCTGCCCGGACAACATCGTCTTCGACCGCGTGGGCAACCTCTGGATCGCGACCGACGGACAGCCCGCCGCCCTCGGATACAACGACGGTCTGTACGTGGTGCCCGTGTCTGGCTCCCACCGGGGCCGGGTGTGGCAGTTCCTCAGCGGGCCCCTGGGCTGCGAGATCTGCGGTCCGGAATTCACTCCTGACTTCCGCACTCTGTTCGTGGCTGTCCAACATCCAGGCGAAGGGGGCACCTGGGAGCGTCCGCTCAGCCGGTGGCCGGACGGAGCCGTGCCGCCGAGACCCTCGGTCGTGGCGGTACGCCACCGGGAGGGGAGGGAAGTGGGGAGCTGAGGAGGGAGGGAGGAGGCACCGCGTCCCGGTTGTCTACCCGCTCCGCGGTGGGATGTCATCTCCGGCACGTCCCGCCGGCGAGGAGGCGGGTGCCGGGCGCCCCTACGCGCGGGCCGCTGCGAATCTCCGTCTGCCCTGGCCTTCCCCGTCCCACTTCCTAGACGGAGACCGGGGTTCGGGGTACGCTTCCGTATGGAGATGCAGCCGTACGGAGAGCCCTCCGCAGCCGCCCGGGTGCTGGTGGTGGAAGACGAGCGGCCGCTGGTCGACGCCATCCGGGTTGCGCTGGAACGGGAAGGTCACGTGGTGCTGACCGCACACGACGGTGCCTCGGGTCTGGAACGAGCGCTCCACGAACCGGTGGACGTTGTCATTCTGGACGTTATGCTCCCCGGTATGAGTGGGTTCGAGGTGTGCCGGTTCCTGCGGCAGCGAAGCGATGTGCCCATCCTTCTGCTGACGGCCCGCGTGGACGAAACGGACCGAGTGGTGGGGCTCGACCTGGGTGCGGACGACTACATCACCAAGCCGTTCTCCATGCGGGAGCTCATGGCCCGGGTGCGAGCGGCCCTGCGGCGGAAGGGGCTGGCGCAGACGGCCAGGCTGGCTGTGGGCGACCTGGTGGTGGATCCCGCGCGGCACGAGGTGCGGTGCGGGGACCGGGTGCTCCCCCTGAGTCCGAAGGAGTATGACCTCCTGGAAGTCCTGTCGCGACACGCCGGGCGGGTCCTCAGCCGCGGTCAGCTCCTGGAGCTGGTTTGGGGCTACGACTACGAGGGCGACGAGCGCACGGTGGACGTGCACGTGTCGTGGCTGCGGCGGAAGCTGCGGGAGGCGGGCTCCGCAGTGCGCATCGTGGCCGTCCGCGGGGTGGGCTACCGGCTGGAGCCCTGACCGTCCCGCGAAGGCTCCACAGTCCCGGAGGTCTCCGTGAGCCCGTGGGTGTGGTGGGTGTGGGCACTGCCCGTGGCGGCGGCTGCCGTGTGGGCCTCTGTGTCGGGACCGCCGTGGGCCGCGGCCGCGGCGTGGGCCGCGGTCGCCGTCCTGGTGCTGGCAGGGTTGAGGGAGCGGACGTGGCGCCGGGCCATGCGCAGGGCGGCGCAGCAGGTGCGAGACGGCCGACCCGTGGAGGAGGACAACCCAGACGTCGCGGACCTGGCCGCGGCGGTGGAGTCGAGGCTTCGGGACCTCCGGGAAGGTTGGGAGGGGGCCCGGCGGGAGGCAGACCGGCTCCGGGAGGTGGTGGACAGCCTGCCCTGGGGCGTGGTGCTGGTTGACGGCCGGCGTCGGGTGGTCTGGATGAACCACTCTGCGGGGACGCTTTTGGGGGTGCATCGCGAACAGGCGCAGGACCTGTCTCCTGTCGCGATCTTCCGGCGGCACGAGGTCGACGACCTGCTGGAGCGCGCGCAGCAAAGAGGCGAAGCGACCCAGGACCTGGAGGGGGGCACCGTGCTGCGGGTGACGGTGCGGCAGCTGCGGTCGGGCGGGTTTGTGGTGGTGGTGCAGGACGTGACCTCCGACCGGCGCGCGGAGGCGGTGCGGCGAGACTTCGTGGCGAACGTGTCCCACGAGCTGCGCACCCCGCTGGCGTCCCTGCGAGCCATGACGGAGACGCTACGGGACGGCGGGCTGGAAGACCGGCAACTGGCAACCCGCTTCCTGGATCAGATGCTGCAGGAGGTGGACCGGATGAGCCGGCTGGTGAACAACCTCCTGGACCTCTCCGCCCTGGAGGCGGGCGTGGTGCGGTTGCGGTGGGAGGAGCTCCAAGTGGAAGCGCTCCTCGAGGCCGTGGTGAGGCGGTACGAACCCCTGGCTTCCCGGAAGGGCGTGAGCCTGGGGGTTCGATCCGGTGGGGAGCGGGTGTGGGGCGACCGGGAGCGCCTTGAGCAGGCCCTGGGCAACCTGGTGGACAACGCGGTGAAGTACACGCCCCCCGGCGGGCGGGTGGAGGTGGCGGCGGAGATCCGCGGCGACGAAGTCCACCTGGTGGTGGACGACACAGGCCCGGGCATCCCGGCCGAGCACCTGCCGCGGGTGTTCGAGCGGTTCTACCGGGCGGACCCCGCCCGAAACCGAGCCGAGGGGGGGACAGGGCTAGGGCTGGCGATTACCAAGCACGTGGCCCTGGCCCACGGCGGCCGTGTGGAGGCGGCGAACCGGCCAGGGGGCGGTGCTCGGTTCGAGTTGGTGTTGCCCTCCCGCGCACGGCCCTGAGCGCAGGGCGCGCGGGTTGTGGACTCCCGCGGGCCCTGCTATACTACCTATGGTTTTGCGGCGATGGAGCTCGCCGGAACCGCCGCAGCCAGCGGCTGATGGCTCCTACCCGGCTCGGTAGGAGCTTTTTTGTTGCCGGGACGTGAGGTACGCGCTCGTACTCCTCGGTGGCGCTCTGGGCGCGCTGGCCCGTTACGTGGTGGACGGGTGGGTGGTGAGTCGGCTTGACCTGGGCTTCCCGTTCGGGACCTTCGTGGTCAACGTGTCCGGAAGTTTCCTCCTGGGGGTGCTCTCTGTGCTCACCGCGGAGCGCCTCCTGGTGCCCTCGGAGTGGAGGTTGCTCCTGGGCGTCGGGGTGCTGGGGGCGTACACCACCTTCTCCACCTGGCAGTACGAGACCTTCCGGCTCCTGGAGGCCGGACAGTGGGGTGCAGGGCTGGCTAACCTCTTCGGCAGCGCCGGGGCCGGGTTCGCCGCACTTGCGCTGGGCGTGGTGGTTGGGCGCGCGCTGTGAGGCTCAGCGCCGGTCGGGCTGCGGGCGGTGGCGGTACAGGATCACCCGTACCTTCTCCAGGGTTACCAGTCCCTCTGTGATCATTTCGTCCAGGACCGGCAGGAAGCGTTCGATACGGTCTACTTCGTCTGCGATCTCCACCACCACGGGCAGGTCCTCGGAAAGGCGCAGGAGTTTCGCGGTGTGGATGCGGCTGCTGGCCCCAAACCCAGCGAGCCCGCGCAACACGGTGGCGCCCGCCAACCCCATCTCGCGGGCCCGGAGCACGATCGCCTCATACAGCGGGCGGTCGTGCCACCGGTCCGACTCGCCCACGTAGACCCGCAGGAGCAGGCCTTCCTCGCTGAGCTTCATGGTGCCCCCCGGGCTGGATTCTCCGCCCACGCCGAGGGGCCCTGCGTCCCCGGCGGGGACCCCTCCACCTTGGGGCCGGGTGCGCGCGAACAGCAAGGCGGCGGCGACCTGCAGGGTCACCGCGAAGGCGGCCAGGTAGTCGGGGCGCAGGTCATACAGGACTCCCATGGCGGCGCTACCCGCGAACCACCCCGCCCCGTACACGGTGTGGAACAGTCCGAAGGCGGAGGCCCGGCGGTCCGGAGGAGCCATACGGGCCACCGCCGCGCGCAACACGGACTCCTGCAGCCCCATACCGGCTCCCCACAGGGCCATCCCGAACGCCGCTCCCACACCTCCTCCGAACACCACCAGCGGCGAAGCCGCTGCCGCCACCAGCGTCCCCAACGCCAGGACGGGTGTGCCGTGCCGGTCGAACCACCTCCCCAGCAACAGAGCTGCCCCCGCGTCGGTGGCCATAGCGACGGCGTACAGGGCGGGGGTGGACGCGGCCGGCAGCAGCTCGCTCCGGCTGAGGTGGTAGGCCAGCAACGCGAAGTCGGGGAAGCCCGCCGCGAGCAGGGCCACGCCGAAGAGGTACCGTTTGGGAACGCGGGGGGACGCGCGACCCAGCTGAGCGGGCGGCCGCTCAAGTGCGGACGGGTGGGGAAGCTGCGCCCGCGCGCGGGCCAGCACCACCAGGCAGAGGACGGCGGGGGCCGCCAGGGCTGCAAACGCCTGGCGGAAACTTGCACCGGCGGCCAGCAGGCCTGCCACCCCCAGCGGACCGGCCACGGCTCCCACTTGGTCGAGGGCTTCATGCAGCCCGAAGGCCCAACCGGTGCCCAGCCGCGTCGCCGCGTGCGAGAGCATAGCGTCGCGGGGAGGTGTACGGACGGCCTTGCCGGCACGCTCCAGGATCACCAGCGCCCCCGCGGGCTCCCAGCGGCCGGCCAGTGCCAGCGCGGGCACCGAGATCAGGTTCACCACGTATCCCCAGAACGTGAACGCCCAGTAGCGGCGCGTGCGGTCCGCCAGCCGGCCGGACACAAGCCGCAGGCCGTACCCGGCCAGTTCCCCAAGACCTGCCACGAAGCCCACCGCGGTGGCCGAAGCTCCCAGGGCCAGCAGGTAGGGACCGAGAACGCTCCGGGCGCCCTCGTACGTGGCGTCCGCTAGCAGGCTGACAACTCCCATCAGGAGCACGAACCGCGCCGCGGCGCGGTCCGCACGGTGCGGGGCAGAGGCCGGGGAGCGCTTCACGGTGCGGGTCGGAACCTCGTGATGTCCCGCCGAGGCTGGAAACGCGCCCGGACCTCCTGAGGGTCGCGGCCGCTGAGGACTTCCAGCGCCCGCAGCCAGCTGGCCGCCTGATCCTCGGTCAGGCCCTCGTGCCGGAAACGGTAGTCGTGCTTGCGCACCAGCTCCCCGAGGTCACCTTCCAGGCGGACGAGAGCTGGGCGGAGGTCCTGGAGCAGGCGCCTCAAGTCCCCTTCAGACTTCGACAGGGAGGCTGCCAGGATCAAGGGGGGAGCAAACAGGGCCGACGGACCGGCCAGGGCCCTGCGCACTTCGGGATCCGCCAGCCGATCCAGCAGGGCCGCCAGGTAGGCCTTCGCCATGCGACAGGCGTGAACGGGATCCTGGCAGACGATGTCGACGCCCAGCACCGGGTTACGCTGCGCGGAGGGTCCCGCGCTGTCGGCTTGCTTGCCTGCCTCTTTCTCATGTACCACCGGCGGCCCGCGGATGCTACAGTCAGCTCGGTGAGGGCCCAGCCAGCGCAGGGCGTGTGCGCAACTGAGCGGTCAACGCACCAGGGGGCGGAGCAGAGCCGGCAGGAACTCGTGAGCTACTCCCTGTCCAGGTGCGGGGCCGGGGTAGCCTCCGGGGTCCTCCTGGCTTTGAGTTTCCCTCACCCGGGCTGGTGGCCCCTTGCGTGGTTCGCCCTCGTGCCCCTGCTGCTTGCCCTACGCGGCCTGCCGCCGTCCAGGGCTGGGGGCGTGAGTTTCGCCTTCGGGCTGGGCTTCTACGGCCTCCTGCTCACGTGGCTGAACCGCCTGGGCGTCCCTGCATACCTGACCGTCGTGGCGGTGAGCGCCGCGTACTCGGCCGCGTTCGGTGTCCTCCTGTCCGCAGCATCCCGGGGCCGGGGCGACGGCCGGTTCCTCGTGGCCACCTGTCTTGCCTGGACCACCGTGGAGTGGCTCCGCGGGCTGGGAACCGCCTCCTTCCCCTGGGGGCTTGTGGGCTACTCGCAGTGGACCAACCTCCCGATCCTACAGCTCGCTTCCGTGGGCGGGGTGTACCTCGTCTCCGCCACGGTGGTGGCCGCCAACGCAGGGCTTGCGCTCCTCCTGCTGCGCAGGCCGCTCGGTGTGCTACCGCTTGTGCTGGTCGCGGTGGCGTGGAGCTGGGGAGAAGGACGGCTGACTTCCCAAAGCCCGGGCAGTGGCCCGCTCCTGCAGGTGGCGGCGGTTCAGCCCAACCTGGTGCAGCAGCGGAAGCTCGACCCAGACCACGCCTCCCTGACCCGTCAGACGCTGCTGGGGCTCACTGCGGAGGCGGTGCGCGCGGGGGCGCAGCTGGTGGTCTGGCCGGAGCACTACTGGCCGGACCCGCTGCTCCGCGGAGGCCGGCTGGACCCCGTGATCGGGAGAGCGGTCCCTGAAGGGGTGGCGCTGCTGGCCACGGGGGAGATCGATGGGCACTGGAATTCTGCGTTGATGGTCGAGCGGGGGAGCGTGGTGGGCCGGCACGACAAGGTCCGGCTGGTGCCCCTGGGCGAGTGGTGGGCAGACCCCGGACCGGGCTACACGCCGGTGGACGCGCCCGGCGGACCTGCGGGGGTCCTGCTGTGCTACGAAGTGGTCTACCCGCAGGCCGCCCGAGCCCTGGTCCTCCGCGGGGCCCGCTACTTGATTCACTCGTCGGAAGAGGGCTGGTTCGGAGAGTCTGCGGGGCCCGTGCAGCACCTGGGCTTCGCGGTGGTGCGGGCGGTGGAACTGGGCCGGGACGTGGTGCGGGCGGCCAGCATCGGGATCTCCGGGATCATCGACCGCACGGGTCGCCTCCAGGCGCAGCTCCCGCAGGTGACGCAGGGGTGGGTCGCCGGTCGCATCGAGCCCCTATCGGATCTCACGCCCTACGCCCGGTGGGGAGACCAGTGGGTGTGGGCGGCTGCGGTGGTGCTGGGGGGGATGGGCTTCCCCGCCGTACTCCCATGGATGCGCCGGGAGGTGGTGGTGCCGTTCTTGCTCCCCGCGGCGGCCGTGGCCTTGGGACGGCTCTTCGGACTCGGCCCGTT
>JANXBY010000062.1 GCA_025060455.1 Armatimonadota bacterium
GGTGTGGGGAGGTCCCGGTGCGGAGCGCCATCTTGCCCGCTGTGCTCCTGTTGACGGGCTCCGCGCTGGCCGCCACCGCGGTCCCGGATCCCCGCTGGGTGGTCGTCGCCGTGCAGCTGGAAGGTACCGTGCAGGCAGAGGGCTACTACTACGTGGCCTTCGGCAGCCAGGAGGGGTTCCTGCGGGGCCCGGAGCCGGACGGGGAGGGCTGGGCCGCCTACGTGCTCTTGCACCGCGACCGCTTCTTCCTCGGTACCGTGACCAGCGTGGATCCACCCCCGCGGCTGTTCCGGTTCGCCCGGCCTCCCGAGCCGTACACCCGTGGGACTCTCGCCCGCGACCGCCGCACGTGGCAGGTGGAGCTTCCGCTGACAGCACTGGCGGTCTCCGGCCGTCCCCCGCGGTCGGTCAAGGTGAACGTGGTGACCGCGGACCCTGACCGGCGGGTCCTGGACGCCCTGGGGAGCGGGGCCGAGGACCGGGTAGGGTTCGTGACGGTGGACCTGCAGCGGGAGGTCTACCGCGCGTTTGCCGACCCGAAAGGGGACGCCCCGCCGGGCTACGACCTCGTGGGCGGCAGCGTGACGGTGAAGGTTCCGTGAGAAGGGTGAAGGTTCCGTGAGAAGGAGGGTCAGATGACCACGAGCCGCTCCTGCATCTTTCAACTGATCACCCTGCTGCTCCTCGCGGGCTGTGCGGAGTCCAACTTGGTGCGCACCACCGCCACCGACACCACACCGCCCACCGTGGTGGCTACCCTGCCGGCCAGCAACGCGGAGAACGTCACCGAGGCCCGCGTGGTGGTGACCTTCAGCGAGCCCATGTCCACCGGCACCGTGCGCCTGGAAGCCACCCCGAGCGTCAACTGGGGGACGCCCACTTGGTCGGACGGCGACCGTACCGCCACCTTCGTCCCCAGCGACCTCCGGCCCAACACCCGCTACACGGTCCGCATCACCGGCCGCGACCGGGCGGGCAACAACCTCACGGGCACCACCTCCTTCACCTTCACCACAGGCGCCCTGGTGCAGGCCGGCGTGGTGGCGGAGAACCTGGTCCAGAACCGGGTGTTCGTGGGTGTGGACGAGCGGCTGTACGCGGTGTTCCTCGCCTGGGTCGCCGCACAGCCCGACCGGGCGCTGCAGGCTTCCCCGGAGGAACACCGCCGGCTGAGGGAGGTGGTCGCACAGCGGGCACCGGAGGCCGCGCGCAGGGCCCGGGAGTTCTTCGAGCAGAACCCGCTCACCCCCGCACAGCTGGTGGAGGCGACCTTCTGGCTGACCCCAGACTTGCGGGCAGGCGGTGCGGCCACGGCGGTCACCGTCCTGTCCTCTCAGGCCGCGACCCCTGCACCGTCTCCGGCGCCGCGCCAGACCGCCTCACCTGCCCCGCAGACGCCGCGACCCGCGACCCCGCAGCCGTCTCCCACAGGGAACGCGACAGGGCAGGCCACCCCGGGCCCACCGAGCCCACATCCGACCCCTGCCCCGCCCGGACCCTCCCCTGGTCGATCCGACGGCCCACAGCCCTCGTCGCAGGCCACGGCGGCGCCTGCCCAGCCGCGGGGACCCCTGCCTGCCGGCCTTGCGGAGGTCGTGCGGGAGGTGTACGAGAAGGCCCAGGGCCGGGAGCTGTGGGCGGCCGCGCGGGCCGAGCACGAGCAGCTGGCTCAGCAGTACCGGCTGCCCACAGAGGAACGGGTCCGGCAGGCCACCACCTACCTGCGGCTGAACAGTTTCCCCTTCCAGCGTCTGGTGGTGGTCCCGAACCTGCTGGGGCCGCGCGACCAGGTGCACGAGGTGGCCGTGGGGGCCACCCTCCATGTCGTGGTGGGACCGTCGTCCGCGCCGAACGTGCGGGGCGTGCTGAGGGCTTTCCTGCGGGCGGTCCTGGAGCCGCCCACCGCGGCCGCCAAGGACGAGGTGGAAAGGCTCAGGGGGCTGTACGACCTGGTCCGCGACGAGGCCGGGGCCCGCGGGCTGAAGGAGTGGGAGCAGGTGGTGCGTGACAGCCTCGTGCGGGCAGTGGAGGCACGCCTGTTCCTGCCCGGACGGGACGAGCAGGACAGCTTCCTGGACAGCTCGTTCAGCGAGGGACTCATCCTCGTCCGGCACTTTGCGGGCCGGCTGGACGCTTTGGAACGCGGGGAGGTCAGCCTGGGTCAGTTCGTACAGCAGGCGCTGCAGGCGGCCAACGCGGAACAGCTGCGGCAGCAGTGGCAGGGTCGCAGCAGGAGGTAGGGCGGCTTGGTCCGCACCCTGGACCGCTACGTGGTCGCCGAGTTGGTCCCCCCGTTCCTCGTGGGCGTGTCGGTGTTCCTGGTGCTGCTGGTGGGCGACGTCCTCTACGTGCTGGCGGAGTACCTAGCGCGTGGCCAGGTGCCTCTGAGCGCCCTGCTGCGGCTGCTGTTCTACAAGCTGCCCCACATGTTGGTCATCACCTTCCCGGTCTCCACCCTGTTTGGCACCCTGCTGGGGGTGGGGCGACTGGCCCGGGACAACGAGATCACCGCCCTGCGCATGGCGGGGCTGCCGTTCGTCCGGATCTTCCTGCCCGTGGGCGCTTTCGCCCTGGTGGTGGCAGGCCTTTCGTTCTGGGTCAACGAGTACCTCACGCCTTGGGCGAACCAGAGGGCGGACCTGCTCATCCGCCAGGCCATCTTCCGGGAGATCTTCCCGAGGGTACGGGAGAACGTGTTCTTCCGCGGGCCCCAGAACCGTTACTTCTACGTGCGCCGGGCCGACGAGACCAACCGCGTGCTGGAGGGCGTGATGATCTACGAGCCCGCCGCGGCCTACCCGCGGATGATCACCGCGAAGCGCGCGCGCTATGGGGAGGGCTGGTGGCACCTGGAGGAGGGGGTGATCCGGGAGTTCGACGACAAGGGCTTCACCGCGTACGAGGCCGCCTTCCAGCGTTTCGACGTCCGGGTGGAGGGTGACCTGCAGGGGTTTTTGCTGCAGCAGAAGACCCCAGACCAGATGTCCGCCGCGGAGCTGCGGCAGCACTTGAAGGACCTGGAGCGCAGCGGGTTGGAGACCCGGGCTGCCGCGGTGGACTACTACTTCAAGTTCGCGGCTCCCTTCGCGGTCCTGGTCTTCGCCCTGGTGGCCGCACCCCTTTCCCTGCACGGCGCGCGCGGCGGGCGGTTCACAGGAGTGGGGGCGGCCATCGCGCTCGTCTTCGTCTACTACGTGGTCATGTCCACCGCGCGGGCGTGGGGCCGAGCAGGAGCCCTGCACCCGTTCCTGGCGGCGTGGGCCGCCAACCTGCTGTTCCTGGCCGCAGGGGTACTGGGGTACATGTGGGTGGAAGGTGTTTTCTTCCGCCCGGCGGAGTTGTTGGGCAGGCCTCGCGGGGTGAAGGAGGCTGCGTCCGGTGGCGTGGGTTAGCCCCCGGTGGGCGTGGTCGCTGGCCGGGCTGGCCCTCGTGGGAGCTGGGTACCTGTGGGCGGCCCGGGCCGCGAGGACCGAACCGCCCGGACCGGAGCCGTCCGCCCCGGTCCGGCTGGAGGCGGAGGAGACCCGCCTGGTGGTGCGCCACCAGGGGACTCCGCAGGTGGACCTGCAGGCCAGACGGGTGGAGGTCTCCCCGGACCTGATGAGCGCCACCCTGGAAGACGTCCGCCGCGCGGTGGTGTTCCGCGAGGGTCAGGAGTTCCTGTACGTGAAAGCAGGGCGCATCCGGCTGAACCGCCAGACCCAGAACTTCGTGGCCACCGGCGGGGTGGAGGTCACCTCCCCGAAGGGCGACTGGCTGCGGGCGCCCGAGCTGGTGTACCACAACGACCGGGCGGTGCTCAGCTTCCCCCGGGGCGTGGAGTTCCAGCTGGGCAACACGCGGGCGCGGGTGCGGTCCCTGCGGTACTTCGTCAAGCAGGACGTGGTGGAGATGGAAGGCGGGGTGGACCTGCAGCTGGACACCCGCCCGCTTCCTTCTCCAAGCCCCGCGGTGCGGCCGTGAGGCGGTGGGTGGTGTTCCTGGCTGTCCTCGTGGCGGTCGCCGCCCGAGCCGCCGCGCAGCAGCCCGTGCCGCCTCCCGAAGGAGAGCGGGGCCGCCTGCGGGCCGAGCGGGTGCGGTACGACGCACGCAACGGCGTGTTTGAGGCCAGGGGGAACGTACGGCTGGAGCTGGGGGACACCACCGTCACCTGCGACGTCCTCACGTACCACGAGCGGGACCGGGTGGCGTGGGCGGAGGGGAAAGTCGAGGTCACCCAGAAGGGCACCACCCTCCGCGCGCCCGTGGTGAAGTACGAGGCCAACCCCCGCATCACCTACGCCTCGGGCGGTGCGGTGTTGGTGCAGGAAGACCTGGAACTGCGCAGCCGCGACCTCAAGTACCGGCACACGGACGAGGTGGCCTTCGCGGACGGGGACGTCCAGCTGCAGACCCGCAACGGCCGCCTCACCACGCCCTCCCTGTGGGCGGACCTGCGGAACAAGCTGGCGGAGGCGAAAGGGCCCGCGAAGCTGGTGCGCAAGGGAGGGCCCCCGCCCCGCGGACGGGAAGGAGATCCGATCCTCGCGGCCCTGGCGAAGGAGGACACCACCATCACCGCCCGGGGCCCCATGAAGTACGCGTGGCTGCGCAGCGAGGAGGCCAGCGCCCAGGACGGCGTGCGGCTGGAGCAGGTGGACAAGAATGCCTCCGCGGACCGCATCACTTACTCCGAGAGTGCCGACCGCGTGGAGCTCACAGGTTCCGTCAGGCTGGAGCAGCGGAGCGGCCAGTGGCTGGTGCGGGAGAGACTGGTGCGCCCGCCGCGGGACGAGGAAGAGCGAAAAGCCCTGGAGACTCCCGCGGTCCTGGAGGCCGAGCGCGTGGTGATCTTCCTCAC
>JANXBY010000056.1 GCA_025060455.1 Armatimonadota bacterium
CGCGGGCAGGCCACAGCTCATTTACTACCCCATCTTCATCGCCGCGGGCGGGCACATCACCCGCCAGGCCAAGGAGGTCTCGGGCCTGGAGAACGTCAGGCTGATGAGCGCGGACGGAACCTTCTCCCCGGACTTCTGGAAAGCCGCGGGGGAGGCGGCCCGGGGGATGTACCACTCGAGCCCGGACTTGTCCGTGGAAGCCCTGGGGCCCAAGTACCAGCAGTTCCTGGAGAAGCACCAGAGGAAGTACGGGGAAAAGCCGCTCAGCGCCTTCCACGCGCACGCGTACGACGCGGCTATGATGATCTTTGCGGCCATCGAGAAGGTGGCCCGCAAGGACGCGCAGGGCAACACCTACATCGGCCGCAAGGCCCTGCGGGACGCCCTGTTCGCCACCCGCAACTTCCCAGGGATCACGGGCAACCTCACCTGCAACCCGTACGGGGACTGCGCGGACCCCAAGATCGCGGTGTACCAGACCCTCTCCGCGGACCCGGGCAAGTGGAACCCGGGCACCGACCCAAAGAAGGTCTGGGCCATGAAGCGCTAGCGGGACCCGCTCCGGGCGGGGAGGGGGTTTGAAAGCCCCGCCCCGCCCGGAAGCGCTTTCAGTAGGGTAGGTGGGGAGCGTGGCGGCGGGCGCGGTGCGACACCCGGTGGTGCGGCGGCTCAGCTTCGTGGACGCCTTCCTGTGGGCGTTCCGCCTGGCGGTGGTCCTGGTGGTGGTGTGGGGGACCGTGGGAACCCTGCGCCTGGGGCGGTACACGGGTGAGCAGTGGGTGGACTTCGTGGTGTTCGGCCTGGCGCAGGGAGGGATCTACGCCCTCATCGCCCTGGGCTACACCATGGTGTACGGCATTCTGCGCATGATCAACTTCGCCCACGGCGAGGTGTTCATGAGCGGGGCGTACACCGCTTACTTCGTGGCAGCGCCGCTGGCCGCTTCGGGGTTTTTGAACCGGCACCCCATCCTGAGCCTGCTCCTGTTGGTGGCGGTGGCGGCCGTGGTGTCCACGGGGGTCGCGGTGCTGGTGGAGCGGGTGGCGTACCGTCCCCTGCGCCGGGCCCCCCGGCTGGTGCCCCTCATCACCGCCATCGGCGCCTCCTTCTTCCTCCAGTACGCCTTCCGAGGCCTCTATGGATCCGGGTTCAAGGCGTACCCCGAGTTCGAGCTGTTCAAGGGCGAGTGGCAGGTGCTGGGGATCGGGATCCTGCGCACGCAGGCGGTGGTGCTGGCCAGCGCCGCGGTGCTGATGTTCGCCCTGTACCAGTTCGTCATGCGGACGAAGGTGGGCAAGGCGATGCGCGCGGTGTCCGAGGACAAGGACGCCGCGGCGCTGATGGGCATCGACGTGGACCGCATCATCGTGCTCACCTTCGCCGTGGGGGGTGCCGCCGCGGGCGCCGCGGGGATCCTGTACGCCCTGGTGTTCAAGCAGGTGCACTTTTTCATGGGGTTCGTTCCTGGGATCAAGGCCTTCACCTCCGCGGTGCTGGGAGGCATCGGCAACATCCCCGGCGCCATGCTGGGCGGGTTGTTTCTAGGCGTGGTGGAGTCCGTGGGGCCCGCCCTGTTCCTGGACGGACTGGGGATCGTGGCTCCTTACCAGCTGAAGGACGTGATCGCCTTCACCATGCTGGTGATGGTGCTCATCTTCCGCCCGCAGGGCATCCTCGGGGAGCGGCTGGCGGCCAAGAGGGCGTAGCCGTGTGGCGCGTGGGGTTGGTGTTCGGAGCCGTAGCGTGGTTCGTGAGCCTCGCGGGCCTGGTGGAGGCTCTGCA
The DNA here is from genome assembly GCA_025060455.1 of Armatimonadota bacterium. Taxonomy (GTDB): domain Bacteria; phylum Sysuimicrobiota; class Sysuimicrobiia; order Sysuimicrobiales; family Sysuimicrobiaceae; genus Tepidifontimicrobium. The sequence goes on from JANXBY010000056.1 coordinate 1,783, forward strand.
CGCCCGGTGGGTGGTGGACGGAGTTTTCTCCGCCGGCCAGGCCCTCCTGGTGCTCCTCCTGGCAGCCAGCGGGTGGGTCGGCGCCCGCCGGTCGGGAGCCACCTTGGCCGCCCGGCTGGGGGCGGGCACCGTAGCGGGTGCCACCGCAGGCTTCTGCCTGGGGCTGCTGGCGTGGTTGGGAGCCCACGTGAACCTGCGGGCCATGTTCATCAACGCCTCGCCCGTGCTGTTCGAACTACTGTTGCGCGGCCGACCACCCGAGTCTGGCTGGGCCGCGAATCTGCTGGTGGGCGCAGCCCTGGGGCTTGCAGGCTCCCTGGTAGGGGTGGCTCCGGCCGGCCTTGTCCGTCCCTTGCTGGCGGGGCTCGCAGGCGCTCTGGGACTCGGGCTGTTCCAGGATCTGGTCCTCCTGATTCTGCAGCCGGAAGCCCTCACCTCCGTGCGGGAGTGGCTGTTCGTGGCCGGCGGCGGCCCCACGGTCCAGGGCGTCCTGGCCGCGGCGACGGCGTCTGCCGCCGGGGCCGGGCTGCGCCCCGCGGTGAAGACTCTGGCCCCCGGGGCCTCCCTACCCCCCCGGGCTGCACAGGTGGTGTGGAGTTTGGTGGGGGTCGCCCTCCTGGCGACCCTCCCCGTCGCAGGCGGGCCGTTCGTGGCCCAGGTGCTGGTCATCGTGGGGCTGTACACCCTTATGGGCTTAGGGCTCAACCTGGAGGTGGGGTTGGCGGGCCTGTTGGATTTGGGCTTTGTCGCATTCTTCGCCATCGGCGCGTACACCGTCGGCCTGCTCACGTCCACCGGCGAGCACGGCATCGCCCACTGGTCCTTCTGGGCTGCGGTGCCCGTGGCGGTGCTGGTTTCCCTGGTGGCGGGGGTCGTCCTGGGAATCCCGGTCCTGGGCATCCGGGGAGACTACCTGGCCATCGCCACCTTGGGCTTCGGGGAGATCGTGCGGCTGCTGGTCCTCTCCGACGCCCTGCGGCCGTGGCTGGGTGGGTCTCAAGGAGTGCTGGCCATCCCCAAGCCGGTGGTGGCGGGGTTCGAGCTCTCGGGACCCCAGCACCTGTACTACCTCACGGTGGTGGCCTCCGCGGTGGTGGCGTACGTGGCCTGGCGATTGCAGGACTCGCGGCTGGGCCGCGCATGGATGGCCATCCGCGAAGACGAGGACGTGGCAGAGGCTCTCGGGATCAATCTGGTGAGCGTGAAGCTGCTGGCCTACGGCCTCGGGGCGGCCTTTGCGGGGGTGGGCGGTGCGATCTTCGCGGTGATGGTGGGATCGGTGTTTCCCCACAGCTTCCAGCTCCTGATCTCCATCCAGGTCCTGGCCCTCATCATCGTGGGCGGCATGGGGAGCATCCCTGGGGTCTTGGTGGGATCCGCGGTGCTCATAGGCCTGCCGGAACTCCTGCGGGAATTCGGGGAGTTCCGGTTTCTGGTGTACGGGGCCGCCCTGGTGGCCATGATGCTGCTGAGGCCGGAAGGATTACTGCCCGCGGCAGCCCAGCGGCGGGAGCTGCACGCGGAGGTCGAGGCGGAACCTCAATCCGCACAGCTCGCCGCGGGCACGGCCACGGAGGGGAGGTAGGGACCGTGGCGTTGCTCGTCACCCGCCGCATGACCAAGCGCTTCGGGGGGCTCGTGGCCGTCCGTGCCCTGGACCTGGAGGTCGCAGAGCGGGCCATCCACAGCGTCATCGGGCCCAACGGCGCCGGGAAGACCACCCTGTTCAACTGCGTCACCGGGTTCTACCGGCCCGACGAGGGGGAGATCTGGTTTTCCGGGCAGCGGATCGACGGCCTGCGTCCGGACGAGATCGCCCACCTGGGGATCGCCCGCACGTACCAGAACATCCGACTGTTCGCCAACATGACGGTGTTGGAAAACGTGCTGGTAGGGTTGCACATGCACCTGCGCTCCACCTGGGCGGGGGCGGTGCTGGCCACCCCCGCGGTCCGCCGGGAGGAACGGTGGGCGCACGCGGAAGCCCGGCGGCTGCTGGAGTTTGTGGGCCTTGGGGGCCGGGGCCACCTGCTGGCCCGCAACCTGCCGTACGGCGAGCAGCGCAAGCTGGAGCTGGCCCGGGCCCTGGCCACCCGGCCGAAGCTCCTGCTGCTGGACGAGCCCACCGCGGGCATGAACCCCGCGGAGACCCAGGAGATGATCCAGTTCATCCGGCGGCTGCGGGACGAGCTGGGGATCACCATCCTCCTCATCGAACACCACATGCGGGTGGTGATGACCATCTCGGACCGGGTCACCGTGCTGGACTACGGGGAAAAGATCTCCGAGGGGACGCCGGAGCAGGTGCGGAACGACCCGAGGGTCATCGAGGCGTACCTGGGGACGCGGAAGGTGGCCGCGGAGGCCCTGGGGTAGGGGCATGCGCGCCGTGGCGGTCCGCAGATTCCCTCCCTCGGCGCTACGGACGCCCGGGACTGGGTAGCGGGATGGCCCTGTTGGAGCTGGAGGACCTCCACGTGTACTACGGGAACATCCACGCCCTGAAGGGCGTGTCCTTGCACGTGGAGGCCGGCGAGATCGTGGCCCTGCTGGGCGCCAACGGCGCCGGCAAGAGCACCACCCTGAACACCGTGAGCGGGCTGCTGCGGCCGCGGCGGGGCAGCGTGCGCCTGGAGGGCGACGACCTGATCCGTGTGCCACCTCACCGCATCGTGGAGCGGGGTGTGGTACAGGTCCCCGAGGGCCGCCGGATCTTCGGCCAGCTCACCGTGCTGGAGAACCTGGAGATGGGGGCGTTCACGCGCACCGACCCACAGGGGGTGAAGGAGGACCTGGAGCGGGTGTTCACCCTGTTCCCCCGCCTGAAGGAACGCGCCGGTCAGGTCGCCGGGACGCTTTCGGGAGGGGAGCAGCAGATGCTGGCCATCGGGCGGGCCCTGATGGCGCGCCCCCGGGTGCTGCTCATGGACGAACCATCCATGGGCCTGGCGCCCCTGCTGGTGGAGCAGATCTTCGACGCCATCCAGGAGATCAACCGGCAAGGGACCACCATTCTCCTGGTGGAGCAGAACGCGTACATGGCGCTGCAGGTGGCGCACCGGGGCTACGTGCTCCAGACCGGTCAGGTGGTGCTCTCCGGCCCCGCAGAGCAGCTGCGGGAGAACCCCGAGGTGAAGCGGGCCTACCTGGGCGGCTAGACTTCGACCCGACCCCGAATTCACGCCCTTCGGAGCCCGCCTGGGGCCGCCGTGAAGCGGACGTTACAGCGCCCCGCTTCCATAGGGTCGGCACCGTGGGGTGCACACCACAAAAAAGGGGGGAAACCCTGTGGTCCGGAGGCTGCTGTTGGTGTTGTGGGTCGGCGTTTGGGTGGCGTCCAGCGTGGCCGCGGGGCCGGCGCCGCGGACGATCCGGATATCCATGACCTCCTTCAAGTTCGAGCCCAGCGTCATCCAGCTCCGCCAGGGGGAGCGGGTGGTTCTGGAGCTGGTGAACGAGGACACCCAGCGCCCGCACAACATCGCCTCCGAGCTGTTCAACCAGACGGAGCTGGTGGTGCGGGGGGAGTTCCGGCAGGGCACCACCGCCGACGGCCGGAGGTTCGTGTTCGTGGACGCGGGCAAGCGGGCGGAGGTGGAGATCATAGTCCCCCGGGTGGCCGTGGGCCAGGTGAGCTTCATCTGCAGCGTGGGCCAGCACGCGGCCCAGGGCATGACCGGCGCCTTCGTGGTCCGGCCGGCCCAGTAGGCGGCTTTGACGGGCCGCGGGCCCGTTCCGTATACTTCTGGTCGGGCACGAGGGCGG
>JANXBY010000001.1 GCA_025060455.1 Armatimonadota bacterium
AGGACCGTGTTCGCCAGGACGTCAAACCCGGACAGGTCGACGGAATGCGTGTCGAGGGAAAGCCGCAACACCACCGCTCCGTCCCGCACCCCCTCCCAGGTGGCGGTCACCGTCACCCCACCCGGCCCCCGATCCCGGACCGTCGGCTGGAGCGGTTGCCAGGTTTGAGCCCCGGCCCACCTCGACCCGGGGCCGGCCCCTGCCACCACCACAAGACCTACAAGGGCCCACACCACGAACAGCCACGCCGCTCGGGGCATCGCCTGCCTCCTCCGGAGATGATCGTCCACCGTCTCCGTGAGGTGTTCTTGGCAGGGGCGTGAAGAGTCGGTGAATGTCCCGGCTGCGACGTTCACGGCGGTCTAAAAACCCTCGGGGGTGGGGGTGCTCCACACGGAGAACCCGGCGCGCCGGATCTGCGTCACCAGCGCCCGAGCGTGCTCCCCATCGCGCGTCTCCACCAGCAGGGTGACCTCCGCTTCCCCCACGGGCACCTCCGGGGACAGCCGGTCGTGCTCCACGGTGACCACGTTGGCACCTTGCGCGGCGACCACCTCCAGCAGCTGCCGCAGGCTACCCGGGCGATCCACCAGGCGGGTGCGCAGCCGGACCAGCCGCCCGGTCTTCATGAGCCCCCGATCCACCACCCGCACCAGGGTGTTCGGGTCCACGTTGCCGCCGCTCACCACGGCCACCGTCCGCACGCCCCGCAGGTCCGTTTTCCCGTACACAAGGGCCGCCACCGCGGCCGCTCCGGCGCCTTCTGCCACCAGCTTGGCACGCTCCAGCAGCAGCACCATGGCGCCGGCCAGCTCGTCCTCCTCCACCACGACCACATCGTCCACCCACCGGCGCAGCAGACCGAGCACCGTCTGCCGCGGAACGTGGACCGCGAGCCCGTCCGCCAGGGTGCGGCGGGCCGGGACCTCCAGTACCTGTCCCTCCCGCCACGACCGGTACACCGCCGGAGCGGCCGCCGCCTGGACTCCGATGATCCGGACGTGGGGCCGCAGGGACTTCACCGCCACCGCCAGGCCGGAGGCGAGACCCCCGCCGCCCACCGGGACCACCACCGCCTCCACGTCGGGCAGCTGCTCGAGGATCTCCAAACCCACGGTCCCCTGTCCCGCGATCACCGCGGGGTCGTCGAAGGCGTGCACGAGCACCGCACCCGACTGCTCCGCAAGTCTGCGGGCATAGGCGAAGGCCTCCTCGTAGTCGTGGCCGTGCAGGATCACCTCCGCGCCGTACCCCCGGGTGGACTCCACCTTCACCAGGGGCGCGCCTTCGGGCATCACCACCGTGGCCCGCACGCCCAACTCCCGCGCGGCGAGAGCCACCCCCTGCGCGTGGTTGCCCGCGGACGCCGCCACCACTCCGCGGCGCCGCTCCTGTGGACGCAACTGCCGGATGCGGTTGAACGCGCCCCGGACTTTGAAGGAGCCTGTTCGCTGCAGGTTCTCCGCCTTCAGCCACAGCTCCACTCCGGCCATCCGACCCAGGGCCCCCGCCCGCAGCAGGGGCGTTTGCTGCACATAAGGCCGCAGGGCCGCGGCCGCTTCGTGGATGTCCTCCAGCCGGATGCGGTAATCGGCCTCCTGCAACGAGCGCTCCCGCCTCGATCTTTTCCTTAACCTAAACCTAGCTGAACCGCAGCCGTGGATTCGCCGGAATCCTAAAATGGCCACCGGCCCAGGAGGGCCCACAGGGCCGCGTCTCCGATCCCCCGCGCGAGTATGGGACCCCAGAGGCTCCCCGTAAGCCGACGGACCAGGAAGAAGGCTGCGCCGCTCAGGAGGTGCCAGGCCACGACCTCCCCTCTCGCACCCGCGAACAGGAGGAGGGCGCCCACCTCGGAGAGGACGAAGGCGGCGAGGGGATAGGCAGAGAGGGCAGTGGGGAGCACCCCCCGCAGCCACAGCTCCTCCGCGGTCCCGAGCACAAGGTTCGCCGCGACGCTGCCTGACCCGGGCATCTGGAAGAACAGGGGGATTCCCTGGGCCGCGAACCCCGCCTGCACGAGCCATACTGCCATCCCCGAAAACCCCGCGGAAGTGAGCAGGCTCGCAGGGTGACGGGCACGTCCAAGCCCGATCCTCCGGAGATCCGGGCACACCGCGAGGGCCACCGCCCCCAGGAGGAGCCCGGCGGCGAACGGGCCGAGTCCGAAGAGCCGTCCCAAGGCCACGGCCGCCGCGGGGAGCAAGAACGGCACCACCACCTCCCGGCGCATCCATGGGAGTACGGCGGGGAAGCCCATCCCCCCCAGCACCACCGCAGCCGCCCACACCCAC
>JANXBY010000024.1 GCA_025060455.1 Armatimonadota bacterium
TGAGGCCGATGGCGAAGAGGAGGTAGATGGACAGAGCCGTGTACAGGGCCTCGGGGAAGCTGAGGTCGCTGTCCACGAGCCTGGCCGCGGCCCCGAGGAAGAACGCCAACACCATCGGGGACAGCAGGTTGAGGCGCACCAAATCCAGCACGTCCATGGCACCGAATCTTACAGGCGCACAACGGCTGGTTCAAGCCGCAGCGCACCGTCGTCTCTGGAGTGACTTCTGCTACCACTCAACGCCTTGCGGCCGGGCCGGGGACACCACCCTGCAACGCAACTCTTCTTGCAGGGCACGCGCTTGCTCACCTCGGCCAGAGTGCCGACGCCGGCGCAGGGGCAACTACTCATCAGGACAGACTTGGCGGCAAGGCGGTCGAGTTGGCAAAGCGGCTGGAGCAGCCGTGAGGACACTAGCTCCAGGCGCCAGTTACGCACGGCGGACAGGCCCCGTAGCCACGCGTCGGCTAGCTCCAGGGGGGACCGGACACATGGGTCTTTGGCCGGGAGCTCCCGGACGAAACACTTCTCCGCCGCCAAACTGCATCCCGCGGACGACTACCCTGCGCTCTTTTCCACTACAGCCGTCCTGCGCGCCCACCGCGTGGCGTAGCGCAAAATGGTACCAGGAAGCTTGCAGGTGGGTCGGAGCGGGAGAGAGCAGCGGGGGAAAGGTTGGAGCGGCGGCGCTGGGGATACTGGTTCCTGCTGTGGCTGCTGGTGGCGGCAGCCTGGCTGATGGTGGGAGCGGCCTTGTGGCCCTTCTTGGGCGGCCGTTGAAGCCTCGGAGGCCCGGTGCTCTCACGTTGACAATACCCTACTAGGTATGGTATTAGAGGGCCGAAAGGGGGTTGACGAGGATGCGGGCGTGCAACGCGGGAACGGTGGACCGGATCGTGCGGGTGGTGGTGGGGCTGGTGGCGCTGCTGGTAGCCCTGCGGCAGGGCACGACGCCGCTGGCGTACGTGCTCTACGTGGTGGCGGCGGCGGGCTTGATCACTGGGATCGTGGGGTGGTGCCCCCTGTGGGCGCTGCTGGGGGTGGACACCTGCGGCCGGGCCAGGACCTGAAAGGTGCAGCCAGGAGGCGGGGAGATGTCGGAGGTGATGCGGGCCCACGTGGCCCTGCGGCCCGAGGGCGGGTACCGGTTCCGCGTCGAGATGGATCGGCCGGAGTGGGCCCTGGTGGTGGACGAGCCTCCGCCTCTGGGGGAGGGGGCGGGGCCCAACCCGGCGCGGCTGATAGCCACCGCCTTGGGCCACTGCCTGGCGAGCAGCCTGCGCTACTGCCTGGAGCGCAGCCGGACCGCGGCGGAGGTCGCGGCGGAGGTGGACGTGGAGGTGCGGCGCAACGAGCGGGGCCGGTGGCGCATCGCGCGGGTCCACGCGCAGCTGGACCTGTCGGGCGTAGACCCCGGGCAGCGGCCGGCGGTGGACCGGTGCCTGAAGCTGTTCGAGGACTTCTGCATCGTCACCGCCAGCGTCCGCCAGGGGATCCCCGTGGACGTCCAGGTGCGGCTGGACGGGCAGACGGTGCACGCTCCGGAGGGGGACCAGGAGGCGGCGGTGTAACCCGCCGTTTCCCGGCCAGCTAATGGGGCCTGCGCTTCCCGCGCCGGCGCCGTGCCGGGCGGGGGGAGCCGCGGATGATCTGGAGAAAGTGTTCCGGCCGTACCACACGGATGCGGCCGCGCAGCTCGCGCAAGTCCACGCTTAGCAGCTCATGGTCGTACGTGACCAAATACCGCGCGCGGCCCTCCAACGCGGCAGCGAAAAAGCGCCTCAAGATCTGGAGGGCCGCACGGATGTGCCGATCGTCGTACCCGTACTTCTCGCGCAGCTTGCGCTGGTCCAGCGCTTCCTTGATCTCCTGAAGCAGGCGACCGCAGTAGACGGGTTAATAAAAACGCCCTGCGCAAGCTCTTGCAGGACCTCGTAAGCTGGCCCGTCCAGGGTCAGCACAGCCGCCACCACGACGCTGGCGTCGAGGAGGGCGACGGTCAACCTTTCGGTGGCCGTCGCCTGCGGACGGACCGCACGGCGCGCACGGCGTCGGCGGCTGCCTCCTCGGGCGACCGAAAAGTCCCCGGCCGGCTCAGCCTCAGGACGTCGGTAAGCATCTCCCCAGAGGGGAGCTGCAGAAGGCGGAGGAAAACCTCGTCGTCCTCACGCACCCGCACCCGCCGTGTCAACCCCCACAGCACCCACCAACCCAGGGAACGCCAGGAGGTCCCGACCTTCGCAACCGGGATGTCGCCCCGCTTCACGAGTTGATTGACAGTCTGGGGTTTGACGCGCAGCAGCTTGGCGAGGTCCGTCGGCCCGTAGAAGGCAAGCAGGTCAATCGGCGGGGGAACAGCTTGCTCTCGCGTCCGCAGCGTTTGGGCGGTTGTGCCTCGCATCTCTCTTCCCCTACTCCCCTAGCCTAAACTCTCTCCCCTAAACTCTCTTCTCGCCGAACCTAAACTCTCTCCTCTAAACTCTCTTCTCGTCCCAGACCCTCGCCGCACCATTCTAGCAAAAACCGCTAGCGCGGTGGCGGGCCAAACCGGGCCCCCGAGCGAGCGGGTTTGGCGGCAAGCGCTAGCGCAGCATCAGCAGCGTCTTCTGGAGCTTCCGGAGGGCACCCTGGGCGTGGGGCTTGCCTTCCAGCTCCAGGCGCACGCACTGCTCGAGTCCCGCGGCGATCAGATCCATGGCCACCCGGTCCAGCGCCGCCCGGGTGGCGGCCACCTGCTGGGCTACCTCCGCGCAGTCGCGGCCCTCCTCCAGCATCCGCTGGAGCCCTCGGACTTGGCCCTCGATGCGGCGCAGGCGCGCCAGCAGCGACGCCGTGACTTCTTCGCCGACCTTCAGGGCGGCCACCGCGGCTCACTCCCTGGCCTGGGCCACGGGCTGCGACGCTCCGGCGGCTTCCAGGACGTGCTGCAAGAACGCCTCCTCCGGCCGGGCGCCTTCAAACCCGTACACCTCGTTGATGACCACCTTCGGCACGCCCACGACCCCGTAGCGGTCCGCGAGCGCGGGGAACTCCATGGCCTCCACCACGTCCGCCCAGACCCGCTCGGACTCCTGCGCCATGGCGTGGGCCAGCCGGGCCACCCGTGGGCAGTAGGGACAGGTGGGGGTCACGAACACCCGGATGTGGACGTCCTGCGGCAGCGCGGCCAGCGCCTGACGGGTCTGCGGCTTCAGCCCGCTGTCCCCGCGCGAGGCGGCCACGATGTCCTCCACCAGGACCGCGAACTCCAGGCCTGCGGGGATCCCGTAGTACCGGGCCCTGGCCTGCCCGTCCTCGCCGATCAGGATGGCGGGCACGCCTTCCACGCCCGCGGCCCGCGCTTCCTCCGCGTCGGTGACGATGCTGCGGACCCGGAGCTTGATTCGCGGGTCCAGGGCCGCCACCTCCTCCAGCAGCTGCTGGGTGGCCTCGCACGTCTCACAGTCCGCCCCCGGCAGGGCGAGCCCCGCGCGGGAGGTGGTGAAGAGGGTGAGCGTGACCTCTCCCACCAGCTCCTGCTGGAACCTCCTCCGCAACGCCTCCTGGTCCGCCAGCTTCAGGAGTCCCACAACCGCCTCCCTCAAATACCGTACTCTGTAGGGTATTATGCGGGGCGGAAGAACGTCCGTCAAGCCGCGTGGGACGTTTGGCAGCGACGGTCGCCCCCGGGTGCGCGGACGACTGTCCGGGACCATCAGGCAGCAGAGGACCTTCGCCGCTCGGAGACGGTCGGGCGGCCGCACGACGCCAACGACTCGGGGCCTCCAGGTCACGCCAAGACACGCGTACGGCCCGGAAGTCCTGGAATTCCCGCCCCCAGCCGCGGGAAGACCGTTCCTCCATCGGCTTCCGGGTGACCTCCGAGCTTGGGAGGCCGAGGGCCCCCGAGACTCGGCCCTGCCCTCGGTGCCCGAAAGGCCTAGGGAGTTGCGACCCGATCACCGAAGGACTACGCCACTGGCTCGCGCCGCCTGCTCTGTTCGTTTCGCAGTTCTCGAGCCCAGAAAGACTTGACATCCCCGCTCCCTCCGAGTAACTAACATGGGCAAGCGAGGCCTGACCCCGGTGTTGGGTCTCTGGTGGCCTGGGCGCCCGGCGGGCGCCCTCTTTTATTTGGTTCACAATCCCGGCACAAGGAGGTGTCGATGATGCGCTCCCTCGCACTGGCGATCCTGGGGACCCTGATCAGTGTCTCCGTGCCCACTCGCGGCCCGGCGGCTGAGTCTTGGGTAAAAGTCGGCGTGTTGCACTCTCTTTCCGGAACCATGGCCATCAGCGAAGTCACGGTCAAGAACGCAACCCTGCTCGCGGTGGACGAGATCAACGCCGCGGGCGGTGTCCTGGGACGCCGTGTCCAGGCTGTGGTCGAGGACGGGGCCTCGGAACCCGCCACGTTCGCCCAGAAGGCTCAGAAGCTGATCCAGCAGGACCGGGTGGCGACGGTGTTCGGGGGGTGGACGTCTGCGAGCCGGAAGGCCATGCTGCCTGTGTTCGAGCGCTTCCGACACCTCCTATGGTACCCGGTGCAATTCGAGGGGAACGAGTGTTCCCCCAACATCATGTATTCGGGCGCGCAGCCGAACCAGCAGCTCCTGCCCGCGCTCGACTGGGCGTTCCAACGGGGCCACCGACAGGTGTTCCTCGTGGGCTCCGACTACGTCTTTCCCCGGACCGCCAACCTGATCCTCAAAAAGCACATCAAGGAGCGAGGTGGCGTCGTGGCTGGAGAGGAGTACGTTCCCCTCGGCGGGACCGACTTCAGTTCCGTGGTGAACAAGATCCGGGCGTCTGGGGCTACGGTGGTGTTCAACACGATCAACGGTGACTCCAACGTGGCCTTCTTCAAGCAGATGGCTGCCGCCGGCCTCACCCCGGACAAGTTGCCGGTGATGTCCTTCAGCATCGCCGAGCAGGAGGCGAAGGCCATCGGGCCGAGCCTGCTGGCGGGCAGCTACGCCACCTGGAACTACTTCCAGAGCCTCCCGCTCCCGGCCAACCGCCGGTTCGTGGCCGCCTACCAGGCCCGGTACGGGCGCGACGCGGCCATCACGGACCCCATGGTCCACGGGTACGTGGACGTCCTCCTGTGGAAGGCGGCGGTGGAACGGGCCAAGAGCTTCGAGCCCGACTCGGTCCGGAAGGCCGCGGTACAGCTCCCGTGGCTGGAGACCCCCATGGGGAAGGTCCGTTTCGACCGGAACCAGAGCCTGTACCAGGTGGCATACGTGGGGCAGCTCGATCGGAGCGGCCAGTTCCGGATCCTGTGGGACTCCCGGCAGCCCATCAGGCCGGAACCTTACGACCCGCTGGTGTTCCCAGGCAAGACCTGCAAGCTGCACTAGAGGTCGGCGGACATGCAGGAGCTTGCGCTGGCTTTGGGGCAGCTTTTCAACGGCCTAAGCGTGGGATCCATCCTCCTGCTGGTGGGGCTCGGGCTTGCCCTGAGCTTCGGGCTCATGCGGGTGATCAACATGGCCCACGGCGAGCTCCTGATGGTGGGTGGCTACCTCGCGTACCTGGTCCATGCCAGCATGCCCGGCGCGCTGTCCCCGGTTGTGGCGCTCGTGGTGGGGTTCTGGGGTGCTGGCCTCCTGGGCGCCCTGCTGGAATGGCTTGTGATCCGACACCTGTACGGACGCCCTCTGGACACCCTGCTCGCCACCTGGGGTGTGGGCCTCCTCCTGCAGCAGGCGGCACGCAACCTGTTCGGCCCCACCGGAGTGGAGGTGACCGCTCCTACCTGGCTACAGGGGGCCTTCACGGTGAACCACGGCATGTTGGCGGCGCTGTCTTTGCCGCACGTGCGCTTCTTCGTCCTGGCGGTGAGTGCTGCGGTGCTGCTCGGCCTGTGGGCCCTGCTGTACGGCACCCGGCTCGGGCTGTACGTCCGGTCGGTGAACCAGGACCGCGAGGTCTCCAGCACCCTCGGCATCCCGACTCCGTGGGTTGACCGGGCGGTGTTCGCCCTGGGTGCTGGTCTTGCCGGCGCCGGTGGGGCTGCCCTGGCCCTCGTCTCACCCGTAACACCCACGGTCGGGCAGAGCTACATCGTGGACGCCTTCCTGGTCGTCATCTTGGGCGGGGTGGGGAGCCTCCTCGGGACCGCGCTGGCTTCTGCCCTGGTGGGGGTCCTGTCCTCCGCCCTGCAGGTGTTCACGAGCGTGAGCTTCTCGAAGGTCTTGCTCCTCGTGAGCGTGGTGGCATTCCTGCAGATCCGCCCGAAGGGGCTGATCTGGGTCCGCTCCCGAACTCTGGAGGAGGGCTCCCATGGATAGAGTCGGAAAGAGCGTCCTGTTGGCGGGACTCTTCGCCGCACCCTGGGTCCTCTCGCCTTATGACTTGTCCCTGGTGGGTCGCTTCCTGGCTCTAGCCCTGCCTTCACTGGGAGTCATGTGGGTCTGGGGCTATGCGGGAGTCCTGAGCCTGGGGCAGGGGGTGTTCTTCGGGCTGGGGGGCTACGCCCTTGCCATGCACCTGAAAGTCGTCGGCCTGCCCGGTGGGGAACTCCCGGACTTCATGGTCTGGAACGGACTTACCACCCTGCCCTGGTGGTGGGCTCCGTTCCGGTCGGCTTTCTTCAGCCTCCTCATGGTGGTCCTGCTTCCGGCCGCGAGTGCCACCGCCTTGGGCTTCCTCCTGTTCCGGAGGCGGGTCACGGGAGTCTACGTCTCGCTGATCACCCAGGCGCTCGCCTTGGCCTTCTCTACGCTCCTGATCAGCCAGCAGGGGCTCACGGGAGGGTTCAATGGGCTGACCGACTTCACCACCTTTCTCGGCGCAGATGTCACGTCGGCGGACTTCCACCGCGTGCTGTACTGGGTGACCGCCGCCCTGGTAGCCAGCGTGGTGCTGGGGACGCGGTGGGTGCTCGGAACGGACTTCGGCCGGCTGCTCCTGGCCATGCGGGAAGCGGAGAACCGGGTGCGGTTTCTCGGGTACGACCCGGCGCCGTGCAAGGTGGCGGCGTTTGCCACTTCCGCAGTTCTAGCCGGGGCCGGCGGTGCGCTGTTCACCCTGCACGTGGGCGTGGTCTCCCCCGCACAGGTCGGTGTGGTCCCGTCCATCGAAATGGTGATCTGGGCGGCGCTGGGAGGTCGGACGAACCCCGTCGGTGTGGTGGCCGCCACGGTGGTCGGGAACCTGGTCAAGGATCGGATCAGCAGCGCGCTTCCCGACGCCTGGCTGTACCTGGCGGGACTCCTGTTCATCGCCACCGTGCTCGCAGGACCGGCCCTCGGCCGTTGGCGGACGCGGCTCCGGGGCAGGCCTACCTCTTTGCGTCCGGAGCAGGAGGTCGCGTATGTCCGCTGATCTCCTGTCCGTAGAAGACCTGACCGTGCTGTACGACGGTTTCCGCGCGCTCGACCAGGTCAGCCTTCGGCTGCGCCCGCAGGAGGTCCGCGTGCTCATCGGTCCCAACGGAGCGGGGAAGTCCACCCTGCTGGACGCCATCTCCGGCCGGGTGCGTCCGGCGTCCGGTCGGATCTGGCTGGAGGGCCGGGACATCACGCGCCGCAGCGAGCACGAGCGCGCCCGGATGGGTATCCAGCGGAAGTTCCAGGCCCCAAGCGTGCTGCCGGAGCTCACCGTGGAGGAGAACCTGCGGCTGGCCGTCCGTGCCCGAGAGGGGTGGAGCCGTCTCGTACGGCGCGCGGCGCAGGGAGTGGAGGAGACCGTGGAGCAGGTCTTGCAGCTCACCGAGCTCGGTCCCAAGCGCCACCTGCGTGCGGCCTTTCTCTCCCACGGGGAGAAGCAGTGGCTGGAAATCGGCCTGGTGGTGGCCACTCGGCCCCGCCTCGTGCTCCTGGACGAGCCCACGGCGGGGATGACCCACGAGGAGACCCGCAGGACCGCGGAACTCGTCCGGACGCTTGCGGGCCGGCACGCGGTCGTCGTGGTCGAGCACGACATGGAGTTCGTGGGACTGTTGGGGGCCCGGGTGAGCGTCCTGCACATGGGGAGGGTCCTGCGGGAGGGCAGCCTGGAGGAGATCCGGTCGGACCCAGAGGTCCGGGCGATCTATCTGGGGCGGGTAGGGACAGCATGCTGAGGATCGTCGGTCTGTGGGCAGGGTACGGCGAAAGCCCGGTGCTGTGGGACGTGCACCTGGAGGTGGGGGAAGGGGAGGCGGTGTGTCTGCTGGGACGCAACGGAGCGGGCAAGACCACGCTGCTGCGGACCGTGATGGGTCTGCACCCGCCGAGCCGAGGTGCCGTCTGGTTCGGGGGCGAGGATTGGACATCCGTTCCGACCTACGTGAGGGCCCGGCGGGGGCTTGCCTACGTCCCCCAGGGAAGGGGGATTCTGCCGTACCTGACGGTGGAGGAAAACCTCTGGGTCGCCGCGGCGGCTAGCGGCGGCAGGAAACCGGCAGGACACCTGGAGCAGATCGCAGAGCGGTTCCCCGCCCTGCGACGCCTGTGGCGTCGGAAAGGCGGGCTGCTGTCCGGAGGGGAGCAACAGCTCCTCGCCCTGGCCCGAGCCCTCGTCATGCGTCCCCGGCTCCTGCTGCTGGACGAACCCACGGAGGGCATCCAACCCTCGCTGGTGGAGGAGATGGGCCGAATTCTCCGGGAGATTCGGGAGACGGACGGGATCGGGCTGCTCTTGGTGGAGCAGTACCTCGAGTTCGCGTGGTCGCTGACCGACCGCTACTACGTCCTGCAGAAGGGGCGCGTGGTGGACGAGGGCACGACCCGCGGGACGTCTTCCCAGGTGGTGGCCCACTTGCTCAGCGTGTAGGAGGAACCCATGCGGCTCACGGAGCGGGAGACGGAGAAACTCCTCGTATTCGTGGCGGCAGAGCTGGCCCGCCGTCGCCGGGCCCGAGGCCTGAAGCTGAACTACCCAGAAGCTGTGGCGCTCATCACCGCGGAAATCCTTGAAGGGATCCGGGAGGGGAAGACCGTGCCAGAACTCATGCACCTCGGGCGGAAGATCCTCACGCGGGAAGACGTCATGGACGGGGTTCCCGAGATGATCCAGGAGATCCAGGTGGAGGGGACGTTCCCCGACGGTACGAAACTCGTGACCATTCACGATCCGATTCCCTGATGAGGTGATACATGGCATCTCCTTGGGATCCCTCTAGGCGAAGGGTCGTCGCGGGCAGGTGACCGGCTGCGGTACCGGGGGGCCGAGCCCCCTCCGCGGCACATCCGTGTGATCGTGCGGATCATGGGAGGTATACGGGCATGATCCCTGGAGAGATCTGGACGGAGGACACAGAGGTCGTCCTCAACCCGGGCCGACGGGTGGTGTCGGTGCGCGTGGAGAACACCGGGGACCGGCCGATCCAGGTGGGGTCTCACGCGCACTTTTTCGAAGTGAACCGGGCCCTTCGGTTCGACCGCGCGCAGGCGTACGGATTCCGGCTGAACATCCCGGCGGGCACCGCGGTGCGGTTCGAGCCCGGCCAGGTCCGCGAGGTGGAACTGGTGGAGCTTGCCGGCGAGCGAACGGTGTACGGGATGAACGGCCTCGTGATGGGGCCCCTCGAGCGCCTGCGGGACGAGGCGTTCGCACGCGCCCGGGAGCGGGGGTTTCTATGAGGTTGTCGCGGCGTGCGTACGCGGCCCTGTACGGGCCCACCAAGGGAGACCGGGTGCGCCTGGCGGACACCGACTTGGTCCTGGAGGTCGAGGAGGACTGGACCGTCCCGGGCGAGGAGGCCGTCTTCGGAGGCGGCAAGGTGATTCGGGACGGCATGGGGCAGTCCCAACGCTCCCGGGGGGACGGGAGCCCGGATCTGGTAATCACCAACGTAGTGGTCCTGGACTACTGGGGTGTGGTGAAGGCGGACGTCGGCATCCGGGACGGCCGCATCGTTGCCATCGGAAAGGCCGGGAACCCTGAGATCCAGGAGGGAGTGACCCCGGGGCTGGAGATCGGTCCGGGGACGGAGATCCTCAGCGGCGAGGGGAAGATTCTCACCGCGGGGGGGGTCGACGCCCACATCCACTTCATCTGTCCCCAGCAGGCGTGGGAGGCCCTCACGAGCGGGGTCACCACCATGATCGGGGGCGGTACGGGTCCGGCAGAGGGCACCAAGGCCACCACTTGTACCCCCGGCCCGTGGTACCTCGCCCGGATGATGGAGGCGGTGGAGGCCCTGCCCCTGAACTTCGGGTTCCTCGGAAAGGGCAACGCTTCCACGCGGGCCGCCCTGGAAGAACAGATCCTCGCGGGCGCCATCGGCCTCAAGCTCCATGAGGACTGGGGATGTACGCCCGCGGTGATCGACACCGCACTGTCGGTAGCCGAGGACTACGACGTGCAGATCGCCATCCACACGGACACCCTGAACGAGAGCGGGTTCGTGGAGGACACGCTGGCCGCCTTTCGGGGCCGCACGATCCACACGTACCATTCCGAGGGCGCGGGCGGTGGACACGCGCCCGACATCCTCCGGGTCGTCAGTTTCCCCAACGTCCTGCCCAGCAGCACCAACCCCACCATGCCCTACACGGTCAACACTCTGGAAGAGCACCTGGACATGCTCATGGTCTGCCACCACTTGAACCCCAACGTCCCGGAGGACGTGGCCTTCGCGGAGTCCCGGATCCGGCCGGAGACCATGGCCGCGGAGGACGTCCTGCACGACCTGGGTGCCATCAGCATGATGAGCAGCGACTCCCAGGCCATGGGCCGGGTGGGCGAGGTGATCCTGAGGACTTGGCAGACGGCCCACAAGATGAAGCGGGAGAGAGGACCCCTGCCGGAGGACTCTCCCCGAAACGACAACTTCCGCATCCGACGCTACCTCGCGAAGTACACCATCAATCCCGCCCTGGCCCACGGCATCGCGGAATACGTGGGGTCCGTAGAGGTGGGCAAGATCGCGGATCTGGTGCTCTGGCGACCGGCGTTCTTCGGGGTCAAGCCGGAAGTGGTGCTCAAAGGGGGTGTGATCGTCGCCGCGCTCATGGGTGATCCGAACGCCTCCATCCCGACGCCGCAGCCTGTCCGCTACCGGCCTATGTTCGGGGCTCTGGGGCGGTGCCGGGAAGCCGTGGCCTTCACCTTCGTCTCCTCGGCCTCCCTCGAGCGGGGCACCATCTCCCCGCGGCTACGCCGTCCGGTACTCCCCGTGCGGGGCACGAGGACGGTGACCAAGCGGGATATGAGGCTGAACGACGCCCTGCCGGCGGTAGAGGTGGACCCGGACAGCTACGAGGTCCGGGTGGACGGGGTCCGGGTGACGAGCGAGCCAGCCCGGGTGCTGCCACTGGCCCAGCGGTACTTCCTGTTCTAGCCATGGTGGTCACGGAACTGCCGGCACGCTCAGACACCGAGGGATTACAGGTCGTGGAAGTTCCCATGACCGCGGAGGAGCGGTGCCGGACCCGACGCCGCGTGGTGGCGCCGGACGGCGCAGTGTTGCTCCTCGCCCTCCCGACAGGGACTGTACTGCGACCCGGGCAGATCCTGGCGGTGCGGGACGGCGTGGCCTACAGGGTGGCTGCTGCAGAGGAAGAGGTGCTGGTACTGTGCCCGCGCGACGTGGAGGAAGCCGTCCGGATGGGGCACTTCTTCGGGAACCTGCACCGTCCGCTGGAGGTCCAGGGGACCGAAATCGTCCTCCTCTGGGACGAGGCCCTCTTCGCACGCGTCCGGGAGATGGGGTGGCAGGCAGGGCGGGATCGCCGTCCCTTCTACGGTCTAGTCCGGGGAGGCCACCGGCACCTATGACGCCCGGTGAACTCCTCCTCTTGCTCCAGTGGTTCGACTCGCAGTTCCCGGTGGGAGGCTATGCGCACTCCGGAGGCCTCGAGGCCTACGCGCAACGGGGAGCTGGACCCGCACAGGTCCGAACGCTGGCGGAAGTGTTCCTGGCGTCCGGTGGGCTCCGGCTGGACCTGGCTGCCTGCGCCCTGGCTTGGCGGAAGTCGCCGGACCCCTCTGACCTGGAGCGGCTGGGTGCAGAGCTCACGGCCTGGCGACCCATCCTCGGCCCGCGCGAGTCCAGCCTGAAGCTTGGGCGTCGGTGGCTACGCATGATGAGACGTCTGTACCCAGACCAGCCGATCCCCTCCCTCCGGCACCCCCACCACGCGGTGGTGGTGGGGTACTGGGCTCGGCTCCTCGGGGTGCCGGAGTGGGGCGTCCTGCTCGGCTACGGGTACAGTGCCCTGGCAGCCCTCCTGTACGCCGCCAACCGGTGCATGCCCGTGAGTCCCGAGCAGGTCCAAGAGATCGTCCGGGACCTCCGGGGGCCCCTCGTCGGGCTCGTCGAGGAAGTCTGCAAGGACCCTGAGCGCAACCTCTGGAGCTGCACCCCGGCGTGGGACATCCGGGCCCACGAGCAGGCGTTGCTGACTACACGGCTGTTCCAGAGTTAGATCCGTACGCGGGAAGGAGGTGGACGCGGTGAGGCCCGCCCGGATTGGCGTCGCAGGTCCCGTGGGGTCGGGGAAGACCGCCCTCCTCGAGGCGCTGTGCAAGACCCTGCGCGGCCGCTATCAAATGGCAGTGATCACCAACGACATCTACACCTACGAGGATGCGGAGTTCCTGGTCCGCTCTGGAGCACTCCCCCCGGACCGCATCCTGGGGGTCCAGACAGGTGGATGCCCGCACACCGCCATCCGGGAGGACCCGTCGATCAACCAGGAGGCTGTGGAGGAGATGTTGCGGCGGTTCCCGGACTTAGACCTTCTGTTCCTGGAGTCCGGAGGGGACAACCTGGCCGCGAGCTTCAGCCCCGAGCTCGTGGACGTGTTCATCTACGTCATCGACGTGGCCGGAGGGGACAAGATCCCCCGAAAGGGTGGGCCCGGGATCACGCGGAGTGACCTACTGGTGATCAACAAGATCGATCTCGCACCCCTGGTGGGCGCCGACCTCCAGGTGATGGACCGGGACGCCCGCCGTCAGCGCGGGGACCGTCCCTTCGTGTTCACCAACCTGAAGACCGGCCAGGGTCTCGAGCAGGTAATCCGGTGGATCCAGAAAGAAGTCCTCTTCGAGGCAGAGGGAGTGCCGTCGGTCTCCTGAGCCTGGGAAGGCGGGAGCCCGCGGGGGTCGACGGTCAATTCCGGGTCCACCTGGTCCGCCGTGGCCGGAGGACCGTGATCGCTGATCTCGACAGCTGCGGGCCCTTACGGATCATCCGCCCGTTCCCTCTGGAAGACGACCGCGTCCTCCTCCAGCTCGTGACCGTGGGCCCGGGTCTCCTCGCCGGCGACCGCTACCAGCTGGAGATCCGGGTCGGGAAGGGTGCGCGGGCCGTGGTGCTGCAGCAGTCGGCGACCAAGGTGCACCGGATGGCCCCCCACCAGACCGCCACCCAGGATGTGCGGATCGTCGTGGAAGAGGGCGGAGAGCTCGAGTACTACCCCGGCCTCGGGATCCCCTACCCGGAGGCAGAGCTCCACCAGCGTACCGAGGTGTCCCTCTGCCCGACGGCCCGCTTCGGCTGGTTCGAGGTGTGGGCCACAGGGCGGGATGTCCGAGGGGAGCGCCTGGCCTTCCGCAGGCTCTGGGTGGAGACCGCCATCGACGCGGACGGAGACCCGGTCTACCGGGACGCGCTCGTCCTGGCCCCTGGTACGAGTCCACCAGACCGTGTAGGGATGCTGGAAGGGGCCCGGTACGTGGCGTCCGGGTTCTGGCGGTGGGGACAGGGGGAACCGGTGTTCTGGGAAGACGGTGGGTCTGTCCTCGTAGCGGGCCACACGGCCTTCGGAGACCTCTACCTCAGGGCTCTCGCCCGGGACGGGCTAGCTCTCCGGCAGAAACTTGCGGCCCTGCTGGGAGTTTGGCGCACACGGTGGGGCCTCGTGGACATTCCGTGGGCACGGTGCGGGAGCGCGTGGGGGTAGGTGAGCAAGTTGCCTCGGTCCGCGGACCCAAATGAGGATGGCCCCTCGGACCCCGCCACCTCCAAGACCCGCCGGACGACCTCGTCGGATACGTGGGACGGCGGGGCAGGGCGTCGTTCAGCCGTAGCGGTCGGGTAAGCCCGGTGGACGAGGAATCTCGCCCGGGCCTGAGGTCTGCTCTACGGGGCGCACTCCGGTCGGCCGTCGTCTGCCGGACGCGAGAATCCTCCGCGCTCTGGCCTCGAGGCCAAGGCAGGCCGACCTCCCTTGTGGAGGTCGCCCCGAGGACCGGCGTCCAATCTCGAGTCGCCCGAGGGAGGACTCTGGGAGGGGAAGCTGTGCGGTAGACTACTGCCGTGCAGCGCCGTAGGAGGGGCGCTCGGTTCGTGAGGAGGGGACCATGACGGGAGGTGTGGAACGCTTTCTCGCAGCCCTGACAACCGTGCTGGCCCTGGCGGGCACCGTGGCCGCCCAGGCGCCTGCCGTGGTGCGGGTGGGCACCCTCAAGCTCGTGGGGGGTGCGCCGCTGTTCTGGGCGGACGAGCGGGGCTACTTCCGGCAGGAGGGGCTGGAAGTCCGAATGGTGTACTTCGGCGCGGCCGCCCCGGTAGCCACGGCCACCGCTACAGGTGACGTGGACGTGGGCGCTACAGGCATCACCGGGACGCTGTTCAACCTGGCGGCGGGCGGGGGCAAGATCTGGCTGGTGGCAGACCGGGGTCAAGAGCGCCCCGGCTACCCGCTCAACGCCGTGGTGGTCCCGAAGGCCAGCTACGACGCGGGCCTGCGAACCCTCAGGGACCTGCGCGGCAAGCGCCTGGGGCTCACTACCCTCGGGTCCACCTTCCACTACCAGATCGCGAAGCTGCTGGAGCGGGAACGGCTGACCCCCCAGGACGTGGAGCTGGTGCCCCTGC
Source organism: Armatimonadota bacterium (assembly GCA_025060455.1). Classification (GTDB taxonomy): domain Bacteria; phylum Sysuimicrobiota; class Sysuimicrobiia; order Sysuimicrobiales; family Sysuimicrobiaceae; genus Tepidifontimicrobium. The sequence continues at coordinate 14,741 of JANXBY010000024.1, forward strand.
GCGACCTGCAGCTGGTGGTACAGGCCCTCCGCGCGGGGCAGATCGCCGCCGCCATCCTGTCCCCGCCGTGGGGTGCGGTGGCGGAGGAGGAAGGGTGGGGCAAGGTGCTCTTCTACGTGGGCGACCGGCTGGTGAACCAGGTCACGGGCGTGTTCTACGGGGAGCGGATGCGCCAGAACCGTGCCCTGGGCGTGGCGTTCATGAAGGCATACGTACGGGCGACCCGGGAGTACTACGACAGCTGCCTGCGCAAGCCCCCGAGGGCGTTATGTGAGTCCATCGTACGGGTCACCGCCCGGGTGGTGGAGGCGCCCGAGTCCGCGGTCCGCAAGTCGCTCCCGTACATCGACCGGGACGCGCGGCTGTACCTTCTGGACATCGAGCGGCAGATCGCGTGGTACCTGCAGAACGGGATGCTGCAGAGGCCGCTTTCGGTGCAGCAGTTCGTGGACACGAGCTTCGTGAACGAGGCCGTGCGTCAGCTGGGGCCGTAGGAGGCCGGGGCCTGCCCGGTCGAGGCAGCGTGCAGGTCCGCTTCGAGGGCGTCTGCAAGACCTACCGGAGGCGTGACGGCGCCCAGGTGGAGGCCCTGGCAGGGGTAGACCTCCAGGTGGCCGCCTCCGAGTTCGTGTGCCTCGTGGGCCCCAGCGGCTGTGGGAAGTCCACCCTGCTGCTCATCGCCGCGGGCTTGATCCCTGCGAGCGCCGGACGCGTGGTGTTCGAAGGGGACGCCAGCGGCCGGCCGCGTACGGCGGTGGTGTTCCAGGAGTTCGCGCTGTTCCCGTGGCGTACGGTGCTGGACAACGTGGCCTTTGGCCTGGAGGTGCGGGGAGTGCCTCGGGCGGAGCGGTACGAGCGCGCCCGGGCCCTCGTGCGCCAGGTGGGTCTGGCAGGGTTCGAGCACCGCTACCCTCACGAGCTGTCCGGCGGCATGCGGCAGCGGGTGGGGATCGCGCGGGCCCTCTGCGTGGACCCCGCGGTGCTCCTCATGGACGAGCCCCTCTCGGCCCTGGACGCGCAAACCCGGCAGCTGCTGCAGGAGGACATCCTCCGGGTGTGGGAGGCGACGAGGAAGACGGTACTGTACGTCACCCACAACATCCAGGAGGCGGTGTTCCTGGGCGACCGGGTGGTGGTGATGAGCCGCCGGCCCGGCCGGGTGCGGGAGGTCCTGCAGGTGCCGTTCCTCAGGCCCCGCACCGAGGCGTTGCTGGCGGACCCGGAGTTCGGCAGGTTCTGCCACCGGATCTGGTCGAGCCTGAAAGAAGAAGCGCGGGCGGCGCTGGAGGAGGCCCATGGCGACGGAAGTCCGTCGTGACGTGGTGGTGCTGGAGGCCCAGCGCGAACCGGGGCCAAGGGCATGGAGCCCCCTGCTGCGGGGCGCGTCGCTGGCCGCGGTGGTGGCGGTGTGGGAGCTGGCTTCCCGCCTGGGCGGTCTACCGGCGGTGTTCTTACCCCCTCCCACCGCGGTGGCGGCGGAGCTGGCGGGTATGGCGGCCAGCGGGGAGCTTTGGCGCAGCCTGCAGGCCAGCCTGTTCCGGATCGTGACGGGGTTCCTGGTGGGCACGGGAGCGGGGGTGTTGGTGGGCACTGCGGTGGCGGTGTCCCCCGTAGCGGAGGCTGTGGCCGACCCCCTCGTCGCGGCCACCTACCCCATCCCCAAGATCGCGCTGCTGCCGCTTCTGGTGCTCTGGCTGGGGATCGGCGAGGCTTCCAAGGTGGCGGTGATTGCCATCGGGGCGTTCTTCCCCGTGGCGGTGGGCACCGCGGCGGGGATCCGGGGCACCGACCCCCTGTTGGTGCGGGCCGCGGTGAGCCTCGGGGCTTCCCCCCTGCAGGTGATCACGAAGGTGAGAGTCCCCGCGGCCCTGCCGGTGATGTTCGCGGGGTTCCGGCTGGCGGCCGGGATGTCCTTGCTGTTGGTGGTGTCCGCGGAGATGATCGCCGCCGCCACGGGGATCGGGTTCACCATCCTGCACGCGGGCGACCTTATGCAGACCTCCAAGCTGCTGGCGGCCATCGTGGTGCTGTCGGCCCTGGGCTTGCTTTCCAGCTGGGGGCTGCAGGCGCTGGAGCGGCGGGTGGTTCGGGGCCGGCCCCACTGAACCCGCAGCCCGCCGTGGGAGCCCGGGGCTGGGACAGAGCGTGGACGCACTTGAGCCGGCTGAGCGGATAGCCGGCACCCAGGTGAGGGCGTGAACGGGGACTCGCAGGGCCGCCGGCCGCACGGCCACGTACCCGCCCTCGAGGTGGAGCGGGCCAAGCAGGCGGTGCGGGAGCGGGTGTGGCGGCTGCTGGAGGAACGCGGGGTGGCGCGCTTTCCCGGCGCGTGGGGCCGGATTCCCAACTTTGTCGGCGCAGAGGAAGCGGCCAGGAAGCTCGTTGCCACCGAGGAGTGGCGCCGGGCGCGGGTGGTGAAGGCCAACCCGGACCGACCTCAGCTGCCCGTGCGAGCCCGCGCGCTGGCCGAGGGCAAGCTGTTGTTCATGGCGGTGCCGAAGCTAGTGAGTCCCACGCCGTTCGTCTGCCTGGACCCCGCGCGGGTGAACTGCAGCCCCCAGCAGGCGGGCTCCATCCGGGGCGCGTTCCGGTGGGGCCGGGCGGTGGCTCCAGAGGAGGTACCGCACGTGGACCTCGTGGTCTGCGGAAGCGTGGCGGTCAACTTGCAGGGCGTCCGGGTGGGAAAAGGGGGCGGGTACTCGGACCTGGAGTTCGGCTTGCTGGCGGAGTTCGGTCGGGTGGACGAGGACACGGTCATCGCCACCACGGTGCACCCGCTGCAGGTGCTGGACGAAGAGCTTCCGGAAACCGATCACGATTTCCGCGTGGACCTGGTGGCCACGCCGGAGGGCGTGCTCCGCACGGGCAGCCGCCGCAGGCCGCCCGGGATCTTGCGCCACCACCTCACCCCCGAGAAAGTGGCCAGCATCCCGGTGCTGAGGGCCTTTTGGGACCGGGAGGTGTAGCAGAGGGCCGGGCCGGTGCCGGAGCGGTTACAATGGCGCTGACGCAGGCCTGGCGCGAGAGGAGGGAGGCCGGTGGACGAGCTGGTGGCCCGGGCGCTGAACGCCGCACAGCTGCACGGAGCCAGATACGCGGACGTGCGGGTGGTGGAGACCACCCGTCAGGCCGTCCTCGTGCGCAACGGCGCGGTCCAAGCGGTGAGCTGGTCGGAGGACGTGGGCTTCGGCGTGCGCGTGGTGGCCGACGGGGCGTGGGGGTTTGCCAGCAGCCACCGGCTCGAGCGGGAGGAGGCGGAGCGGGTGGCCCGCTTGGCGGTGGAGATCGCCCGGGCCAGCGCGCTGGCCAAACGAGAGGACGTGGACCTGGGCGAACCCGTGGTGCAGCGTGGTTCCTACCGCACGCCGGTGGAGACGGACCCCTTTGGGGTGTCCCTGGAGACAAAGCTGGCGTTGCTCCTGCGCGCGGACGAGGAGATGCGCCGCGTGCGCGGGGTGACCACCACCGAGGGGGAGCTGGTGTTCATCCGGCAGCGGAAGACCTTCGCCAGCACCGAAGGGAGCTGGATCACCCAGGAGATCGTGGAGTCGGGTTGCGGGATCGAGGCCACCGCGGTTCGCGACGGGGAAGTGCAGCGGCGGTCGTACCCCAACTCCGTGGGCCGCCACCAGCAGACCCGCGGGTGGGAGTTCGTGGTGGAGCAGGACTTGGTGGGCAACGCGCCGCGGGTGGCGGAGGAGGCGGTAGCTCTGCTGTCCGCGGACCCCTGCCCCGACGAGGTGACCACCCTCATCCTGGGCGGAAGCCAGGTGGCGTTGCAGGTGCACGAGTCCTGCGGCCACGCCATCGAGCTGGACCGGGTGTTCGGCGCGGAGGCGGGGTTTGCAGGCACCTCCTTCCTCACCCCGGACAAGCTCGGCAACTTCCGGTACGGCTCGGAGCTGGTGAACATCACCGCAGACGCCACCCTCCCGGGCGGGTTGGGCACCTTCGGGTGGGACGACGAGGGCGTGCCCGCGCAGCGGGTGGACATCGTCCGCGAGGGGCTGTTCGTGGGCTACCTGACGGACCGCGAGACGGCCCGGCGGCTGCTGTGCCTGCTGGGCCCCTCCCCGTACGTGACGGGCCGGTCCAACGGCACCGCCCGGGCGTCCGGGTGGAACCGCATCCCCATGGTCCGCATGACGAACGTGAACCTGCTGCCAGGCAGTTGGAAGCTGGAGGACCTCATCGCGGACACCGACCGCGGGGTGTTCATGGACACCAACCGGTCGTGGAGCATCGACGACCGGCGGCTGAACTTCCAGTTCGGATGCGAGATCGCGTGGGAGATCCGGGGTGGCAGGCGCACCCGCATGCTCCGGAACCCCATCTACACGGGTATCACCCCGGAGTTCTGGAGGTCCTGCGACGCGGTGTGCGACGCGGATCACTGGGTGCTGTGGGGCACGCCCAACTGCGGCAAGGGCGAGCCCCTGCAGGTGGGGCACACCGGACACGGGGCGGCACCCGCGCGGTTCCGCAACGTCCGGGTGTTCGGGAAGGTGTAGGGATGCTGGGGGAGGGTAAGGTCCGCGGGCTGTTGCAGGAGGGCCTGGCGCGGTCCCGCGCGGACCAGACGGAGCTGGTCCTGCTGTCGTGGGACGGGGCGCTGACGCGCTTCGCCAACAACACCATCCACCAGAACGTGGCCGAGCATGACGCGCAGGTGCTGATCCGGGTGGCCGTGGGGCGGCGGATCGGCTCCTCGGTGACCAACCGCCTGGACGGAGGGGCGCTCGAGAGGGCGCTGTCCCAGGCGGTGCAGGCGGCTGCGGCGGCTCCGGAGGTCCCCGACTTCCCGGGCCTACCGGGGCCGGCGCCGGTGCGACGGGTCGTGGCCTTCGACGAGGCCGCGGCCGTGGCCTCGCCCCGCTGGCGGGCCGAACAGGTCGAAGGGCTGCTCCGGGCGGCGCGTGCGGAGGGAGCGGTGGCCGCAGGCGCTCTGTCCACAGGCGTGCACGAGGTGGCGGTGGCGAACTCAAGGGGCGTGTTCTGCTACCACGCCGGCACGCGGGTGAACTTCAGCACGGTGGTGCGGGTGGACGACGGGTCCGGGTACGCGGAGCGAACGGCGTGGCGGCTGGAGGAGTTCGACGTGGTCGAGCTGGGCCTGCAGGCCCTGGAGCGGGCCCGGCGCGCCCGCCGTCCCAGGGAGGTCCGCCCGGGCACCTACCCGGTGGTGCTGGACCCCTACGCGGTGCAGGACGTGGTGGGCTGGCTGATGTACGCGGGGGCCGGCGCTCTGGCAGTACAGGAGGGCCGCAGCTGGATGAACGGAAGGATGGGCAGCCGGGTTCTGTCCGAACGGGTTACCCTGTGGGACGACGGCTGCGATCCCGACGGCGTCCCCTTACCCTTCGACTTCGAGGGCGTCCCCAAGCGGCGGGTGGTGGTCGTGGACCGCGGCGTCGTACGCGGGCCCGTGTACGACACACAGACCGCGGCCCGGGAGGGGAAGGATTCCACCGGCCACGCGCTGCCACGGGCGTGGCCGGAAGCCGCGTCCGCTGGGCCGGTGCCGGGCAACGTGTTCATGGTACCCGGAGACGCTCCGCTCGACGCCCTCATACGGCACCTGGACCGCGGGCTGTACGTGACGAGGTTCTGGTACACCCGGCTGGTGCACCCGCGAGACTGCGTGGTCACCGGGATGACCCGGGACGGGGTGTTCTGGGTCGAGGGGGGCGAGGTGGCCTACCCCGTTCGCAACCTGCGGTTCACGCAGGGCTATGTGCAGGCGATGGCCGCGGTGCAGGGGGTGGGCTCGGAAACCTGCCTCCTCGGTGACCGGTTCGGTGTCTACCGGGTCCCAGCCCTGTCCGTGGGCGAGTTCACGTTCACCGGGGTGACGGACTTCTGAGGAGGTCCGCTAACATGGAGGCCGGAGGGCCGCGGATGGAGGAGCGGGTCCGCATCCTGATCGCGAAACCGGGGCTGGACGGCCACGACCGGGGGGCCAAGGTCGTGGCCCGTGCCCTCCGGGACGCGGGCTTCGAGGTGATCTACACCGGGCTGCACCAGACGCCCGAGATGATCGTGACCGCCGCGGTGCAGGAGGACGTGGACGCCATCGGGCTTTCCATCCTGTCGGGCGCCCACATGGCCCTGTTCCCGAGGATCATGGAGCTGTTGAAGCAGCGGGGCGTGGACGACATCGTCGTGTTCGCCGGAGGCATCATCCCCGACGACGACATCCCTGCCCTGAAAGCCCTGGGCATCCGGGAGATCTTCACCCCGGGGACGTCGCTGGCCCAGATCGTGGAATGGGTCCGGCGGAACGTGAAGCCGCGGGGCGTACCCGCCTGAAGGGTCTCAGGTGGCGGACGGGGCCGTAGCGCGCTCGGCCAGACAGTCCGCGAAGAAACGCTCGCAGGCCGACACTCCCACCCCCAGGGGGACGGGGATGCCTACGAGGTGCAACGCCAGCTCCACCCCAGCCACGGTGGCCAGCACCTCCAGTTCGTTGAGCCAGCCCAGGTGGCCGATCCGGAAGACCCGGCCCCGCAGCTCACCGAGCCCCGTACCCAGAGAGAGGTGCAACCGCTCCTCGGCAACCCGGAGGACCCTGTCCGCGTCGAACCCCTCCGGGACCACCACGGCGGTCAGCGTGTTGGAGTACTCCCGCGGGTCCTCGCACAGAATCCGCAGGCCCCACGCGCGCGCTGCTCGACGGACACCCTCCGCCAGACGTGCGTGCCGGGCGAACACGTTCGGGAGCCCTTCCTCCAGGAGCATCCGCAGCGCCTCCCGGAGGCCGTACAGCAGCAGGGTGGCCGGGGTGTAGGGGAAGTAGCCGCGCCGGTTTTCTTCCAGCATGGGCCGCCAGTCGAAGAAGTAGCGCGCAGACCGCACCTCCCGGCTGCGCTCCAACGCCCGCGGACTCACGCACAGGACGGCCATCCCGGGAGGCAGCATGAGACCCTTCTGGGTTCCGCACAGGGCGACATCCACCTTCCACTCGTCGAAGCGGAAGTCGATGCTGCCCAGGGAACTGACCACGTCCACCAGCAGGAGGGCCGGGTGGCCTGCTGCGTCCATGGCCGCGCGCACCCCGGCCACGTCTGAGGTGACGCCTGTGGAGGTCTCGTTGTGCACCACCAGCACCGCCCGGTAGGTGTGCTGCCGGTCCGCGCGAAGCCGGTCGTACACCACCTCCGCGGGCACGCCGGTCCCCCACCGGCACGCCACCAGATCCACCTCCACACCGAACCGCCGCGCGCACTCCGCGTACAGCCGGCTGAACTGGCCCACGTCAAACGCCAGCACGCGGTCCTGCGGCTCCAGGGTGTTGACGATGGACGCCTCCCACGCGCCCGTGCCGGAGCCGGGGAACAGGATCACCTCTCCCGTGCGGGTCTGGAACACCGCCCGCAGGCCCTCCCGCACCTCTGCCACCAGCGCGGGCATCTCCGGGCCCCGGTGGTCGGGGATGGGGCGGTCCATGGCCCGCAGCACGCGGTCCGGGAGGTTGGTGGGGCCTGGGATCTGCAGGAAGTGGCGTCCGGGCTTGTCCACGGTGACCCTCCTGGGCGAAGTTCCACGTCGAGGGTACCGCAGGCGGGCAAGGCTGCGGGCCCTGGGGAGTTGTCTGCTGGGAAAGGAGCCGGCAAGGGCACCGCTGGTCTAGAATAGGCGCGTGGGCACGGGTTGCCCCACGCCGAAGACTTTCGCGGGAGCGCAGACATGGGCGGACGGGACGAGATCGTGATGCTGGACCGTGAGCACCTCATCCACCCGCAGCACTTTACCCAGGACCACGCCGACCCTTTGGTGTTCGTGGAGGGCCGGGGAGCGGTGCTGCGGGACGCGGACGGCCGTGAGTTCCTGGACGGGCTGGCGTGCCTGTGGAACGTGAACGTGGGCCACGGCCGCGCGGAGCTGGCGGATGCCGCGGCGCAGCAGATGCGGCAGCTGGCGTACGCCACCGCGTACGTCGGGTTTACCAACCCGCCCGCGGCCCAGCTGGCCCGCCGCCTGGTGCGGCTCTGCTACCCGAACATGTCCGCGGTGTACTTCACCACCTCGGGGGCGGAGTCCAACGAGAGTGCCTTCAAGATCGCCCGCTACTACTGGAAGCGCCGCGGTAAGCCCGGCAAGGTGAAGATCATCAGCCGGATCCACGCCTACCACGGGGTGACCTTCGCGGCCCTGAGCGCCACGGGGATCCCCGCGTTTCAGCGGATGTTCGCACCCCTGGTCCCGGAGTTCGTGCACGTGCCGCCCTCGTACCCGTACCGCCAGACAGAGGATCCCGTGGAGGCGCTGGAGCGGGCCATCCTGCGGGAGGGGCCGGACACCGTGGCCGCGTTCATCGCGGAGCCGGTGATCGGCTCCGGTGGCCTGATCCCGCCCGCCCCGGACTACTTCCCGCGGGTGCGGGAGGTGTGCGATCGCTACGAGGTGCTGTTCATTGCGGACGAGATCATCACGGGCTTCGGCCGGACGGGAAAGTGGTTCGCCCTCGACCACTGGGGGGTCCGGCCGGACATGGTGGCCTTCGCCAAGGGCGTGACCAGCGCCTACCTGCCCCTGGGTGGGGTGATGGTGTCGCGCGAAATCCACCAGACGATCCTGGAAGCGCCGGCTGCGGAGCGATTCATGCACGCCGCCACCTACTCCGCCCACCCCACCTGCTGCGCGGTGGCCCTGCGCAACCTGGACATCCTGGAGCGGGAGGGGCTGGTAGAGCGCGCGGCCCGCATGGGGCAGCGGCTGCTTCAGGGCCTGCAGACCCTGCGCGACCTGCCCGTGGTGGGCGACGTGCGCGGTCTGGGGCTGATGTGCGGGGTGGAGCTGGTGGAGGACCGCGCCACCAAGGCGCCGGCGCTGGGGCTGGGCGCCCGCGTGCTGGCAGAGGCCAAAAAGCGGGGGCTGGTGACCCGCATGCGGGTCGGGCAGGGAGGGGACCACCCCATCGGGGATACCATCCTGCTGGCGCCGCCCCTGGTGCTGACCGAGGAGCAGGTAGACCGCATCGTGAGCATCCTGCGCGACAGCATCGCGGCGTGCCTGTAGGGCCACCGGCCACACGCCTTTGCGGGCGGCTGCGGGCTCGCTGGGTTGTCCCCTCGGACCGCCCGCCGGCACCGTGATCCGGACGGCGCGCGGTGGCCTTGGCAGTCCAGCGCGGTAGTTCGAAAATGCGCGGTCGAGGGGCCTGCCGCCACCACGTCGGTTGCCCTCGGACCTGGTCTGTTTGCGCGCGGGCGCACGTCGAGCAGAGCCGCGGCACCGGCCTCACCGGTGCGCACGGGCATGCTAACAGCTTTGGACGGCTCACCCAGACCTGCCACGTGCCCTTGCACAGCCCAGCGTGCATGCGGCCCCCGGGGGACTGGGAGCCGCACTGTCCAATGGCCGGCGTCGTGTTAAGCGGACTTTAAGGCCGGCCTGGCAGGTCATCGTGACAAGGTCCAACGGAGGGTGAGTGATGATCGGATCACCATGCTTGCGGCCGTGTTGGTATGCGCCGTCTTGGTGCCGCCGGTTCGGGCTGACGAAGGGTTTTGGCCGCTCCATCGGCCGCCGGTGCAAACCTTGTGGGATCGGTATCAGGCCGGGCTCGACGCCGCCTGGCTGCAACGGCTTCAGGGGGCCTCCGTGCGCTTGGTCGACCGCGATGGGTTTGGTTCTGGGGCGTTCGTGGGTGAAAGAGGCCTCGTGGTCACGAACCACCACGTTCTCCTACCCTCTCTAATGATCCTGGCCCGGCAGGGCAAGCTAGATCTGTGGCAGGGTTTTTACGCGGCTACTAGGGAGCAGGAGCTGCGGATTCCGGGTCTGACGGCCCATGTGTTGGTCTCGGTGGAGGACGTGACGGAACAAGTGCGTGTTGCAGAAAAGCCTGGAGGTGGGGGCGAGAGGCTACTCCGGGCCCGCGAAGCCCGGCTGCGCCAGATCGAACGGGAGAGCGAACGCACGACGGGGCTCGCATCTGAAGTCGTTCGGCTGTACGGGGGGCAGCAGTACTGGCTGCACCGCTACCGGCGGTACACGGACGTCCGGCTCGTGTTCCTCCCAGAGTTGCAGGCAGCTTATTTCGGTGGGTTCCAGAGTGTGCAGCCAGCTTTCTTGGACGTGGCCTTCGTCCGCGTGTATGACGGCGGCCAGCCGGTACGCCCTGTGGCCCATCTCGTTTGGGACCCGCGCGGACCGGCTCGGGGCGAGCTCGTCTTCGTCTCTGGACATCCGGGGGAGACGTTCCGCTTCGAGCCATCCCCCTTGCTGCGATACCGACGGGCACAGTTCTGTGGGCCAGAGCTCTCGTACTTCGGGGCCCGCGTCCGGGTACTGCGGCGTTACCTCAGGCACAAGCCAACGTCGCGAGCCCGGATTTTCCCCGACTTGTTCCTATGGGAGAACTTCCTGAAAGGCTTCCAGGAGTCTTGCCGGGCGCTGTGGCAAAAACGCGTCGTGGAGGTGCGGCGCCGGGAAGAGGCAAAGCTGCGGGCCAAGGTGCACGGGGATCCGTGGGCTCAAATGGACGCGCTCGTCCGGAAGGCCCTGAAAGACCGGGTGTTCGAACGCTACATCTTCCGGAGCGTCCGGGGTGCGGAGTTGGCAGAGTTCGCAGTCGACCTTGTCCGGGAAGCCCGGACCGGAAGTCTGTCGGCGGAGACTCTCTCGCTCCTGCGAGAGCCCCAGTCGGTGGAGCTGGGGCTGGAGGAGGCCATGTTGGCGGAGCTGTTGGCAGTGTCGCTCCGGGAGCTGGGGCCCAACGATGCTTTCGTACGGTCGGCGCTCGAGGGGAGGACGCCCGCGGAGGTGGCTCGACGGTTGGTACGCGGGACGCGGCTGGGCGATCAGCAGTTCCGGGAGGCTCTTGCGCGTGGCGGAGCACGGGCCGTCCTGACTTCGGACGATCCGCTGCTCCGGTTCGCCGCCCGGATCGACCCCCTCCAGCAGCAAGCGAGGAGAGCGTTCGAGCGGTTTTGGGGACAGACGAGGCTGGCGGAGGAACGGATCGCCCGGGCAAAGCGTCGGCTCGGGGTCGAGCCCAGTTATCCGGATGCCACAGGTACCCTGCGGCTTTCCTTTGGGGTGGTGCGAGGGTACGAGACGAGCGAGGGCACCCAGATCCCGGCCTTCACGACGCTGTACGACGTGTTCGGCCAGGCAACGTCGTTCCAGAACCAAGGTCACTTCGAGCTACCGCGTCGTTTCTGGGAGCGGAGAAGTCAGCTGGTGCTCAGCACGAGGGTCAACTTCTACTGTTCATGCGACGTGTCCTATGGGAACTCTGGCTCTCCCGTAGTGAGCCGGGAGGGGAAGGTGGTTGGGGTGGTGTGGGGCTTTAACGCGTGGGGCGGCGGGTGGTCGCTGGCCGTTTACGACAGCCGGCGCGGGCGTGCGGGTGCTCTGCACGCGGGCTACGTGGTCGAGTTGCTGGACAAGGTGTACGAGGCTCGGGAGCTCTTGACGGAACTGTTGGGTTCGCGGGCGCGGTGAGGTTCTCAAGCCTGCGGGGCCTGCGAAGGCCTTCCCGCGTCTGCACAGATCCGGGCATGCTGTTTATACGCCCACGTCGTCGACGTGCTGAAGAAGCCATCGGAACGGGTCTACCTGGACAGGAGCCGTGGGGAAGCGGGAGGGCAAGCACAACTGAGCCCACGCGGAAAAGGCGGCCACGAGGACGTTCACCAGCTGTCGGACCCTTGGCAGGGCAGCGGAACGGCGGCGCGTCCGAGCGCGAAACAGCTTGCTGGCGAGGGGGTACAGGCTGAGGTCCCAGATGGGTGTCGGGTGCAGGCCCAACCGCCAGCGCTCGCGCACGTCCTCCTGCCAGGCGTGCAGCCGCGGGGCTCTTGTCAAGCGGCCACCATCCGGGGGAGCTGTTCCTGACGAGAGAGGGCTACGCTCGACCTCCGGACCGAGAGAGACGCGACGAACGTGAAAGAGACCATGGTGACGAAGTCCGGCACTGTGCGGAAAGCGACGGGCACTGGGGCACAGGTGGATCCTGCGCCGCCCCTCCCGGACCTGTACTTCCGGAAGAGCACCAAGCGGGTGCGGGAGCTGGAGTTGCTGGCGGCGGACCGCCTAGGGTTCTGGAATCGGCGGTCCGTCGGCCTGGATCCGGATCCAAGCCAGCACGACTACCGGAGCTGACAGGGCGGCAGCTCGATCCGGAGGGGAGCGTTGAAGTCCCCGTAGTCCATCGTGGTCTGCACCCGGCCCTGCTCATTCAGGACCCGCATCCGCCGCGGGAGTCCTGTGCGGGCGGACACATACAG
>JANXBY010000054.1 GCA_025060455.1 Armatimonadota bacterium
AGGTCCCGGGGGGAACCCACCTCGAGGACCCGGCCGTCCCGCATCACCGCCACCACGTCGGACAGGCTCAACGCCTCCACCTGGTCGTGGGTGACGTACACGGTGGTGATGCGCAGCTGCCGCTGCAGGCTGCGCAGCTCCTCCCGCACCTGCTCCCGGACCTTGGCGTCCAGGTTGCTGAGCGGCTCGTCCAGGAGCAGCACCTCCGGCTCGTACACCAGGGCCCGGGCCAGGGCGACCCGCTGCTGCTGGCCGCCACTGAGGTACGGGGCCGGGCGGTCCGCCAGAGCCGCCAGCCCCACCAGCTCCAGGGCCGCGTACACCCGCTGGCGGATCTCTGCCGGGCTTGCGCGGCGCACCCGCAGCGGGTAGGCCACGTTCTCGAACACCGTCATGTGCGGCCAGATGGCGTACGACTGGAACACCATCCCGATGTGGCGGTGCTCCGGAGGGACGAACAACCCCCGGGCACGGCTGAACACCACCCGGTCGCCGAACCGGATCTCGCCGTCGTCCGGCCGCTCGAGCCCCGCCAGGCAGCGCAGGGTGGTGGTCTTCCCACACCCGCTGGGCCCCAGCAGGGTGAGGATCTGCCCCTCGGGAGCCTCCAGAGTCACCCCGTCCACCGCCTGCACCCGCTGCCCGCGGAACTCGTACACCTTGCGCAGGGAGATCAGCTGGATGTTGGCCATGGCGGTTTCCCCCGGTCAGATCCTAGCGTGGCGCGCACAGGACTTCCACCAGGGCCGGCTGCCGCTCCTCGGTGCACACCCGGACCGCCCGTTGCAGCGCCGGGGCCAGCTCCTCCGGGTGCTCCACTCGACCCTCCGCGTACACCCCGAAGGACTCCGCCAGCCGGCGGTAGTCCACGTCTGGGTTGTCCAGCCGGATGCCGACTCCCTTGTTCTCCACAGGCCGCCCCCGAGCCCGGGCGACCTCCTCCTGGTGCTCCTCGTCGTTGTAGTACGACCGGTTGTTCACCAGCACCACCAGGACCGGGAGGCGGTGGGCGCTGGCGGTGTACAGGGCACCAGGTGTATACAGGAAGTCGCCTTCTGACTGGAGGTTCACCACCAGCCGGCCGGTGGTGCGGTTCGCCAGGCACGCGCCCAGGGACACGCCCATCCCGTACCCCAGGCCGGCGCCCTCGTTGTAGCCGAGGAAGCAGTCCGGCTCACGGAACGGCCACAGGCGCCGGGGCCAACCTCCCAGGCGGCCGTTGGCCAGCTGCCACGGGACGCCCCGCAGCACCCGTCCCACCTCGTACGCCAGGCGGGGTAGGGAGATGGGCCGATCCTCCCACCGCTGGCGCAACACCTCCTCCGCGCGCTGCCGCGCTTGCTGGTGGAGTTCCTCCACAAACCGCCGGCGGTGTTCCCGGGCCACAGCTCCGGGTGCCAAGCCCAGCCGTTTGCGGACCCGTTCCACCAGTAGGGGGAGGGTCACGCCCACCTCCGCCACCACGGTGAGGTCCGTGGCCTGTAACTGGTTGGTGTCGTGCACCCAGCCGCGGGCGTGCAGGTCACCTACGGTGACGTGCGCCACCCGGGCGTCCGGGCGCAGTAGCGGCCGGGCCTGTCGGGTGGTACGGTCCACAGGACCGCGCAGGGCACCCGCCAGGTCGTACACCTCCAGGGCGAGCACGAAGTCCGCGCGGCCCAAGACCTCCTCCCGGCGGTCGCTGCAGTCCAGGGGGTGGTCTGCGGGGAAGCTGTGGCGCCGGCCGGTGTCCACCACCGCGGCTCCCAGCACCTCCGCCAGCTCCACCAGGGAGGCCACCGCATCCGGAAAACGGCCCGCCCGGTCCGCCAGCAGCACCGGGAACTCGGCCTCCACCAGCCACCGGGCCAGCTGCTCCACCGCGTCCTCCTCGGGCGCCAGCCGCGTGGTCCGCAGGTACCGTTGCGGATCCGGGACCTCCACGGGTGGGTCCAGCTTGGCCTCCTGTAGGGCCGCGTCGTAGCACAGGTACACGGGGCCCTGAGGCTCCTGGACGGCCAGCCGGTAGGCCCGGTAGAAGGACTCGGGGATGGCCGCGAGGCTGCTGGGCTGGTCGTCCCACTTCACGTAGTCCCGGACCAGGTTCGCCTGCAGGTGCGCGGTGTGCACCCAGTCGATCCAGGGGCGGCGCTGTGCCGCGTCCATGGGGCCCGTGCCGCCCACCACCAGGACCGGCTCCCGGTCGCACCAGGCGTTGAAGATGGCCATGGACGCGTGCTGGAGCCCCACCACGTCGTGGACCAGGGCCACCATGGGCCGGTGGGCGGCCTTGGCGTAGCCGTGGGCCGTGGCCACCGCGATCTCCTCGTGGGTGCACAGGATCAGCTCCGGGTTGCGGTTGCCCCCGTAGTTCACCAGGGAGTCGTGGATGCCGCGGAAGGTGGCGCCGGGGTTCAGGGCCGCGTACTCCACCCCGCAACGCCGCATGAGTTCCACGATCAGGTCCGAGCCGTACTCCATGGGACGATCCGTCACGGTGAGGCTCCTTTCACTCCACGAAACGGGGAGGTTGGTCCAGGGTCGAGGGCGCGAAGAGGCCCACGGGCTCCAACGGCCGGGTGGTGAGGCCCTGCTCGAACGCGTACTGCACCGCCGCGTCCAGCACGTGGCGGTTGGGCTCGAACCCGTACGCCCACGGGTCGGGGCCCATCAGGCGTTGCTGCTCCTCCAGGGCCGGGAGGAACCACGCCAGGCTCACGCGCCGCGGGTCTTGCAGCCGGCGGTAGCACTCCCGCTTGCTGGCCTCGAAGGCGTGCAGCAGGTTCGTGGCCACCCAGGGGTGACGTTCCAGCACCGCGGTGCGCACCACCACCGTGTGCATGATGGGGAAGATCCGGGTCCGGGCGAAGTAGGCCTTCTCCCGCTCCGCGTAGTCCTCGAACAGCCGGCGGACCGCGGCCTCCCCGCGGCGGTATGAGGGAAGGACCTCTGGGTAGATGACCGCGTCCAGTTCGCCGGCCAGCAGCATCTGGTCGATGTTGCGACCTGCAGGGACCCGCTCCAGTCGGATCCCCCGGGGCGAGAGGTCCAGGGGCAGGTCCTCCTCGTCCTGGGCCACCCAGCGCACCCTCCGCAGGTCCACGCCGTACTCATGCTGCAGGATCCCGCGAACCCAAAGCCCCGCGGTGTTCTGGAACGTCCGGAGGCCAACCCGGCACCCCTCCAGGTCCTGCGGCCGCTGCACTGGACCATGTTGTCGGACGAACACGTACCCGTGGCGGAAGCGGCGGTGGGGGAAGACGGGGATGGCGGTGAACCGGTCCGTGCGGTCGCGGTCCACAAGGTAGGAGGCCAGGGACAGCTCGCACACGTCGAACTCCTCGTGCCGGAGCATCCGCCAGTGCCGCTCCGGCGAGGGCAGGGTGACGCACACCAGCTCGATCCCCTCCGCCCGGACGGTGCCGTCCAGCAACGGGCGGAGAAGGTCGTAGTCACCGCACGCGAGGCTGAGCTGCAGCCGCGCCATGAGCTACGGGGAGACCGCGGGCTGTGCCCACGCCTGCTCCCACCGCTTCAGTTTCCGCACGTAGTAGCCCCAGTTGCGGTCCAGCTGGCGGGGCGAGTGCAGGTGGGCGGCCTTCTGCGCGATCTCGGAGTCCGGCGTCCACGTGTACGGGCCCAGCGCCGCGGCTAGGATCTGCAGCTTGGCCGCGCGTTCCAGGTGGAGGGCGAACAGGGCCGCCTCCTCCACGCTGCTCCCCACGGTGACGATGCCGTGGTTGCGCATGAGACAGGCGCGGGCGGAGCCCAAAGCCTTCGCCAGCTCCTCCCCCTGTTCCCGGGTGACCACCAGGTCGGTGGTGAAGGTGTAGCGGGGAAGTTCGGGCCAGAACAGAGCCCCCTCATGGCTCACGGGTCGCAGGGGCACGTGGGAGGCGGCCAGGGCCGTGGCGTAGGGTGGGTGGGTGTGGACCACCGCCATTACGTCCGGCCGGGCCCGGTAGATCTCCGCGTGGATAGGCAGCTCCGTGTGCGGCCGGCCGCTGCCCCACACCTTGTTGCCGTCCAGGTCAACCAACACCACGTCGTCCGCCGTGACCTCGTCCAGACCGAGCCCACTGGCCTTGATCCAGTAGTACGACGTACCCGGGTGCCGGGCAGATACGTGGCCTTGGGTGATGTCTGTGTGCCCCTCCATGGCCAACACCCGGCAGGCCACCGCCACCCGCTCCCGCAGCTCCGCACCTTCCTGTGCCCACCGGTCTTCGGATCCCACCGTCCACCTCCTCCCGGTATCGGTTCCTTCAGCCCATCCCGTCCTCGTGGCCGGTCACGCGGGCTGCCAGCCGGAACACGCCCTCCCCGAACGGGTCCTGGGGGAGGCGGTTGCCGCGCCATGCCACGTGCAGGTCCGGCCGCACCAGGATCAGGTCGAAGCCGTACACGTCCCGCACGTGCTCGTCGGGCACCTCCAGCACGCAGAGGGGTGCCTGGAAGTAGCGGAAAGCCCGCTCCAGGGGCGTGGTGTCGGTGCGCGTGCCGCCCAGGCGGAGCAGGGTGAACGCGTGGGAGGGGAGACGGTCGTGCAGGGCGGTGCCATCCTGCAGCCACAGGTGCGGCAGCCGGGCACCCGGCCACGTGGTCGGGCGGTACTCCATGAAGCTGTCGGGTGGTGGCTCGCCCTTCTCCGGCCACACGATGGGGGAGTCGAGGTACCGGTATCCCAGTTCGGTGCCCAGCATCTCGTTGGTCTTGCGCTGCTCTACGTTGGCGATGCGCGCCATTTCCTCCCGCGCCCTCTGCCCCTCGGGGGTAGGGTCCGCGATCCACGGCTTGTACGCGGCCCTCCACGCCTGGCGGCCCAGGGCGGCGAACCGGGCCGCGGCCACCGCCCGCTCCCCCACGGGACGCCGCTCCGCCTCGTACGACGCCAGGAGCTTCGCGCCTCCCCAACCCTGCAGGACGGCGGCGAGCTTCCACCCCAGGTCTGCGGCGTCCCCCACGCCCGTGTTCATCCCGAGCCCGCCGGTGGGGATCACCAGGTGCACCGCGTCCCCCGCCAGGAACACCCGGCCCACCCGGTAGCGCTCCGCCAGCAGCAGCTGCTGCCGCCACCGCCCCGCGTACAGCAGCTCGTAGCGGGCGGGCATGCGCACCACCCGCTCGAAGATGCGCGGCATCTCGCCGTCGTCCTCCACCACCGCGTGCAGGGTGAAGTGGCGGGCGTCGTCCTGGACGATCAGCATGGTCTGCTGGGTGTCCGCCACGTGATAGTGGCGTCCCTTGCCGATGGGGATGCGTTCGAACAAGTCTTCCGACCGGAACAGGGCCTGGCACAGCTCCCGGATGTTCCCTTCCCCGTGCAGCGCCACCCCCAGCAGCTCCCGGACCGTGCTGTTGCCGCCGTCGCAGCCCACCAGGTACTGCGCCCGCACCTCCACCACGGCGCCGTCGGAGGTCCGCCGGACCTGCGCAGTGACCCCGTGGGCATCTTGTTGGAAGGACACCAGCTCGTGGCCGTAGCGCACGGTCACCGTGGGCAGCGCCTCCGCCTCGGACTTCAGGAGGGGCTCCAGGGTGTACTGCGAGATGAGCTGGTACGGCTCCAGGGGCAGGG
Source organism: Armatimonadota bacterium (assembly GCA_025060455.1). Lineage (GTDB taxonomy): Bacteria > Sysuimicrobiota > Sysuimicrobiia > Sysuimicrobiales > Sysuimicrobiaceae > Tepidifontimicrobium. Next base: position 5,558 of record JANXBY010000054.1, read on the forward strand.
TCCCGTCGTTCCGGGAGCGGATCTGCGCCTCGGCTTCCGCCACGGACGGGTACGGGAGCCGCAGGATGGGCGGGTCCACCAGGGAGGTGACCACGAACACGTCCATGGGGTAGTGCCGGGGGAACCCTGCCTGCCGGATCTTCTCCGAGATCCCCATGCGCCGGTAGATCTCCATGGTGCGCGCGTTGCAGCGCTCCATCTTGGGCAGGAACTGGGGCGCCTCCTTGCGCTCCACCAAGACGCAACGCACGCCCCGTTGGCCCAGGTCCACCGCCAGGGTGAGGCCCACGGGACCCGCGCCCACGATCAACACCTGTGTGTGCAGCTGCATGCGCCCCCCGCGCGTCGGCGTTGTCCTGCCGCTCCCTCGTATACGGTCCGTGAATAGGCGGCGGCGCGCAACCCTCGCGTTCGAATATCTTGAACCCCTAGGGGACGGCCCGCCCCCGGCGGAAGGCCGAACCCCTTTCAGCGGCCGGGTCCGGCCGGTGCGGCTCTGGTGCGGCGTGTCCCTGTGCGGCTTTGCCCACAGCGGGCGCAGGTACCGACCACGGTCACGCTCAGCTTGCGGACGGTTGTGCCCACGTGGCGTACCGCGTGCCGCACGGCTTCCAGGGGGCCAGACTCCAGGTGCAACACCTGGCCGCACTGCTCACACACGAAGTGTCCGTGGCAGGCCTCCCGGTGCAGTTCGTAGACGGCCCCGCCTTCGGCCAGCTCGTGCCGGTCCAGCACGCCCAGGCGAGACAGGAGGCGGACGGCGCGGTACACCGTGGACAGGTCTACTCCCGGGAGCCGCTCTGCCACAGCCCGGTGGATGTGCTCCACCGTCAGGTGGCCGTCCAGGGAGTTCAGCACCTGCAGGATGACCCTCCGCTGCGGCGTGAGCCGGTAGCCGCGGCGGCGGAGCAGCCGGTGGAGGTGGGGGAGGGATGTCACGGGACCTCCTCCGGCGGTGGCCACGGCTCAAGCCCGTGGCGGTTCAGGAGCTCTGCGTCCCGCAGGAGGGTGCGGGCGGGACCCTCCGCCACCACCCTGCCGCCGTCCAACACCACCGCGCGGCTGCACAGCTCCGCCACCAACCTCAGGTCGTGGGTGGCCACCACCTGAGCGCCGTGCAGCTCCCGGAGGAGCGCCACCAGCTGTCGGCGCGCCCGCGGGTCCAGGCCGGCCGTGGGTTCGTCCAACAGCCACAACTCGGGCTCCATGGCCAGCACGGTGGCCACCGCCACCCGTTTCTTCTCCCCCTGGCTGAGGTGGTGAGGGGGGCGGTCACGCACGTGCGACATCCCGACCTTCACGAGCGCCGCGTCCACCCTGCGAGAGACCTCCGCGTCGGGCAGGCCTGCCTGCAGGGGGCCGAAGGCGACGTCTTCCCACACCGTGGGCGAGAACAGCTGGTCGTCCGGGTCCTGGAACACCAGCCCCACCCGTGCGCGCAGGCTGCGTCGCCCCGCCTCGTCCAAGGTGCGCCCGCGCCAGCGCACCTCTCCGGAGGTGGGCGGCAGCAGTCCGGACAGCACCCACAGCAAGGTAGACTTCCCCGCGCCGTTGGGACCCACCAGGGCCACCCGCTCCTCCTCCCCGACGTGAAAAGAAACCCCGTCCAGGGCCTTGCGGCCGTCGGGGTACACGTACACCACGTCCCGTACGGCTGC
>JANXBY010000009.1 GCA_025060455.1 Armatimonadota bacterium
GCGGTAGTGGGACAGGTAGGCCGTCGAAGCCTTCCACGAGGCTGCCTTCCAGGAACCAGCTGTCGGGAGCCCGCTGGCCCCACAGGGTCTGGCGGCGCGGGTCGTCCAGGCTCCACCGGAGGGGCTCGAACTCAGGGTCCACCGCCAGGTAGTCCCCCGTGTACAGCTCCACCCGGTGTCCGTCGGGGTCCCGCAGGTAGAGGAAGACAGCGTTGCTGATCCCGTGGCGGCCTGGGCCCCGTTCGATGGCCTCCAGGCGTCCCGCTCCACCCAGTGCGTCCGCCGCCCGCAGCACCGACAGGGGCTCGGGGACCCAGTAGGCGAAGTGGTGCAGGCGCGGTCCCACGCCGGTGGTCAGGGCCACGTCGTGGACGTTCCCCTTCCGCTGCAGCCAGGCGGCCCACACGCGGTCTTCCCCGTCCACGGTGTACTCCGTGAGGCGGAAGCCCAACCGGTCCACGTAGTACCGCAGGGCCCGTGGTACGTCTGGGCAGAACAGGTTGAAGTGGTCCAGGCGCTGCAGGCCCGGGCCTCGGTGTTGGTGGTACGCCTGCAGCAGGGAGGGGTGGCGGCCTGCCCGTCGGTAGAAGGCCACCGGGAACCCGAAGGGGTCCTGCAGGCGGACCATGCGCGGCCGTTCGAAGTCCTCCTCGTGGCGCCAGGGCAGGCCCTGGTCACGGGCCAGCTCCACCGCGCGGTCCAGGTCCTCGTCGTCCCACACCTTGAAGGCGATGTGCCGCAACCCGGCCCACGCGTTGCGCTGCAGCTTGAGGCTCCACTCCCGCTCTTCGTACCCGCGCAGGTACACCACGTCCTGGGTGCTGTCCACGACCTGCAGGCCCAGCAAGCCCTCGTAGAACTCCCGGGAACGCCCCAGGTCCGTGACGTAAAGCGCCACGTGACCTGCGCGGACGACGGTCGGCGGGACCACTCCCCACCCCGAGTCTGCCGGCTCCTTGACACCGACCGGCCGGACGGGGAAGATCCTATAGGATTCCGCATGGGGAAGTCAACGGGGGCTACTGGCGGCGCCAAGTACCGGGAGGCGTACCGGTCCATCCAGGAACGTATCCTGCAGGGGGATCTGCTCCCGGGCCAGCGGGTGACCATCGAGGTGGTGGCGCGGGAGCTGGGCATGAGCCCCACGCCCGTCCGCGAGGCCCTCCGGCAGCTGGAAGCAGAGGGGCTGGTGGTCTACCGGCCCCACGCGGGCGCGCGGGTGGCGGAGGTGGACTCAGACGCCTACGCGGAGGTGCTGTCCGTGCGGGCGGTGTTGGAGGCGTGGGCCACGGCGCTGGCGGCCCCTCGCCTCGGCGAGGCCACCGTGGCCCGGCTGCGGGAGCTGAACCGCCACATGCGGGAAGCGGTGCGCCGGCAGGACTTGGCCACCTTCGACCGCCTGAACCGCCGCCTGCACCGCACCCTCTACCGGCGGTGCGGACACCGGCTGCTGCTGGAGCTCCTGGAGGGGCTGCGGGCCCGCACCGACCTGGTGCGGCGGTCCATCTTCCCCTTCATCCCGGACCGCGCGGCCCAGTCCGTGGATGAACACGACCATCTGCTGGACTTGCTGGAACGCCGAGCACCCGAGCAAGAGGTGGAGGTGTTCGTTCGCCAGCACAAGCTCCGGACCCTGGAGGCCTACCTGCGGTGGGCGCGCGGAGGCTTTCCGGTGGGTGCGGGAGGGAAGGATCGTGGACGTTAGCCGGCTGCGCGGCTCCATCGTGCCCCTGGTGACGCCCTTCCGAGACGGGGAGGTGGACGAACCGGCCCTCCGGGGCCTCATCGAGTGGCAGATCGCCTCCGGAAGCCACGGGATCTCCGTGTGCGGGACCACGGGTGAACCCACCTCCCTGTCGGTGGAGGAACGCAAGCGGGTGATCGAACTGGCGGTGCGCGCCGCGGCCGGGCGGGTGCCGGTGGTGGCGGGGGTGGGGACCAACCACCACGGGGAGACACTGGAGCTGGCGCGATTCGCGGAGCAGGTGGGTGCGGACGCCCTGCTGGTCCTGGTGCCCTACCACGTGCGGCCCACCCAGGAAGGGCTGTACCAGCACTTCCGCGCGGTGGCCCGGAGCACCCACCTGCCCGTGATCGTGTACAACATCCCCGGCCGGACCGCGGTGAACCTGGAGGTGGACACCCTCGCCCGGCTGCGCCGGGACTGCGACAACGTGGTGGGGGTCAAGGAAGCCAACCGCGACTTCGAGCACGTAAACCGGGTGCTGTGGGCGTGCGGCCGAGACTTCCTCCTGTTCAGCGGGATCGAGGTGCTCTGCTACCCGATGCTGGCGATCGGAGGGGCGGGGTTCATCAGCGCCACCGCGAACCTGGTCCCGGACCGATGCGCGCGGCTGTACGAGAGGTGGCGGGCGGGCGACGTCCACGGCGCCCTGGAGCTGCACTACGAGCTGTTGCCGCTCAACGAGGTGCTGTTCGTGGAGACGAACCCTGGCCCGGTCAAGTACGCCTTAGGCCTCATGGGCCGCATCGCGCCGGAGGTGCGGCTACCCCTGGTGCTCCCCTCGGAGGCCAACCGGCGGCGCATCCGAGACACCCTGGCCCGGTACGGGCTCCTGCCCTCCGACGCGGTGGAGGTGGCGGGTTGAAGCGGGTGCGGTTTGCGGCCGCTGGCCGGGTGCACTGGGGGGAGTTCCGGGACGGCTGGCTGCTGGACGCCTGCGGACGTCGCCACCGGCCCGAGGAGGTGACCTGGCTGCCGCCTGTGGAGCCCACCAAGGTGGTGGGCCTGGCCCTGAACTACGCGGACCACGCCGTGGAACTGGGGGTGCGCGTTCCAGAAGAACCCGCCCTGTTCTTCAAGCCGCTTTCGAGCCTCGTGGGCCACCGGGCCCCGGTGGTGTACCCGAAGGGTGTCCGGCACCTCCACCAGGAGGTGGAGCTCGCGGTGGTGATCGGTCGGCGCTGCCGCCGGGTGCAGCCCGAGCACGCGTACGAAGTGGTGCGCGGGTACACCGTGGCCAACGACGTCACCGTGCGGGACTTCGTGGGCAACTTCTACCGTCCTCCCGTGCGGGCGAAGGGCTATGACACCTTCTGTCCCGTAGGCCCGTGGGTGGTGGAGGGCGAGGTGGAAGACCCGCACCGGCTGCGGCTCCGGGCGTACGTGAACGGCCACCTGCGGCAGGAGGGCTCCACCGCGCAGCTCCTCTGGCGGATCCCGGACCTGGTGGCGTTCGTGTCGGAGATCATGACCCTCGAACCCGACGACCTCATCCTCACCGGCACTCCCCGAGGGGTGGATCCGGTGTACCCTGGGGACGTAATGCGGCTGGAGGTAGAGGGAGTCGGGGTGCTGGAGAACCCGGTGGTGGCCGAGGGCGCGTAGAGCTCGGGGAGGGATGGCAGATGCCGGCGAGGACCGGGGCGCAGTACCTGGAAGGGCTGCGGAGTCGGCCGAGGGACCTGTGGTACGGGGGCAAGCGGGTGGAGGACCCCACCGAACACCCCGCCTTCCGCAACATTACCCGCAGCGTGGCGGCCCTGTACGACCTGCAGCACGACCCCCAGCCCGGCGTGGAGATGACCTATCCGTCTCCCACCACCGGCCAGCCCGTAGGCCTGTCCTTCCTGATCCCCCGCACCCACGACGACTTGGTGCGGACCCGGCGCATGATGAAGCGGTGGGCGGACTACTCCGGCGGGTTCATGGGCCGCACCCCCGACTACCTCAACCGCGCGCTGGTGGGCTACGCCTCGGCCGCGGACTACTGCGCCGAACTGGACCCCCGCTTCGGTGAGAACATCCGCCGCTACTACGAGTACGTGCGCGAGAACGACCTGTGCCTCACCCACACCCTCATCAACCCGCAGGCCAACCGGTCCGTGGGCCCCAGCCAGCAGCTAGACCCCTACCTGGCGTGCCGGGTGGTCGGGGAGGACAGCCAGGGGATCGTGTTGCGGGGAGCCCGGATGCTGGCCACTCTGCCCACCGCGGACGAGATCATGGTGTTCCCCTCGACCCTGCTGAAGAGCGGGGAGGACGACGCGCCGTACGCCTTCGCGGTGGCGCTGCCGTGCGACACCCCGGGGCTGCGGTTCCAGTGCCGGGAGTCCTTCGACTACGGCCGTTCGCCCTTCGACCACCCCCTCGGCAGCCGGTTCGAGGAGATGGACGCGGTGGTGATCTTCGACGACGTCCGGGTGCCCTGGGAGCGCGTCTTCCTGCTGCGCGACGTGGACCGGTGCAACCGTGCCTTCGCCGCCACGGGAGCGGTGGCCTTCATGGCCCACCAGGTGGTCACGAAGAACGTGGCCAAGACGGAGTTCCTACTGGGGATAGCGTCCCTCATCGTGGACACCATCGCCATCGAGGGATTCCAGCACGTGCACGAGAAGATCGCCGAGATCATCATCACCTTGGAAGCCATGCGGGCCTTCCTGCTGGCGAGCGAGGTGGAAGCCCAGCCCAACCGGTGGGGAGTTCTTCAGCCCGCGTGGCCTCCCCTGGACGCGGCGCGGAACCTGTACGTGCGCGCCTACCCCCGGATGGTGGAGATCCTGCAACAGCTCGGGGCCTCGGGTTTCATGGCCATCCCCACGGAAGAGGACGTGCGGGGTCCCATGGGGCCCGTGATCCGCCGCTACTACCAGGCCGCCCGCGCGGAGGCCACAGACCGCATCAAGCTGTTCCGCCTGGCGTGGGACGTGGCCCTGAGTGCCTTCGGGTCCCGGCAGGTGCTGTACGAGCGGTTCTTCTTCGGCGACCCCGTGCGCATGGCGGGCGCCATGTTTCAGTCCTACGACCGCCGTCCGTACATGGAGCGGGTCCGGGAGTTCCTGGAGCGGGCAGAACGGCAGGCCCCTGCGCTGCCGGAGGAAGTCCCGGCGGTGTCCCGTGAGTGAGAAACCGGACCCCCGGGAGTTCCGGCGGGTCATGGGGCTGTTCGCCACCGGGGTCACTGTGGTCACCGCGGCGGTCGGTGAGCGCACCCACGCCATGACCGCGAACGCGGTGATGTCGGTGTCGTTGGACCCCCTGCTGGTGTGCGTGTCCGTGGGCAAGGGCGCCCGCATGAACCAGTTCCTGGAGGAGGCGGGCGGGTTCGCCCTCAACATCCTCGCGGAGGGTCAGGAGGACCTGTCCCGCTACTTCGCGGGCATGTGGCAGCAGCCAGCTCCACCGGACTACCGCTTCGTCCCCTGGGTGGGTGGGCCGCGGCTGGAGGGGACCCTGGCCAGCGTGGGCTGCACCGTGGCACAGATGGTGGAGGCAGGGGACCACCGGCTGTTCTTGGGCCGCGTGCTTGCGCTGCACCGGTCCGAGGGCCCCCTGCGGCCGCTCGTGTTCTTCGCGGGTGGGTACCACCGACTGCGGGAGGCCGTGCCCGCGGCGCGGGATCCGTTGGAGATCTGGCCCCCGGAAGAAGCCCGGATCTTCTACGAGGGGTAGGGTACGGCGACCGGTCCCGGCATCCAGGCGCAGGTCGGCTTAGCCCCGGGCATTCAGGGGCTGGACACCGACGAGGCCCGGAGGCGCTTGGCCCGCCACGGGCCCAACGAGCCGGTCCCACCACGCCGGACCACCGCCCTCCGCCAGCTGGCGTCGCTGCTGTCAAACCCTCTGACGGTGACCCTCCTCGTGGCCAGCGGGATCAGCGCGTCCCTGGGAGAGTGGACGGACGCAGCCCTCATCGTCACCGTGGTGGCCCTCAGCACCGCGGTGAACTTCGCGCAGTTCCACCGGTCGCAGCGGGCCGTCGAACGCCTTCAGGCCACCACGACACCCACCGCCACGGTCCTGCGCGACGGCCGGTGGCAGGAGCTGCCCCGAAGCCAGCTGGTCCCCGGAGACGTGGTGCGTCTGGTGGCGGGGGACCTGGTGCCCGCGGACGGACGCTTGGTGGAGGCCCGTCACCTCTTCGTGCAGCAGGCCAGCCTCACCGGGGAGTCTCTGCCGGTGGAGAAAGTTGCAGACCCCCAGGCTCCGGCCTCGCCGGACCCGGACAGCCCCCACATGGTGTTCTTGGGGTCGTCGGTGGTGAGCGGGGTCGGGGTGGCGGAGGTGGTGGCCACCGGGCCCGGGACGGTGTTCGGGGCCTTGGCCCGCCGGCTAGCCGGAAGACCTCCCGAGACGGAGTTCGAGCGGGGCCTGAGGGAGTTCAGCCACCTGGTGGCGCGCACCGTGGTGCTGCTCACCCTGTTCGTGTTGAGCGTGTCGGTGGCGGTGGGCCGCCCGCCGCTCCAGAGCCTGCTGTTCGCCCTCGCCCTGGCCGTGGGCCTGACGCCGGAGTTCTTGCCTATGGTGACCACCATCGCCCTGGCGCAGGGCGCGGTGCACATGGCGCGCCGCAAGGCCCTGGTGCGCAGCCTTCCCTGCATCGAGGACCTCGGTAGCCTCGACGTGCTGTGCACGGACAAGACGGGAACCCTCACCGTGGGAGAGATGCAGCTGGACCGCTCGGTAGACCTCCGGGGACGCCCGTACCCGCGGCCCTTCGCCCTGGCGTGGCTCAACAGCAGGCACCAGGGCGGCCTCCAGAACCCCCTAGACGCCGCGCTGCTGCAGCAGCCGGCTCCGGGCTGGCCAGAACAGGAGAAGCTCGGCGAAGTGCCCTTCGACTTCGACCGTCGGCGCGCCTCGGTGGCGGTGCGGATGGGAGCGGAGGTGCTCCTGGTGACCAAAGGGGCTCCGGAGTCGGTGCTGCCCTGCTGCACCCACTACGAGACCTGCGAGGGGATCTTCCCGCTGGACGCCGACGCGGCGGGCTCCGCCGCAGAAGCCGTGCGGGAGCTGAGCCGCGCGGGGTTCCGGACCCTGGCGGTGGCGTGGCGGGCGCTCGGTCCGGAAGAAGCGTCCGACGTGGACGTGCACACCGAACGGGACCTGGTGCTGGCAGGGTTCGTGGCGTTCGCGGACCCGCCCCTGCCCGAGGCTGGGGAGCTCATCCGCCGGCTCCAGGCGCAGGGAGTGCGGACCAAGCTGGTGACGGGTGACCACGAGCTGGTGGCGGTTCACGTGTGGCGGTCCCTCGGGCTCGACCCGAAGCAGGTGGTGTTGGGCGAGGAGCTGGCCCGCCTGGACGCCGCGGCGCTGGAGCAGGTGGCGGAGGAGGCAGACATCTTCGCCCGGGTGAGCCCCGCCCAGAAGCACCAGCTGGTCCTGGCCCTCAAGCGGCGCGGCCACGTGGTGGGCTTCCTGGGGGACGGGATCAACGACGCGCCCTCCCTGCACGCCGCGGACGTCGGGATCTCCGTGGTCAACGCCGCCGACGTGGCGCGCGAGGCCGCGGACGTGGTCCTGCTGGACCGGCGGCTGGAGACGGTGCACGACGCCATCCTGGAGGGCCGCCTGGCGTTCGGGAACGTGCTGAAGTTCCTGCTCATGGAGACCAGCTCCAACTTCGGGAACGTGTTCAGCATGGCGGGGGCGGCTTTGTTCCTGCCCTTCCTGCCCATGCTGCCGCACCAGATCCTGCTCAACAACTTCCTGTACGACCTGGCGCAGCTAGCGATCCCCGCAGACCCCGTGGACCCCCAGCTGGCTTCGCGCCCGCGGCGGTGGGACGTGCGGTTCGTCCAGTCCTTCATGTGGCTGCTCGGTCCGGTGAGCTCGGTGTTCGACTTCCTGACGTTCTTCGTCCTCCTGCGGGTCCTGCACGCCCCCGAGGCGCTGTTCCACACGGGGTGGTTCGTGGAGTCCCTGGCCACCCAGTGTCTGGTGGTGTTCGTGATCCGCACCGCCCGGGCGCCGTGGCGGCACCGGCCCAGCCCGCTGCTGGTGGCCAACGTGCTGGCGTGCGTGCTGGTGGGGTTGCTGTTGCCCTACTCACCCCTGGCAGGCCCCCTGGGCTTCGTCCCGCTGCCTGTGCCCTACCTCGCCTTCGTACTGCTGGCTACCGGGGTGTACCTGGTGGCGGCGGAGCTGGCGAAGCGGCTGGCGTTCCGGCGGGCCGGGCTGTTGAACGGGTGAGCCGAAGGCCGCAAGCGACCGGTGACCTTCACGCCCGCCTGTCCGGCGGACCGAACACCTCCGGGTTGACGGCGTTGGGCGGCCGCTCGCCCCGCAGGGCGGCCAGCACGTTCTCCGCGGCCACGCGCGAGGCGCGGGCGATGGCCTCCCGGGTGTGGGAGGCCATGTGGGGGGACAGCAGCAGGTTCCGCGCGCCCAAGAGGGGCGAGTGCTTTGGAGGCTCTTCCTCGAACACGTCGCACGCCGCGCCGGCAATCCACCCCTCTTGCAGAGCTCTCGCGAGGGCCGCTTCGTCCACGATGCCGCCCCGGGCGGTGTTCACCACGTAGCTCGTGCGTTTCATCCGCCGCAGCTCGGCCTCCCCCAGGAGGTGGCGGGTTTCCGGCAGCAGGGGCAGGTGCAGGCTGAGGAAGTCCGCCTCCTGAAGCAGGGTGTGGAACTCCACCAGCTCCACGCCCAGGGCCCGGGCCGCCTCCCGGTCGGGCTGGGGGTCATACGCCAGGACGCGCAGGCCGAACCCTCTCGCGCGCTCGGCCACCTTCTGGCCGATGCGGCCGAAGCCCAGCAGTCCCAGGCACTTTCCGCTCAGCTCCACGCCCACCAGGCGTGGCCACCCTCCGGCGCGCAGGGCACGGTCTGCCTCGGGCACGTGGCGGACCAGTGCGAGGAGCAAGGCGAAGGTGAAGTCCGCCACGCTGTCGGAGTTGACGCTGGGCGCGTTGGTGACCACGATGCCCAGTTCTGTGGCCGCCTGGACGTCCACGTTGTCCACCCCGACGCCGTTGCGGGCCACCACCCGCAGCCGGGGCCGTCCTCCCAGCAGGGCCCGTCGGCCCACGCGGTCCACCCCCGCCACCAAGCCGTCAAATCCCCCCAAGAGGCCCGCCAGCTCTTCCTCCTGGAGAGGCCGGTCCACCGGAGACGGGACCACCTCCACTCCCGCCGTCCGGAGGAGCTCGTAGCCCTCCCGGCCCTCCTCGAAGAACGACCTTGGCGTCGCCAGCACCCGCCACGGGAGACCCACGCGACTCCTCCTCAGAGCACCGCGTCGTAGCCGCTCGTGCGAACGCCCTCGGGGAGCTCGGGCAGGCACACCGCCCAGCTCGGTCCTGGCGGGCCTTGTTCGGCAAGGTCCGGACAGGATCCTGGCGGGCGACCCGGGAATCCTTCCCGGGAAGTCCTGGACGGGGAGGGTCGCGTTGGAGAACCGGGTCAAGCGTCTGCTGGAGGAAGGGAAAGTCGCGGTGGGTTACTGGCTAACCCTACCGAGTCCGTCGGTGGCGGAAATCATGGGATCCGTACCACTGGACTGGCTGCTGGTAGACCTGGAGCACAGCCCCATCGGGTGGGAGACCTTTGAGGACATGCTGCGGGCCCTGCGGGGCACGGACGTGGTCCCGTTGGTGCGTGTGCCCTCCGGGGACGCACCGGTGCTCAAGCGCGCCCTGGACCGCGGCCCGTGGGGCGTGGTGGTACCCCTGGTGAGCAGCGCGGAGGAGGCCCGGCAGGTGGTGGCCGCCTGCCGGTACCCGCCCGAAGGGATCCGGGGCGTGGCGGGCACCCGTGCGAGCGGCTACGGAGCCACGCTCCCCCAGTACTTCGCGCAGTGGAACCGGGAGGTGCTCATCGCCTGCCAGGTGGAGACCGTACAGGCGGTGGAGCGCGTGGACGAGATCGCCGCGGTGGAGGGGGTGGACGTGCTGTTCGTGGGGCCCAACGACCTGTCCGCGAACCTGCAGCGCTGGCGGGACCTGGATTCGGAGGAGTTCCGCCAGGCGGTGGAACGGGTGCTGGGCGCGGCCCGCAGACACGGCAAGGCCGCGGGCGTCATGTGTACGGGCCCGGAGGACGCCCTGGCTCGAGTGGACCAGGGGTTCCGGTTCATCGCCATGGGGTCGGACGCCCGCCTGCTGGCGGGTGCCGCGACCCGGGCCACGGAGACGTTCCGCGCGGGCCTGCGGGAGCGGGGGCTGCTCGACTGAGGGTCTCCTCCAGGGCCTGGCGGCAGGCGACGCGCCGCGTCGCCTGCGCCTTTTTGCTGCAACTTCCCCGTCGCCGGAACCGGCCCCGCGGCGTATAGTAGTTTTGCAAAAAGGACACAGTGTCCGTATAGCGGACAGGAGGTGAGGGGCGTGACACGGACGGGCGGACGGGTGGTGGCTGCCAGCTTCGTGGCGGCCCTGGTGGTGGTGCTGGCCCCCGCGATCCGCGCGGGCGAGGCGGTGACCTTGCGGTTCTCCAACTGGCACCTGGTGGAGACGGTGTGGGGGCGGTCTTTGCGGGAGGCCATCCGCATCTTCGAAAGCCGCAACCCCGGCATCCGGATCGTCCCGGAGCCCATCTCGTACGCCGAAAAAGAGGCGCGCTACCAGGCGGAGTGCGCGGCGCGGCGCATGCCGGACGTGGTGAAGCTGCACAACTTCTCCCTGGCCATGTTCTTCGAGCTGGGGTGCGCCGCGGATCTGACTCCCTTCGTGCAGAAGGAGAGCCCGGACTTCCTGAAGAGCTGGTACGAGTTCCCCATCAAGTCCCTGACGTACCGGGGGCGGCTGATGGCCATGCCCGGGGACTACATGTCCATGGTGCTGATCTACAACCGCGAGCTGTTCCGCGCGGCGGGCCTGGATCCGAACCGCCCGCCGCGCACGTGGGAGGAGTTCCGCGAATACGGCAGGCGGCTGACCCGGGACACGGACGGGGACGGCCGGGTGGACCAGTGGGGGTTCAGCATGCCGGCCTCCAAGAACCCCGGGTTGCCCCTGCGGGTCCTCCCCATCGTGTGGAGCTTCGGCGCAGACTTCCTCACCCCCGACGGCCGCCGGTCCGCCATGAATACCCCCGAGTTCCGGGAGGCGTTCCGGTTCATCGTGGAGCTGGCCACGGTGGACCGGGTGGTCCCGCCCGGGGTGACCACCTTCGGGCCGCAGGACGTCCGCATCCAGATGGCCCACCGCCGCATCGCCATGAAGATCGGGTCCGGGTGGACGTACCCCATCGTCAACGCCATCAACCCGCAGCTGAACGCCATGGAGGTGCTGGAGGCGGCTCCGATGCCCGCCGGCCGGCGGCGCGTCACCGCCGCGTGGCTTTCGGGCTGGATCATGAGCCCGCACACCGCCCACCCCGAGGCCGCGTGGCGGTTCATCAAGTTCCTCACCAGCAAGGAGACGGAAAAGAAGTTCTTCGAGGACAACCGAGTGATCTCGTCCCGCAAGGACGTGAACGTGCTGCCCATGGTCAAGATGGACAAGTTCTCCCGGGTGATCGTGCAGGAGCTCCAGCACGCGCGTTTGGAGCCCCAGATCAAGGAGTGGCCGGAGATCTTCGACGCGTTTACCACGGCCCTGCAGGAGGCCATGACGGGCGCCAAGCCGTGGGAGCGGGCACTGCTGGACGGCCACACCCGGGTGGAGGGCATCCTTGCCCGACGCTAGCCGTGCCGCCGCCTGGGACGGCCCACGGCGCGGGTTCCGGATCCGGGAGCCCGCCGTGGGCTACCTGTTCGTGGCACCCGCCGTGGGCCTGCTGGTGGCCGTGCTGGTCTACCCGGCCCTGACCACCCTGCGTCTGAGCTTCAGCGTCCCGGGAGGGTTGGGTGCGCGCCACTACATCCAGCTGCTCTCTGACCCCCTGTTCTGGCAGGTGGTGCGGCAGACCGCGGTGTTCGTGGTGGCCAGCGTGGGCGCGCACCTGCTGTTGGGTCTGGGCGCGGCCCTGGCCGTGGCGGGTCCCATCCCCGCCCGAGGCTTGTTCCGGGTGGTGGCGCTGCTGCCGTGGGTGGTGCCCGACGTGGTGGCAGGGATCGTGTGGAAGTGGATTCTCAACCCCCTCTACGGCGTCCTGAACGACCTGCTGCTGGCCGCGGGGCTCATCGCCCAGCCCCTGGAGTGGCTGACCCGGCCGGGGCTGGCCCCGTTGAGCGTGATCCTGGCCAACGTGTGGCGGGGGTTCCCTTTCGTCATGGTGATCCTACTAGCAGGCCTGCAGGCCATCCCCCAAGACCTGTACGAGGCCGCGAGCCTGGACGGCGCAGGGCCATGGGCCCGGTTCCGCTTCGTCACCCTTCCGGGACTCCGGAAGGTGCTGGTGGTGGCGTTGGCCCTCGACACCATCTGGGAGGTGCGGCGGTTCGGCCTGGTGCAGGCCATGACGGGAGGAGGCCCCGGGACCCTGACGGAGGTGCTGAGCACCCAGGTGTTCAAGCAGTACTTCCACTTCTACCGGTTCGAGTACGCCTCCGCCATGGCGGTGGCCATGACGGTGTTGCTGCTGGCGGTGAGCCTGCCATACGTGCGCATGATCATGCAGGAGGAGTGAGGTGCGGCTCCGGCTGGGGACCGTGCTGGCCACGGGGGCGTTGGTGCTGCTGTCCGTGTACGTGCTGTTCCCCTTCGGGTGGATGCTCGTCACCGCGCTGAAGACGGAGCAGGAAGCCTTGCGGATCCCCTCCACCTGGTGGCCTCACCAGCCCACCGTGGACGCCTTTGTGGTCATGTGGACCCGGAAGAACTACGGCCTGTACTTCCTCAACAGCACGGTAATCTCCCTGAGTACCGCGGTGCTCTCCAGCGCGGTGGGAGCCCTGGCCGCGTACGGCTTCTCCCGCTTCCCCCTGCGGGGGGGCAGCTTCCTCATGGGGTTCATCCTGACCACCCAGATGCTGCCCGGCGTGTTGCTGGTGGGGCCGTACTTCCGGGTCCTGACGGCCCTAGGTCTGTACGACACCCGCACCGGGTTGGTGATCGCGTTCCTGACCATCTGCCTGCCGTTCGCGACCTGGATGATGAAGGGGTTCATCGACGGGGTCCCGCGGGAGCTGGACGAGGCCGCGCGGGTGGACGGGTGCGGGTGGCTGGGGATCTTCACGCGGGTGGTGCTGCCGCTGTCGCTGCCGGGGCTGGTGGCCACCACGCTGTTTGCCTTCCTCCTGGCGTGGGGCGACCTCCTGTGGGTGTCCACTCTCACCCACAGTGAGTCCATGGTCACCGTGACCCTGGCCATCGCCCGGACGGTGCAGGAGTTCTACGTGAACTGGCCGGAGCTGATGGCGGGCGCGTTGATTGGCGGGCTGCCCAGCATCGCGCTGTACCTGGCGCTGCAGCGGTGGTTCGTCCAGGGCCTGACCGCGGGCGCCGTGAAGGGGTGAGAGCGTGTGGGCGCTGGTGAAGACCGGACGGGGCGAAGGGCTGGTGGAGCTCCAGCAGGTGCCCGAGCCAAGGCCGGGCCCGGGTGAGGTGCTCATCGAAGTCCAGGCGGCGTCGGTGTGCGGCAGCGACGTGCACATCTACCACGACCGGCACCCGTACTGGCCCCCGGTGGTGCTGGGACACGAGTTCGCGGGCGTGGTGGCGGAGGTGGGCCCCGGGGTCGAGGACTACCAGCCGGGAGACCGGGTGGTGTCCGAGACCAGCACGGGCGCATGCGGGAAGTGCTTCCTGTGCCGGACCGGCAACCGGCAGATCTGCCCCGACAAGCGGGCGCCCGGGATCGGCCGGAACGGGGCGTTCGCCCGGTACCTGGTGATGCCCGCGGAGCTGCTGCACCGGATCCCCGAGGGGTTGTCCTTCGAGGAGGCCGCGGCCACCGAACCCACCGCGGTGGCGGTGCACGCGGTGGCCGAGCGCGCCGCGGTCCGGCCCGGGGAGCGGGTGGTGGTCCTTGGCCCCGGTCCCCTCGGGCTGCTGTGCCTGCAGGTGGCCAGGGCATGTGGGGCCGCGTGGGTGGCGGTGGTGGGCACCGCGCGGAGTGCCCAGCGCCGGCTGCCCGCGGCGAAAAACCTGGGAGGGATCCCCATCGAGCTGGGGCGCGAGGACCCCGTAGCCCGGGTGGCGGAGCTCACCGGCGGGCACGGCGCGGACGTGGTGGTGGAGACCTCGGGGTCTCCCGCGGCGGTAGCCCTGGCTCCCCACCTGGCGCGGCGGCTGGGCCGGGTGTGCGAGCTGGGCGTCACGGGCAGAAGCGAGGTCAGCTTCCCGTGGGACGTGGCCCTGTTCAAGGGCCTGGACGTGCAGTTCTCCTTCAGCAGCCGGCACAGCAGCTGGGTGCTGGCGTTGCGCCTCCTGGCGGAGGGCCGGGTTCGTACGGGACCGTTGCTGGACGTCCGGGTCACCCTGGGCCGGTGGCGGGAGGCGTTTGAGGCGGTGGAGTCGGGGCAGGCCATCAAGGCGCTCTTGTACCCGCAGGAGGTGTGACCGTGGAGCTGGCAGGGCGCGGCGCCCTGGTGACGGGCGCGGGTCGCGGGATCGGCCGAGCGGTGGCCCTGCGGCTGGCGCAGGCAGGGGCCGGGGTGGCGGTGAACGACGTGGACGCCGACGCCGCAGAGCGGGTGGCGTCAGAGGTGCGGGGACTGGGCCGGCCGGCGCTGGCCGTGCCCGCGGATATCACCCGCTGGGAACTGGTGGAGGACATATGCCGCCGGGCCGCGGAGTCCCTGGGTGGTCTGCACGTGCTGGTGAACAACGCCGGCATTATCCGGCGGGGCAGCCTGGAGACCATGCGGCTGGAGGACTGGCACGAGGTTCTGGCAGTGAACCTCACGGGCGCCTTCTACTGCTGCCGGGCGGCGGTCCCGTACATGAAGGAGGCGGGGTGGGGCCGCATCGTGAACATCTCCAGCATCGCGGGCAAGATGGGAGACATCGCCTCCGCGCCCGGCTACGGCCCCTCCAAGGCAGGACTGCTGGCCCTCACCCGGACCCTGGCGCGGGAGCTGGCGCCGTTCGGGATCACGGTGAACGCGGTGGCCCCGCACGCCATCGAGACGGAGATGAGCGCCCAGTGGACGCCGGAGCGGCGCGCCCAGATCCTGGCGGGGATCCCCGTGGGACGTCTGGGGACGCCGGAGGAGGTGGCGGAGGCGGTGGCGTTTCTGGCCTCTCCCAAGGCAGGGTTCATTACGGGAGAGACCCTGGACGTGAACGGCGGCGCGTGGATGGACTGATGGCCCGGTACAGGCCGGAGATCCTGCGGAGGTTCGTGGCCCTCGCCCTGCAGCGGGCCGGGGCCCCGGAGGAGGAAGCCGACCTAGTCGCGGACGCCCTGGTGCGGGCGGACCTCCGGGGCGTTCACTCCCACGGGGTGGTGCGGGCAGGGGTGTACCTGGAGCGGCTGCAGGCGGGATCCATCCGGCCGGGTGCTGCGCTGGAGGTGGTCCGAGACCGGGGCGCCACCGTGCTGTGCGACGCAGGCGGCGGGTTCGGGGTCGTGGCCGCCTGTCGGGCCATGGACCTGGCAGTGCAGCGGGCCAGAACCCACGGGGTCGGTGTGGTGGGCGTGCGGAACAGCAACCACTGCGGGATGTTGGCGTACTTCGTGCTCCGGGCTGTTTCCCAGGGAGCCGTGGGGATTGCGCTGTCCAACGCGGACGCGCAGGTGGCCCCGTACGGCGCGCGGACCAAGTACCTGGGGACCAACCCGTTGAGCGTCGGCATCCCGGCGGGCGAAGAGCCGCCCGTAGTCCTGGATATGGCCACCAGCGAGGTGGCGCACGGCCGGGTGCGGGCCGCGGCCCTGAGGGGGGAGCGGATCCCGCCCGGGTGGGCCCTGGGGCCGGACGGCAGGCCCACCACAGATCCCGCGCAGGCCCTGAGAGGAGCGCTGCTGCCTTTCGGCGGCGCCAAGGGGTCAGGGCTCTCCCTGGTGGTGGACGTGTTGGCGGGAGTCCTTATGGGCGCCCGTTCCGGCCCGGAAATCGTGCCGCTGTACGAGGGGCTGGACCGGCCGCAGGGCGTGGGTCACCTGCTGGCGGCGCTGTGGCCGGAGGCGTTCTGCGGACTGGAGGAGCTGCGGGCGCGGGTGGACGGGATGGTGCGTCAGGTGCGGGCGTTGCCGCCGGCGGAGGGGTTTGAGCGGGTGTGGCTGCCGGGGGAGCTGGAGCACCGGCGGGAGGTGGAGTACCAGCAGGCAGGTATCCCCCTCCCGGAGGAGGCCGTCGAGGTTCTCCACCGGGTGGCGGAGCGGTTTGGGATGACACCCCCGGAGGCGGTCGGGTGAGGGAGGGCGTGCAGTCCCTGGAGCGGGCCAGCGCCCTGCTGCGCGCGCTCGGAGAGGCCGGCCGACCGCTGTCCGCGGGCGAGCTGGCGACCGCGGTGGGGCTGCCGCGCCCGACCGTGTACCGCCTCCTGCAGACCCTGTGCGCGGAGGGGCTCGTGGCACAGAACGGCCGATCCTTCGTGATCGGATCCGGCGTCCTGTGGCTGGCTGCGCGACGGCTGGAGCAACTGGAGCTGCGCACCGTGGGCCGCCCGATCCTGGCGGAGCTGCGGGACCGGACGGGCGAGACGGTCCACCTGGGCGTGCTGGAGGGCGGTCAGGTGGTCTACGTGGAGAAGCTGGAGTCCCCCGGCCCCATCCGCATGGCGTCGATGGTTGGGAGGATCGTGCCGGCGCACAGCACCGCGTTGGGCAAAGCGATGCTGGCCTACCTTCCCCGCGAGCAGGTGGAACGGATCCTAGAGCAGCACGGGCTGCCCCGCCGCACGCCCAACACCATCACGGATCCGGCCCGCTTGTTCCAGGAGCTGGCCACCGTGCGCAGCCGAGGGTTTTCCGTAGACAACATCGAGAACGAAGAGGGGATCCGCTGCGTGGGGGCGCCCGTCTTCGACCACCGGGGCCGCGTGGCCGGCGCGGTCAGCGTGTCCGGCTCGGTGACCACCATCTCCCTGGAACGGGCGCGGCGGGAGCTGGGGCCTCTGGTGCGGGAGGCGGCGCAGCGGATCTCTCAGGCCATGGGTTGGTCGGGCCGCACGGGAAGGCAGGGAGCGTGAGCCCGCACGTGGCGGAGCTGGTCTCCCTGGGAGAGGCGCTGGTGGAGTTCGCCGCCATGGACGGCTCCCTGGAGGACGCGGAGGCTTACCGCCGCGGGTTCGGGGGCGACACGTCCAACTTCGCGGTGGCCGCGGCGCGGCTGGGCGCCCGGGTGGCGTACCTCACCCGGGTGGGCGACGACGACTTCGGCCGGTCGCTGCTGCGCATGTGGCGCCGGGAGGGCGTGTGCACCGACTACGTGCGGGTGGCGCCGGGAGAGCCCACGGGCATTTACTTCCTGGCGCACGACGCGGAGGGGCGCAGCCGCTTCACCTACTACCGGACGGGCTCCGCGGCAAGCCGTCTGGTCCCGGAGGAAGTCCCCCTGCAGGCGCTGGAGGGAGCGCGGCTGCTGCACACCAGCGGGATCAGCCAGGCCATCTCCGGTTCCGCGCGGGAGGCGGTGCGGTGGGTGCTGGAGCGGGCGCGGCAGAAGGGAGTAGCGGTCAGTTACGATCTCAACGTGCGGCCGAAGCTCCTCCCCCCCGACCGGTTCCGGGCCTTGGTGCTGGAGACTCTACCGCTGGTAGACCTGGCGTTCCTGAGCACGGAGGACGCCGCGTACGTGTTCGCGGGCCGGGACGACCCGCAGGTTCTGCGGGCGGTGCTGGACGCGGGGGTGAGGGTGGCGGTGCTGAAGCGGGCAGAGCGCGGCTGCGTGGTGGCCACGGGGGAAGGTGAGGAGCTGTCGGTGCCCGCCTGGCCGGTGGATGCGGTGGACCCCACGGGCGCGGGAGACGCCTTCGACGCGGCGTTCGCGGTGGAGTGGCTGGCCGGCCGTCCCCTGGAGGAAGTCGCGCGGTTTGCCAACGCGGTAGGAGCCCTGGCCACCACGGGGCTGGGGGCCACCGCGGCACTGCCCACGCGGGCGCAGGTGGAAGCCTTTCTGGCGGCTCGGGGCTGCCGCTAGACCACATCCAAAATCCCTGCGACGGCGATTTTGGGGGACCCGCGGTCCCCGCCGGTAAGCCGCGCCTTTTTGGGGTACGCTGCTGGCTGCCCGTCGGCGAGGCCTCGACGGCGGACGGCAGGTCCGCTAATCTGCTGACCAAAGTCGCTGTCGTCTGCCGTGCGCGTTCCCATCGAACACCTGCGGGAAGACGTCCGGTTGCTGGGCAGCCTGCTCGGCCAGGTGCTGCAGGAGCAGGGGGGCCCGGAGCTGCTGGAACAGGTGGAACGCATCCGCCGCCAGGCCATCACCCGCCGGCTGGACCCCTCACCAGACCACGAGAGGGCCCTCCAGGAGCTGGTGTGGGGCCTGAAGCCGGCGGAGGCGGACCGGGTGGTGCGGGCGTTCGCCCTGTACTTCCACCTCATCAACCTGGCGGAGGAACACCACCGGCTCCGCACCCTGCGGGATCGCGAGTGCCGGGGCCACCCGGCGCCCCGGCCGGAGTCCATCGCCGACGCGGTCGCCCGCCTGCGGCGGGAAGGGACCAGCCCCGCTCACCTGGCGGACCTGCTGGGCCGTTTGGAGCTACAACCGGTGTTCACCGCCCACCCCACGGAGGTGCGGCGCGCCTCCGTGCTCCTGCACCTGCGGGAGGTGGCGGACCTGCTGGCCACCCTGAACAGCCCGGAGGCCACGCCCGAGACGAAGCACAGGGCCACCGAGGGGCTGCTGGCGGAGATCACCGCCCTGTGGCAGACGGAGGAGCTGCGGGCCCGCCGTCCGACGCCGCTGGACGAGGTGGAAGGCGGCGTCTACTACCTGGAGCGCTCCGCTTGGACGGTGGCTCCCGTGCTGTTTCGGGATCTGCAGGAGGCGGTGGAGCGCTACGTGCCGGAGGCCCGGGGGGCGGTGCGGCCCTTCCTACGGTTCGGGTCGTGGATGGGAGGGGATCGGGACGGCAACCCCCAGGTGACCGTGGAGGTGACCGAGCGGACCCTGGCGCTGCACCGTGAGCGGGTCCTGCGCCTGTACCTGGACGAGGTCGTGGCCCTGGGACGGGAGCTGAGCGTCTCCACCCGTCGGCAGCCGGTGGCCGAAGAACTCCTCCGCTCCCTGCACCGGGACTTGGAGGAGCTGCCGGAGCTGGCTTCTGACCCGGAGTTGCCACCTGCCACCGAACCCTACCGTCGGAAGCTGCGGGCTGTGGAGGAGCGGCTTCGCCGGACCCTGGAGGAGCGATCCGGCGGGTACGCCTGCCCGGAGGAGTTCGTGGAGGACCTGGAACTCGTCCGGCGCAGCCTCGTTGCGCACCGGGGAGAGCGGATCGCCCGCGGCCGGCTGCAGGACCTGCTGGTGCGGGCGGCTACCTTCGGGTTCCACTTCGCGAGCCTCGACCTACGCCAGGAAAGCGGCGTCCACGCACGCGCGGTGGCGCACCTGCTCCAGCGCGCGGGGATCGTCGATGACTACCTGGCATTGCCCGAACCCGAGCGGGTGGCCCTGCTCGTGCGCCTGCTGGAGGCCGACCCGGTGCCGGTGGAGGCGGAGGACCCCGAGGCCGCGGAGGTCGTCCAGCTGTTCAGGGCTCTGCCGGGCTGGCAGGCGAGGTTCGGCCCGCAGGCGTGCAGCACGTACATTGTGAGCCTCACGGAGTCCGCCAGCGACGTGCTGGAGGTCCTGTGGCTGGCCGCACAGGCGGGCCTGTACCGGTGGGGGCAGGGCGCGGCGACAAGCCGTCTGCACGTGGTCCCCCTGTTCGAGCGCATCCACGAGCTGAGGCGGTGCGGGCAGATCCTGGACCAGCTGCTGAGCCTTCCCCCCTACCGGGCGCACGTGCGGGCGTGGGGGGACCTGCAGGAAGTGATGCTGGGTTATTCCGACAGCAACAAGGACGGCGGGTACCTGGCGGCCAACTGGGCCCTGTACCAGGCGCAGAGGGCCCTCCCTGGCGTGGCGCGCCGCCACGGCTGCGCGGTGCGGCTGTTCCACGGGAGGGGCGGGGCCATCGGGCGCGGTGGCGGACCCACCGAGCGCGCCATCCTGGCGCAGCCCTCCGAGGCCCTGGACGGCCGCCTCAAGCTGACGGAGCAGGGCGAGGTGCTGGCGGCCCGCTACAGCAACCCCCGCATCGCCCGCCGCCACCTGGAGCAGCTCGTAGGTGCCCTGCTTCGGGTGTCGCTGAGCCGCGGTCCTGAACACCACGCGGATGCCTACCCGCGGTGGGAGGCGGTGATGGAGGAGCTGGCGGACCGCAGCCACCGAGCCTACCGGGCCCTGGTGGACGACCCCGACTTCCCCATGTACTTCGCGCAGGCCACCCCTATCGCGGAGATCAGCCGGATGAACACCGCCTCCAGGCCTGCCTCCCGCACGGCTCGGGGGCGGGTGGAGGACCTGCGGGCGATCCCGTGGGTGTTCAGCTGGACCCAGACCCGCACCAACCTGCCGGGCTGGTACGGGCTCGGCAGCGCCCTGGACGGCTTCGTGCGGGAAACCCCCGGGGCGTTGAGCGAGCTGAGGGCCATGTACGCGGGGTGGCCCTTCTTCCGGTCGCTGGTGGACAACGCGCAGATCAGCCTGGGCACCGCAGACCTCGAGGTGGCCCGGCTGTACGCGGAGCTGGTGGAGGACGAGTCGGTGCGTGAGCGCATCTACGGGCGCATCCGGCAGGAGTACGAGGTGACCGTCCGCCGCGTGCTGGAGGTCACCGGCCAGCGGGAGCTGCTGGAGACCTCCCCCATCCTCCAGCGGTCGGTGCGGCTGCGCAACCCCTACGTGGACCCCATGAGCTACCTGCAGGTGCGCCTGCTGCGGCAGCGCCGGCTTCAGCCCGATGACCCGGTGGTGGCGGAGCTCGTGTTCAGGACGGTAAACGGCATCGCCGCAGGGCTGCAGACCACGGGTTAGGAGTCTGTGTGAAAGGTGCGACCGGCCCGCGCGCGAGGGGGCCCCAAAAATCGCGAGCGATTTTTGGGGTGGTCCAGCGGGGCCGGACCTGGGTGCGGCCCTGCCAGCACAGGACTGGGCGCGTTCACCGCAGAACTCCTAAGCACACGGTCTGCGGGAGGAGTCCATGAGCCGGTCGCTTCGAGGACGCCACCTGTTGAGCATCCGCGACCTGTCCGCGCAGGAGGTCCGCCAGGTGCTGGACCTGGCCCACCACCTCAAGCGAGAGCACCGGGCCGGGATCCGCCACGAGCTGCTGGCGGGAAAGGCGGTGGCGCTGCTGTTCGAAAAGCCGTCCCTGCGGACCCGTGTGACCTTCGAGGTCGGCGTCCGCCAGCTGGGGGGCTTTTCCCTGTACCTGGCGCCCCAGGACGTCCAGCTGGGAGTCCGGGAGGCTGTCCCGGACGTGGCCCGCAACCTGTCGCGCTGGGTGGACGGCATCGTGGCCCGGGTAAACCGCCACGCCACGCTGGAGGAGCTGGCCCAGGCGGCAGGGGTGCCTGTGATCAACGCCCTGTCCGACCAAGAGCACCCCTGCCAGGCTCTGGGGGACCTGCTCACCGTGGAGGAGCGGTTTGGCAGGTTTGCCGGCGTCCGGGCCGCGTGGGTGGGTGACGGCAACAACGTGTGCCACTCCTTCCTCTTGGCGGCCGCCCGGGTGGGGCTTTCGGTGACCGTGGCCACCCCGTCCGGGTACGCCCCCGACCCCGCGGTGGTCGCGGACGCGCAGGCGCAGGGCCGGCGGTGGGGCGCGGAGGTGCGGGTGGTAACGGATCCCAAAGCCGCGGTCGAGGGCGCGCACGTGGTGTACACCGACGTGTGGACCAGCATGGGGCAGGAGGCGGAGCGGGACACCAGGCTTCGGGCCTTCCAGGGCTTCCAGGTCAACCAGGAGCTGCTGCGCGCCGCGGATCCGGACGCGGTGGTGCTCCACTGCCTGCCCGCCCACCGGGGGGAGGAGATCACCGACGAGGTGCTGGACGGACCGCAGTCCCTGGTGCTGGACCAGGCGGAAAACCGCCTGCACGCGCAAAAAGCTGTGCTGTCCCTCGTTCTCTGAACGGGAGGAAGCCGTGTCCTTGCCCGTGGTGGTCCGGCCCAACGACCTGGTGGACATCGCCATCGTGGCGTTCGTGGTCTACCAGCTCATGCTGCTCATCCGTGGGACCCGGGCGGTGCAGCTGGTGCAGGGGATGGCGGTGCTGTTCGTGGTGTACGCCGCCGCGAGCGCCCTGGGCCTGCACACCCTCCAGGCCATTCTCGGCTACCTGGGGGCCATCATCCCGGTGGCGTTGCTGGTGCTGTTCCAGCCGGAGCTGCGCCGGATCCTGGAGCAGATCGGCCGCGGCCGCCTACTTTGGCCGCCCAGCGTCCTGGAACGAGAGGTGGCGCTGCGGCTGGCGCACGACGTAGCCCGGGCCGCCCGCGTACTGGCGGAGCGCCGGCACGGGGCCTTGATCGTGCTGGAGCGGCGGACCGGGCTGGGGGACTTCGCGGAGACGGGGATCCGGCTGGACGCGCTGCTGAGCGTTCCGTTGTTGCTCACGGTCTTTCACCCCAACACACCGATGCACGACGGGGCGGTGATCGTGCGGGGCAACCGGGTGTTGGCCGCGGGCTGCGTGCTGCCCCTCAGCGAAAGTCCTTTGTTGAGCCGCGCCCTGGGCACCCGGCACCGGGCTGCGGTGGGCATCACGGAGGGCACGGACGCGGTGGCGGTGGTGGTCTCGGAGGAGACAGGGATGGTGTCCCTGGCGCGGGACGGGACGTTGAGCCGGGGGCTCGGGGAAGAGGAGCTGCGGGCGGAGCTGTTGGGGCTGTTTGCGGCCACCCCCACACGACCCGCCCCTCCCTGGCCCTGGCGGCGCGGTGCGTGAGGGTGGCCGTGGGGACGGCGGAGCGCAACCTGTACCGGGTGCTTTCCCTGGCGGTGGCGGTAGCCCTGTGGTACATGGTGGCGGCGGACCGCAACCCGCAGG
The DNA here is from genome assembly GCA_025060455.1 of Armatimonadota bacterium. Classification (GTDB taxonomy): domain Bacteria; phylum Sysuimicrobiota; class Sysuimicrobiia; order Sysuimicrobiales; family Sysuimicrobiaceae; genus Tepidifontimicrobium. The sequence goes on from JANXBY010000009.1 coordinate 22,559, forward strand.
CGGAACGCGCGGTGTCCGTGGAGCTCAGCGGACGGGCTCTCCCCGCGAGTCTGGCGCTGGTCTCCGCCCCTCCCCGGGTAGAGGTAAGGGTGCGGGGGCCGCGGTCGGCGGTGGCGGAGCTGAACGCGGAGGCCGTGGAGGCGTACGTGGAGCTCGGACAGGTGACGGAGCCCGGCGAGTACCGCCTGCCGGTCCGGGTGCGGTTGCCCCAGGGCCTGCGGCTGGTGGGTGTCAGGCCGGAGGAAGTGGTGGTGAGTGTGGACGCGGTGGCCCGTCGGCAGCTGCCCGTGGAGGTGGTGCTCCAAGGTACACCTGCACCTGGGGCCGTGCTGGGCCAACCGACTGTCCAACCCACCCGTGTGGCTGTCCAGGGGCCCCGAAGCCTCGTCCAGCAGGTCCAGCGGGCGTGGGTGGCGGTGGACGTCACCGGACTGCGCACCTCCCTCACCCAGAGCCTCAGGGTGCGCCTGGAGGACCAGAACGGCGTGGAACTGCAGGGGGTCACCGCGCAGCCTCAGAACGTGCAGGTCACCCTGCCTGTGGGCGAGGGGCAGCTGACACGCACCGTCCCCGTGGTGCCGACCGTCGCGGGCCGTCCCCGGCCTGGGCTTTCGGTGGCGCTGCTGGAGGCGAGCCCCTCCGTGGTGACCGCCCGCGGGCCCCAGGACGCCGTCCTGAACCTGTCGGTGCTCCTTACGGAGCCCGTGGACGTGAGCACGTTGGAGGGAGAGGTGCGCACGACCGTACGGCTGCGCCTGCCACCCAGGGTCCGGGTGGACGGCGGCCCCACGGTGTCGGTGCGGGTAGTGGTGCTACCCACACCGGTCTCCCGGGAGCTGGAGGTGCGGCTGTCCCTCAGGTCCGAACCGGGCGTGGACGCGGCTGTGGAACCGGCGACGGTACGGGTGGCGGTGGTGGGGCCCAAGGAGGCGGTGGAGCGCCTGCAGGCAGACCAGGTGGAGGCGTTCGTCACGGTGGCCCCGCAGCCCGCGGGGACGGTTCGGGTGCCGGTGCGAGTGAGCGTGCCTCACGGGCTGGTGGTGGCGTGGGTGGACCCTCCGGAGGTGGTGGCACGGACGTCAAGGAGGTAGGCGTGTCCGACGAGACGCGAGAGTGGCGCGGGGAGGTTCGGGTACAGAGGCTGTTCGGTACGGACGGGGTGCGAGGGGTCGCCAACGACACCTTGCGTCCAGAGTTGGCGCTGGCGCTGGGCCGCGCGGCCAGCTGGGTGTTGGGCGGCGGGACGTTCGTCGTCGGCCGTGACACCCGGCTGTCCGGCCCCATGCTGGAGGCGGCCCTGGTGGCGGGGCTGTGTTCCGCGGGGTCGCGGGTCCTGCGGGCCGGCATCCTCCCCACGCCCGCGGTGGCGTACCTGGTCTGCGAGGTGGGCGCGGACGCCGGAGTGGTGGTCTCCGCGTCACACAACCCCATCGAGGACAACGGGATCAAGTTCTTCGGAAGGGACGGCCGGAAGTTCCCCGACCCTGTGGAGGAGGAGGTGGAAGCCGCCCTGGGCGTGGACGGGCCACGGCCGACGGGGGCGCGGGTGGGGTTCGCAGAGGAGTTCCCGCAGGCGGAGGAGCTTTACCTGGGTTACCTGTTGCGACACGGCGTCAGCTGCCGGGGGCTGCGGGTGGTGGTGGACTGTGCCTTCGGCGCCGCGTACCGGGTCGCCCCGCGGCTGTGGCGAGCCCTGGGAGCCCACGTGGTGGCCCTGCACGCCGAGCCGGACGGGTCGCGGATCAACGTGGACTGTGGATCCACTCACCCCGCTGTCCTTCAGAGGGCGGTGGTGGAGCACCGGGCGCACGTGGGGTTCGCCCACGACGGCGACGCGGATCGCGTGGTGGCGGTAGACGAGACGGGAGCGGTGGTGGACGGCGACCTGATCCTGGCGGCGTGCGCGCGACACCTGCACCGCCGGGGAGAGCTGGATCCTCCGTTGGTGGTGGCGACCGTGATGACCAACGTGGGCGTGGAGAGGTACCTTCAGCAGGAAGGGGTTCGCGTGGAGCGTGCCCCCGTGGGTGACCGGTACGTGCTGGAGCGCATGGAGGAACTGGGTGCGGTGCTGGGCGGGGAGCAGAGCGGGCACGTGATCTTCCGAAACCTGGCCACCACGGGGGACGGGCTGCTCACGGCCCTGCAGCTCGTCCGGGTGATGCAGCAGGCCGGCTGTCCGCTCTCCGAGCTGGTGGCGGGAATCCCCCGTTTCCCGCAGGTGCTCGTCAACGTCCCGGTTTCCTCCAAGGAACGAGCGCTCGAAGACCCCGCGTTTCAGGACCGCGTGGAGGCGGCGCGCCGGAGCCTGGGTGACCGGGGCCGGGTGGTCGTGCGGGCCTCGGGGACCGAGCCCCTGGTGCGGGTGATGGTGGAGCACGAGGATGCTGACCGGGCCCAGCGCACCGCCGAGGAATTGGCTGAGTCCCTGCGGGAGAGATTTTCCCGCACAGGTGAGGGGTGACCGGCCGGAAGGCGGCCGCAGACGCGGCCCGACAGGCGGGACTCCCGCCGGCCCGCCGGTGGCGGCTCCTCACTTTGGCCTGGATGGCCGTCACCGCGGTGGGAGGGCTGCTGCCGCCCCTGGGCCCGCACGGCTACCAGCCCGGCGGGCCTGCCTACCACTTCGTGGGCTTTTCGGTCCTCACGGTGCTGCTGTCGGCGACCCGGCCCCCAGTTCAGGCAGCGGCCCTGGCGTGGGCGTACGGGCTGCTGTTGGAGGGGGTCCAGTACTTCGTGCCCTACCGCGGCGCGGAGCTGGGGGACGTGGTCATGAATCTCGTGGCGGTGGTCTTGGGTGCGCTGGCGGCGCGGGGGGTAAGGGGGTAGTACGGTGGGCGTGGGCCAGTCGGCGCAGCCGGGCAGGCCGACCGGCGCTCGGAGCTTCGTTCTTGAGATCTCGCCGATCCGCCTTCCGGTCCGGGGGAATCCTCCGGCCGACCGGTTGCGCGAGCCCGGGCGGTCTGGTACACAACAACCAGGCTTGGAAGAGGAGGTGGGAGGGGATCACCTGGGTTGAAGCGCCAGGGCCCGTGCGGCGTGCGCCGTACGGGTTGACGAGGCGGGGGATCTCGACGGGAGGCGTTGTCTCCTGCTCGGCGGGTGACCCCAGGCCCACGGCGGGCCTCCGGAAACCCATCCGGTGAGTAAAAGGCAGCTCACAAAGCTCGGGGGTAACCCCGGGACAAAAGGCTGTCGGCCGGGCGTGCAACGAACCTGACCGCTGCGAGAGGCGTCCCACCTGTGCGCGGCGGTTCTCCCTCGGTAGAAAAGCGAGCCTGTGTCGCGGGCCGTGCCCGCGGCGCGCAAAACCTTTGTGTGCGGAAGGAGGGGACGGTATGCGGACCACCCTGAGCGTCATCAAGGCGGACATCGGCAGCGTGGGCGGCCACACCCTACCCAGCCAGAAGGTTCTGGAGGTGGTGCGGGAGCGCGTGTTCGCGGAGCGCGGCCGCCTGCTGGTGGACGCGTACGTGGCCCACACGGGGGACGACGTGTGTCTGATCCTGTCGCACCGGCACGGGGTCGGCAACCCCGAGGTGCACGCGCTGGCGTGGGAGGCGTTCCGGGCGGGCGCGGAGGTGGCCAAGGGCCAGGGCCTGTACGGCGCCGGTCAGGACCTGTTGAAGGACGCCTTCTCCGGGAACATCCGGGGCCTGGGACCGGCGGCGGCGGAGATGGAGTTCGAGGAGCGCCCCAACGAGGCGGTGGTGGTGTTCGCCGCGGACAAGACCGAACCCGGTGCTTTCAACCTGCCCCTGTACCTGGCGTTCGCGGATCCCATGTACTGCTCCGGCCTTCTGCTGTCCCCGGAACTCCAGCAGGGGTTCCGGTTCCGGATCATGGACGTGGAGTACACGGAGGGCGACCGCGTCATCACCCTGGACGCGCCGGAGCGCCTGTACGACATCGCCGCCCTGCTCCGGGACACGCACCGCTACGTGATCGAGTCCATCTGGTCCCGGAAATACCCCAACGAGCAGGCCGCCGCGGTGTCCACCACGCGGCTGCGCAACATCGCGGGCCGGTATGTGGGCAAGGACGACCCCGTGGCGCTGGTGCGGGTGCAGAAGATCTTCCCCGCCACGGAGGAGTTCGGCCCGCCCTTCGCTCTGGCTCCCTTTGTGGCCGGGGACACCCGCGGCAGCCACAACATGCCCCTGATGCCGGTGCCCATCAACACCCCGGCGAGCACCTTCTTCTGTGTCCCCATGGTCTCGGGCCTGGCGTTCTCGGTCCACGAGGGCAAGTTCACGGAGCCCACGGACCTGTTCGCGGACCCCTTCTGGACCCGGGTGCGGGAGCAGGCAGCCGCCAAAGCCCTGGAGATGCGCAGGCAAGGGTTCTTCGGGCCCGCCATGCTGCCCATGTCCGAGCTGGAGTACACGGGGATCGTGATGCGCCTGGAAGCCCTTGAGAAGGAGTTCGTGGTGACCCGGGAGGCGGAGCCGGCGCCGGCCGGTTAAGAGGGGGACGGCGCCGGTCCACCGGCGACCGCGGGAGGCGAGGATGTGCGGGATCATGGGCTACGTGGGCTACCGGGCCGCCCTCCCAGTGCTGCTGGACGGCCTGAGCCGGCTGGAGTATCGGGGCTACGACTCCGCGGGGGTGGCGGTGGCCCACAACGGCACGGTGCGCGTGCGGAAGGCCGCGGGCAAACTGTCGCGGCTGCGGGAGATGCTGGAACGCGACCCCCTCCCGGGCACGGTGGGGATCGGCCACACCCGGTGGGCGACCCACGGCCAGCCCACGGACACCAATGCACACCCGCACACCGACGAGTCCGGCCGCTTCGTGGTGATCCACAACGGCATCATTGAGAACTTCCTGCCGCTGCGGGAAGAGCTCACCGCCCGCGGCCACCGCCTCCGGTCAGACACCGACACCGAGCTGTTGGCGCACCTGATCGAGGAGGAGTACCGAGGCGACCTAGTGGAGGCCACCCGGAGGGCGGTGCGGCGGGCCTCGGGGGCGTATGCGCTGGTCGTCCTGTGCGCCCACGAGCCAGACCAGATCGTGGCGGTGCGCATGATCAGCCCCCTGGTGGTGGGCTTCGGTGAGGGGGAGATGCTCCTGGCCTCCGACATCCCGGCGCTGCTTCCGTACACCCGGGACGTGCTGGTGGTGGATGACGGCGAGCTCGTGGTGCTGACGCGGGAGGGGGCCCGGCTCGAGACGCTGGAGGGGGCAGGGGTCCACCGCGGACGGCTGCACGTCACGTGGACCGCGGAGCAGGCGGAGCGGGGAGGCTTCCCCCACTTCATGCTGAAGGAGATCTACGAGCAGCCCCGCGCCCTGCAGGAGACCCTCATGGGCCGGCTGGACGGGGACGGCCCGGTGGTCCTGGAGGACGTGCACTTCGACGGCTCCTTCGCCCGGGCGCTGGAGAAGATCTGGATCACGGGCTGCGGGACCGCGTACCATGCGGGGCTGGTGGGCCGGTACCTGTTCGAGCGGCTGCTGCGGGTGCCCACGGAGGTGGACCACGCCCACGAGCTGCGTTACCGGGACCCTCTGGTGCGGGCGGGCGACCTGGTGGTGGCCATCAGCCAGTCCGGGGAGACCGCCGACACCCTGGCGGCCTCGCGACTCTGCCGATCCCGGGGTGCCCGCGTGCTGGCGGTGACCAACGTGGTGGGGAGCACCCTGAGCCGCGAGGCGGACGACGTTCTGTACACCCGGGCGGGCCCTGAGATCGCGGTGGCGTCCACCAAGGCGTACCTCGCCATGCTGGTGGGGCAGGTCCTGCTGGCCCTTCACCTCGGATCGCTGCAGGGCAGCCTGGCCCCGGAGCGCGCGCGGCAGCTGGTGGACGAGCTGGCGGCCCTGCCCCGGAAGGTGCAGGAGGTGCTGAACAACCCCGCTCCCGTGGAGGCACTGGCCCGGGAGGTGGCGGACAGCGAGCACATGTACTTTATCGGCCGGGGGCTGGACTACGCGGTGGCCATGGAGGGGTCGCTGAAGCTGAAGGAGATCTCGTACGTGCACTCCGAGGCCATGCCCGCGGGCGAGCTGAAGCACGGAACCCTGGCGCTGGTGACCCCTGGGACGCCGGTGGTGGTGGTGCTGACCCAGGGCCACGTGTACGAAAAGACCGTATCCGGTCTGCAGGAGGTCAGGGCCCGGGGTGCCCGGGTGGTGGCGGTGGCCTATGAGGACGACCACGAGATCTCCAAACTGGCTGACCGGGTGCTGCGGATCCCCCGCACGGACGACCTGCTGAGCCCTGTGGTGGCGGCCGTCCCCCTGCAGCTCCTGGCGTACTGGGTGGCGCGGGAGAGGGGGCACGACATCGACCAACCGCGAAACCTGGCCAAGAGCGTGACCGTGGAGTAGCGGGAATCCGCGGGGCCGGTGCCGAACCGTACCAGCCGGTGGGCGGCTCCCAGGACCGCGCCTTGCTGGATCTCCTGGCCTGCCCCGCCTGCCGGGGCCGGCTGTCCGAGGAGGACGACCGCCTAGTTTGCTGTTCCTGCGGGCGGCGTTACCCCGTGCGGGAAGGTATCCCCGTCCTACTGGTGGAGGAGGCAGAGCGCCCGGAGGGAGCCACGTAAGTGGTGCTGGGAGTGGGTGTGGACGTGGTGGAGGTAGCACGGGTCCGGCGGGCAGTGCAGCGCTGGGGCCAGGCGTTCCTGGCTCGCGTGTTCACGTCCGGGGAGCTGCAGCACGCGACCGCCCGGGACGGGCCGGTGCGGCTGGCGGCCCGGTTTGCGGCCAAGGAGGCGGTGATGAAGGCGCTGGGCTGCGGGTGGGGCCGCGTTCGGTTCCGGGACATCGAGATCCTCCGGGACCCCTCGGGCCGGCCGCACGCGCGGCTGTACGGGGAGGCGGCCCGGGTGGCGGAGCGGTTGGGCGTGGTGGCGGTGCACGTGTCCCTCTCGCACGCGCGGGAGTACGCGGTGGCGGTGGCGGTGGCGGAGGGGCGGCGTGAAGCTGGTGACCGCTAGCGAAATACGGGAGCTGGAGCGCCGGGCGGTGCAGGAGGCAGGCCTGCCCACGCTGCTGCTGATGGAACACGCCGGCCGTGCGGTGGCCCAGGTGGTGTGGAAGCTGGTGCGGGAGCGGGGCGGCAGCCGCGTGGCGGTGGTGTGCGGGAAGGGCAACAACGGCGGCGACGGGATGTGCGCAGCCCGCCACCTGGCCAACGCGGGGCTCTCCGTACGGGTGTACCTGCTGGCCCGGGACCAGGACGTGGAGGGTGACGCGGCCACCAACCTGCGGGCGTTGCGGGCGGCGGGGGTGGAGGTGGACAACGTGGTGGGCGCGGTGGACACCGCCCTCAAAGCGGTGGGAGCGGCAGCCGACCTGGTCGTGGACGCGATCTTCGGAACGGGCTTCCGGGGCTCTCCCATGGGCCTCGCGGCGCGCGCCATCGAAGCCATCAACGAGGCCCAGAAGCCTGTGGTGGCGGTGGACGTGCCCTCCGGCCTGGACGCGGACACAGGGAAGGTGGAAGGGCCGTGCGTGCGGGCGCACGTGACCGTCACCATGGGGTTGCCGAAGGTGGGCCTGCTGGTCTACCCGGGGGCCAGCTACTGCGGGGAGGTGGTGGTGGCCGACCTGGGGCTTCCCCGCAAGCTGGTCCTGGACGCCGCCTTTCTCCTCACGGAGGTGGCCACCGCGTTCCAGGTGGCCCGGCTGCTGCCGCCTCGGGCGCCGGACACCCACAAGGGCACCTACGGCCGCGTGCTGGTCGTGGCCGGGTCTGCCCGGTTCCCCGGCGCGCCCAAGCTGGCCGCTTTGGGAGCGCTGCGGTGCGGGGCCGGGCTGGTGCGGCTGCTGGTGCCCGAGTGCATCTTCCCCGCGGCGGCCGCGTCTGCCCTGGAGTTCATGCCGGCAGCGCTGCCGGACTCCCACGGGGCGCTGGACAGCTCCGCGGTGGATCCCCTTATGGAGTTCGCCCAGGACGCGGACGTGGTGGCTGTGGGCCCGGGGCTCACCACCGCGGAGGGTGTGCGCGATGTGGTGCGGGCGGTGCTGGAGAGGTGTGACCGCCCGCTGGTGCTGGACGCGGACGCCCTGAACGTGTTGGCGGGCCAGCTCACTCTGCTGCGGAACGCGCGGGCGCCGGTGGTGATCACACCCCACCCCGGGGAACTGGCCCGCCTGCTGGGGATCTCCACCCCCGAAGTCCAGCGGGCGCGGCTGGAGGTGGCACGCTCCGCTGCGCGGCTCACGGGGGCGGTCACGTTGCTGAAGGGCGCCCGCACGGTGGTGGCCTCGCCCGAGGGACGGGTGGTGGTGAACCCCACGGGCAACCCGGGCATGGCTTCGGGCGGGATGGGTGACGTGCTGACGGGTGCGGTGGCGGCGCTGCTGGCCCAGGGGCTGGTGCCCTTCGACGCCGCGTGGGTGGCCGCGTACCTGCACGGGCTGGCCGCGGACCTGGTGGCGCAGGAGCGGGGTGACCGGGGACTCCTGGCGCACGACGTGGCGGACCGGATGCCTGAAGCCGCATACCGGGTACGCGCGGGGCAGGTGAAGGAGCCCTTTTCCTACCTCCATGCGGCCAGCCTGGGTTGAAGTGGACCTGGACGCCGTCCGGTCCAACGTCCGCGCCACGCTGGGCGTGCTGCGGAGGTCCACCCAGCTGATGGCCGTGGTGAAGGCGGACGGGTACGGACACGGCGCAGTACCGGTGGCCCGCGCGGCGCTGGAGGCGGGGGCCAGCTGGCTGGGAGTCGCGCTGCCCGAAGAGGCCCTGCAGCTGCGCGCGGCCGGGGTGGAAGCACCGTTGCTGGTTTTTGGCTACTGCAGCCCGGAGGCGGTCGCCGAAGGCGCCGCTCAGCGGGTGTCGTTCACGGTGTTTTCCGGGGAGAGCCTGCGGGCGGTGGTGGAAGCCTCCCGGCGGTCCCCCGTGGGTGTGGCGGTGCATCTCAAGGTGGACACGGGGATGACCCGGGTGGGATTCACCCCCGAGGAGGTGCCGGAGGTGGCAGACCGCATCGCGGACGCGCCCGGACTGCACCTGGAGGGCGTGTACACCCACTTCGCGTGCGCGGACACCGACCGCACCTTCACGGAGCTGCAGCTGCAGCGGTTTCTGGAGGTGGTGGAGGTGCTGCGGGGCCGGGGACACCATGTGCCGTTTCTGCACGCGGCCAACAGCGCCGCCACCTTCGCGGTGCGGGAAGCCCATCTGGACCTGGTGCGCGTGGGGATTGCCCTGTACGGCCTGCCCTGCGGGGTCCCCACGCCCGAGCTGCACCCTGCCATGCGGGTGGTGGCCCGCGCGGTGCAGGTGCGCCGGGTCCCCGAGGGAACCCCCGTGAGCTACGGCGCCAGCTACAGGACCACGCGGCCGACCACCATCGTCACGGTCCCCGTGGGCTACGGGGACGGCATCCCGCGCAGCCTCTCCAACCGTGGGTTCGCCGCGGTGCGGGGACACCGCGTTCCGTACGCGGGGGCGGTGTGCATGGACTTCCTCATGCTGGACGCGGGCGACGGGGAGGTGGCGGAGGGGGAGACGGTGGAGCTGCTCGGCCCTGCGGTGCCCGCGGAGGAGCTGGCGCGCCGGTGCGGCACGATCCCGTACGAGATCGTGACCCGCATCGGTCCGCGGCTGCCGCGGGTGTACCGCGGCAGCTCTCCGCAGAGCTGATGGTTCTCTCGCCGTTTGGCTCTCGGGCCCTGTCGGTGCGGCTGGGGACCGAGATAGACCCGAGTCTGTTGGCACGGGTCCTTCAGCTGGACCGGTGGGTGCGGGGCCTGCCGGGCGTGGTGGAAACGGTCCCTGCCTACGCTTCGCTCGTAGTCCACTTCGACCCGCGGCTCGTGACCCGGGACGAACTCGCGGCCAGGTTGTACGACGCACCGGCCACCGCAGGTGCGGCGCCCGAGGGAAGGCGGCACGAGGTGCCGGTGGTGTACGGGGGCGAGTTTGGCCCAGACCTCCCGGAGGTGGCGGCGTGGGCCGGTCTGTCGGAGCGCGAGGTGGTGGAGCTTCACACCGGCACCGAGTACCTCGTGTACATGCTGGGCTTTTCCCCGGGGTTCGCCTACATGGGCACCGTCCCTGACCGCATCGCGGCGCCGCGGCTGCCGCAGCCCAGGCCCAGGGTTCCTCCGGGGTCGGTGGCGGTAGCGGGCAGGCAGACCGGCGTGTACCCTTCGCCCACCGCGGGCGGCTGGCGCATCCTGGGCCGCACGCCCGTAGTGGTCTTCGACCCCACCAGACAGCCGCCTGCGCTGTTCGAAGTCGGAGACCGGGTTCGGTTTCTGCCTGTAGAGCGCGCGGACTGGGGTGCTACCGCCCCGGCCGAGCCGGACGTCGGGACGGGTCTCGCGGCGTTGGCGGTGCTGGATGGCGGGCTGCTGTGCACCGTGCAGGACCTGGGGCGGTTCGGGTACCGCCGCTACGGGGTGCCCCCCTCAGGAGCCATGGACCCCGAGGCACTGCTGGCGGCCAACGGCGCGGTGGGGAACGCGCCTGGCTGCGCGGCCCTGGAGTTCACCTGGCCGGCTCCTGTGCTGGAAGCGCTGGTGGACGTGGAGGTGGCGGTGGCGGGCGCGGACTTCAGCCCTGAAGTCGACGGTTCTCCGATCCCCTTGGGAAGGCCGGTGCGCCTGCGCCGGGGGCACGTGTTGCGGTTCCGCGAGCCCCGGGCGGGGAACTGGTGCTACCTGGCCCTGTCGGGAGGTGTGGAGGTCCCGGAAGTGCTGGGGAGCCGCAGCACCCACGTACCTTCCGGGCTGGGAGGACGGGCCCTCCGGAGAGGCGACGTGGTCCGGCGGGGACGCGCACCCACCGGCGCACCGCGGCCGGAGGAAGGGAGCCGGACTCGGTCGGTGAGGGTGTCCCCCGGCCCACACCTGGACGCGTTCGCCCCTGGCGCGCTGGACCGCTTTCTGTCGGAAGAGTACGCGGTGACGGTGCGCAGCGACCGATCCGGCTACCGGCTGGAGGGACCTGCGCTGCCGCACGCGGGTCCGGGTGAGATCGTTTCCGAGGGCATGGTGGTGGGAGCGGTGCAGGTGCCGCCTTCCGGCAAGCCCATCGTGCTCATGCCCGACGGCCCCACCACGGGCGGTTACCCGGTGCTGGCGGTGGTGGTGGAGGAAGACCTTCCGCGGCTGGCGCAGAAACGGCCCGGTGAGCGGGTCCGGTTCGAACTCGCGTGAAGTCAGCTTACCCAGGCCCCCCCCGAGGCTCGCGAGCACGTCCCGTCCACCGGACCACCTTCTCTGCGTCTGCCAGGGCCCACCGGGCGTCGGTCTCCTCGTACAGCTCTTGTGGTGGCGTGTCCGTGTCCTCGTCCCCGTAGAAAACGGGCTCGCGCTCCCGCGCCAACCGCCGGGAGATGGCAGCCATTTCCGGCACGTGTCCCCTAAGCGCCTCTGGCAGACGGTGCGCGTGGGAGTTCAGGGCGGCGCCCACGTCGTGCAGCCGCGGGACCTCCACCCCAGTAGCGCGCAGGGCTGCTTTGAGGCACAGCTCCACCACCTCCTGGCAGCGCCGGACCACAAGGTTCCACGCCCCCCGGTACAGGGACTGGGCCTCCTCCAGCACCACCCCGGCCTGCTCCACGAGGGCGCGGGCGGTAGAACGGTTCGTCAAAACTCGAACACCTCGCCCGGCCGGTAGTCGGGCTTCAGGTCCCAGTACCGTACCCGTCCGAGCTGCAGCCTCCTCGCCCCCAGGCGGCGTAGGGACTCCCGCATCCGATCCAGCACCGACCGGAAGAATCCTCCCCGGTCGTGCAGGAGCACCGCGTCCTCGACCATATCCAAATACAGCAGGCGCGGTCGGGCGGCTTCCTGAGGGGTCTTCAACACGGGCCGCACGTCGGTGAAAATGCCCTCCCGCCGCAGCTGTTCCAGCATGGGCCCCACCGCCTCGTCCGCGGGCTCCACCAGCTGGTACCGGGCGAGACGCGAACCGGGCAGTCCCTCTACCACCAGCAGCAGGTCGATGTCCGAGGTAGGCCCCGCCTCGCCTCGAGCCACGGACCCAAACAGCACCGCGGAGACCAACGCATCCCCGAAGGTGTCCTGGAGAGCCCGCACGTACGCCTCGGCCACCGCGCGGAGCCGTTCGCTGGTCTGCGGGGGTTCAGTCCTCACGCCTTCAGGCTAGCACGAGGGGAAAGCTGTACCCACGCGGACATGAGCGTCCATCCGGCCACCGCCACGGTGAACGCCGCAAGCACCTGGGCCGTGGGCGGCTCCAAAACCCGCCACAGGGCGACCCACAGTGGGGTCGCGTACTGCGGCACGGTCCCCAGATACCCGAGGCCGTACAGCAGGTTGGCCACGAGCGCCCCCGACACCGCCCCGACGAGCCAGGTGGTTGCCCGCCCGTGCGCCCAGGCCAGCAGGACGAGAGGAAGCGCGGGGAACAGGTACCGCTCGTGCATTCGGGTGGCTAGGGCAAACACCGCCACCGTCACCACGGCCGCACCCAGAGCCGCCCGCCCGGGCTCCCCGCGGCCAGCCACCCGCCAGGTGCCCCACGCCGCCGGAACAGCTGCCAGCACCACACCCCACGCGGCCGCCGGCAGCCCGAAGACGGGTAGCGAGTCCGACCTCCAGTTGAATCCTGCAAGGTACCACAGGTTCAGGGCGTTCACCGACCCGTACGGGTACACGCCGGAAGCCGCCAGGGCGAGGTGCGCGAGCCCTACGGGAGATAGCCCGAACAGAGCGGCGCCTGCCGCCGCGGTGAGCGCGGCGGCTCCGCCCACCCAGGCCAGCTGCGCACGCCCCCTGACCCGGGGAAACAGGCCCACCAACAGCACGGCACCGGCCAGCGCGTACTGGGGTTTCGTCAGGCAGCCCATCCCGAACAGAACCCCTGCCCACCCTGGCCGGCCGGCCTGCCAGGCCGCGGCACTACCCAGAAGCCAGGCGACTGCCACCGACTCCGCCTGTCCCCACCAGCTGCCCGCCACCAGCGCCGCGGGGTTGAGGAGGTATCCCAGGGCCGCAGCCTTCCCTCGCTTCCCGCCCAGCCGGGCCAGCAACCAGCCCACCGCTAGGTCCGCCAGGGCAGGTGGGACCTTCAGCAGCACGGGCAACAGTTCGGGGTGGCCTCGCAGGATCAGCCCCACCGGCCACAGCACCAGCAGGTAGCCGGGCAGGTAGTCTGTGAACACGCCCGGAGCGTAGAACTGCCAGGGCCCGACCTCCGCCAGCCGGAGGGCCCACGCGCGGAAGGCCGCCAGGTCCGCGGGGTGCCCGGGTAGGAAAAACAGCACGCCCCGAGCCACCAACCCCAGAACCCACGCGGCCGTCGTCACCCGGGAAGCCACCGCAGCCCGCACCCCTAGGTCAGCCCCGCAAATCGCCCCGCGACGTTTGGGGATCCCGATCCCCCTCCGCACGCCCGTAATTCGCAGGCAGGCTCCTGACCATTTGATCGCCGTGCGTGCAGCCCCGGCGATGGTACCACGGGCCACCAGGAGGTGCGGTCCGTGGTGTGGAAGCTACCCGTCGGTGATGCGGGTCGGGGTTCCTCGGGAGCGCAAGGACGGAGAGTACCGGGTGGGTATCACTCCTGCGGGCGTGATGCAGCTGGTAGAGGCCGGCTGCGAGGTGGTGGTAGAGTCGGGAGCCGGCGAGGGGAGCGGGTTTGCCGACGAGGAGTACGCGCGGCGAGGGGCGCGGCAGACCCGCGATCCTGCGGAAGTGTGGGGCTGCGAGCTGGTGATGAAGGTCAAGGAGCCCCTCCCGGACGAGTACCGCTATCTGCGTCGTGGGCTGGTGCTGTTCGCCTACCTGCACCTGGCGGCAGACGAGCGCCTCACCCACGCCCTGGTCCGGTCGGGCGCGGTGGCGGTGGCGTACGAGACCGTGCAGCTGGCGGACGGCGAGTTGCCACTACTCACCCCCATGAGCGAGGTGGCGGGCAAGCTGGCGGTGCAGGAGGCCAGCTACTACCTCAAACGAACGCAGGGCGGCAGGGGCACCCTGCTGGGGGGCGTGACCGGCGTGGCCCCGGGCACCGTGGTGATCCTGGGCGGTGGCGTGGTGGGGACCAACGCGGCGAAGGTGGCCCTAGGCATGGGCGCGCAGGTGACCGTGCTGGAGCGCAACCCCAGGCGCATGGCGCACCTGGACGACGTGCTGCACGGCCGCATCCAGGTGCTCACGAGCAACCCGTACACCGTGGAGCAGGCGGTGGCGTACGCGGACGTGCTGGTAGGCGCGGTCCTCGTCCCGGGCGCCCGCACGCCCAGGCTGGTGTCCGCGGACATGGTGAGAGCCATGAAGGCCGGTTCCGTGATCGTGGACGTCTCCGTGGACCAAGGCGGCTGTGTGGAGACCATCCGGCCCACCACCCACAGCCAGCCGGTCTACGAGTGGGGCGGGGTGATCCACTACGGGGTGACCAACATGCCGGCGGCGGTCCCCCGAACTTCCACGGTGGCCCTGGCCAACGCCACCGTACCCTACGCCGTTGCCCTGGCGCGCAAGGGTTGGCGGGAGGCCTGCCGGCGGGATCCCGCCCTGGCCCGCGGCCTCAACGTGGTGCACGGCACCGTGACCCACCCCGGCGTGGCGGAAGCCCACGGGTTGCGCTTCACGCCCGCAGAAGAGGTCCTCCGCGGCTGAAGGGTCAGGCCACTTACCCGCCTCTGGGGCGGCCTAGGGGGTGGGCAGGTTGGCGAAGATGGCCTCCACCGACTCCGGCATCTCCGGCCGGATGCGGCCCGCCGCGATCTCCTCCAGCGCCACGGTCACGGGGTTTTGGGAGTCCACGTCGACCAGAGGCAGCTGGCCCACGCGCAGCTCTCGCGCGCGCTTCGCGGCCAGCATCACCAGCAGGTACTTGTTCGGCACCCGTTCCAGCAACGTCTCGATGGGTGGGCGCGTCATGGCCTCCTCCCCCCTGGCCCCGATAGGATATTCTACCCGGTGAGAGGACGCAAGTCTGCAGCGGGGGTGAGTGGGTGGCCACGGTCGAGCTGCAGCGGATAACCACGGGAACCGTATCGCACCGATTCCTGCAGGCGGTACGGGAGCGGGGCGCGCGGGTCGCCCTGTGGCACAAGCGCAGGGGGCTCTGGCACCCCGTGACGTGGGCGGACTACGGAAGGGCCGCCCAGGAGGTGGCCTGCGGCCTGCGGGCCCTGGGGTTCGAGCCCGGGCAGGCTGCGGCCATCATCGGCCACAACCGGCCCGAGTGGCTGTTCTGCGACATGGGGATCCTGCTGGCCGGGGGGCTGTCCGTGGCGGTGTACGCCACCAACCCGCCCGACCAGTGCGCGTACGTCCTCGGCCACAGCGAAGCCCGTGTGTTCTTCGTGGAAGACGAGGAGCAGCTGGACAAGGCGCTGGAGGTCCGCGCCCAGCTGCCGGCCCTGGAGCGCATCGTGGTCATGGACCCAGAAGGCCTGGCGGGGTTTGCGGACCCGCAGGTCATCACCCTGGACGAGCTGCGGGCCCTGGGCCGGGCCTCCTGGGAGCCGGAGGAGCTGGAGGCACTCGCCCGGAGGGCCTCGGAGGAGGACGTGGCCATCCTCCTGTACACCTCCGGCACCACCGGCCCGCCCAAGGGGGCGATGCTGACCCACCGGAACCTGCTGTGGACCGCCCACGCCTTGGGGCAGGCCAACGCGTTGTACCCTACGGACAGCTCCCTGTCCTTTTTGCCCCTGTCGCACATCGCGGAGCGCATGCTGAGCGTGTACCTGCCCCTGGTGTGGGGGTACTCGGTGTACTTCGCGGAGAGCCTGGACACCCTGTTCCAGAACCTCCAGGAGGTGCGCCCCACGATCCTGTTCGCGGTGCCCCGGTTGTGGGAGAAGTTGCACTCGCAGCTGACCCTGCACATGCGGGAGGCGGACCCCTTCAAGCGAGCGGCTTACGAGGCCGCCGTGGCGGTCGGCCGGCGCTACGCCCGGGCCACCCTGGCGGGAGAACGGGTTCCAGGGAGTCTGCGGGCCGCCCACGCGGTGGCGGACGCCGCCGTCTTGCGGCCCCTGCGGCGCCGGCTGGGGCTGGACCGGATGCGGTTCGCGGTGTCCGGGGCGGCGCCGATCGCCCCGGAGATCCTGGAGTTCTACCACGCCCTGGGAGTGCGGATCCGGGAGGTGTACGGGCAGACGGAGGGCAGCGGGCCCACCACCATCCACCAGGGGGATCGCATCCGGCTCGGCACTGTGGGGCAGCCCCTGCCAGGGGTGGAGGTGCGAATCGCTCCGGACGGGGAGATCCTCGTCCGCGGCCCCAACGTGTTTGCGGGGTACTTCAAGGACCCCGAGGCCACCGCCCAGGCCCTCCAGGACGGCTGGCTGCACTCCGGGGACGTGGGCGAGCTGGACGCAGACGGCTTCCTGCGGATCACCGACCGGAAGAAGGACATCATCGTGAACGCGTACGGGAAGAACATCGCGCCCGCGTACGTGGAGAACCTGCTGAAGGCCAGCCCGTACGTCCACGACGCGGTGGTGCTCGGAGACCGCAGGCCCTACCTGGTGGCCCTCATCGTCATCGACGAGGAGAACGTGGCGCGGTGGGCCCAGGACCATCGGATTCCCTTCTCCACCTTCGCGGACCTGAGCGGGAACGACCGCGTGCGGGAGCTGGTGGCCCAGGAGGTGGAGCGGGTGAACCGTGGCCTGAGCAGCCCCGAGCAGGTGAAGCGATTCGCCCTGCTGCCCAAGCGGCTGTACCAGGAGGACGGCGAGGTCACGCCGACCCTGAAGGTGAAGCGCAAGGCCATCCTGGAGAAGTACGGGGACCTCATCGACAGCCTGTACCGCTCGGAGGCCGTCCCTGAAACGCGCAAGGCGCACAGATGACCGGGGTCCCCAAAAATCGCGCCAGTGATTTTGGGGTGGTACCAGACCCTTACGCCCACCGGCGCTTGGGACGCCACCTGCGGAAACCCTTGGGCGAGGGCTCCCGCTGGACGCCCAGATACAGCTCCTGCACGTTGGGGTCGTCCCGGAGGCGCTCCGCGGGGCCTTCCAGCACCAGCCGGCCGGCCTCCAGCACGTAGCCGTAGTGGGCCACGGTCAGGGCCATGCGCGCGTTCTGCTCCACCCGCAGGATGGAAAGGCCCTCTCGGTTCAGGGACTTCAGGATGTCGAAGATCTGCGCCACCACCCGGGGCGCCAGGCCCAGGGAAGGCTCGTCCAGCAGGAGGAGGGACGGCCGCAGCAGGAGGGCGCGGGCCAGGGCCAGCATCTGCTGCTCCCCGCCGGACAGGGTCCCCGCCTGCTGCCACCGCCGCTCCCGCAGCACCGGGAACCGGTCCAGGACGGCCTCGTACTCGCGCCCGGTGTAACGCCGCGCATAGCCTGCCAGCTGCAGGTTCTCCTCCACAGTGAGTTCCGGGAACAGCCCGCGGCCCTCAGGCACCAGGACGACCCCCAGGCGCGTGACCGCATCGGGGTCTTTCCCGTTCAGGCGCACCCCCCGGAAGACCACCTCGCCCTTTTCCGGCTGGTCGGGGATCAGGCCCATCACGGTGCGCAGCAGGGTGGTCTTGCCCGCGCCGTTGCTGCCCAGCAACGCCGCCACCTGGCCTTCCCGCACGTGCAGGGAAACCCCCCGCAGCACCGCCAGCCCCTTGCGGTAGCCTGCCTCCACGTTGAGGACGGACAGCACCTCCGCGGTCATGCGCCCACGCCCAGGTAAGCCTCCACCACCCTCGGGTCCCGCTGCACGCGTTCCGGAGGCCCCTGCGCGATCACCTCCCCGTGATCGAGAACCACCACCCGTTCCGACAGGTCCATGACCATGCGCAGGTCGTGCTCCACCAGCACCACCGTCACCCCGTAGACGCGGCGGGCGTCCTGAAGCCGGTACTTCAGCTCGTCCTTTTCCTCCGCCACTAGGCCTGCGGACGGCTCGTCCAGGAGCAGGAGCCGGGGATGGCTGCAAAGTGCCCGACCAAGCTCCACCACCTTCTGGACCCCGTGCGGCAGGGCCGCCACCGGCCGGTCCCGATACGCCTGCAGCTCTAAGAACTCCAGCACCTCCTCCGCCCGCTCCCGCTGCCGGACCTCCTCCTCCCGGGCGCGCCGGGTCCACAGGGCCACCTCCCACACACTTGCCCGGAAGTGGCGGTGACATCCCAGCAGCAGATTGTCCAGGACGGTCATCCCCCGGAACAGCTCCAGGTTCTGGAACGTCCGCGCCACCCCCATACGGGCGATGGCGTCCGGCGAAGCCCGGGTGATGTCGTGTCCGGCCAGCAGCACCCGGCCGCGCTGCGGTCGGTACAGCCCGCACACGCAGTTGAACAGCGAGGTCTTGCCGGCGCCGTTGGGCCCGATCAGGCCCACCAGCTCCCCGGTACGGACTTCCAGGTTCACGTCCTGCAGGGCGGCCACCCCGCCGAACCGCAGGGTGACGCCCTGGACCTGCAGCAGCGGTGCTGCCGCCAACGCCCGACCTTAGAAGCCGGTAGGGTAGCTGAGCCAGTCGGAAAGCCGCGTGTACCGGCCACCTTCGGCCCGGGTGAGGAACAGGCGGTTGGTGCCCTGCCGCCGATCCGGGCCAAAGGTGACGCCCCGGATCACCTGGCCGTCCCAGTTCCGGATGCTCTCCATGGCAGAGACGAACCGTTCCTTGGTCAGGTCGCGGCCGGCGCGGCGCAGCCCTTCCACGAACGGCTCCAGGAACGCCCATCCTGCGAGCGCGTTGAAGGGGTTCGTGCGCAGCGCAGGGTCCACGCGGGTGAGGATGGCCAGGGCTTCGTCCACCCGGCTGTCGCCGGTCCCGGGGAGGGGGAAGAAGCCGGTGGAGATGACACCGTTCCACGCCTCCCCGGCCAGGGCGAACATGATGGGGTCGCCCAGGGTGAAGGACGCCAGCAGCTTCGGGCTGTAGCCGATCTTGGCCATCTCCCGCACGATGAGGGCACCGTGCCGCGGGGTGGCGTACAGCAGCACCGCGTCCGCCCGAGACTCCCGCAGCTTCACCGCCTCGGAGCTCACGTCCGTCTGGGTCACCTCGTACGGGACCTGCGCGGCGATCCGCACCCGGGCTCGCACGGCGCCCTGTTTGGCGCCCAGCAGCCCTTTCTGCCCGTACAGGTCGTTCTGGTAGAAGACGGCCACCGTCTTCACGCCCAGCTGCTTTGCGGCGTAGTCCACCAGGATCTTGGCCTCCTCCACGTACGAGGGGTACGTCACGAAGAGGTACTTCTTGTCGCGGAACCCGTACCACATGGTGGCGTCCGCGGTTGGGCTGATCCACACCACCTCGTTGCGGACGATGTAGTCCCGCACCGCGAACGCGTTGGCGGTGCCGATGAGCCCCACGATGGCGAACACGCCCACGCGCTCTACCAGCTCCCGCACGTTGGCCGCGGCCCGGGGAGGCAGGTACCCGTCGTCCCGGACCACCACCCGCAGCCGACGGCCGTGCACTCCGCCCTGGTCGTTCAGGTAGCGGGCGTACGCCTCCATGCCGCGGCCCACGGCCCCCCAGTAGGCTGCGGGGCCACTGAGCGGCATGGAGGTCCCGATCACCACCTCCTCCGAGGTCACACCCCGCTCCTGCGCACCCGTGGGGAGGGGCAGGGCGAGGAGGACCACGGCGCACAACCACACCAACTTCCGCATCACGCTCCCCCCTTTCCTGGTATTGGTTTTTTAAGCCGCGGCGCCGCTGGCGCCGCTCACACCCGCCGGTGGAAGGGTCGGCCCAGCAGGCCCTCGGGTCGGGCCAGCAGCACCGCCACGATCACCACGAAGCTCAGGGTGGCCTTGTACTTGACCGACACGTAGCCCGCAAAAGCGCTCTCCGCCACCCCGAGCAGGAGCCCACCGACCACGGCACCCGGGAGGCTGTCCATCCCCCCGAGCACCGCGGCCGCAAAGCCCTTCAGGAACGGGTCCAGCATCATGAAGGGGTCCAGCAGCACCGCGGGGGCCAGCAGCATGCCCGCCGCGGCCCCAAGGACCCCCGCCACCGCCCAGGTGGCGGCCAGCACCCGGCCCGCGGGCACCCCCAGCAGCTGCGCGGCTTCCGGGTTCTGCGCCACCGCCCGCATGGCCAGGCCCAACCGGGTCTTCTGGACCAACACGGACAGCCCGGACACGAGGAACAGCCCTACCGCCAGGGAGCCCGCGGTGAGCTCGCTCACCACCACGCCGCCGAGCCGGTGCACCCGGGTCTCCGACAGGGGAAACGGGAACACCTTGGTGTCGGTGCCCCAAACCCAGACCATAAGACCGCTCAGCAACAGCGCGAACCCCAGGGTGGTGATCACCAGGCTGAGGGACGTCGCCTGACGGGCGGGCTTGATCAACAGCCGGTAAAATCCCGCGGACACCGCCGCGGCTCCCAACAGCCCCGCGGCCAGGCACAGGCCGTACCGCCAGCCCCGGGTGATGCCGGTGAACGCCAGGAAGACACCCAGGGTGGCGAGGTCCCCGTGGGCGAAGTTCAGCACGCGGGAGGAGCGGTACAGCAGCACGATGCCCAGTGCCACCAGGGCGTACAGACTTCCTGCCGCCAGGCCGTTGGCCACGTACTGCAACGCCAGGGTCACAAGGGCCAGCTCCTCCAGTACCGCTGGATCTTCATCCACCGGGCCGCAAGCCCGCCCGGCTCGAACCGCAGGATCAGGATCACCGCGGCCCCGTACAGCAGGTTCACCGCCTGCCCCAGGCCCGACAGCGCCTGCGGGAGAAGGGTCAGCAGCACCGCTCCCAGGATGCTGCCGCTGACGGACGCCAGGCCGCCCACCACCACCATGGAGAAGAAGTACACGGACTCGAACAGGGTGAACAGCTGCGGCTCCAGGAACCCCAGCACGTGCCCCATGAGGGCCCCTGCCACACCCGCGTACAGCGCGCTCAGCGCGAAGGCGAGGGTCTTGTAGCGGGTGAGGTTCACCCCCGACAGCTCCGCGGCCACATCGCTGTCTCGGATGGCCACAAAGGCCCGGCCCACATACGACCTCGTCAGCCGGACGGCCACCCACACCAGAAGGCAGGCCACCGCCAGCACCGTGACGTACAGGGCCCTCTCGTCCTTAAGGGAAAACCCCGCCAGGTGGACGTCGGGCAGAAACAGCCCAGAGCGGCCGCCCGACAGCGCCTCCCAGTTGACCAGCACCTGGTGCACCGCGAGGCCGAAGGCCAGGGTGGCCACCGCCAGGTAAGGCCCGGACAGGCGCAGGGCCGGCAGGCCCACCGCGTACCCGAACAGGGCGCTGGCGGCCGCGGCGCAGACCAGACCCGGGAGGAACCCAAAGCCCAGGCGCGTGAGCACGAGCCCGTGGGTGTAGGCTCCCACCGCGAAGAACCCCGCATGCCCCAGGGAGATCTGGCCCGTGTACCCCACCAGCAGGTTCAACCCCACCGCTACCACCGCGTGCACCGCGGCCAGGGTCGCCACGTACAGCACGTAGCGCGGCGCGGCCACGGGCAGCAGCACCAGCGCGCACGCCACCAGCGCGAACCCCAGCCATCCGGTCCAGCCGGAGATCAGCCGCAGATCCTGCGCGTAGGAGGTACGCAGCTCCACCGGCGCCCACACCCCTTCCCGTGCTCTCTGTACAGTTCGCACCTTCCGGTGGGTTCCCTGCCGGAGGATCCCGCCTTGTGCCGTGCGAACCCAACTGGTGTGCGGCAGCTGGTGGCCTTCTTGCTGGTGGCGGGAACGGTGGCCCGAGCGTGGGCGCAGCCGGTCCCACCGGACGTGGTGGACAGCTGGGCAGGCCCGTGGATCCGCCATCTGCTGGAGCGGCGGGTGGTGGACACGGACCCCGACGGGCTGTTCCGCCCTCAGGCACCCTTATCCCGCGCCAGGTTTGTGCGGTGGCTGGTGGCTGCCCGGGGGCTCCCGCTGGTGCAGCCTGAGCGGAGCGCCTACTCCGACCTGTCCCCAGTGGATCCGGCCGCACCGGCGGTGGAAGCAGCGGCCCGCTACGGGCTGCTGCCGGAGGGTCCTAGCTTCCGCCCCCACCAGCTGCTGCGCCGCGCCGACGCGGTGGAGTGGGTAGTGCGCGCCATGGGCTACGGCTGGGAGGCCGGCTGGCTGGGCTCGCGGCTGGATCCGGCAGGCGCGGAGTTTGCCGCGATGCTGGTGGCCGTCCGCACCGACCCGCCGCTTTTGCAGGAGCCGTACTCCGAGTTGCGCCCTCACGACCCCATCACCCGCGCGGAGGCCGCAAGCCTCCTGTGGGCGTACCTGAAGGCGGTGGAGGAGGGGGTGCGGCTCCGCCATGAACAGGCCCTGGCCCCGGGGCTGGTGCTGGTGGCGGAGAAGCGCGGCGCCCTTAAGGCGTTGCCTGTCTGGCGGGTGCAGGTGGGCGCGTTCAGCAACCCAGACAACGCCCACCGGCTGGCCGCACGCATGCGGGCCGGTGGCGTTGCGTCGTTCGTGGACGAGGTGGACGGGCTGTACAAAGTGCGGGTGGGCGCGTTCGCCACGCGGCAGGAAGCCCAGGAGCTGGCCCGGCGGCTGCAGCAGGACGGGCTTCCCACGTGGGTGGTGTCCACGGTCCGCGACCTCGAGAGGCTGCCGGTGCCTCAGTGGGTGGCGGCGGTGCGCGTGGACCTGCAGGCCTTCGAGGTTCGGCCGGTCCTGGCCCGGGACAGGGTCCTGGGCCGCGAGCGGACCTCGGAGATGGCTCGGCGGGTGGGCGCTTTGGCGGCAATCAACGGCGGGTTCTTTGCACCCGACGGAGACCCTCTCGGCGGCCTGATCATCGACGGGGAGTGGGTCAGCGAGCCGGTGGCGGGCCGCACGTGCCTGGGCCTCGGGGACGGCTTTGCGCTCGTGGACGCCCTGGACTGGTGGGGGGAGGTAGCCACCCCCGGCGGGCCCGTGCGCGTGGCGGGGATCAACCGCGCCCGCCGACCTGGGGAGGTGGTGGTGTACACCCCGCGTTACGCGGAGGCCACGCCCCCAGGCGGAACGGGGGTAGAGGTGGTGGTGGTAGGAGGTGTGGTGCGGGAGGTGCGGGCCGCGGGCAACAACCAGATCCCCCGGGACGGGTTCGTGGTGTCCGCTGGCGGAAGCTCTGTGGCCACCCTGCAGGCCCTGCGCCCTGGGGATCCGGTGCGGCTGTGGCTGTCGCTGCAGCCTGCCACCGGCGACGCCCGCTGGCAGCAGGTGCGCCATGTGACCTGCGGCGGGCCCCGCCTGGTGCTGGCAGCCAGCGCGCGCCCGGCCGACGAGGGGTTCCCCGAAGGGTTCCGCAGCCGCAGGCACCCGCGCGCCGCGGCGGGCGTGACCTCCGACGGCCGTCTGCTGCTGGTGGTGGCCGACGGCCGCTGGCCGGAGCACGCCCTGGGCATGACCCTGGAGGAGCTGGCGCGGGAGCTCGTAAGCCTCGGGGCCACGGACGCCGTCAACCTGGACGGCGGCGGTTCTGCGACCCTGGTGGTGGGCGGCACGCTGGCCAACCGGCCGTCTGACGAAGGAGGCGAGCGGCCGGTCAGCGACGCCCTGGTGGTGAAGCCCCGCACCGGGGCACGCCGCGGACCCTGAGGGAGGGCGCGCGTGGAGACTTGCCCGTGGCGGGCGCTTAGCCCGCCTTGGCGGCCAGCTGGAAGATGGGCAGGTACAGGGAGACCACCATGGCGCCCACCACGAAGCCCATGAACACGATCATGGCGGGCTCCAGGGTGCTTGCCAGCGCCGCCACCGCGGCTTCCACCTCGGTGTCGTAGAAGTCCGCCACCTTCACCAGCATCTCGTCCAGATTTCCGGCCTCCTCGCCCACCTTGACCATCTGCACCACCATGGGTGGGAACAGCTCCACCTGGGAAAGCGGGATGGCGATGCTCTCGCCCTCCCGGATGCTGGCCCTTACCTTGCGGATGGCCTCCTCCACCACCACGTTGTCCACGGCCTTGCTGGTCACGTCGAAGGACTGCAGCAGGGGCACGCCGGCGCCCAGCAGGGTGCCCAGGGTGCGGGCGAACCGGGCCAGGATGGTCTTCTGGATCACCGGGCCGAACACGGGCAGGCGCAGCTTCGTGCGGTCCCACCACGCCTTGCCCGTGGGGGTCCGCAGCCACCGCAAAAACGCCCACACCGCCAGCCCGATGCCGGGGATCCACACGTACCAGTACGTGCGCAGGAAGTAGCTGATGGCCATGACGATCTTCGTGGGCACGGGCAGGTCACCCACGTTCAGCTCCTGGAAAAACACCACGAACTGCGGGATGATCACCACGGTCATGAACAGCAGCGCAGCGGTGGCCGCCCCGGTCAGGATCACGGGGTAAACCATGGCGGACTTGATCTTCTGGCGCAGGGCGAACTCCTTCTCCAGGAAGGTCGCCAGCCGCTGCAGCACGTCGTCCAACACGCCGCCTGTTTCCCCGGCCCGCACCATGTTCACGTACAAGGAGCTGAAGGCCTGGGGGTGCTTCGCCAAGGCGTCCGCCAGGCTCCGGCCCTGCTCCACGTCCGCCCGCACCTTGGCCAGGACCTCCCGCAGGCGGTGGCTGGTGGTCTGCTGCTCCAAGATGGTCAGGGACCGGACCAGGGTCAGGCCGGAGTTCACCATGGTGGAGAACTGCCGGCTCATGAGGGCTAGGTCCCGCAGGGAGATGCCCCGGAACAGGTCCATGAAGCTGCGGGCCTCCCCGGGCCCCGCCTTCGCGCGCTCGATGGCGGTGATGAAGAACCCCATCTGGTGGAGCTTTTCCGCCACCTGGGCGTCGTTTTCGGCCTCCAGGGTCCCCGTGACCACGCGGCCCATCTGGTCGCGGGCGGTGTACTGGTAGACGGCCATACGGACCTCCTCCGTTACGCGATCATCTTCCGGAGCTCCTCGGGATGGATGGCCTTCCCGATGGCGTCCTCAAAGGAGATCAGGCCCCGCTGGTACAGGTCCCGCAGGGACTGGTCCATGGTCTGCATCCCCCACTCCGCACCTGTCTGGATGGCGGACTCGATCTGGTGGGCCTTGCCCTCCCGGATCAGGTTACGGATGGCGGGGGTGGCGATCATGACCTCCACCGCAGGGACCCGCCCGATCTCCTCCAGGGTGGGCCAGGCGCGGCGCAAGGTGGCCACTGCCCCGGACCGCCGGGCCGCGGCGTACCCCTCCTGGCTGCCGAACCGCCGGAGGAACAGCTGGTTGGGCAGCAGGATCTGGCTGACCACCGCCTCCAGCACCGAGCTCAGCTGCACCCGCACCTGCTGCTGCTGGTGGGGCGGGAACACGTCGATGATCCGGTCCACGGACTGGGCGGCGTTGGCGGTGTGCAGGGTGGCGAACACCAGGTGCCCGGTCTCCGCGATGGTCAACGCCGCCGCGATGGTCTCCAGGTCCCGCATCTCCCCGATGAGGACCACGTCCGGGTCTTCCCGCAAGGCGGCCCGGAGGGCGTTGGGGAAGGACTGCGTGTCGAACCCCAGCTCCCGCTGGTTGATCACGCTGCGCTTGTGTTCGTGCAAGTACTCGATGGGGTCCTCGATGGTGACGATGTGGCAGCTGCGCTCCTCGTTGATCTGGTTGATCATGGCTGCCAGCGTGGTGGACTTCCCCTGACCGGTGGGGCCCGTGACCAGGATGAGCCCGCGGGGCTTGCGGGTGAGCTCCACCAGTACGCTGGGCAGGTTCAGATCCTCCAGGCGCGGGACCTCGTGTGGGATCACCCGGATGGCCACCCCCACCGCGCCCCGCTGCCGGTACACGTTCACCCGGAAGCGTCCGAGGCCCGGAATCCCGTAGGAGAGATCCAGCTCCCAGTTCTTCTCGAACTTCTGCTTCTGCAGGGTGTTCAGCATGCTGTAGGCCAGCTGGTAGGTGTCTTCCGGGGTCAGCACCGGGTAGCCGGCCAGGGGAGTCAGCTTGCCCCACACCCGCATGATGGGCGGCACCCCCGCGGTCAGGTGGAGGTCCGACCCCTGGTGGTCTACCACTTCCTTCAACAGCTGTTCGATGTTCACCGCACGCACCTCCTGCCCGCAAACCGGTTACGTGCCGGCGGCGAGGGCCTCCCGGGGGGAGTGGAGCAACCCGGCCTCCTTGAGCTGACCGTAGATCTCCACCACCTTGGAGAAGCCCCGGAAGTCGCCCCGGTACTCCTTCTCATGCTTGAAGCCCAGCTCCACGTACTTGTTGAGGGTGATGAAGAAGGCGAACTGGACGATGTTGGACTCCACCTCTGGGGCGTCCCGGTTCTTGTCGATGAACAGGTTGATGATGTCGATCTTCGGGAGCTCCTCCGGGTCCAGCCCTTCCTGGCGGGCCTTGGACTCCAGGTACTCCCGCAGGTCCCGGGTAGCCTTCCAGTCCTTCACCAGCACCATGGCCACGTCCAGGTCGTACTCCAGGTCGCCGGAGCCCACACTGTGGTGCATGGTGGGCCGCTCGTATAGCTCCGACTCCCCGTCGTCCTCCGCGGGGCGCTCGTCCAGCCGGCAGCCTTCCTTGTCCAGGGGGGAGATGGCCAGGATGGGCGCCCGCAGCTCCAGGCTGAGCTCCGCCAGCTGGGAGGAGATGAGGTCGGTGCGGGCCTTGTCGTCCGCGATGGGCTCGTCCAGGGGGATCTTCTGCAGGTAGTCCAGACAGATCAGGATCTGGTCGGTGTCGTGCTCCTGCATCACGTTGTACGCGTGCGCCTTGATCCGGTCCAGAGTGTCCCTGCGGCCCGCCTCCACCAGGTACAGGTAGGGGGCGAACCGGTACACCTCCTCTTCCGCCCTGCGGAGCTTGGCCAGGGTGGCCGGGGAACGGTCCACGGTGCCCGCCAGGATGTCCGCGGGGCTGACGAGCAGCTCCTTGGCCAGCAGCCGGGCCGCCAGCACCTTCACCGTCTGCTCCCACGAGTAGAACAGCACGGGGATGCGGTGGTTGCGGGCCACGTAGCTGGCCATCTGCAGGGCCAGGTTGGTCTTGCCGCGCCGGGGCGCCCCCGCGAGCCCGTAGTAGAAGCCCGGCCGCAGGCCCGACAGCACCCGGTTCAGCCGGTCGAAGGGCGAGATGGAGTAGCCCAGTAGCCCGCCCGCGGAGGGGTTCTGCACCTTCTCGATGAGATCGCCCAGCACGTCCCCCACGGGCACCAGGCGCTGGCGCAGCCGCCGCTTCTGGATCTCGAACAGATCCCCGACCACCTCGCCCACGAACCGCACCAGGTCCCGGGATCCCGCGCGCTCGCCCTGGCGCAGGAAGTCCTGGATCCGCCGCTGCACCGCCTCCAGCCTCCGGCGGCTTTCCCGGGCCTTGAGCACGTCCAGGTATCCGGCCATCTGAGAGGCGGAGGGCGGACGGGTCAGTCGGACCGCCTGCAGGAACCGCTCCATCTCGGGGGTGAGCAGGCCCCGCTCCTGGACTTCGTGGCGCACCGCCAGCTCGTCCAGCGGAGCCGCGCGGGCCATGGCGAGCTCCAGCACCACCTTGCTGAGGCGCTGCGCCACGGGACTCTCCAGCATCTCAGGCGCGAACCCCTCGTTGAGGGCCAAGGTCACCAGGTGCCGGTCGCCGACCAGCCCGGCCAGGATGGCCACGTCCAGCTCGTACCGAGCATCCATGGGTGTCAACACTTCCCTCCTGCCCCGCTGAGGTCCTTCAGAGGATCCTGTGGAGCAAGTTTCGTTCCAGACCGGCGGGGGCGGGTTGCGGGGGCAGTGGAGGTGTGCTACTGTTCGGTCACCCCGAGGACGGGTGTGGGAAACCTGCCGGCGGGGTACAATCCTTGCTCTCAAGTAGACTGAAAAAGGCATGGCGGGGTCGGGGGCGCCGTGGCGAGGGGCCAGGAGAGGGCGATGAAGGCAGCCGGCACGAAGACCCAGGCGGAGCGGGAGCTGGCGGCGCTCCGGGAGTACAAGGCGTCGTTGGGCATTCCGCCCACCAACCAGACCCTGGAGTGTGCGTGGAGGTACCACCAAGCGCTCAAGCACGTACACGCGGGCCGGCTGCAGGAGGCCATCGCGGAGTACAAGCGGCTCATCGAGCTGGCCCCCGAAGAGCCGGTCCACTACATGGACCTGGCAGACCTCTACCAGTCGGGCGGCCACCTGAAGGAAGCAGTGGTGGTCCTGCTGACCCTCGGCGAGGTGTACGAGAAGCTGGGCTGTGCCCAGGAGGCCGCGAGCGTCCTGGAGCGGGCCGCCGCGCTAGAGGCCAGGGCCAACGGCCACAGGGCAGCCCCTCGTGCGCAGGAAGTGGAGCCGGCTGTCTTGGCCCCCGAGCCTGCCCCGCAGCCGGCAGTACAGGCGCAGGAAGTGCGGGCGGCCCCCACGGAGCTACCGCCCGCGCCGCCCGAACAGGAAGCCGCACGGGCGGCGGAGGCCACGCCGGCAGCCCCGTCGGACGGCGCCCCCGAGGAGGGGCCTTCTGCGGTGCTTTCCCCCTCCGAGGAGCAGGGCGCATCAGCCCAGGCCGCAACACCCACCCTTCCGGTGCCCGACCCGGGTGCCTCCGCGCCCCCGGCGCCGCCCTCCGGCCCGCGGGCAGCCGCCCGGCCCGGTGCGCCCACCTTGGTCCGGCGGGAAGCCCTCGGCGGGATCCTCGTCCGGATGGGGTTGCTGAACGAGTCCCAGCTGCAGCAGGCCCTGGACATCCAGGCCCGCACCGGTGAGCGGTTGGGCCGCATCCTGGTTCGCATGGGCCTGGTGACCGAGGAGGACCTCGCGAAGGCCATCGGGGTGCAGTGGGGCTACCCGTACGTCAGCCTCTCAAACACCGCCGTAGACCCTGAGGTGGTGCGGCTGGTCCCGCAGCACATCGCCTCCCGCCACAAGGTGCTGGCCTTTGGGCGGAACGGCGACCGACTCCTGGTGGCCCTGGTGGACCCTCTCAACCTGCTGGCGCTGGACGACGTGCGGCTGGTCACCGGGATGGACGTGGAGGCCCGCATCACCACCGAGGACGAGTTGATGCAGGCCATCAACAAGTACTACCACGTGGGCTCCATCTTCGAGCAGGCGGTGGTGACGGAGGAGGAGGCCCTCTCGGAGGAGGAGGTCAGCATCGACCGCCTCCGGGAGATGGTGGACGAGGCGCCCGTGGTGAAGCTGGTGAACGTGATCCTGGACCAGGCCATCCGGGAGGGCGCTTCGGACATCCACATCGAGCCGCACCGCAACGGGCTGCACGTGCGCTACCGCATCGACGGGGTACTGCACGACGTCATGTCCCCACCCAAGAACCTCAAGGCGGCCCTGGTAAGCCGCATCAAGATCATCGCCAACCTGGACATCGCGGAGCGGCGCCGGCCCCAGGACGGGCGGATCCACCTGAAGGTGGACGGGCGGGACATCGACCTGCGCGTGTCCACCCTCCCCACCATGTTCGGGGAGAAGGTGGTAATGCGGATCCTCGACCAGTCCAACGCCCTCATCAGCCTGAACCGGCTCGGGATGGCCAGCGACGTGCAGGCGCAGTGGGAGGAGCTGGCCAGCAAGCCGTACGGCATGATCCTGGTCACCGGCCCCACGGGGAGCGGGAAGACCACGACCCTGTACGCCACCCTGAGCAAGATCAACACGCTGGACAAGAACATCATCACCGTGGAAGACCCCGTGGAGTACCAGCTCCCCCGCATCAACCAGGTGCAGGTGAACCCCAAGGCGGGGCTGACCTTCGCCACGGGCCTGCGCAGCATCCTCCGTCAGGACCCGGACGTGATCATGGTGGGGGAGATCCGGGACCGGGAGACCGCGGAGATCGCCGTCCAGGCGGCCCTCACGGGCCACCTGGTGCTGAGCACCCTGCACACCAACGACGCGCCCAGCGCCTTCACCCGTCTGATCGACATGGGCATCGAGCCGTTCCTCATCACCTCCTCGGTCATCGGGGTCCTGGCCCAGCGGCTGGCGCGAACCATCTGTCCCAAGTGCAAGGAAGCGTACCGGCCTCCCCGGGAGGCGGTCCGGCGGCTGTCGGAGGAGCTGGCGGAAGAGCAGGACCTGGTGTTGTACCGCGGGGCTGGGTGCGAGTTCTGCCGCCAGACGGGCTACAAGGGCCGCACCGGGGTGTACGAGCTGCTGGTGGTCACCGACCGCATCCGGGAGCGCGTGGTGCAGAGGGCTTCGTCCACCGAGATCCGGGATGTGGCCCGCTCCGAGGGCTTCCGGACCATGCGGGACGACGGAATCCGCAAGGTCCTGGAAGGGGTGACCACCATCGAGGAGATCCTGCGGGTGGTGTATGTGACCGAGGGAGGGTAACTGCGCTCCCGAGCTCACACCCCACACGTGCCGAGTGGGCCAGGTGGAGGCCGCATTCCTTGTGGAGTTCAACGCCCCCCTGCAGCTGCGGGAGGTCCCCGAGCCATCCTGCGGGCCGCGCGACGCGGTGGTGCGGGTGGAGGCGTGTGGGGTCTGCCGTAGCGACTGGCACGTGTGGCGCGGGGACTGGTCGTGGGTGGGCGTACGGCCGGCCCTCCCGCGGGTGTTGGGCCACGAGTTCGCGGGTGTGGTGGAGGAGGTGGGGGAAGAGGTGGAGAGCTTCCGGCCCGGCGACCGGGTCACCGCACCCTTTCGGATCGCCTGCGGGCGGTGTGAGCTGTGCCGCGGTGGCAGGTCCAACCTGTGCCGGGAGCGGGGCGTCCTGGGAGTGGACCTGGACGGCGCCTTCGCCCGGAAGGTGCGGGTCCCCGAGGCGGAGGCCAACCTCGTACGGCTTCCGGATCCTGTGGACTTCGTGGCCGGTGCCAGCCTGGGCTGCCGGTACACCACCGCGTACCACGCGGTGGTCAACCGGGCCGCCTTGCGCCCTGGGGAGTGGGTGGCGGTGTTCGGGGCAGGGGGCGTGGGACTGTCCGCGGTGCAGGTGGCCTCGGCGGTAGGCGGCCGGGTGGTCGCGGTGGACGTCCGGGAGGACAACCTGCAGCGGGCGCTGCAGCAGGGCGCGGTGGCCGCGGTCCACGCGGGCGCAGTAGACCCCGTGAGGCGGGTGCGGGAGCTGACCGACGGGGAGGGCGCCCATGTGGCGGTGGAGGCTGTGGGGTTGGCGCAGACGGTCCAGCAGGCGGTGCGGTGTGTCCGACGCGGGGGCCGGGTGGTGCAGGTGGGCCTCACGGGCCGGGAGGAACAGGGCTCGGTGCCGATCCCCGTGGATCGGACGGTGTTGCTCGAGATCAGCTACCTGGGCAGCGCGGGCTGTCCGGGCTGGGCGTTCGGAGGCCTGCTGGCCCTGGTGGCGGACGGCCGGCTCGCCCCGGGCCGGCTGGTGGGGCGCACGGTCCGGCTGGAGGACGTAAACGACGTGTTGGAACGCATGGGTCGGTTTGAAGCCTCAGGCCTGCAAGTGATCACCTGGTAGGCTCCAAGCAGTCCACTCCGCGAGTACGGCCGCCCGCGCGGAGGTGGGAAGGTGAAGGACGGGTTCGTCGTGACCGCGGGCCGGGTTGTGGCCCCGCACGGAGACCTCGTGCCCGGACACGTGGTGGTGCGAGGAGACACCATCGCGGAGGTGGGGCCCGGGGCGCCCCGCGGGGCGGAGTGGCACTTCCCTGACGGGGTGTTGGTGCCAGGGTTCGTGGACCTTCAGGTGAACGGGGCTGCCGGTGTGGACTTTCTGGACTGCACCCCAGAACAGTTTTCCTCCGCGCAGCGCTACCTGGCCTCCACGGGCACGACCAGCTTCCTCGCCACCCTGGTGACCGCGCCCGTGGAGTCCGTGCGCCGGGCGGCCCGTGTGCTGGGCTGCGCCGCGGCCGGCGCGCAGCCTGTAGGCCTGCACCTGGAAGGCCCCGCGCTCAGCCCCAACCGCCGCGGCGCGCACGACCCCCGATGGTTGCGGCTGCCCACGGACGCGCAGCTGGCAGCCCTGCTGCGAGACCTCCGGGGGTGGGTGCGGGTGGTGACCCTGGCCCCGGAGCTACCCGGTGGCCTCGACCTGGTGCGCTGGCTCGTAGGCTGCGGGGTGGTGGCTTCCCTGGGGCACACGGACGCCACCTACGAGGAGGCTCGCCGGGCGTTTGAAGCCGGGGCCACCATGGTCACCCACCTGTTCAACGCCATGCGCGGGCTGCACCACCGGGAGCCCGGTGTCGTGGGGGCCGCTCTGGAGGAGGGCCGGTGGGTGTGCGGGCTGGTGGCAGACGGCATCCACGTGCACCCCGCGGCCTTCCGGCTGGCCTTCCGGCTGCTGGGCCCGGACCGGATCGCCCTGGTGACGGATGCCGTGGCAGCCGCCGGCGCTCCGCCGGGCCGGTACCGTCTGGGCGGAACGGAGGTGACGGTGCGGCCCGGGGACGCGCCGCGCCTGCCAGACGGCACGCTGGCCGGCAGCGTCCTGCGCATGGACCAGGCGGTGGCCAACGTGGCCTCCTGGGGAGTTGGGCTGCCCGAGGCGGTGCGTATGGCCAGCACCACCCCTGCGCGGGCGCTGGGCCTGCGCGACCGTGGGGAGCTGCGGGCCGGTTTGCGGGCGGACCTTTGCGTGCTGGTCGAGGGGCGCGCCGTGTGGACCGCGGTGGCCGGGAAGGTGGTGTGGCGAGGGTGAGCGCGGCACGGAACTTGCTAGGACCGTCCGTGGAGGTGCCCGGTGACGGACAGCCCGGTGGCGGTGGTGGGACTGCAGGCGACCGGCCTCGTGGTGGCCAGTTGCCTGGCAGGACCGCACCGGCCCGTGGTGGCAGTGGAGCCGGACCGCCTGCGGCGGGGGCTTCTGCAGCAGGGGCGGCTGCCGTTCTTCGAACCCGGGCTGGAGCCCCTGTTCCGGGAGGCGGTGGGATGCGGGTGGCTGGAGGTGGCCGACCAGCTTCCGACCCGCGGGCGCTTGGTCTGCCTGGGCGAAGACCCACAGGGAGCACCCTGGCTGGAGGCGCTGCTGACCCGCGTGACCCCAGGGGCCGTGCTCGTGGTGCAGGCTGCCGTGCCGGTGGGCACCGCAGACGCGCTCCGGGCGCAGCTGCGCCGGTTGAGGGGGGACGGGTTCTCCGCAGTCGTGGTCTCGAACCCGCTGCTGCTGCGCCGCGGCCAGGCGGTGCGGGACTTCCTCCGCCCCCGGTGGGTGGTCCTGGGCGGAGACGAGCGGTGGGCTGTAGACGCCGTAGCCCAGCTGTACCGCGGCAGTGGGGCCGTTTTGGTGCGCACCGACCACCGCACCGCGGAAGCCGTGGGGCGGGTGGCGGACGCGCTTCCGGGCGCCTTCGGTTCCCTCCTGCAGGCCGCCCGGGAAGCGTCGGAGGCGTGGGGCGTGGACTTCGAGCTCCTGCGCCGGCTGGTGCTGACAGAGGTGACAGAGGGGGCGTTCCGGCGCTACGTGCACCACCTCGGACGCGGTGGCGCCAACGGCGGCCCCGACCTCGCACGGACTACGCGGACGCCCGCCGGCGCGCTCTGAGCGCGGTTTTGTTCCCCATGGACGACGAACTTCCGGACGACGCAGCGCCACGCCGGGTGGAAGCGCGCCGCGCGGACCTCGGGGGGTAGGGTCCGCACGCGCGCGCTTCCCTCCCCGGCGCCCTCTGCCGAAACAGAAGGCCCGCACGCACCGGGCGAACGGGCCCAAAAACGAAACCACCGTTTTCGGCAACCCGGCCGACCTGCTCACTGCAGGTCCCGTTGGCTTTGCGCCCCCGCGTTACCGCGGGTTTGCCCTTTCGAACGGTGCGCGATCAGTTTTTGTACGCGCAAAATAGCGTGCGGCACCTCCCTTGTCAATCCCCCGACCGGTCGAAATTCCACCGACGCGCCGTTGCGCCGCGCGGGGCCAGGGCCTACCCTGGAGGCGCCGCTTGCGAGGTGTACTGTGCCGCGCTGGGCCGAGTTCGCGGCCGCCCTGGACGCCGTGTCCCGCACGGCCTCCAAACGGGAGAAGGTGGCGCTTCTGGCAGGCTACCTGCGTCGGCTCCCCGAGGAGGCCCTGCGGATCGCGTGCACGTACCTCACGGGCCGGGTGCTGCCGGCGGGAGACCCGGACAAGTTGCAGATCGGCTGGGCCGCCGTGGTGGAGGTGCTGCAGGACCTGTCGGGAGCTTCCGACCGCGAGGTGTCGGAGCTGTACCTGCGGCGGGGCGACCTGGGCGACGTGGCCGCGGAGCTGGTGGCCCGCCGCCGGACGGTTCCCCTGTTCCGGGAACCACTGACCCTGGAGGGGGCCCACGAGCGGCTACGCCGGGCCGCCACGGTGCGTGGGAAAGGCGCGGCCGCGGCGCGGGTTGCGGCGCTGCGGGTCTTGCTGGAGCAGGCGCAGCCCATGGAGGCGAAGTACCTGGTCCGGGTGCTCACGGGCGACCTGCGTATCGGCCTCAAGGAGGGCCTGCTGGAGGAGGCGGTGGCGGAGGCGTTCGACGCACCGCCGGCCGCGGTGCGCCGCGCGGACCTGCTGTGCTCCGACCTCGGAGAGGTAGCGTGCCTGGCCCGTCGGGGCGAGCTCGGGACCGCTTCCCTCCGCTACTTCCGACCTTTCCGCTTCATGCTGGCGGGAAACCTCTCAGACCCCGCGGAGGCGTTGGGGGGCGCAGCTCGGGAGGTCCTGGCGGAGGACAAGTACGACGGGGTGCGGGTGCAGGTGCACCGCCACGGGAGCCGCGTGGCCCTGTACTCGCGCACCCTGGACGACGTGACGGCAAGCTTTCCGGAGCTAGAGGACCCGCTGCTACGGCTGGCACCGGCGTACATCGCGGACGGGGAACTGGTGGCATGGGTCGGAGACCGGGCGGCGCCGTTTTCGCGCCTTCAGCAGCGCCTGCGCCGTCTGGACCCGCTTGCGGTGGCGGCGGACGTGCCCGTGGCTCTGTTCCTGTTTGACCTGCTGAAGCTGGAGGGCGAGGACCTGCTGGACCTCCCCCTGCGGGAGCGACGACGGCGGCTGGAGGCCCTGGCCTTTGGAGGCTCGGTACGCCTGGCCGCCGCGGAACGGGTGGGCGACACCCGTTCGCTCCAGGAGGCCTTCCGAGCAGCCCGCGGCCGCGGCAACGAGGGGCTGGTGGTGAAGCGCCTGGACGCCCCGTACCAGCCGGGGCGTCGGGGCCGGCTGTGGTTGAAATGGAAGGAGCCGTTTGGGACGCTGGACGTGGTGGTGGTGGGCGCGGAGTACGGCCACGGGAAGCGCGCGGGCGTGCTGAGCGACTACACCTTCGCGGTGTGGGACGGGGACCGGCTGCGGGTGGTGGGCAAGGCGTACTCGGGCCTCGCGGACGCGGAGATCGCAGAGCTCACACAGTTCTTTCTGCAGCACACGGTGCGGGATCTGGGGCGGTTCAAGGTGGTGGAGCCGAGGGTGGTGCTGGAGGTGGCCTTCGACGCGGTGTCCCGCAGCGACCGCCACGACTCCGGGTACGCCCTGCGGTTCCCGC
The DNA here is from genome assembly GCA_025060455.1 of Armatimonadota bacterium. Lineage (GTDB taxonomy): Bacteria > Sysuimicrobiota > Sysuimicrobiia > Sysuimicrobiales > Sysuimicrobiaceae > Tepidifontimicrobium. The sequence continues at coordinate 57,688 of JANXBY010000009.1, forward strand.
GCATCCTCCGGGTGCGCACGGACAAGACACCCCAGCAGGCCAGCACCCTGGAGGAGGTGGAGGCTCTGTACCGCCGCCAGAGGCAACCGGAGGACCTGACGTGACCCACGGAAGAGTCCCGCGGGCGTGCGTCTTTCCCGGGACGGAGGGGTAGGGTACCGTAGAGGGTGGAGGTCAACGTGGTGGTCCGGGCAGTCCTGCTCTTGCTCTTCGCCTGCGTTTCCACAGCTGCGCTGGCGGCCCCGCAGGGGCCGGTGGTGTACCGCATCCGGGTCGAGGGGGTGATCTCGCCTGCCTCGTCCATGTACATCAGCCGGGCCATCCGCGAGGCGCACGCCGCGGGTGCTGCGGCGCTGGTGGTGGAGCTGGATACCCCGGGCGGCCTGCTGAAGTCCACCGACGACATCACCAAGGCCATTCTGAGCTCTCCGGTGCCGGTGATCGTGTACGTGGCCCCGCCGGGTGCCCGCGCGGCTTCCGCGGGGGTGTTCGTGGTGTACGCGGCCCACGTGGCTGCCATGGCGCCCACCACGAACCTGGGCGCGGCCACCCCGGTGGCTGTGGGCGGCGAGCAGGAAACCGAGAGCCAGCGCACCATGATCCGCAAGGCCACGGAGGACGCGGTGGCCAAGATCCGCACCCTCGCCCGCCGGCGTGGCCGCAACGCGGAGTGGGGCGAGCGGGCCGTGCGCCAGGCCGCGGCGCTGCCCAGCGAGGAGGCGGTGCGCATGGACGTGGTGGATCTGCTGGCCTCCGACGTACACGACCTGCTGGCCCGGGTGGACGGGCGCACGGTGGAGGTGCTGGGTGCCTCCCGGGTCCTGCGCACGCGGGGCGCACGGGTGGTAGACGTGGGCATGGATCTCCGGGAGCGGTTTCTGGACCTGCTGGCGGAGCCCAACGTCGGCCTGATCCTGATGACGGTGGCCATCTACGGCATCCTCTTCGAGCTGAACAACCCCGGCGCGGTGCTACCCGGCGTGGTGGGGGCCATCGCCCTGATCCTGGCGCTGGCGTCCTTCGCCATCCTGCAGGTGAACTACGCGGGCCTGGCGCTCATCGCGCTGGGCATCGCCCTGCTGATGGCGGAGCTGTTCGTTCCGGGCTTCGGGATCCTCGGCGTCGGCGGCATCGTGGCGTTCATCCTGGGCGGGATCCTCCTGACCAGCAACCAGGAGCCTTACCTCAGGGCCTCCGTACCGTTGGTGGTGGGGCTGGGCCTGGCCACCGGGGCGTTTTTCCTGTTCGCCCTGGGCGCGGGGGTGAGGGCACAGCGCAGGCAGCCGGCCTCCGGCCCGCAGGCGTTGGTGGGGCGCGTGGGGCTGGCCAAGACGGACGTGGACGGCCAGGGGCTGGTGTTGGTGGCAGGGGAGGACTGGAGCGCGGAGGCCGAGGAGCCCGTACGGGCTGGGGAGCGCGTGCGGGTGGTGGGCGTCGAAGGGCTGCGGCTGCGCGTGCGGAAGGAAGGATGACGGCCGAGCACGCGGCCGCAGGCCGCCAGTGGAGGAGTCCAGGCGAGGCCTACACCCGAGCCCTCGGGGAGGCCCTGGGTCGGGTGTTGCGCGCGGGTGACGTGGTCGCCCTGGTCGGGGAGCTGGGGGCCGGCAAGACGACCTTCGCTCAAGGGGTAGCCCGCGGCCTGGGCGTGTCGGGGTACGTAGCCAGCCCCACCTTCACCCTGGTGCGGGAGTACCGGGGCCGGGTTGGCCTGTACCACGTGGACCTTTTCCGGATCGGTCCCGAGGACCTGGGCGGCATCGGGTTCGACGAGCTGCTGGACTCGGGCGCCGCGGTGGTGGTGGAGTGGGCGGACCGGGCCCCCGAGAGGATGCCTCGCGATTGTCTGTGGGTGTACATCCACGGGACCGGGTCGGAGGTCCGGAGCCTGCAGGTGACGGCTTGCGGCCCGCACAGCCGCCAGCTGCTGGACCTGTGGGAAGAGGAGGCGGAACGTGCGGGTGTTGGGAGTTGAGACGGCCACCGACACGGCGGCGGTGGCCCTGGTGGATGGCGCAGGCGTGCTGGGCGAGCGCGTCGTGCGCAGGCCCATGTACACCCTGGAGTGGGTAGCCGCAGCCATCCACGGGCTGCTGGAAGACCTGTCCCTGGGTCCTGACGTGGTGGAGGGGGTGGCGGTGTCCGTGGGGCCGGGGTCGTTCACAGGGCTGCGGGTGGGGATCGCCACCGCGGTGGGCTGGGCTCGGGCCCGGGGCCTGCCTGCCTGCGGGGTGCCAACCCTGGAAGCGATCGCCGCCGGGGTGGAGGCGGCGGTGGTGGGTGTGGTGGTGGACGCCAAGCGCGGGGAGGTGGCCGGAGCCCTGTTCGAGCGGAAAGACGGCCGCCTGGTGCGGGTGGTGGAGGAGCAGGTCGCACCTCCCGAGGATGTGGCCTCCGCCTTCCGGGAAGCCGGCCAGCGAGTGGGCCGTTGTGTCCTGGTGGGCGACGGGCTGGGCCGGTGGGTGGACGTGTTCGCCCGCGCGCTGCCCGAGGCCCGGTTTGCCGAGGCGGCGTCGTGGGCTCCTCGGGCCGCCCAGGTGGCGTGGCTGGGCCGCAAGCGCCTGCTGGAAGGCGGGGCGGAGCCGTTGGTGCGCATCCAGCCCTGGTACGGCCGGACGCCGGCGTTCCGATCGGTGGCACGGTGAAGGTGTTGACGTCCGTACAGATCGAGCCCATGCGGGTGGAGGACATCCCCCGTGTGCTGGAGATCGAGCGGCAGTGCTTCTCCACCCCCTGGCCTCGCGACGCGTACCGCCGTGAGCTGCAGGAAAACCGCACCGCCTGCTACCTGGTAGCACGGCAGAACGGGGTGGTGGTGGGGTACGCAGGGATGTGGGTGATCCTGGAGGAGGCCCACGTGACCACCCTGGCGGTGGAGCCCTGCCACCGCCGGAAGAAGATCGGGGAACGGTTGCTGGCGGCCCTCATCGAGGAGGCGCGCGCGCGGGGGGCGCGGTGGGTGACTTTGGAGGTCCGGCGGTCCAACCACGCGGCCCAGGCCCTGTACCGCAAGTACGGCTTCCGGGAGGTCCACGTGCGGCCCCGGTACTACAGTGACAACGGGGAAGACGCGCTCATCATGTGGACCGGAAACATCTGGGAGGAACCTTTCCGGTCCCAGTTCGAGGCCCTCAAGGCAGCCCTCCCCAGGTGAACGGGGGGCGACCGTGAGCGGGCAGATCCCGGCGGTGTTCGACCGGCCCGTGCTGGGCATCGAGACCTCCTGTGACGAGACCGCGGCGGCGGTGGTGGAAGGGATCCAGCTGCGGTCCAACGTGGTGGCCTCGCAGGCGGACCTGCACCACCGTTATGGCGGGGTGGTGCCGGAGCTGGCCGCCCGGCGCCACATCGAGCGGCTGGTGGCGGTGGTCGACGAGGCCCTGGAGGCTGCCAGCCTGGACGTGGCTGACCTGGGTGCAGTTGCGGTGACGTGCGGTCCCGGCCTGGTGGGTGCCCTCAGCGTGGGGGTAGCCTTCGCCAAATCCCTGAGCCTGGCGTCCGGCAAACCCCTGGTGGGGGTGAACCACTTGGAGGGCCACATCTATGCCAACGTGTTGGTGCACGGGCCGTTCCCCACCCCCGCCCTGGCCCTGGTCGTCTCCGGGGCGCACACCGACCTGCTGTGGATCCCGGACTACGGCCAGTACCGGGTTCTGGGTAGGACCCGCGACGACGCCGCGGGCGAGGCCTTCGACAAGGCCGCCCGCGCCCTGGGGCTGGGTTACCCGGGAGGCCCGGAAATCGACCGGCTCAGCCGCCGGGGTGACCCGGCCCGGGTGCCCATGCCCGAGCCGCTGGCGTCCGAGGGAGGGTACGACTTCAGCTTCAGCGGCCTGAAGACCGCGGTGCTACGGGCGTTGCAGCAGACCCCAAGCCCGGATCCCGCGGACGTGGCCGCGGCGTTCCAGCGCGCGGTGGTCTCTCACCTGGTCCGCAGAACCGTACGTGCCGCGGAGGATCTGCAGCCCGCCTGCCTGCTGCTGGGCGGCGGAGTGGCAGCCAACCGGCTGCTGCGGGAAAGCCTGGGCCGCGAAGCACAGCGGCTGGGGATCCCCCTGTGGCTCCCTCCGCCGTGGCTTTGCACCGACAACGCGGCCATGATCGCGTGCGTGGGCGCGTTCCGACTGGCGAGGGGCGAGCGCGCCGGCCTGGACCTGCGGGCGTGGGCGGACCTTCCGTGGGACGGCCTGCCGCCCCGGTGACAGGGCCAAAGAGGCCTCACCCGCGCAGCAGCCGCGAGGAGTTCCCGAGGATGAACAGGTCGGGTAGGGCCTGTGCCGCGGCGGCCACCGGCAGGGGGAGAAGTCCCAGCGCAGCAAGACACAGCCCCACCACGTTGTAGACCGCGGTGGCCGCCAGGTTCAGGCGCACGGTGCGCATGAACCGGCGTGCCAGCCCGAACAGCTGCGGCACCAACTGCCAATCCTCCCGTAGCAGCACCACGTGGGCGGCCTCCGCCGCCACCGCGGCGGAGGCTGGCCCCAGTGCCACACCCACGTCCGCCTGCGCCAGGGCGGGCGCGTCGTTGACACCGTCGCCGACCACCACCACCACATGTCCTTGCCGCTGGTACTGCCGTACCACCTCCACCTTGTGCTCAGGCAGCAGTCGGGCCCGCCAGGCGATGCCGAGTTCTCGCGCCAGGGCCTCCGCGGCCGGCTCACTGTCGCCCGTGAGCAGCTCCACGTGGCGGACGCCCAAAGCCTTCAGGTGTCCCAGGGCCTCTGCGGTCCCAGGCCGAGGGCGGTCCGACAGGCGCAGGAGGCCGACGGGGCGTCCGTCCACGGCCACGGCCACGACCGTGCCCCCCTTCTGCTCCAGCCGCTGCAGGTGGTCTGAGAAGTCGGCCGGGGACAGCTCTACGGGCCGGCCCACCTGCACGTGCATGCCCCGGACTTGCGCACGGACGCCCCACCCGGGCTGAGCTCGGAATTCCTCGGGTGCCGTGACCGCAAGGCCGCGGACTTGCGCGGCCCGACGGATGGCCTGGGCCAGGGGGTGCTCGGAGTAGTGTTCCGCGGAAGCGGCCAGCGCCAGCACCCAGTCCGGGTTCCGTCCGTCCAGCACAACCACCTCCACCACCTCGGGCCGGCCCATGGTCAGGGTCCCCGTCTTGTCCACCAGCACCACGTCCGCCCGGGCCAGCGTCTCCAGGTGGCGGCCCCCCTTGACCAGCACGCCCCTGCGGGCGGCGGCGCCCACCGTGGCCAGTACCGCCACCGGCGTGGCCAGGGCGATGGAGCAGGAACACGCCACCACCAGGACCGCGGCGGTGGCCAGGGCGTCGCCGCGGACGAGGAGGGTCGCAAGCGCGATCGCTGCCACCACGGGCAAGAACGCCGCGGCGAACCGGTCTGCGGCCAGCTGTACCGGCCCTCGGTCTCGTTCCGCCTCCTGGACCATACGCACGACTCGGCCGAAGGTGCTGTCCCGGCCCACGGCGGTGGCGCGAACGCGCACGTAGCCGCTCTGAACCAGGGAGGCGGCGAACACCGAAGCCCCTGGCCCCACCTCTACCGGCACAGGCTCCCCCGTGACGGAGGACTGGTCCACGGCGGCGGCTCCCTCCAACACGATCCCGTCCACGGGGATCGCCTCGCCGGGGCGCACGACGACGACTTCCCCGGGCCGGACCTCCTCCGCCGGGACGCTCACCTCCCTGCCGTCCCGCTCGATCCGCGCCACCCGGGGGGTCATGCGGGCGAGGTGCGCCACCGCGTCCCGGGCGCGCTCGGTGGTGAATCGCTCCACGAACTCGCCCACCCGCATGAAGAACACCACCACCGCCGCCGCGGCCCACTCTCCTACCGCCGCGGCGGCCATCACCCCAAGGGTCATGAGGGTGTGCGCGACGACCCGACCCTGCCGGGCTGCCGCCACGACCTTTCGAAACACCGGCCAGCCGCCCGTCAGGATCACGGCCAGCCATAGCGGGGGCGGGACCCGCCGGGTGACCTCCTCCACCAGCCCCGTCCGCTCACCCAAGACGGCGAGCACCAGGACCACTCCGAACAGCGCCCCGAGCGCGCGCAAGACAGACCGGCCGTACGGTGCTGCGGCACTGGCCGGCTCCGCCGCGTAGCCCGCGCCCCGCACGGCCTCCTTCAGCTGCTCGGGGTCGGTACGCATGGGGTCGTAGCGGACCACCGCCCGGCCTGCGCCCAAGGGGACCTCCGCGTACGCCACACCAGGAAGCGAAGCCAGGGTCTTCTGGAGGTGGGCCGCGCAGTGCGCGCAGTCCACGCCCTGGACGGGCAGCTCCACGGTGCGGGTGGCGCCCGTCACCTTTGTGCGTCGGCGTACCGGGTGCACTGGTACACACCCCGAGCCACTTCCGCCAGCAGCTGGTTCGCGAGGGCCAGAAGGGCTGCCACCCGCGGGTCGCTCAGGTGGTACCGGACGAACCGGCCCTGCCGGTGGCGCTGCACCAGCCCGCAGTCCCACAGGCACTGCAGGTGGTTGGACACATTCGGCTGGCTGAGTCCGGTGAGCCGGACGACCTCTCCCACGGTGCGGGGCCCTTCCCGCAGGCACTCGAGGATGGCCAGGCGCGAGGGGTCAGCAAAACCGCGGAACAGTTTGGCCTTGAGCGCTAAGGCGTCGGCAGGCGTGGGGGCCAAGACAGCCATGCGAGACCTACTGATATCGTGATTCGGTAATATTTTCTTCCCACCATCCGCGGCGGTCAACCCGGGGCTTGCGGGCAGCCAGACGCCTGCCTACACTTAGGGCGGGATTAGCACTCTCCGCGTTCGAGTGCTAATCCCGCACGCCCAAAACTCCAACGGCCAAAGGAGGGAAGGTCGCCATGAACCTGAAGCCCCTGGGTGACCGTGTGGTCGTCAAGCCCCTGGAGGAGGAGGAGCGCACCAAGGGTGGCATCGTGCTGCCCGACGTGGCCAAGGAGAAGCCCCAGCACGGGGAGGTGCTGGCGGTGGGGCCGGGAGCCCTCACGGAGGACGGCAAGCGCCTGCCCATGGACGTGAAGGTGGGCGACCGGGTGCTGTTCGCCAAGTACGCGGGCACTGAGGTGAAGATCGGCGACGAGGAGTACCTGATCCTGCGGCAGAGCGACATCCTGGCCATCGTGGAGCGGGAGCCCGCGGCCGCGAAGGCCTAACCGAGGAGGGATCGCCATGCCGAAGGAGCTGCGGTTCGACGAAGAAGCACGGCGGGCCCTGGAGCGCGGGGTGAACAAGCTCGCGGACGCGGTCAAGATCACCCTCGGGCCCAAGGGCCGCAATGTGGTCCTGGAGAAGAAGTTCGGGTCGCCCACCATCACCCACGACGGGGTCACGGTGGCCAAGGAGATCGAGCTGGACGACCCCTTCGAGAACGCGGGCGCCCAGCTGGTCCGGGAGGTGGCCACCAAGACCAGTGACGTGGCCGGAGACGGCACCACCACCGCCACCATCCTCGCCCAGGCCATCATCCGGGAAGGTCTGAAGAACGTGGCCGCGGGCGCCAATCCCATGGCCCTCAAGAGGGGCATCGACCGGGCCGTGGAGGCGGTGGTGGAGCACCTGCGCAAGGTGGCCAAGCCCGTGGAGACCAAGGAGGCCATCGAGCAGGTGGCCACCATCTCCGCCAACGACCCCAGCATCGGCAAGATCATCGCGGACGCCATGGACAAGGTCGGCAAGGACGGGGTCATCACCGTGGAGGAGAGCAAGGGGATCGAGACCACGGTGGAGATCGTGGAGGGGATGCAGTTCGACAAGGGCTACATCTCCCCCTACTTCGTCACCGACCCCGAGAAGATGGAGGCCGTGCTGGAGGAGCCGTACCTCCTGATCACCGACCGGAAGATCTCGTCCGTGCGGGATCTGCTGCCCGTCCTGGAGCGCACCGTCCAGACCGGCAAGCCGCTCCTGGTGATCGCGGAAGACGTGGAGGGTGAGGCCCTGGCCACCCTGGTGGTGAACAAGTTGCGGGGTACCCTCAGCGTGTGCGCGGTGAAGGCCCCCGCCTTCGGGGAGCGGCGGAAGGCCATCCTCCAGGACATCGCCATCCTCACGGGTGGTACCGTCATCAGCGAGGAGCTGGGTCTCAAGCTGGAGAACACTGACATCTCCCAGCTCGGCCGCGCCAAGCAGGTCCGGGTCCGCAAGGAGGAGACCATCATCGTCGGGGGTGCGGGCGACCCCAAGGAGATCGAGAAGCGGATCCAGCAGATCCGCAAGCAGATCGAGGAGACGGACTCCGACTACGACCGGGAGAAGCTGCAGGAGCGGCTCGGAAAGCTGGTGGGCGGCGTGGCGGTGATCCGCATCGGGGCCGCCAGCGAGACGGAGATGAAGTACAAGAAGACCCGGGTAGAGGACGCCCTGTCGGCCACCCGCTCCGCGGTGGAGGAGGGTATCGTGCCCGGTGGGGGTGTGGCCCTGGTGCGGGCCCAGGAGGCCGTGGATGCCCTGAAGCTGGAGGGCGACGAGCTCGTGGGCGCCAGCATCGTCCGCCGCGCGCTGGAGGAGCCGGTGAAGCAGCTGGCGGTGAACGCCGGTCAGGAGGGGTCCATCATCGTGGAGAAAGTCCGCCAGCAGAAGGACCCCAGCGTGGGCTACAACGTCCTCACCGGCCAGTTCGAGGACATGTTCCAGGCGGGGATCGTGGACCCGGCCAAGGTGGTGCGGTCGGCGCTGCAGAACGCGGCTTCCATCGCGGGCCTGCTCATCACCACGGAGGCCCTGGTGGTGGAGCAGAAGGAGGAAGAGGAGCAGAAAACCTGACCGCCCCTCGGCAGGCGGAATCGGGGAGGGCCCTGCCAGGCCCTCCCCGATTCGTTTTGCGAGCAGGGCCGGGTCCCCTGGTGGTCGAACCTTCAAGCGTGCTCGCTCTTCACGCCTTCCGCGACCTCCTGTGGACCGCGGTGGTCCTCCACGCGGCGGTGTTCCTCGTTGCCTTCGTGCTGGACCTGGCGCGGCGGCGGTTGCCCGCGTGGCTGTGGGGCGCTTACCTCGTGGCCTCCGTCCTCGTGCTGGTCCAGGGCCTTTCCGGCGTAGGCCTGTACTTGACCGGCTTCAGGCCTCCTGACACCCTGCACCTGGTTTATGGCCTGCTTTCCCTGGCCGGCGGCGTGGCGGCGTTCGGGCTGCGGCCCGGTGGCTTCCTACGGGTACCCCCTGACCGAGAAGCCCGGGCGGTGGCCTTGGTCTCCCTCACGGTGACCGCCCTGCTGCTGCGCGCGTATCAGACGGGTGCCTTCGGACGGTAGAGCGGGTCCCCGTGCGCACGTTCCGCGCCTTGGCTTTCGGAGGGCTGGAAGGCCTTGACGGGCCGGCCACGCAGAGCCGATATCCTATAACGTATACCACCGGTGAGGAGGGACCGATGAGCTTCCCGGTTCGCCGCGCGTGGGTTGCGCTGGTCGGTGTTTTGGCGGCGGTGGCGCTGCTCGATTCAGCGGGTGCACAAGGCCCCAGCCAGGGGCCTGCGAAACGCTGGGTCACCCGCGGCCCGGCGCGCACCGTGATCCACAACCTGTACCGCTGCCCGGTTCCCGTGTCCAACCACAGGGTGAGCGCCGTCGGACAGATTACCGCGGACGACGGGACGGTGCTGACGGTGCCCGCCCTGACGGCGCTGCAGATGCGGAAAGGGCCCCGCAGCTACGACCTCTACAACGAGTGCACCCAGGTCACGCCCCGGAACAGTGCCGAGGTCTCCACCGACCAGGTCCCCGTGGTGGAGGTGGACCCGGGCGGGGAGGTGGTCACCGGCTACGTGGTGGCGGACAACTACTATGAGATGTACGTGAACGGCCGCCTGGTTTCCGTGGACAACACGCCGTACACCCCGTTCAACTCCGCCATCGTTCGCTTCCGGGTCCGCCGGCCGTACACCGTCGCCTTCCTGCTCGTGGACTGGGAAGAACACCTGGGCCTGGGCATGGAGCTGTTCCCCCTGACCGGGCCCAACCGCAACCCCTGGTATCCCGGAGACGGAGGACTGATCCTGCGGCTGAGCGATGGCACGGTGACCGACAGCACGTGGAAAGCCCAGTCCTTCTACATCGCGCCCCTCGAGCGGCCCGAGGAGGTGGTGGAGCGGGGGCCGGTTCACGACACCACTCCCCTGGGCCGGGTCCACCCGTTCTCCCGGAGGCCGACCTGCCAGGAGAACTGCTACGCGGTCCACTACCCCATCCCGCCGCGTTGGTGGGCGAAGGAGTTCGACGACTCTGGCTGGCCCCGGGCGTACGAGTACACGGACACGGACATCGGGGTGACCAACCTGCCCGCGTACACCCGATACCCGGAGCTGTTCGAAGGAGCGCGGTGGATCTGGACGGTGAACCTGGTGTTGGACAACGTGGTGATCGCCCGGAAGGTGGTGCGGTAAATGGTGGGCCCTCGTGGACTCGAACCACGGACCTCGGTCTTATCAGGACCGCGCTCTGACCACCTGAGCTAAGGGCCCGGAGCACCCCCATTGTAGGGGGTTCCGCTGCGCGGTGTCAAAGCGCGGAGCGGCTGCAGGACGGCACCCGGGGCCCGTCTATGAAAAGAAGACGCGGAACGTGCGGGGGTAGACCGGGGTCCCCCAAAATCGCGCCGGGGGTTTTTGACGCGGCGTAGGGAGGCGGTCGTGGCGAAAAAGAGCGTACGGCAGCTCGGTGTGGCAGTGGTGGGGGCTGGACGCGTGGGGACCTTCCGGGCCCAGATCGCCGCCCGCCACCCCGCGGTCCGGTGGATCGGCGTCGCGGAGCGGATCCCCGAGCGCGGGGAGGCGCTGGCACAGAGGGTGGGCGCGGACTACGTGACTACCGACTTCCGGGAGCTGTTGGCGCGGCCTGAGGTGAGCTGCGTGGTGGTGGCCACGGACGAGCACCTACACGTGGCCCCCGTTCTGGCCGCGGTGGAGCGGGGCCTGCCCCTGCTGGTGGAAAAGCCGCTGGCCACCACGCTCCAGGACTCCGCCAGGGTCCTGCAGGCCATCCAGGAGGCAGGGGTGGACGCGGTGGTGGGGTACACCCAGCGGTTCCGGCGCAGGTGGCTGGCGGCCAAGGAGAAGTGCCGGACGGGGGCCCTGGGAGACGTCACCCTGGTGACCGCCCGGGCATTCCTGAACCGGCTGGTGGCCCTGGACAACTACCGAAGGACCGACGACCCCACGCGCATCTCACCCATGGTCATCTCAGGCACCCACGCCCTCGACCTGTGCCTGTGGTTCCTGGAGGGTAAGCAGGCGGTGGAGGTGTGCGCGTGGGCGGTGGACAAGGTCCTGGGGCCCCTACACTCCGGCATCGACGCCACCGTGGGAACCGTGGTGTTTGAAGACGGCACCCTGCTGCACATGGCAGTGTCCTGGGCGCTGCCCGTCACGTGGCCGGGGGCCGTGTACAGCGTGGAAGTCGGGATCGTGGGCACCGAGGGAGTCCTCACCGTGGACGACACGCACCGGGACGTGGTCCTGGCGGTCAGCGCGCCGCAGATGGAGGGCTACCTCCCCCACCACAGCCGCCTGGTGGACTTCCTGGGGAGCTACCCACCTGGGGACGTGGCCTTCGGCGAGCTGTGGGGCCCCATGCGGGACGAGACGGTGGCGTGGCTGGATCGGGTGGCCATGGGGGTGGCGACGCCGCACGCCACCGCGGCGGAGGCACACCACCGCCTCATGGTGAGCAAGGCGTTCGACCTGTCGGCGCGCACGCGGAGGCCCGTGCCGCTGCCCCTGCGGTCGGAGGAGGCCTGAGCCCCCGGCAGGACCCAGCCGCCTCCGCGTGGAACGCTCGAGCGGCCACGGAAGCCGAGGGCGCCTGTGCCTGCCATAGCCTCCCTGGACGAGCGCGCGCGGGAAGCTGCCTCCGCGGTGGACGCGGGGGAGGTGGTGGCGCTGGCCCGCCGGTTGGTGCGGATTCCCAGCGTCGTCCGTCCCGGGGATCCGCGTGCCCACGAGGGCGAGGTGGCTCAGTTCCTGGCGGAGGAGCTGCAGCGCAGAGGCTTCCAGGTTGCCTGCCAGGAGGTGGCACCCGGGCGGCCCAACGTGGTGGCGGACTGGGACACGGGCAACCCAGGGTTCGGGTTGCTGGTGGAGGGGCACACCGACGTGGTCACCGAGGGTGACCGTAGCGCGTGGTCGTACGACCCGTTCGGCGCGGAGGTGGTCGCTGGGCGCCTGTACGGGCGCGGCGCGTGCGACATGAAGGGTGGCCTGGCCGCGGCGGTGGTGGCGGTGGACACCGTCCGGCGGGCGGTGCGCGGGCTGCGGGGCCGGGTGCGGATCACCGCCCTGGTGGACGAGGAAGGGATGATGGAGGGCGTCAAGGCGTTCGTGCGGGCCGGGCTGGCGGACGGCTTCCACGGTGCCCTGGTGTGCGAGCCGGAGGAAAACGAGGTGTGCCTGGTGCAGAAGGGAGCCCTCCGCATCCGGGCGGTCTTCCGAGGACGCCAGGCCCACGGAGCCATGCCGTACGCGGGCTGCAACCCGCTGCCCGCGGCGGCGCGCTTTGTTCTCTCCCTGGCGGAGCTGCAGGCTGCCGAGCAGCGCCGCTGTGGCGCCCACCCCCTTCTGGGCCTGCCGTGGATCACGCCCACCACCCTGCGTGCTCCCGCGTACGGGGATGCCCAGTTCAACGTCATGGCCGGGGAGGCCCACGTGACCGTAGACCTGCGGACCGTGCCGGGCCAGGATCACGGACGCCTCGTGCAGGCTCTGCAGGACTTGGCCGACCGCGCCGCGGAGGCGACGGAGGGCCTGGAGGCTCACACCGACCTGGTGGAAGACCGCCCGTGGACTCAGACCCCGCGCGACGCCCCGGTGGTCCGGGCGGTGGAGCGGGCGGTGCGGGCGGTGACCGGTCGGGAGCCGCGCTACGGTGGGGTTCCGGGGTGCACCGACGGGACGTTCCTGTGGGCATGGGCCGGGCTGCCGGTGGTGGTTCTGGGCCCGGGTCGGCGGGAGGTCCCGCACCAGGTGGACGAGTACGTGGACGTCGACGAACTGGTGGAGGCAGCTCGCATCTACGCGGCCGCGGTGGTGTACGCCCTGGGTGAGTAGGGAGGTGGACCGTGGTGGACTCCAGCATGTTCCGGCTGGACGGGCGGGTGGGGCTGGTGGTGGGAGCGGGGTCGGGCATCGGAGCCGCCTCGGCACGGGCGCTAGCCGCGTCCGGTGCAGTGGTGGCCTGTGCGGACGTGCGGGAGGACGCGGCCCGGGCTACCGCGCAGGCCGTTCTCCAGGCGGGCGGCCGCGCGGAGAGCTTCCACGTGGACGTCACGGACCCTGCGTCCACGGATCGGTTGGTGGATGACGTCCACCGGCGCTTCGGCTCGCTGGACGTGGTGGTGGTCACCCCCGGGATCAACGTCCGCAAGCCCCTCGTGCGGTACACGGATGAGGAGTTCGACCGCGTGGTGGCGGTCAATCTGAAAGGGACCTTCCACGTCCTTCGTGCCGCCGGCCGGTTGATGGCGGAGCAGGGCCGCGGGAGCATTGTGGTGCTTGCCTCCATCCGCGCGCAGGTGGTGGAGCCTGGCCAGGGCGTGTACGCGGCCACGAAGGCCGGGGTGGTGCAGCTGGCCCGCGCCCTGGCCGCGGAGTTGGGACCGCGGGGCGTGCGGGTGAACGCGGTGGCACCCGGCGTGGTGGAGACCCCGCTCACGGCGCCAATCCAGCAGAACCCGGAGTGGTACCGCGCGTACGCGGAAAAGCCGGCCCTGGGCCGGTGGGCGAAGCCCGACGAGGTGGCGGGTGCGGTGGTGTTCCTGGCCTCAGACGCGGCCAGCTACGTGACGGGTTCGGTGCTGGTGGTGGACGGCGGCTGGACCGCGGTGGACGGCCGGTTCAACCCGCCGGTGTGAGGAGCCGTTTCGAGTTCCCGGGGAGACCTCGGAGCCCACGAGGCACGTCCAGGCTGCGACCACGTTCAGATCGAACGGGTGCCCGGCTTGTTCCCGGACGTGAGTGCGGGCGCGGTCCGGTGACCAGGCAGGACGGTAGGCCCGGTTGGAGGTGAGGGCGTCGTACACGTCCACCACGGCCAGGATCCGCGCCAGCAACGGGATCTGTTCGCTGGCCAGCCCGTCGGGGTAACCCGAGCCGTCGCCACGCTCGTGGGGGTGTCGGAGCACCTCCGCTTCCTGCTGGAGGCCGTCCGCCTTCTCCCGTCAAGAAAATTCGATTTTTTTGGTGAGGCTTTTGTCTTCAGCGGAGTTGTGTGCGGCCTGCGGGAGGAGGGGAAACGCGAAGGAGAACACGCTGCCCCGGCCCGGCTGGCTTTCCGCCCAGATGCGGCCCCCCTGCATCTCCACCAGGTGCTTGGCGATGGCCAGGCCCAACCCGGACCCACCGCTGGCGCGGGTACGCGACCGGTCCGCACGGTAGAACCGCTCGAACACGTGCGGCAGGTCGTCCGGAGGGATCCCGCGGCCGGTGTCCTCCACCGACACCCACGCCTCCGGCCCGTGCCTCCGCACCCGCACGTGGATGCTACCGCCCTCCGGCGTGAACTTCAGGGCGTTGTCCACCAGGTTGGTCACCACCTGCTCCACGCGGTCGGGGTCCGCGGACACCACCGCGGGCTCGGCGGAGCATCCCAGCCGCACGCCCATCCGCTCCGCCCGTGGCTGCTGCCGGCCCACCACCGCGCGGCACAGCTCGGCTAGGTCTACGGGCTGCAGGCGGAAGGTGACGCCCTTGGACTCCAGCCGCGACAGCTCCAGCAGGTCGTCCACTAGCTTGGTCAGCCGGTTGGTCTCGGCCTCGATGATCTCCAAAAACCGGCGGCTGTTCTGCTCGTCCCGCAGCGCACCCGCCAGAAGGGTCTCCACAAACCCCTTGATGGAGGTCAGCGGGGTGCGCAGCTCGTGGGACACGTTGGCCACCAGCTCCCGCCGCAGCCGCTCCGACCGCCGGAGCTCGGTCACGTCCCGGACCACGGCCACCGCACCCGCGGGCTCGTGGTCCCCCCGGATGGGGCTGCACGTGACCTCCACCACCTTGCCCGCGGCCAGGTTCAGCTCCTCCGACTGGTCGTGCCCTCGGGCGGCTTGCTCCAGCAGCGCCACCAGGGCGGGAACGCGCACCACCTCCCGCAGCGGGCGGCCCAGGGCGTCTGGAGGCACGCCGAGCAGCTCGGTGGCGGAGCGGTTGGCCAGCAGCACCTCTCCCCGCGGACCTATGGCCACCACCGCGTCCTTCAGGCTCGATAGCACCGCCTCCAGGCGGTTGCGCTCCTCCCGGATGCGGTCGATGGTGTGGGCCAGCTGCTCCGCCATGCGGTTGAAGGCTTCCGCCAGCCGTCCCACCTCGTCTGCGCCCCGCACCGGGACCTGCCGGCCGTACTCCCCACGGCTGATGGCCTGGGCGCCGCGCTCCAGCTCCCGCAAGGGGCGCGTTACCGACCGGGTGATCCGCAGCCCGAGGAAGGCCCCCACCGCCAGGGCGAGGGCTCCCGCGGCGGCGAAAGCCCACCAGACCTGCTGCAGCTGGCGGTCCAGCCACAGCCGGGGTGCGGACACGTGCACCACCCCGAGCAGCCGGCTTCCCTCCAGCACAGGCGCGGCGGCGAAGATGCGGACCTCCTGCGTCCACTCGTCCCAACGCTGTGCGCTGGCCACCTGCCCCCGGGTGGCCTGCACCACCTCCGGCGGTGGCGGAGGCTGACCGGGCCCCAGGTGCGGCTTGACCCCTGAGGGGTCGCGCACGCCCACGTAGGCGCCCCGGCGCCACTCGTACGCCTTCGCGAGCTGTTCCACGGCGCGGAAGTCGCGGCGGGCCAGCAGGTGAGGCCGCAGGGCCTCCGCGATCAGCCGGGCCTGGGTTTCCAGGCTCAGGGTGTACGTCCGGGTGTACCGCTGCTCAATTTTCCGGATCGCGTAGGCACCCGCCGCCGCCAGGGCGAGCGCCACCACGACCACGTAGCTGGCCACCAGCCGGGCTTGCAGGCTCACCGGTTGCCGGGCCTCCGGACTGCGCGTCCGCCCTCGGGCACCTTGAACTTGTACCCCACGCCCCGCACGGTGACGATGTAGGTGGGCGAGGAGGGATCGTCCTCGATCTTGTCCCGCAGCCGGCTGATGTGCATGTCCACGGTGCGGGTGCCCCCGAAGTAGTCGTAGCCCCACACGTGTTCCAGCAGCGCGTCCCGGGTGAACACGCGGTTCGGGTGTGCCATCAACAGCCGCAGCAGGTCGAACTCCTTCGTGGTGAGGTCCACGGGCCGGCCGGCCAGGAACACCTCCCGGGTGTTGGGGTCCAGCACTAGGTCTCCTGCCACCAGCTGCGGCTGCGCCACCCCCGCCGCGGAGACCGGCCGGGCCCGCCGCAGGATGGCGCGCACGCGGGCCACCAGCTCCCGGGGGCTGAAGGGCTTGGTGACGTAGTCGTCCGCGCCGGTCTCCAGCCCCAGCACCCGGTCCAGCTCGCCGTCCTTGGCGGTGAGGACCAGGATGGGGACCGTGCTCTCCCGGCGGAGGGTCCGACACACTTCCAGACCGTCCACGTACGGGAGCATGAGGTCCAGCACGATCAGGTCAGGCCGCTCCCGGCGCGCGCGCTGGAGGGCCTCGTGGCCGTCGTAGGCCACGCTCACCTGGAAGCCCTCCCGTTCCAGGTTGTACCGGACGAGCTCCACGATGTGGGGCTCGTCGTCCACCACCAACACCCGCTGCGGCAACCTTCACCCCGGGGGCCGTTCTGTGCCCCCACCCACCGTCCCCCGGCCGCGTCACGGGAAGGTAAAAAGCCTCAGGCGTCCGGGTCCGGGCCCGCGTGCTTCACCGAGGGCGGTACCTGCCCGGCGAACCGCTCGAAGTTCTGCGCGAACATCCGCGCCAGCTTGCGCGCCTGGTCGTCGTAGGCCCGGGGATCCGGCCAGGTGTTCCGCGGCACCAGCACGTCTTCGGGAACGCCCGGAACCCGCTCCGGGACCCGGAGGCGGAAACGGTGCTCCTCCCAGTACGGCACCCCTTCCAGGGCGCCCGAAAGCGCTGCCCGTACCATGGCGCGGGTGTACTGGATGGGAATGCGCTGGCCGACCCCGAACGGCCCTCTGGTCCAGCCGGTGTTGACCAGCCACACCCGCACGCGGTGTCTGCGCAGCCGTTCCCCCAGCAGCTCCGCGTACCGCGCGGGCGGCAGCGGCAGGAAGGGGGCGCCGAAGCAAGCGCTGAAGGTGGCCTGAGGGTCCCGCACGCCCTTCTCCGTACCCGCCACCTTCGCCGTGTAGCCGGACAGGAAGTGGTAGAGGGCCTGGTCGGCATCCAGCCGCGCGATGGGAGGCAGGACGCCGAAGGCATCCGCGGTCAGGAACACCACGTCCGTGGGGTGGGGGGCACGCCCCTCGGGCACCACTTGCGACAGGTAGGTCAGCGGGTAGGCGGCCCGCGTGTTCTCCGTGATGCGGTCGTCGTGCAGATCCAGCTCCCGGGTGAGCGGGTCGACCACCACGTTCTCCAGTACCGTGGCGAACCGGCGGGTGGTGGCGTAGATCTCGGGTTCCGCTTCCGGCGACAGCCGTATCACCTTCGCATAGCACCCGCCTTCCAGATTGAAGATGCCGTCGTCGGCCCAGCCGTGCTCGTCGTCGCCCACCAGCCGCCGCTCGGGGTCGGTAGACAGGCTGGTCTTGCCCGTGCCCGAAAGCCCGAAGAACAGGGCACTTCCGCCGTCAGGGCCCACGTTGGCGGCACAGTGCATGGACGCCACGCCCCGCTGGGGCAGCAGGTAGTTCATCAGGGTGAACACCGACTTCTTGATCTCGCCCGCGTACAGGGTTCCCCCGATGAGGACCAACCCCTGGGTGAAGCTGAGGGCGATGAACGTCTCCGACCGGGTGCCGTGGCGGGCGGGGTGCGCCCGACAGCTGGGCAGGCACAGCACCGTAAACGCAGGTGGCTGGACCGCCGGCTGGACACCTTCCGGCCTCCGAAAGAGGTGGCGGGTGAACAGGCTGTGCCAGGCGAGCTCGGTGATCACCCGCACGGAAACTTGGTACCGCGGGTGGGCGCCCACGGCGACGTCCTGCACGTACAGGTCGCGGCTCGCCGCCCAGCGGAAGGCGTGGTCCCTCAGGGCGGCGAAGACTTCCGGTGCTATGGGCTGGTTCACGGGACCCCACCAGACGTGGTCGACCACCTCCGGGTCCTCGGCCACGAACTTGTCTTGGGGCGACCGGCCGGTGTGAGGGGCGGTGACCGCCACGAACACCCCGCCCTCGGCCAGCATCCCCTCCCGGCGCCGCACCGCGTGCTCCACCAGCTCGGGCACGGTGAGGTTCCAGTACACCGCCCCGTGGCCCGGAAACGGGAGCGGCGACGGTCGCGCGTCGGCCAGCTTCATGGCTACCTCCGCCTAGGTCTACTTGCAGCATAGCACGCGCCCGTCCCACAGGCGGTGGATGCGACTGCCAGGATGGGCTGTCTACCTGCCGAATCGCTCCGGGGTTGAATCCGAAGGCGGGGAGAGGGGATGGCGGCCATCCGGATTCGCATCCCGAATGTCCAGGCGGCCCCCTGGGGGCCGTCCCTCGGCCTGTCCCTTTTGCCGCGATCCCGCCCTTCCACGCTGGGGCAGCGTCGCAAACCTCTCAAAGATCCCCGTCTTACTCAGGTGGAGGCGCATCGCGATCGCTCCCCCGTTGTGACCGCGCGTTTCGTTACCTCTCCGGAGGGGTTTCGAGCTGGACGGGGAGTCAGTGGGCGGTGGCGCCCTGGCGCGCTGTGGTGGGCGCTGGGGCTTTCCCTACGGGCGGTAGCCTCGCTGGTGGCCCATCTGGGTTTTCCGTCTCCCGGCAGAGCGTGCGGCGGGACGTGCGGGCCCTGGCGCAGGCGGTGAAGCAGAGGGTTCCGGGCCCGTTCCGGGTGCTGGGGGTGGATGGGGTGGCGGTGCGGGTGCGAGGGAAGTTTGTGATTCGGTTATCCGATTCCTGGTGACGGTATCCGTTGGATCGGAGGGTGGAGGACGTGCCGGCGACGGACCATCGGACGGAGCAGGCCCTGGAGCGGCTTCGCCGGCGGCTGTGGGGGATGCGGAGGAGGACGGCGGAGGGGCTGGAGGCAGCCCTCTTTCTCGCTTGCGGGATGGTGGCGTGATGAAGGAAAACTGCCAGGGAACCCCTCGTCTCCCCGAAATCACCCACCGCACAAGGGACAGCCACGCATAGCACAGGCCGCTGGACGCCGGCTGCGGCCCAACCTATGATGGAAAGCGTCCGACACCCTGGAGGTGGTGCCGTTGAAAGCCTTCCTGGTCCTGGGCGCGGCGCTGTTGGTGGTGTTCGCGGACCTCATCCCCTCCTGCGAGTCGCAGCGCCGGGTGGTGTTGGGCTGGGTGGAGGACAAGTACGTGGAGCGCGAGGCAGGTACGCTGTACGTGATCGTGGTGGATCGGGCCCCGTACTACGTGCCGTACCCCTTCTACCAGGAGGTGAAGGTGGGCGACAAGGTGCGCTACGACGGCCGGAAGTGGGAGATCGTCCGGCGGGCGGGGGAGCCCTCGCGCCTGATCCCCATCGAGCTGCTCCCACCGTCCCCCTCACCGTCTCCCTCTCCCTGAGCGGGGGTCCGGGAGCGAGGTGGGGTAGGGGTGAAGGCGTTCGCCGCGGTCGTCACCCTGGAAGAGGCCCTCGAACGGTACCTGGCCGCGCTATGGCCGCAGCCCCGGGGTGAGGAGACCGTGCCGCTGGAGCGAGCCCTGGATCGGGTGTGCGCCGCGGACATCCGGGCTGCGGAGGATCTGCCGCCCTTCCACCGTTCCACCGTGGACGGTTACGCGGTGCGGTCGCAGGACCTGCTGCATGCCTCCCCACGGGCTCCTGTGGCCCTGCAGCTGGTGGGGTCCGTGCAGATGGGCGAGGTGCCTGACCTGCGCGTGGAGCCTGGGCAGTGTGCTCGGGTCCCCACGGGGGGCGTGGTGCCCACGGGCGCCGACGCGGTGGTGATGCAGGAGCACACCCAGGCCGAAGGGCAGGCGGTGCACGTCTTCCGGCCGGTCGCGCTCGGCGAGAACGTACTGCACCAGGGGGAGGATGCCCGTCGGGGAGAGGTGGTCATCCGCCGGGGGACCCGCCTCCGTCCGCAGGAGCTGGGTCTGCTGGCGGGGCTTGGGGTGGTCGACGTCCCGTGTTACCTGCCCCCGAGGGTCGCGGTGTTTTCCACGGGCGACGAGCTGGTCCCCCCCGACTGCCAGCCCCGGCCGGGGCAGGTCCGGGACATGAACGCCTACACCCTCACCGCCCAGGTGGCCAGGCTCGGTGGGGTGCCTCGTTTCGGAGGCATCCTGCCCGACCAGGCGGCGGTGGTAGAGGCTGCCCTGCGGGACGCCATGCGGACCGCGGACGTGGTCCTGGCCTCCGGCGGTAGCTCCGTGGGTGTCTTAGACGTGCTGGGCGAGGTGGTGCCGCGGCTGGGACAGCCGGGCGTGGTGGTGCACGGGGTGGCCATCAAACCCGGCAAGCCCACGCTGCTGGCGGTGTGCGACGGGAAGGCGGTCGTGGGGCTGCCAGGCCATCCGGCGTCGGCCATGGTGGTGTTCGACCTGCTGGTGCGGCCCGTGCTGGAGGCCATGCTGGGGATACGGCCGGACGCGCGCGGGCCGCGGACCGTGCCCGCCAACCTGGTGGCACCCCTGACAGCACCCCGCGACCGCGACGAGTTCGTGCGGGTGCGGCTGCGGTGGCAGGAAGACGTTCTGGCGGCCGAGCCGGTGCTTGGCAAGTCAGGCATGATCACCACTATGACCCGCGCGGATGGATACGTGCGGGTGCCGACGGGTACCCAGCTGGACGCGGGGACGTCGGTCGAGGTACGGCTGTTCGACTGAGGGAGGTGGCCGTGCTCGTACTCAGACCCGACCACGACCTCGCGAGCCCGCCCGAGCGGCCGCAGGACTTCCAGGGGCAGGTGCTGATGCAGCCCCTGCGTAGGACCGAGCAGGCCGGTGCGGTGGAGGTGGTCGCGGTGTTCTTCCACAACGGGGCCCGCACCCGTCCGCACGTGCACAGCACCGACCAGGTCCTGGTGTTCGTGGAGGGGGAAGGGGTGGTGGCCACCGAGGCGGAACGGCGCGTGGTGGCCGCGGGAGAGGTGGTGTGGATCCCCGCGGGCACCTGGCACTGGCACGGGGCCAACAAAGGCCGCTCTTGTTGCCACCTGTCCATCAAGCCCCCCGGATCCACGGACTGGGACCCTCCGCTGCGGGACTGGGAGCAGTGGTGAACGACCGGCTCACGCACCTGGACGAGGTGGGCCGGCCCCGCATGGTGGACGTGTCCGAAAAGGCGGAGACTCTGCGGGTGGCCACGGCCCGCGGGGAGGTCCGGATGCGGCAGCAGACCCTGGCCCGAATCCAGGCCGGGCAGGTGGCCAAGGGAGACGTGCTGGCCGCAGCGCAGCTGGCCGCGGTGCAGGGAGCCAAGCGGACCTGGGAGCTGGTCCCCTTGTGCCACCCGATTCCCGTCTCCGGGGTGGACGTGGCGTTCGAGCTACGGGACGAGCCGCCCGCGGTGGTGGTGCGGGTCACGGTGCGGGCGGTGGCGCGGACGGGCGTTGAGATGGAAGCGTTGTGTGCGGTGCTGGGCGCCTGCCTGTGCGTGTACGACATGTGCAAAGCGATGGACCGCGACATGACCATTACCGACGTCTACCTGGAGCACAAGGCCGGCGGGCGTTCCGGGGAGTACCGGAGGACGGGTGGCGGGTAGGGAAGCCAACTACTGCTTCGTGTGCGGGCCCGACAACCCCGTCGGGCTGCGCCTTCGGTTCCAGCGGGACGGGGACGCGGTGACCGCGGAGTTCGTTCCCCGCGAGGAGCACGTGGGGTGGCAGGGCGTGGTGCACGGCGGGATCCTCGCGGCGGTGCTGGACGACGCCATGGGCAATGTCTTCTACCTGCAGGGCTACCAGGCCCTCACCGCGCGCATGGAGGTCCGCTTCCGCAGGCCCGTGCGGCCCGGGGACCGGCTGCGGGTGCGCGCGTGGGTGGCGTCGGAGGACGGCCGCACCATCACCACCCGCGCGGAGCTGGTGCGGGACGGCGACGTGGTGTGCAGCGGGGAGGGAGTGTTCCTGCGGAGGACCCTGCGGGAGGTGGACGGCGGTGCCCGCTGAGGCGGAGCGTACGGTGGTCACCAACCGCCGGGCGCGCCACGACTACCACCTGGAGGAGACCTACGAAGCCGGGCTGCAGCTGCTGGGTAGCGAGGTAAAGAGCCTGCGGGCGGGCAGGGCTTCCCTGCAGGACGCGTACGCCAAAGTGCGGGGCGGTGAGGTGTGGCTGGTGAACATGCACATCGCACCCTACGAGCAGGCGGGTCCCTTCAACCACGACCCCCTGCGACCCCGCAAGCTCCTGCTGCACAGGGCGGAGATCCGCCGGCTGGTGGGCAAGGTGAAGGGGCGAGGGTACACCCTGATCCCCCTGCGGGTGTACTTCCGAAGAGGGCGGGCGAAGGTGGAGCTGGCCCTGGCCCGGGGCAAGAAGGAGTACGACCGGCGGGCGGACATCCGCAAGCGGGAGGCTGAGCGCCAGATCGCCCGGGCGCTGGCGGGCCGGCGGCGCCCGGCCCGGGCGTGATAGAATGAAGGCGGCCGAGTCGGCCGTTTTGACCTGTGGGGGCGAACGGTCTCGACTGGGCAGGAAGCAGCGGGGCTGCGCGCCGAGGTTGGTAGGGTCCTCGTAAAAGAACCTACCGACGCGGATAAGCGTCAACCAGCCTGTTCTCGCTGCCGCGGCCTAAGTCCGCGGCCGTCCTCCCGGGCCCTGCCGGCGGACCCGGAGGGGGCGTGAGCCGGCCGGCTGCACCCGGTTGCCGCGCTCCGGGCGGCCGGGCTAAGACACCAGGAGCTGGCGCCGGGCGATCCCGCCTGCGGGAGGGCTCGGTCGCGACAGCAAAGCGCAGGCTACGCGCGTAGACGCCTCGCCCTCACCTGTTCAGGACGCGGGTTCGATTCCCGCCGCCTCCACCAAACTGCCTTCCCCCCCACAGGAGGAAAACCCCGTCCGCCGCAGAAGAAGCTGTCTGACAGTCAGACCGTCGGAGAAAGGGGGAGTGCCATGCGCCGGTGGAGCTGGGCTGGGGTCTGGGGCTTGGCCGTGGCCATCGCTCTGGTGGCCGCCTCGTCCGGAGCGTCTGTGGCAGGACCCGCCACCAACCGGGTCACCATCCTGGGCGGCCCGGCCGCAGGGATCTTCAACGTGTTCGCCACGGGGCTTGCGACCTTCCTCTCGCGGACCGTGCCCGGGGTGGACGTTACGGTGGCGGCAACAGGTGGCTCTGCAGAGAACGTCCGCCGGGTGAACGCGGGGGAGGCGGAGATGGGGGTGGCGTTCGCCAGCGACGTGCACGAAGGGTACCACGGAGTGGAAGTGTTCCAAGGCACCCCTCAGCGGAACATCCGCGCGATCGGCTTGCTGTTCATCGGGGTCGGGCACATGGTGACCTATCGGGACAGCGGCATCCGCACGGTGGCCGATCTGGGGGGCAAGCGAGTGGCCGTCGGCTCCCCGGGGTCGGGCACGTTTGGCAACGCCCAGCGCATCTTCGGGGAGCTGGGCCTGTGGGATCGCATCCAGCGCGTCCCGCTGCTTGGGTCAGCGGCCGCCGCAGCCCTCCGGGACGGGCGCGTGGAGGCCTTCTATTACACGGGCCCCTACCCGGACCGGGCCACCATCGAGGCAGCCATTGCCAAAGAGGTTCACCTCCTCGACCTGTACGGGCCGCTTTCCCGGACTGACTTCTTCCGGAAGTACCCCTACTTCATCCGGTATCTGGTGCCAGCTAGGGGCTACAACGGTCTGACCGAGGCGGTCACCACCGTGGGCCTGCCCGGGCTGTGGTTCACCCACAAGGACGTCCCCGCAGACTTGGTCCGCCGGCTGGTGGCCGCCGCGTACAGCCGCGAGGGACACGCCCACATGCTGCAGGTCCACAGCGCGACCGCGGACATGACCAGCCGCCGGGCTCTCCTCGGGGTGAGCATCCCGTTGCACCCTGGGGCGGAGGCCCACTGGCGCTCTGTGGGCTTGGACATCCCAGAGCCCATCCGCGCCCGGTAGCCTGGGATGCGCAAGCTGGCGCCCTCCTGGGACCGGTTCGTCCAGCTGGGGCTGGCGGCCACGGTGGTGTACTACCTGTGGTCGGCAGCCTTCGGCGTCACCAGCCTCCAGTACCACAGGGGGGTGGCGGTGGCGTACGCGTTTGCTGCCGCCTTCCTCCTGCACCGCGGTAGCCGGCGGTCTCCGGAGGACCGGCCCACGGCCCTGGACGTGCTGATGGCGGCAGCCAGCTGCCTGGTGGCCGGGTACTGGATCACCCAGTACGAGGCCCTGGCCTACCGCGCGGGCGCCTTCAGCGCCGTGGACGTGGCCATGGGGCTGGTGGCCCTGGGGCTGGCGGTGGAGACCACCCGACGGGTGCTGGGACCGTCCATGACCGTGGTGGCCCTACTCCTGGTCGCTTACGCCCTGTGGGGCCACCACCTGCCCAGCGTGGTGGGACACCGGGGGTTCAGCCTCCGGCGGGTGGTGGAGTATTTCTACCTCACCCCGGAGGGGCTGTTCGGCGTCATGCCGGACATCCTCGGGACGTACATCTTGCCCTTCGTGGCCTTTGGCGCCTTCCTCATGCGGGCCGGGGTGGCGAAGTTTTTCATGGACCTATCTGTCGCCCTGGTGGGCCGGATGCGCGGCGGCCCGGCCCAGGTGGCGGTGGTGAGCAGCGCGCTGTTCGGTGCCATCAACGGAAGCCCCGTGGCCAACACCGCCACCACGGGGGCGTTCACCATCCCGCTCATGAAGCGGTGCGGATTCCCCCCACACATCGCGGCCGCGGTGGAAGCCGCCGCCTCCACGGGCGGGATGATCCTGCCCCCGGTGATGGGTGCCGGGGCCTTCATCATGGCAGAGCTTACCCAGACCCCGTACGCGCACATCGCAGGCATCTCCCTCCTGCCGGGCCTGCTGTACTTCCTCGGGGTCGGGGTGATGGTGTACTGCGAGGCGCGCAAGCTGGGCCTGCAAGGACTCCCCCCGGAGCAGATCCCCAGACTCCGGGACGTGCTGCGTCAGGGCTGGTACCTGCTGCTGCCCGTGGTGGTGCTGGCGGTGGTCCTGGTGCGGACCACCTCCGCCTCCATGGCCGTGATCGCCAGCATCCTGAGCACGGTGGTGGTGAGCTGGCTGCGCCGGGAGACCCGTATGGGCCCCCGGGAGGTGTGGGAGGCGCTCGTGGAGGCAGGCCGCAGCAGTACCTACGTGGCCGGGGCCACCGGCGCCATCGGCATCGTGGTGGCGGTGGTCACGCTGACGGGGATCGGCGTACGGTTCAGCCAGCTGGTGCTGGAGGTTTCCGGGGGCAGCCTGCCCGTGGCCCTGTTGCTGGTGGCGGCGGCGAGCTTCGTGCTCGGCATGGGTATGCCCATCACGGCCGCGTACTTGGTCCTGGCCGTGGTGGCGGCCCCGGCGCTGGTGCAGATGGGAATCCCCCTGCTCGCCGCGCACATGATCATCTTCTGGCTGAGCCTGGACTCCAACATCACGCCGCCGGTGGCGTTGGGGGCCTACACCGCGGCGGCCATCGCTCAGGCTGACCCGTGGCGGACGGGCTGGAACAGCTTTCGGTTCGCCAAGATGATCTACGTCATGCCGGTGCTGTTCGCCTACACCCACATCCTCATGACAGGGACTTGGCAGGAGAACCTCTGGGCGGCCGTCTCCTCCGTGGTTGGCACCGTGGCCTTCTCCATCATGAGCACCGCGTACTTCCTGGTCCGTACGAGCTTGGTGGAGTGGCTGGTGCTGGCTGCGGCCACAGTGCTGTGCTTCATCCCCACCGTGGGCACCGACCTGGCAGGCATCGGTCTGTTCGTGCTCGTGTACCTGTGGCAGCGCCACAAGCTGCTCACACAGCCCGAGCGGGCGCTGCGCCGCGTGGAACTCCCCACAGGGCCGGTGATGGACTGACGTGTACGAGCCGGTCGCGCGCCCCAAGGTCTACCAGCTGGTGGCCGACCGGCTACTGCACCAGATCCGCCAGCGCCGTCTGAGCCCGGGTGACCCGCTGCCACCGGAGCACGAGCTGGCCCGTCGGTACGGGGTCGGACGGTCCTCCGTGCGGGAGGCGTTGCGCCTGCTGGAATCCAGGGGCGTGATCCGGTCTGCAGGCCACGGGTCCTTCGTGGTGGCGGAGTACGGGAATCCCCTGGTGGACTCCCTGCGCTTCCTCCTGACCCTGGAGGTCTTCGGACTGGAGGAGCTGTACGAGATTCGGAAGGTCCTGGAGACAGAGTTCGCGGCCCTGGCGGCGGTACGCCGCACGGAAGAACACCTGGCCCGAATGGAGGAGGCCATCCGGCAGATGGAGGCGGGGCTCGACTCCCAGGCCCGGTACATCGAAGCCGACCTGCGCTTCCATCTCACCGTGGCGGAGGCCACCCGCAACCGGGTGGCGGTGTACGTGATGCGGGCCATCCGGGACCCTCTCCACCGCGCCCTGGCCCGCGTCTACCACATCCCGGGCAGCCCGCAGAAGTCCATGGCCCAGCACCACGCCATCCTGGATGCGGTGCGGGCCGCAGACCCGGCTGCCGCGAGGGCGCGGATGGCCGAACACCTGGGGCGCGTGCACGAGGACATCCGCCGCGTCCTGCCGGCTGACCGCGAGGGCAGGCGCGGAGAAGGAGGCGAACGTTGAAGGTCGGGTTCGTCGGCCTGGGCGTGATGGGCAGCCGCATGGTCAAGCGCCTGCTGGACGCAGGGCGGCCGGTGGTGGGCTACAACCGCACCAAGGGTAAAGCGCAGTGGCTGCTGGACCTCGGGATGGAGTGGGCGGACTCTCCCCGGGAAGTAGCGGAGCGCGCGGACGTGGTGTTCACCATGGTCACCGACACCAAGGCCCTGCAGGCGGTCACCGAGGGGCCGGATGGGATCCTGGCGGGGCTGGGCCCGGGGAAGGTGTACGTGGACATGAGCACCGTGAGCCCGGCCGCCAGCCGCGCCCTGGCCGAGAGGGTGTGCGAGAGGGGTGCGCAGATGCTGGACGCCCCGGTTTCCGGCAGCGTGGTGACGTTGGAAGAGGGGCGGCTGTCCATCATGGTGGGCGGGGACCGGGACGCCTTCGAGCGGGTCCGCCCCATCCTGCAGGACATCGGGCCCGTGGTGACCCACGTGGGCGGCAACGGCCAGGCGGTGCTGATGAAGGTGGCCACCAACCTGAGCCTGGCGGTGCAGATGCTGGCGTTCAGCGAGGGGCTGCTGCTGGCCGAGAAAGGCGGGATCCCGCGCCAGACCGCGGTGCACGTCCTCCTGAACAGCGTGATCGCGTCCCCCATGCTAAAGTACCGAGGCCCGTTCGTGCTGCGGATGCCCGAGGAAGCCTGGTTCGACGTGAACATGATGCAGAAGGACCTGCTGCTGGCCCTGGAGATGGGGCGGGAGCTGGACGTGCCCCTGCCCACCACCGCCACCACCAACGAGTACCTGACCGCCGCCCGGGGGCTGGGGCTTGCGGGATACGACTTCGCGGTGCTGTTCGAAGTCTTGTCCCGGCTGGCCGGGCGGCCGCCGGAGCTGGCCTGAGGAGGGAGCCATGACGAACCCCACCGCCACCGCGAACCTGACGGAGTTGCCCGAGGAGGTCCGGGACGTCCCCGTCGCGGAGTGGCTCCGCATGTACCGGCTCATGGCCACCATCCGGGCCTTCGAGGAGCAGGTGAACGAGCTGTACGTCACCCGCCGGATGCCGGGGCTCGCGCACCTGTACATCGGCGAGGAGGCGGTGGCCGTGGGCGTGTGCGCGGCCTTGCGGCCGGAGGACTACATCACGAGCACCCACCGGGGCCACGGGCACTGTCTCGCGAAGGGCGCGCGGGTGGACCGGATGTTCTGCGAGCTGCTGGGCAAGGCGGAGGGCTACTGCCGCGGCAAGGGCGGGTCCATGCACATCGCGGACCCCGACTCGGGCAACCTGGGAGCCAACGCCATCGTGGGCGGGAGCGCGGGGATCGCCACGGGGGCGGCCCTGTCCGCCAAGATGCGGGGCACCGACCAGGTGGCGGTGTGCTTCTTCGGCGAGGGCGCCCTGGGACAGGGGCTGCTGTACGAGGTCATGAACATGGCCTCCCTGTGGAGGCTACCGGTGGTGTACGTGTGTGAGAACAACCTGTACAACGAGTACACCCACTACCGGGAGACCACCGCGGGGGACATCCTGGCCCGGCCGCAGGCCTTCGGCATCCCCGGCGAGGAGGTAGATGGCCAGGACGTCCGGCAGGTGCTCGCGGCGGCCCGGCGCGCGGTGGCGCGGGCGCGCCGCGGAGAAGGTCCCACCTTCCTGCTGTGCAACACCTACCGGTACTTCGGCCACCACGTGGGCGACGTGGACCGGTCCTACTACCGCAGCAAGGAAGAGGAGGAGGCCTGGAAGCGGCAGCGAGACCCTCTCAAGATCCTGCGGGAGTGGATGATCGCCGCGGGCCTGGCGCGGGCGGACGAGTTCGAGGTTGCGGAACGCGCGGCCCGGGAAGAGGTGGCCCAGGGCGTTGCCTACGCCCTGGCGGCGCCGTACCCCGACCCCAGCGAGGTGACCGAGCATGTCTACGCCTAGTGTGGCGTTGCACGCGCCGGCCGGCGGCACCACACGGGAGATCACCCTGGCGCAGGCCATCCGCGAAGCCCTAGCGGAGGAGATGCGGCGGGACGAGCGGGTGTTCCTCCTCGGGGAGGACGTGGCGGAGGCCGGGACCCCGTTCAAGGTACTGTCGGGGCTTGTGCAGGAGTTCGGGCCGCAGCGGGTGGTGGACACGCCCATCTCGGAGGCGGGGTTCGTGGGCATCGCGGTGGGGGCCGCCATGACCGGGATGCGCCCCGTGGTGGACATCATGTTCGGGGACTTCCTCACCCTGGCCATGGATCAGATCGTGAACCAGGCGGCCAAGGTCCACTACATGTCCGGCGGCAAACTCAGGGTGCCGCTGGTGATCCGCACCACCCTGGGGGCCACCCGCCGGTCTGCGGCGCAGCACAGCCAGAGCCTCCACGCCTGGTTCAGCCACATCCCGGGCCTGAAGGTGGCCCTGCCGAGCACGCCCTACGACGCCAAGGGGCTCCTGAAGACCGCCATCCGGGACGACAACCCGGTCCTGTTCTTCGAAGACAAGATGATGTACCAAGTCAAGGGCCCGGTGCCCGAGGAGGAGTACACCATCCCCTTCGGGGTGGCCGACGTGAAGCGGCCGGGGCAGGACGTGACCCTGGTGGCCACCAGCAGCATGGTGTACGTGGCTTTGGAGGCGGCCCAGCTGCTGGAGCAGGAGGGCATCCAGGCGGAGGTGGTGGACCCCCGCACCACCTTTCCCCTGGACGTGGAGACCCTGGTGCGCAGCGCCCGCAAGACTGGGCGGGTGGTGGTGGTGGACGAGGGCCACCGCCGCTATGGGGTCACCGCGGAGCTGGCCGCGGTGATCGCGGAGGAGGCCTTCTACGACCTGGAAGCGCCGGTGCGGCGTGTGGGTGCTATGGACGTGCCGGTCCCGTTCTCGCCGGTGCTGGAGGACCAGACCGTACCCACCCCACAGCAGGTGGCGGCGGTGGCGCGGGAGCTGTGTGGCCGAGGGTAGAGACGCAGGCACCGAGAGAGGAGGTGCGGGCATGGGCATCAAGACGTACGGACTCATGGGCGTGGACTGGGAGGCGCGGGTGGACTACGAGCGCCTGCGCCGGGAGCGCCTGGCGCGGGTGAAGTCGCTGCTCAAGCGGTCTGAACTGGGTTCCCTGCTGTGCTTCGACATGAACAACATCCGCTACATCACCGCCACCCACATCGGCACCTGGGCCATGGACAAGCTGGTGCGGTTCTGCCTGCTGCCGCAGGACGACGAGCCCATCCTGTGGGACTTTGGATCCGCCGCGCGGCACCACCAGCTGTACTGCCCGTGGCTGGGGGAGCGCTCCCGCGCGGGCATCTCCACCTTACGCGGTGCGTACCCCGAGCGGGCGCGGGACGTGGCGCGGAAGATCCGGGTGGAGCTGGAAGCGAGGGAGCTGCACCGCGAGCCCGTGGGCGTGGACGTGGTGGAGCCGCCGGTGCTGTTTGCCCTGCAGGAGGAAGGCCTGCGGGTGGTGGACGGCCAGCAGCTCATGCAGGAGGCCCGCAAGATCAAGACGCAGGACGAGATCACCCTTCTGACCACCGCCTGCATGATGGTGGACGCCGCGTACGAGGAGCTGTACAAGTTCCTGCGGCCCGGGGTGCGAGAGAACGAGTGCGTGGGGCTGGTGGCGAAGGTGCTGTACGACCTGGGTTCCGAACACGTGGAGGGGGTAAACGCCATCAGCGGGGAGCGGTGCAACCCCCACCCCCACGTGTACACCGACCGGGTCCTGCGGCCCGGAGACCCCGTGTACTTCGACATCCTGCACAGCTTCAACGGCTACCGCACCTGCTACTACCGGACGTTTGTGGTGGGCAGCGCGTCCCCGGCCATGGTGGACGCGTACAAGCGCTGCCGCGACTACCTGGACGCGGCCATCAGCCTGATCAAGCCCGGGGTGACCACCGCGGACGTCGTGAAGGTATGGCCCAAGGCGGAGGAGTTCGGGTTCCCCAATGAGGAGGCCGCCTTCGCGTTGCAGTACGGCCACGGGGTGGGGCTGTCCATCTGGGAGAAGCCCATCTTCAGCCGCCTGGTGTCCTTCGACAAGCCGGAGGTCATCGAGGAGGGGATGGTGTTCGCCCTGGAGACCTTCTGGCCGGCCCGCGACGGGTGGAGCGCGGCCCGGATCGAGGAGCAGCTGGTGGTGACCAAGGACGGCTGCGAGGTTATCACCCGCTTCCCCGCAGAGACGCTGCTGGTGGCCGGGACGCGCTACTGGACCGTGGACGGACCGCTTCCAACCACGCGGGAGGTGCAGTCGCAGCTGAACCGCACCACGCCACCGCTGGAGGAGGTGGTGGCCTCCGCGGCGGTGGAGGGCGTGCGCCCATAAGGAGGGAGCGTTGCCGAAGGAACTAGTGATGCCGGCCCTGGGGATGGCCCAGGAGACGGGCAAGGTGTTGCGGTGGCTGCGCGCGCCAGGGGAGGAGGTCCGGCAGGGCGAGCCGCTGTTGGAGGTGGAGACCGACAAGGCCAACGTGGAGATCGAAGCGCCCGCTTCCGGCCTCCTGGCCCGGGTTCTGGCTCCGGAGGGCGCAGAGGTGCCCGTGGGGCAGGTGATCGGCTGGATCCTGCTGCCGGGGGAAAGCCCGTCGGACTTGCCTGCAGATCCGACCCCCCTGCCGCCCACGGAGCCGGCGGTTGCCGCGGCCGAACCCCCTCCGACCGCGCAGTTGGTGGCGGAACCCGAGCCTGCCCGACCCCGGGCTTCACCCAAAGCGCGCCGGCTGGCCCGAGAGATGGGCGTGGACCTGCGGTCGGTGCGGGGGTCGGGTCCTGGGGGGGCCGTGCTGGCCGTCGACCTGGAGAGACTGAAGGCCGGTGAGGCGGCGGACGTCCCGCACGTGTGGAAGCTCATGGCGGAGCGCACCGCCCGGGCCTGGAGCACAGTCCCCCACTTCTTCCTGCAGCGGGACGTACGGGCAGACCGGCTGGTGGCCTGGCGGGAGGCCCTGCGCAGACGCGGGCAGTCAGAGGTTACCCTGACCGACCTGCTGGTGAAGCTGGTGGCCGCCGCCCTGCGGGTCCACCCGGAGGTCAACGCCCGGTGGGAGGACGGCCGGGTGCGCAGGCTCCCTGACGTGAACGTGGGGATCGCGGTGGCCACGGAGCAGGGACTGGTCGTGCCAGTGGTGCATCACGCGGACACCTTGACGGTGGAGGCCGTGGCGCGCCGCCGTGCGGAGCTGGTGGGCCGTGCCCGGGCAGGCAGGCTGCGGCCTGAGGACATCGAGGGCGGCACCTTCACAATCTCGAACCTGGGCATGTACGGGGTGGACCGGTTCCTGGCGGTGGTGAACGCCCCCCAGGCGGCCATTTTGAGCGTGGGCCGGGTCGCGGACCGTGTGGCGGCAGAGGACGGCCTAGCTGTAGTACGGCCCACCGTTGCCCTGGGGCTGTCCTGTGACCACCGCGCCCTGGACGGCGCCCGGGCGGCGCGGTTTTTGGAAACCCTGGCGGCGTGGGTGGAGGAACCGCTGGCGCTGCTGCAGTGAGGTCGCCAAAGGCGGGAAAGCGCCGCGGGAAAATCCAGGCTTTGTCAGAGAGCAGAGGGAGGTGCCGAGGAGATGACGCGACGGGAATCGGCTCCGAGAGAACCTCGGGAGGTGGTTGACGAGAGCGTCTGGCGGTGGGCGCGGGAACTGTCGGTTTCCCGGCGACGGTTTCTTCAGATGTTGGTCGCGGTGGGGCCAGCGCTCTTGATCAACGCTCCAACACCAGCCAGGGCACAGACGGCTGGCCGTGAGGGAGCTCGTGGAGCCGTACGGATGGTCGACCAGCCTCCAGAGGTTCTGCTCATCAATGCGCGCATTTGGACCGGTTCCCGGACCATGCCGTGGGCCGAGGCACTGGCGGTGCGCGGAGATCGGGTCTTAGCGGTGGGGCGGGCGAGCAGCGTCCGGTTGCTCGTCAGCCGCAAGTCCACGGTCATCGATGCCAAAGGTCGGGTAGTCATTCCGGGACTCAACGACGCCCATATCCACACGCTTCGGGAGGGCGTAATCTGGCGCGACCAGACCCGCTGGGACGACGTTTCGTCCCTTGGAGAGGCCCTGGAGCGGATCCGGGGGCGTGCTCGCCAGACCCCTCCGGGCACCTGGATCTGGAACATCGGAGGTTGGCATCCGAATCAGTTCCAAGAGCGGCGCTTCCCCACCCGAGAGGAGCTTGACGCGGCAGCTCCCCAGCACCCTGTGTACGTTCAGTACCGAACGGGCCCAGCGGTCGTGAACAGCGTGGCGCTCCAATTGGCCCGGATCGGCCCGGAGACGCCCGATCCCCCGGGGGGACGGATCGAGCGCGTGCCAGGGTCGAGGGAACCCAATGGGGTTCTTCATGGGGCGGCCATGGGCCTAGTGCGACGCCTGATCCCGAGGCCGTCCTTGGAGGGGCAGCTGGAAGGCCTCAAGAGGCAACATCAGGCTTTGAACCGCTTGGGGCTGACGAGCGTGATCGACGAACCCGGGACCGACACGACACCCGACCTGATGTATCCCGCCATCCACGAGCTTTGGCGCCGCGGTGAGATGACGCTTCGGGTCGGATATCATTTGCATTCCCCAAGCCCGGCGGTCGACGAGGTGCCGTTTACGGCTCAGCTGGTGGCTTTTCGGCACCATTACGAGGGAGACAGCTGGCTACGGTTTTTGGGGAGCGGCGAGGTTCTAACGTGGGAGGCTTGGGACCCTGGCTTCGTGCCACCGCTCCGCCGGGACCCGAAGACCATGGAGCGGTGGCAGCAAGTGGTCCGTCTTCTGCTGAAGCACCGCATGCGGTTCAGCTACCACGCGGTGCACGACGAGACCATCACGCAGGCCCTGCGTTTTTTGGAGGAGGTCGCCCGGGAGGTTCCGCTGGCGCCTCTCCGGATCACGTTCGAGCACGTAGAGGACTTGTCTGAGGAGAACATCCGGCGGGCGGTTCGTCTGGGGATTGGATTCGGCGTGCAGAACCGGCTGAGCTGGGACACCCCGGACTTGCTCCGCAACTGGGGTCAGGAGAAGGCGGGCCATGCACCGCCGTTGCGGCTGTTACTGGCGCACGGGGCACGTGTGGCTGCGGGGACGGACGCGATCCGGGTGAACAACTACAACCCGTGGATGTCACTTTACTGGTTCGTGACCGGGAGGGACATCACGGGGCAGGCCACGCGGGTTCGGGCTCATCTGCTCACGCGAGCCGAAGCACTGCGGTTGTACACAGCCGGAGGTGCTTGGGTATCGGGCGAGGAGCAGGTGAAGGGGATTTTGGCGCCGGGGTACTTGGCGGACTTGGCGGTGCTCTCCGATGACTACTTCACCGTGCGGGAGTCGGAGATTCCGCGAATTCGGTCGGTCCTGACGATGGTTGGGGGAAAGATCGTCTATGTGGACGAGCGGGCGGACGTGGACGTGGCGCGCCGCAGCTAAGCAGATATGGTGATGAGGCGGGCAACCAGGCGGAATGGTGGGCGTCGCCTGTGCGTGAGAACCGGGCAGGTGAGGTAGCACCTCGTGGAACAGGTGGGATTTGTCGGTCTGGGCGCCATGGGGGCGGAGATCGTGCCGCGCCTCCTGCGGGCGGGGTACTCCGTGGTTGGCTGGAACCGTACGGAGGCCAAGGCGCGGCCGCTCCTGGAGGCGGGGATGCGATGGGCCAACAGTCCCCGCGCGGTGGCGGAGCAGAGCGAGGTGGTGTTCAGCATCGTCACCGACGGCCGCGCGGTCCGGGAGGTGGCGCTGGGGCCGGAAGGCGTCCTGCAGGGTCTGCCGCCCGGCGGCGTGTACGTGGACATGAGCACCATCGACCCCGACGTGAGCCGGTCGGTGGCGGAGGAGTTTCACAGGGCGGGGCGCTTCATGCTGGACGCCCCCATCTCGGGAGCACCGCCCACCGTCCGCGAGGGAAAGGCCTCCCTCATGGTGGGAGGGGACCCGGAGGTGTACGAGCGGGTGCGCCCCGTGCTGCTGGCCATCGGTCCCAAGGTGATGTACGTCGGGCCCAACGGTATGGCGTGTGCCATGAAGCTCGCGGTGAACCTGCTGCTGATGGTGGAGGTGATCGCCTTCGGAGAGGCGGTGGCCCTGGCCGAGAAGTACGGGGTGGACCGTGCGGTGGCCGTGGAGGCGATCCTCAACAGCGTGGCCGCGTCCCCCGTGCTGGCCTACCGAGGGCCGTTCATTCTGGAGGGGAAGATGCCTGAAAGGGCGCTGGCGGATGTCAACCTGCAGCAGAAGGACATGCTCCTGGTCCTGGATCTGGCCCGCAGGCTCGGTAGCCCCGTGCCCCTGGCCGCAGCGGCCAACGAGATGATGAACGCCTGCCGGGGCCTGGGGCTGGACCACCTGGACTTCGTGGCCACGCACCGTGTGTACCGGAAGCTGGGAGGTGCGAGCTGAGCATGTACCGGACGAACGTACAGCAGGTGGCACCCCGGGGTGGGCTCGGGCCGGACGGCGGGTGGGTGGACATGGTGGTGCGGTTCCTGGTGGACGAGGTGTCCGCGGGAGCCAAGGACTTCACCCTGGGCTGGACCGTGTTCCCGCCCGGCGCCCGCCACGAGCGGCACCTGCACCGCCACTGCGACGAATTCTTCGTGATTCTGAAGGGCCACGGAGAGATCTACACGGACACGGGGCGGGAGCCAGCCGCGGCAGGGGATGTGGTGTACATCCCGCGGGGCGGTTGGCACGGGTTCGTCAACACCGGCACAGAAGACGCGGTGCTGGTGTGGGGCTGGATCGGAGCGGGGTCCTTGGAGGCCTCGGGGTACGAGGTCGCTCGGGAGCGCACGTAGCAGGGGTGGTGAGGTGACGAACACCGCTCAGGCCGTGCGGAAGGGCTTGGAGGTCCTACTGGCAGAGCGTCGGCGGCTGGCCCAGGCCGGGGTGAGACCCGTTGGCTGGAAGGCTGCGTTCGGGTCGGCGCAGGCCAAGCAGCGGCTGGGGCTCCCTCACATGCTGGTGGGCTTCCTCACCGACCGGACCGTAGTCCCCTCCAGTAGCAGGATCTTCTTGGGTGGGTGGAGGCGCCCTGTGGCGGAACCGGAGGTGGCGGTGCGGCTGCGCGCGGACGTGGTGCCCGGCAGTCCCTCCAAAGCGGTGGCCGCCGCCGTGGGAGAGGTAGCAGCGGCGCTCGAGCTGGCCGACGTGGACCGTCCTCCGGAGGAGGACCTGGAGGCCGTGGTCGCCGGCAACATCTTCCACCGCCACGCGGTGGTGGGAGAGCTGCGGCCGGTCGGATATGCCGGCAGTCTGTCCGGTTGGAGGGGACGCGTGTTCCGCAACGGTATGGAGCTCGTGGCGGTCGACGACCTGGAGGCGGTCCCAGGGCGCGTGGTGGAGGTGTTGGCGGAGATGGCCGAAGTCCTGGCGGGGGCAGGCGAACGGCTGCGCGCGGGAGACCTCGTCATCTGCGGCTCCGTGGTGCCCCCTCTGCAGCTGGAGCCCGGGGATCGGTTGCTGGAGTTCGAGGTCGCTTCCCTGGGCCGGGTGTCCGCCGTTTTGAACTGGTCGGGTCGGTAGGCTTTGGAGGAGCTTGCGGCGGGTGAGCTGGGGGACACGGTGCCGGAGAGGTCTTCCAGCTCCAGGTCAATACGACGGCGCCGCAGATCTACGTGCGGAAAGGTGAGGGCCAACTAGACGAGGGGAGGTGATCCCGTGGCCACGGTGACGGTCCCCCGGTGGGGCCTGTACATCGACGGGAAGTGGCGGGAGGGACGGCGGCACCTAACCGTCCTGCACAAGTACCGACAGGAAGTGATGGCGGAGGTTGCCGAGGCGGATGAAGGCCTCGTGGACGAGGCGGTGCAGGCCGCGCAGCGAGCCCTGGAGGAGCGGCCGCTGTCGCCGTACCGGCGGTTCGAAATCCTTCGCCGTGCTGCGGACCTGCTCGCCCAGCGCCGGGACGAGTTCGCCCTGACCATCGCCCGGGAAGCCGGCAAGCCTTTGAAGTACGCGCGGGTGGAAGTGGACCGCGCGGTACAGACCATCTCGCTCAGTGGGGAGGAGGCCAAGCGGATCCACGGCGAGCAGGTCCCGGTGGAGGCGGCTCCGGGTGCGGAGGGGCGGCTGGCGTTCACCATCCGCGCGCCCGTGGGCGTGGTGTGCGCCATCTCGCCCTTCAACTTCCCCCTCAACCTGGTGGCCCACAAGGTGGCTCCCGCCCTGGCTGCGGGCAACGCGGTGGTTCTCAAGCCTGCCACCTACACACCCCTCACGAGCCTGCTGCTGGCTCAACTCCTGGAAGAGGCAGGGCTGCCGCCCGGGTACCTCAACGTGGTGGTGGGCGGCGGCCGCACGGTGGGCGAGGCCCTGCTGCGCCACCCCGGGATCGCCTTGTACACCTTCACCGGCAGCCCGGAGGTGGGCGAGCGGATCAAGGCAGCCACGGGACTGCGCCGTGTGATCCTGGAGCTGGGGAACAACTCACCCAACATCGTGGCCCAGGATGCCAACCTGGACCAGGCGGCTCAGCTTCTGGCGCGGTTCGCCTACCTCTACGCGGGGCAGTTCTGCATCTCCGTGCAGCGGATCTACGTGGAGCAGCCCGCCTACGACGCGTTCCTCGAGAAGTTCGTGGCCGCGGCGCGGGCCATGAAGCTGGGGGATCCCGAGGAAGCCGACACGGACATCGGCCCCATGATTTCTGAGGACGACGCCCGACGGGTGGAGGCGTGGGTGGACGAGGCGCTGCAGGCGGGGGCCAAACGCGCCCTGGGCGGGCCCCGGCAGGGCGTGCTGTACCCGGCCACGGTGTTGACCGACGTTCGGCCGGAGATGAAGGTGGTCTGCCAGGAGGTGTTCGGGCCGGTGGCGTCGGTGGTGAGCTGCGCCAGCTTCGAGGAGGCGCTGGAGCAGGCCAACCAGACCGAGTACGGGTTGCAGGCGGGGGTGTTCACCCGGAACCTCGACCGCGCCCTCAGGGCGGCCCGGACGCTGCGCATGGGTGGGGTGATCGTGAACGACACCTCCGGCTTCCGCGTGGACCTGATGCCGTACGGGGGGATCAAGCGCAGCGGCATCGGCCGCGAAGGTCCCCGGTACGCCATCGAGGAGATGACGGACCTGCGCATCGTGGTGTTGAACAGCGCGGACGGGGGGTAGGGACTGTGGCGCAGGCGGCCGGGGGTCAGGCGGCGTGGCCGGAGGACGGCTACCCGCGGTTTTCCGAGGCTGAATTTCTCCGCCGGCGGGCGCAGCTGGCGGAGCTGGCGGGGCGGACGCGGGTGGAGCGGGTGGTGTTGTACGGGGCGGGTGGCCACGGGGACGCGGTGCTGTGGCTGACGGGGTGGCCCGTGACCCGGGAGGCTGCGGCGGTGTGGGGCCCCGGTGAGGACGTCAGGCTGTTCGTCCAGTACCGCAACCACGTGCCCGCGGCCCAACGCGCGGTGGCTCCCGACGTGGAGGTGGCTTGGGGTGGCCCGAAGACCGCCTGGGCGGTGGGGCAGGAACTGGTGCGGCGGGGTGGCGCCCACCAGCGGGTGGGAGTTGTCGGGCCGTTGCCCGCCGCCGCCTGGCGACACCTGGCGGCTCAGGTGGCGGAAGTCGTGGATCTCTCGGATGCGTACACGCAGCTGCGGCTGGTGAAGTCGCCGGAGGAGCTGGCGTGGTTGCGGGCGGGTGCGCACCTGACGGATCGGGCCGTCCGGGCGCTCGAGGAGGCGCTGCAGCCGGGCGCAACGGAGTTCGAACTGGTAGACGCGGTGGAGCGCGCCTACGTTCCCCTGGGCGGCGCGACCCACATCCACTTCGTCTCGGTCACCTCCATGCGCGACCCGGACCGCTGTGTCCCCGCTCAGTACCCGTCCGCCCGCCGGGTCAAGGTGGGAGACGTGGTGGTGTGCGAGGTGAGCGCGGCCTTCTGGGGCTACGCGGGCCAGCTGCTGCGGACGTTCGTGGTGGGCACAGAGCCGGAGCCGCTGTTCGCGGAGCTGCACCGGGTGGCGGAGAGAGCTTTCGAGGAGGCCTTGAGTGCGCTGAGGGCCGGGGCGCGGGCATCAGAGCTCTTGCGGGTGCTGGACGGCATTCGGAGGGCTGGGTTTGCGGTCTACGACGACCTGGTCCACGGGTACGGCGGCGGGTATCTGCCGCCGGTCCTGGGGCCGGAGGGGTTTGAAGACCCCGAGGACGGGGATCTCGTCCTGCAGCCCGGGATGGTCCTGGTGGTGCAGCCCAACGTGGTCACGCCGGACGGCCGCGCCGGAGTGCAGACGGGCGAACTGGTGATGTTGGGGGAAGACGGTGCGGAGTTCCCCCACGCCTACCCGCGTGGACTGCGCAGGGTCTTGT
This sequence comes from Armatimonadota bacterium, assembly GCA_025060455.1. Taxonomy (GTDB): domain Bacteria; phylum Sysuimicrobiota; class Sysuimicrobiia; order Sysuimicrobiales; family Sysuimicrobiaceae; genus Tepidifontimicrobium. The sequence goes on from JANXBY010000009.1 coordinate 96,545, forward strand.
GAAGCCGCGGACGAGGTGCAAGATGCCCAGGCCCCGATCGTCTGACGGACCCGGAGATCCGGGGTTTCCTGGAACGGGCTCGCCGGGAGGGAACTCCCAGGCCGAAAGCCAGGCGATTCGGGGCCGTCCAGGCTGGACGGAAGGGACTGGCCTCGGATAAGTACGAGGAGTTGCTGAACTTCGAGGACTCGGACCGGTTTGTGGAGCGTGAGCAGGTGGCCATGCGGTACACGAGCGCCCTCGTGTGGGAACTGGAGATCGCGGACGATGCCATGTCGGCAAAGCTATACGAGCACTTCACGGTACCGGAGATCGTGGAGCTTGGGTTCTTCGTAGCCCTAACCTTTGGTCATCAGCGCTGCACCAAGGCCCTCGGCATCCGCCACGGCGAGGTCCTCGCGTACACCACCGCGGGGCTGCGGCGGGGTTTCGAAACGGCGGCTCCGCGGTGAACGCGCTGGACGTGCACGTGCACGTGGTGATCCCCGACCTGCTCGGGGAGGGCCCGTGGCGGGCGCGGCTGGTCCGCGAAGGGGACCGCGCGGTGGTGGAGTGGCGAGGCCAGCGGGTCTTATCCGCCGTCGGAGCTCTGGCGGACACCAGAGTGTTGCTCGGCGACCTCCGGCGCGCGGGCGTAGACGGCGCGGTGCTGTCCCCCTGGGTCTCCATGCTGCCACACGAAGAGCCGGACCCGGGGTTGGCGCGTGAGGTGTGCGAGGCGTGGAACGAAGGGCTGTCCCGCGTCTGCGCGGAAAACCCGGGCCGCGTGTGGGCTTTCGGCGCCGCCCCCTGGCAGGACCCGCCGACGGCTGTCCGGGTGCTCGAACAGCTCCGGCGGCTGCCGGGGCTGGTGGGCGTGGAGGTCACTGCCACCGTTGCAGGCCGGCTGCTCGGGGACGACGCCTTCGCGCCCGTGTGGGAAGCCGCCGAAGCCCTGGGCCTGGGCGTGTTCGTGCACCCCACCGCCCGGGGCCTGGGGATCCCCGCCCTGCAGCAGTACTACCTGTGGAACACCGTGGGCAACCCGGTGGAGACCGCCATGACCGCCGCGCACTTGGTGATGAGCGGGGTGCTGGAACGGCACCCGCGCCTGGTGGTGGTGCTGGCCCACGGCGGCGGAGCGCTGCCGGCCCTCCGGGGCCGCCTGCGCCACGCGCACACCTTCCAGCCGCAGGCCCGCTCGAGGCTGCGGGAGGACGTCGAAACCTCCCTGCGCCGCCTCTACTACGACACGGTGGTACACGACCCCACCCTGCTCCGGCAGCTGGTGGAGTGGGTGGGCCCGGAACGCGTGGTGTTGGGTTCGGACTACCCCTTCGACATGGGGCTCGCCCGACCTGTGGAGTTCGTGCGGTCGGCCCAGCTCGCAGGCGAGGCGGAGGCGCGCCTCCTTCGGGGCAACGCGGTGCGGGCTTTGGGACTTGAGGTGCGGACGTGAGGGAAGGACCGGATGCACGAATCCAGGCGGTCGTGCAGAACTGGGCGCCACGGATGATCGCCCAGGGGGTGGACTACAACGACTTCGTGCGGACCACCGCGGCCATTCGCCGGTGGGAAGACTGGTTGGACGCGTGGGTGCGGACCGGGGACGTCCACGCGGAGCTGGCGAGGGAAGCGGAGGGGCGGGCTCGGTGGGTCACCGCGGGAGAGGCATGGGTGCGGGCGGCCCTGTGCTACCACTTTGCCAAGTTCGTCTGGACGGTGGACCCGCAGCGGTACCGGGAAACCACGGTGCGGTCGGTGGAGGCGTTGCGGGCGGCCCACCGCCACCTGGACCCCATCGCCCGCCGCCTGGAAGTTCCCTTCGAGGGCAAGACCCTGTTCGCCAACCTGCGCAAGCCCCCGGGGGTGGTGCGACCCCCGGTGGTCCTGCTGATCCCCGGACTGGACTCCACCAAAGAGGAGTTCTTCCACTGGGAGAACACGTTCCTCTCACGGGGCATGGCCACAGTGTCCGTGGACGGACCGGGGCAGGGGGAGACGGGCTTCCACACCCACATCCGGCCCGACTACGAGGTGGCGGTGCGGGCGGTGCTGGACCACCTGTCGGCGGCGGAGCTGGACCTGGACTTGGACCGGGTGGGGGCTGTGGGGGTGAGCCTGGGAGGCTACTACGCCCCCCGCGCGGCGGCCTTCGAGCCCCGGATCCGGGCAGTGGCGGCCATCGGCGGGCCGTACAACTTCGGGGCCGCGTGGGACCGGTTGCCGGTGCTGACCCGGGAGACATTTCGGTTCCACGTGGGCGCCGCGGACGAGGCCGAGGCCCGGGAAAAGGCGTTGCAGCTGGACCTGAGGCCGGTTCTTCCGCGCCTCCAGCAGCCTCTGCTGGTGGTCTTTGGCCAGCAGGACGCCCTGTTCCCGTGGCAGGACGCACAGCGGGTGGCGCACGAAGCGCCGCGGGGGGAGTTCGTCCTGTACCCGGAGGGCAACCACGTGTGCAACAACATCCCGTACAAGTACCGGCCCCTCGTGGCGGACTGGATGGCGGAGCGGTTGCGGTCGGCGAAGGGAGGTGAGTGAGTCGTGGCGGAGCAGAAGACCCGCGAGATCGCGCACGAGGGGCTGGCAGACGCCGAGCGGGTCGTGGGACGCGGGCCGGGGTCCAAGGTGTTCCACCTGGAGGACGTCCCGGAGCTTTCGTCGGTTCACGACGGCCGCCGCAAGCGGGTGCTCCTGAACTCCACGAACACCGGGAGCGAACTGCTGGTGGACGTGGTCACCGTGGCGCCCGGCTCTAGCTCCCCGGTGCACTCCCACCGGGGCACGGAGCACTTCTTCTACGTGCTGGCCGGCCGCGGCCGGATCCGGATCGGAGACCAGGAGTTCCCACTGCGGGCGGGCTCGGTGGCGTGGGTGGCGGAAGGGGACACCCACCAGCTCCTTGCGGACCCCGACTCCGAGCTGACGTTCCTGGAGTACTTCTCCCGGGGACGGCACGAAACGGTGTTCCTGGGCCCCGCGTGCACGTGGCGCCCGGAGGAAGCCCGCTGAGTATACTGGTGCCTGTGTTCCAGTCTGTTTCGGTGAGGAGGGCTTGGTGACGGATCTGCGCTCCGCGGTCACGACTCGTTGGATCGGCCGGCCCCTGCGGCGGAGGGAAGACGGCCGGTTCCTGAGGGGGCAGGCCCGTTACGTGGACGACCTGAGGTTGCCAGGGATGCTCCACCTGGTGGTGGTGCGGAGCCCGTATGCGCACGCCCGGGTGCTTGGGATCCGCGCCGACGCCGCCCGGGCGGTTCCCGGCGTGGTGGCGGTCATCACCGCCCGTGACCTGGAGGACAGCCTCGGCCAGTACGCGGTGGCGGGCGTGGAGGGAACGCGGGTGGAGCAGGTCCCTCACCCCGTCCTGGCGGGAGATCGGGTCCGGTACGTGGGTGAACCCGTGGCCGCGGTGGTGGCGGAGAGCCGGGCGGCCGCGGAGGACGCCGTAGGCTTGGTGGAGGTGGACTACGACCCCCTGCCCGTGGTGGTGGACCCAGAAGCGTCCCTGGCGGGGGAGGTGCGGCTGCACGACCACCTGCCGGACAACGTGCTGTTCAGATGGGAAGGAAAAGGCGGAGACCCGGAGGGGGAGTTCGCGGCCGCCGACCACGTGGTGCGGCAGAAGTTCCGGATCCCGCGGCTTGCAGCGGTGCCCATGGAGACCCGGGGTGCCGTGGCCGCCTACGACCCGGGCACGGACCTGCTCACGGTGTGGTCGTCGGCCCAGGGCACCCACCGACCGCGCGAGCAGCTGGCCAGGATCCTCAAGAGGCCTGAAGAGCGCATCCGATTCATCGTGCCGGACGTGGGCGGGGCGTTCGGGAGCAAGTTCGGGGTCTCGCCGGAAACCGTCCTGGCCGCGTGGGCGGCCGTTCGCCTGGGGCGGCCGGTAAAGTGGGTGGAAGACCGGCGGGAGAACCTCCTGGCCAGTTACCAGGGCCGGGGGATGGTGGCGGAGGTGGAGGTGGCGGTGCGGGGCGGCCGCATGACCGCGGTGCGTGCGCGCCTGCTGGCGGACGCGGGTGCCTACCTGTATCCCTCGACGCCCGTGCCGCCCGTGAACACCGCCATGCTCATGACGGGGGCGTACGCGATTCCCCACGCGCACGTGGTGTTGCTGGGCATGGCGACCAACAAGGTGCCCACCGGCCCCTACCGCGGCGCGGGCCGGCCGGAAGCTGCCTACCTGGTGGAGCGCATGGTGGAACTGGTGGCCCGGGAGCTGGGGGAAGACCCCGTCGTGTTCCGGATGCGCCACCTGGTGCGGCCCGACGCGTTCCCCTACCGGAACCCTCTGGGGTTCGTGTACGACTCCGGGGACTACCCGCGGGCTCTGGAAAAGCTACGGGAGCTGCTCGACTACGACCGTTGGCGCGAGGAACAGAGGCGGGCGCGCGCGGAGGGACGGCTGGTGGGCGTGGGGGTGGCTTTTTACGTGGAGCGGGCCGCAAGCCAGCTGTGGGAGAGCGCGGCCGTGGTGGTGGAGCCCACGGGGCGGGTGGTGGTGCGCACGGGCTCTGTGCCCCACGGGCAGGGCCACGAGACGTCCTTCGCACAGATCGCCGCAGACCTGCTGCAGGTCCGCCCGGACGACGTGCTGGTGCAGTACGGCGACACGGACCTCCTCGGCCGCAGCATTGGCACCTTCGGAAGCCGATCCACCACTTTGGGCGGCTCCGCCATCGTGGTGGCCGCGGAAAAGATCCGCGGCAAGGTGCGGCGCATCGCAGCCCACCTCCTGGAGGCATCGCCGGAAGACCTGGAGTGGCAGGAAGGCCGTCTGTGGGTGCGCGGCGTCCCGGAGCGGGCGGTGGCCTGGCGGGAGGTGGCTGCTGCCGCGTACCAACCGCACCGGTTGCCGCCCGACCTGGAGATGGGGTTGGAGGAGGTGGGCTACTTTGCCATCCCGCGTCCGGTGTTCCCGTACGGGGCCTACGGCGCCGTGGTGGAGGTAGACCGCGAAACCGGTGCGGTGGAGCTCTTGAAGGTGGTGGCCGTGGACGACGCGGGCCGCATCGTGAACCCGCTGCTGGCGGAGGGCCAGATCTCCGGCAGCGTGGTGCAGGCGGTGGGCCAAGCGTTCACCGAGGCCTTCGCGTACGACGACCAAGGGCAGCCCCTGACCGCCACCCTGGCGGAGTACGGGCTCCCCCGGGCGGTGCACGCGCCGCCCCTGGTGAGCGAGTTCCTGGAAACGCCTTCCCCCCTCAACCCCCTGGGGGCCAAGGGCCTGGGGGAGGCGGGCACCATCGGAGCACCCCCGGCCATCGCCAACGCGCTGATGGACGCTCTGGAACCCTTCGGGATCCGGCACCTGGACTTCCCCTTCACCGCGGAGCGCGTGTGGCGGGCCCTGCAGGAACGCCGCCGCTGACGCCGCAGGAGCTGCACCACCTGGGCGCGTAAAGCTACCCGGGATGGCCCTGAGGCCTTCGCGGGTGGCCCTGTTCGTCACCTGCCTGGTGGACCAGTTCGCGCCGGAGGTGGCCACCGCCACCCTCTCCGTGCTGGGTCGGGTAGGGGTGGAGGCGTCCGTGCCCGCGGAGCAGACGTGCTGCGGCCAGCCCTTTCTGAACGACGGGTTTCCGGAATACGCCTCGTCCCTGGCCCGGCGGTTCGTCCAGACCTTCGAACCCTTCGAAGCGGTGGTGGCACCCTCTGGTTCGTGCGTGGCCACGGTGCGGGAGTTCTACCCGCGGCTGCTGTCGCGGACAGCCTGGGAGGCGCCGGCGGCGGCAGTGGCGCACTGCACCTACGAGCTGTCGGAGTTCCTGGTGCGGGTGGTGGGGGTGGTGGACGTGGGGGCGTGCTTCCCGCACCGGGTGGCCTTCCACCCTTCCTGCCACCTGCTCCGGAGCCTTGGTGCCGCGGGCTGCGCGCGCGCCCTCCTGGAACGGGTGGCCGCACTCCAGCTGGTGGAGCTGGCCCGGCCGGAGGTCTGCTGCGGGTTCGGCGGGGTGTTCTCGGTGAAGTTCCCGGAGGTCTCCGAGGCCATGCTGGCAGACAAGCTGCAGGACGTAACCGGTTCCGGAGCCGACGTGCTGGTGTCCACGGACATGGGCTGCCTGTTGCACCTGCGCGGTGGCCTGAGTCGGCGACGCAGCCCCGTGCGGTGCCTGCACCTGGCGGAGGTGCTGGCACCGCCGTGAGGCCCACCGCCGTCGGGTTCCGGGAAGCGGGCGCCCGCGCGGTGCGCGACGCCGCCCTGCGGGAGGCCATCCGCCGGGTCACCGACAACCTGACCGCGCGCCGCGTGCAGGTGACTTCCGAGCTGCCCCACTTTGACGCCCTGCGGGAGCAGGCCAAGCGCATCAAGGAGCATACCCTGGCGTACCTGGACCGGTACCTGGAGCAGCTGGAGCGGGAGGTCCACAGCCGCGGCGGCCGGGTGCACTGGGCGCGGGATGTGGAGGAGGCCTGCGCCCACGTGGTCCGCATCTGCCGAGAGTCAGGTGCGAGGCTGGTGGCCAAGAGCAAGTCCATGGTGACGGAGGAGGTGGAGCTGAACCGCGCCCTGGCCGCGGCGGGAGTCCAGGTGGTGGAGACCGACCTGGGGGAGTTCGTGGTGCAGATCAGCGGGGACCGGCCCTCCCACCTCATCGCGCCCATCATCCACCGGCGGCGGGAAGACGTGGCGCAGCTGTTCGCCCACCACCTGGGCACGCCGCCGGACGCGGACGTCACGGTGCTCACCGCGGCGGCCCGCCAGCACCTGCGCCAGGCGTTCCTGCGGGCAGACGTGGGGGTCACGGGCGCCAACTTCCTGGTGGCGGAGACGGGCACCGTGGTGCTGGTGGAGAACGAAGGCAACGCCCGCATGGTCACCAGCCTGCCCCGGGTGCACGTGGCGGTGGCGGGGATCGAGAAGATCATCCCGCGGCTGGTAGATCTCGCGGTGTTCCTGCCCCTGCTGGTCCGCAGCGCCACCGGCCAGCGGCTTTCGGCCTACGTGTCCCTGCTCACGGGGCCCCGCAGGCCCGGGGAGCTCGACGGCCCCGAGGCGTTCCACCTGGTGCTGGTGGACAACGGCCGGTCGCGGCTTCTGGCGGACCCGGAGCTCCGGGAGGCCCTGCAGTGCGTCCGGTGCAGCGCGTGCCTGAACGTCTGCCCGGTGTACGAGCGAACGGGCGGCCACGCCTACGGGTCGGTGTACTCGGGCCCCATCGGCGCGGTGGTGACCCCGGGGCTTGCCGGTGGGGCGGGGCTGGTGGACCTGCCGTTCGCGTCCAGCCTGTGCGGCGCGTGCCGGGAGGTGTGTCCACTGCGCATCGACATCCCGCGCATGCTGGTGGCGCTGAGGGCGCGCGCCGCACGGGCCCCGCAAGCCCGGTGGGAGCGCGCCGTGGCCCGGATGGGCGCCCGGCTGCTGGCGAGCCCGGGGGCGTACCGGTGGGCGTCGGCGGCCGCGCGGGTGCTGGAGCCGCTGGTGCGGTGGCTGCCCGTGGGACCCCTGCGGGGGTGGACCCGCAGCCGGGACCTGCCGCGTCTGAGCCCCCGGCCGTTCCACCGCAGGGGGTTGCGGTGAGCAGCCGGGAGCAGATCCTGCGCGCGGTGCGCGCCGCCTGCGGTGGGAGCGTGGAGCTGCCGTGCGCCGGGCCTCCACCTGTCGCCGCGGAGTACCGGGCCCGACTCGCTTCCGCACGGGTGGAGGTGTTCGTGCGGAGAGCGCAGGAGCTGGGGGTGCAGGTACACCGGGTGGACGGGCCCGAGCGGTTGGGCGACGTGGTAGCCCAGCTGTGCCAGGGCCGGCTCACCTGCGTCGAGCCGGCCCTCCGGGAGCTTGAGCAGTCCCTGGCGGTTCGCGGGGTCCCGCTGGTGGGCTGGGACCGGCTGGCGGAGGCGGAAGTGGGGGTGGCAGGCGCGGACTACGCGGTTGCGGAGTCCGCCACCCTGGTGGTGCTCGCCCGTCCCGAGCGACCCCGGTCGGCCTCGCTGCTCCCGCCCGTCCACGTGGCCGTGCTGCCGGAGGATCGCGTGCTGGCGGACCTGTTCGAGCTGGTGGAGCGCGTGGGAGATCTGCCCACAGCGGTGGTCCTGGCCAGTGGGCCCAGCCGGTCCGCGGACATCGAGATGAGCCTGGCGGTGGGCGTGCACGGCCCCGGGACGGTACACGTGGTGCTGGTCTCCGCGGGGCAGGAAGCGCCCGGTCGGATGGCCAAGTAAACTGCGCACCTTCGCGAGCGGGGAGGGACCGTGAGCGACCGGACGAGCCGCATGCTGGCGGAGTACGCGGCCGCAGTGCAGTGGGAGCACCTGCCGGAGCCCACGGTGCACGAGGTCAAGCGGCGGGTTCTGGACAGCCTGGGCGTGGCCCTGGCGGCGTTCGCGGAGCCTGCCCCCAAGGCGGCCCGCGCGTACGCGTACCAGTGGCCGGCGCCCTCCGGGGCCACTCTGTGGGGGACCGCCTTCACCGCACCGGTGGAGGCCGCGGCGTTCTGCAACGGGGTGATGGTCCGCTACCTGGACTTCAACGACACATACCTGTCCCGAGAACCCCTCCACCCCAGCGACACCATCCCGGCCCTGTGGGCGCTGGCGGAGTGGCGGGACCTGCCCGCCCGCGACTTCCTGCTGGCGGTGGCGGTGGCGTACGAGGTGGGCGTGAGCCTGTGCGACGCCGCAAGCCTCCGGCGGTGGGGCTGGGATCACGTGAACTACATCGGCGTGGCCACCGCGGCGGCCGCGGGGCGCCTGCTGGGCCTTCCTGTGGAGGGGATCGAGCACGCCATCAGCCTGAGCTGCGTGCCGCATGCGGCCATGCGGCAGACCCGGGCCGGCGAGCTTTCTATGTGGAAGGGAGCCGCGGCGGCCAACGCGGCGCGCAACGCTACCTTCGCGGCGCTGATGGCGGAGGCGGGGATGACCGGGCCCTACCAGCCCTTCGAGGGCGAGATGGGGTTTTTCCGGCAGCTGCTCGGGGGCGAGGGGTTTGCGGAGGGGGCGCTGGCAGGGTTGCGGGAAAAGCGGCCCCCGCGGCGGATCCTGGACACCTACATCAAGTATTGGCCGGTGGAGTACCACGCCCAGAGCGCGGTGGACGCCGCCCTGCAGCTGCGGGCGGAGGTGGGGGATCCGGCCCGGATCGCCTCGGTGCGCATCGCCACCTTCCGCGCCGCCTACGAGATCATCGCCAAGGATCCGGAGAAGTGGGAGCCGCGCACCCGGGAGACCGCGGACCACTCGCTGCCGTACATCGTGCTGGTGGCCCTGCTGGACGGCCGGGTTGACCGCGGTTCCTTCGCCCCGCAGCGGTTCACAGACCCCAAGGTGCGGCGGATGCTGAAGGAGCAAACACAGTTGGAAGAGGACCCTGAGCTCACCGCGGGCTACCCGGAGGGCATCCCCAACCGCATCGAGGTGCGCACGCACGACGGCCAGGTGTACACGCGGGAGGTGCGCTACCCCCGCGGTCACGCCAAGAACCCGCTCACCGACGCGGAGGTGGTGCAGAAGTTCTCCGCCAACGTGGCGGACGTGTTGTCCGAGTCCCAGGCACGCCAGGTGGTGGAGGCGGTGTGGACCCTGGAGAACCGCAGCCTGCGGGCGGTGGCGCGGGCCATCCGCGTGTAGCGGGCGTGAAGAGGAGGGCGCGTTGACCGCCTGGCTGCTGAAGCCCGCACCGGCAGAGCCGCCAGGGGTCGTGCTCCGCCGGCTGCTGGAGGAGCAGCCGGTGGTGGTGGCCCCCGGGGTGTTCAGCCCACTCGCGGGAGTGGTGGTCCGGCGGGTGGGATTTTCCGCCGGGTACGTGTCAGGGGCCGCGTTCTCGGCCAGCCTGGCCCTGCCGGACCTGGGGCTGTTCACCCTGACGGAGCTGGCGGACTTCGTGCGGCGTGTGTACCGGGCCTGCGGGCTTCCCCTGGTGGTGGACGCGGACACCGGGTTCGGCGAAGCCCTGAACGTGGTCAGCGCGGTCCGCGAGCTGGAGTGGGCGGGGGCGGCCGCGGTCCAGCTGGAAGACCAGCCGCTGCCGAAGAAGTGCGGCCACCTGTCCGGGAAGTCCGTGGTGCCTGCGGAGGAGATGGCCCGGAAGGTGGCCGCCGCCGCCTCCGCGCGCCGCCATACCCTCATCGTGGCCCGCACCGACGCCCGCGCGGTGGAAGGGCTGGAGGGAGCGGTGCGCCGGGCCCTGTTGTACCAGGAGGCCGGTGCGGACGTGATCTTCCCCGAGGCCCTGGAGTCGGAGGAGGAGTTTGCGGAGTTCGCACGCCGCGTGGGTGGGTGGCTGCTCGCCAACATGACGGAGTTCGGCCGCAGCCCCTCCCTGTCCGCGGGCAGGCTGGCGGAGCTGGGCTACAAGCTGGTGATCTTCCCGGTGACCGCCCTGCGGGCGGCCATGAAGGCCGCGGAGGAAGTCCTGGAGGTGCTGCGGCGGGAGGGCACGCAGGTGGGCGTGCTGGACCGGCTGCAGACCCGCGCGGAGCTGTACGAGCGCATCGGCTACCACGAGTATGAGGCGTGGGACGCAGAGCTGGCGGGCCGGTTTCGGGAAGGAGGTGGGTGAGGATGGCGCAGGCGAGCTACAGCCCGGGGCTGGAGGGGGTCATCGCCACCACCACGTCCATCTCGTACCTGGACACCGAGCACGAGCAGATCGTCCTGCGCGGCTACGACCTCATCGAGCTGGCGCGCACCAAGCGCTACACGGAGGTGGCCTACCTGACCCTGTACGGCCATCTACCGTCGGCGGCGGAGCTGGCTGGCTTCGAAGGCCAGCTGCGGGAGCACGCGGAGCTCCCCGGGGAGGTGTACCGCCTGCTGGACCTGCTGCCCCGCAGGATGCACGTCATGGACGCGCAGCGCACCGTGCTGTCGTTCCTCGCGGGCCTGGAGGACCCGGAGTCTCTCAAGGACACCTCCGTGGAGGCGAACCTGCGCCGGGGGGTGCGGGTGCTGGCCCAGATGCCCGCGGTCACCGCCAACGCCTACCGGGCCCTCCGGGGACTGCCCCGCGTGCGTCCCGATCCCTCCCTGGGCTTTTCGGAAGGATTCCTGTACATGTTGCTGGGTAGCCGCCCGGACCCTGACGCGGTACGGGTCTTCGACCTCACCCTCGTGTGCTACATCGAGCACGAGATGCCCAACTCCACCTTCGCGGCCCGGGTCATCGCCTCCACCCTTTCGGACCTGTACGGGGCTGTGGTAGGGGCGGCGGCGTCCCTCAAGGGGCCCCTGCACGGCGGGGCAAACGAGGCGGTGGCGCACATGCTACTGGACATCCTCCGGCACGGCGGGGCCGATGCGGCGGAAGCGTACGTGGTGGAGCGGCTGCGCCGGGGCGAGCGGATCATGGGGTTCGGACACCGCGTGTACATGCGGCGGTACGACCCACGGGCGCTGCTCATGCGGGAGTTCGTCCCGCAGCTGGCAGCCCGGCGGCCGGAGGGCGAGGAGCTGGTGCGCATCCACCAGACGGTGGAGCGGGTGATGCACCGCGAGAAGGGCCTGTACCCCAACGCGGACTACCCTGCGGGCCTGATCTACTACCTGCTGGGGATTCCCATCGAGCTGTACACGCCCATCTTCCTGGTGTCGCGCACGGCGGGGCTGGTGGCGCACGTGGTGGAGCAGCACGCCCACAACCGGCTGTTCCGGCCGCGGGTGCTGTACGAGGGCCCGCGGGGCCTGCGGCCGTAGGACGGCAGGCTACCACCAGTTGTCCACCGCGGAGCCATACAGCTGCCGCAACGCCCGGGGGTCCAGGGGGCGGCCGCTTTCCTTCCACTCCAGGTAGCGACGGAGCACCTCCCGGTGCCGCCGGTCAGAGGTGCGCAGCCGTCGGTGGGGCATGCGCAGCAGCGCCCGCTCCACCTCCCACACGTCCTCCTCCGCCAACCGCCAGTCCACCCGCACCAGTTCGTCCAGGTGTGCCAGGCCGTAGCCCACAATCCGGCCCGAGCCGTCGACGTAAGGATCCACGTAGCTGTACACCAGCTCCCGCAGGCTGCGGAACACGGGGCGCCGTCCGTGGAGCCCCTCGTCCCGGGACTTGGCCACCGCGCCCCAGCGCCCGTGGGTTTGGAACACGAACACCACGTGGTCCAGCCCGTCCTCCGACTCCAGGTCGAGGACCAGGGGTGGGTAGCCGTGCTGGTCCAGGATCGCGGCCGCGGCCAGGACCGCCTCCAGGCAGTGGGCCTTGCCCGCCCGCACCACGCCGCGGAAGGAGCGCAGGGTGGGGCCGCGGCGCTCCCAGTTGTACGGCAGCTCCCGCAGCCACCTCTGGACCTGCCGGGGAGTGGTGTGGGCCTGTACCACGGCCTGCTCCCGCGGCTTAAGCCGCTGCAGGGGTGGGGTTCTCCTCGCGTCGGTTGCGCGCACCGCCAGTCCTGTACATAATACTACCTGATAATGAGTCTCCAAACGGAGTTCGCCACCCTGCGACGGCGCCTGGCCCGCGCCGGCTACCGCCTCACCCCGCAGCGGTGGACCGTGTGGGTGGCCCTCCAAGAGCTGGGGGGACACCCTACCGCGGAGAGGCTGTACCAACAGGTCCGAGCAAGCCACCCCATGGTCAGCCGGGCCACCGTGTACAAAACCTTGGACCTGCTGGTCCGCGTGGGGCTGCTCACGGCCCTGCCCGCTGTGGACGGCGTCACCCGGTTCGACGCGGGGCCTCCCCACGTGAACCTGGAGTGCGTCCACTGCGGCCGGATCGAGGACGTGCAGGAGCCCCGGGTGCTGGCAGCGTTGAGCCGGCTGGCGGGCGGGCGTGGGTTCCGGGTGGACCGGGGCGTGCTGGTGAGGGGCACGTGCGCGCGGTGCGGGGGCCAGACCGCGGACGGGCGGCGTGCGGGGGCGGGCTCCGAATCCTACGAGGGGAGGAACGGACATGGGTGAGAAGGGCCGGAGCATCGTGGACCTCAACGTGGACGAGCTCATCGGGGAGCTGCGGAAGGCCTACCTGGACGAACTGCTGGCCTTCTACTCGTACTGGATTACCGCGCAGGTGGCGGAGGGCTGGCACGGCGAGGAGCTGGTAGAGCACTTCGAAGAGGAGGCCAAGGACGAGCTGGGCCACGCGGGCAAGCTGGCCCGCCGCATCGTGGAGCTGGGCGGCGACCCGGTGGTGCACCCCAAGGACTGGGAGGCCGGCGCCAACGGGCCGTGGACCGCGCCGCGGCCGGACTGGTCGGACGCGGATGGCATGGTGGAGGACCAGATCCGCGCGGAGCGCAACGCCATCGAGGCGTACAACCGCCTGGCGAAGCTCACCTTCGGCAAGGACCCCGTTACCTACCAGCTGGCCACCGAGCTGCTGGCGGACGAGGTCCGGCACGAGGAGTTCCTGGAGAACCTGCTGGGCCGGCGCCGCAGGAAGGGCTCCTAGGCTCTGGCATGCGGCTTGCCCCGGGCTCCTGGCGGGCCCGGGGCAAGCCGGCAGGGGAGAGGGGCAGCCGGCGAGAACACGTTCTTCGGGCCTGACGGAGTTCGTACGGAGCAAGCCCGAGGAGGGCGGACTCACAGGAGCGCGGACACAGCCATGGCCCGACGAACCTCCCGTCGAGCAGCCAGGAGCCGGGCGGTCCTCTGCCTGATCGGGCTGTTCGTCTTAGCCGGGTTCCCCGCAGGTGCCCAGCCCGCCGCCCCGGCGGTGGTCGTGAACGGCCAGCCGCTCCAGCTGGACCCGCCGCCGGCCTTCCGCGGTGGTGTGCTGCTGGCTCCCCTCCAAGGCCTGTTGGAGCCCTACGCGGCCACCGGCGGCTGGGATCCCCTCACGCGCACCGCGCAGGTGGTCGGGCCTCGCGGCAGCCGGGTGGTGTTCCGGGCAGGCGACCGGGTGGCGGTGGTGGACGGCCAGACCCGGTTGTTGCCCGTACCTCCGGAGGTGGCGGCGGGCAAGCTGCTGGTACCGGTAGAGTTCCTGTTCCGCGCCCTGGGAGCGTGGGTGAAGTGGGAGGAGGTCAGTAGCACCCTGCACGTGGCCAGCCAGATCCTGCGGCTGGTGCTCGACCGGGCCCCAGGAGGGCTGCGGGTGCAGGTGGAGGCCACGGGTCCGGTGCAGGTGCGCACCGCCCAGCTGTCGCAGCCCGACCGCCTCGTGGTGGATCTGGTGAACGCCGCGTCCCGCATCGAGACACGCGAGGTGACCTTGGGCGAGTTCGGCGTGCGGCGCGTCCGGGTGGCGCAGTTTCAGGTCAAGCCGTACGTCACGCGGGTGGTGCTGGACCTGGACGCCCCTGTGGACGTGGAGGTGGCCCCTTCCGCCTCTGACGTGGTGCTGTGGCTGCGCCCCAGGCCTGGTGCGGTCGCTTCCGGCCCGTCTCCACCCGCTGCCACGCCTATGCCCACCTCGTCCCCTGAGGCGGTCGCCACCCCGTCGCCGTCAGCATCCCCGCCGGCTCCGTCTCCCGCTCTCGCTCCCTCCTCGGTTTCCCCGGACGCGCCGAAGATCCTGGAGGTGACCGTGGAGCGGCAGGTCGGACGGCTGCGGGTGGTGGTGCAGGGTGACCGTCCCTTGCACTACCACGCCCGCGAGCTGCCTGACCCCGACCGGCTGGTGCTGGACATCCCGGGGGTGTTCGTCCCCGTGAAGCAGGAGCTGGCCGTGGGCGGCCCGGTGGAGGTGGTGCGCGCCGCGCAGTTCCAGACCGACCCCGACGTAGCGCGGGTGGTGGTGCAGTGGCAGATGCGCACGCGCTACGAGGTGGTGCTGGAGGACGGCGGCAGCCGCCTGGTGGTCGTGGTCGACGATGTTCCCAGCCAGCCGCCGCGGGGCGGCCACGTGGTGGCCATCGACCCCGGCCACGGAGGCAAGGACCCGGGGGCCATCGGCGCCACAGGGCTCGTGGAGAAGGACGTGGTGCTGGATGTGGGGCTGCGGCTGCGGGACGCCCTGCGCCGGCAGGGCGTGCGCGCGGTAATGACCCGGGAGTCGGACGTGTTCGTGGACCTGGCGGACCGCGTTCCCATCGCTCTGCGCGCGGGGGCCACGGTGTTCGTGAGCGTGCACGCCAACGCCACCACCCGAGGGGTCATCCGGGGCGTGGAGACCTACTACCTCAAGCCCGACAGCGTGCTGCTGGCCACCCTGATCCAGGAAGAGCTGGGCCGCAGCGTGGGCATTCCGGACCGGGGGATTCGCACGGCCAACTTCAAGGTCCTGCGGGACAGCCCCATCCCGGCGGTGCTGGTGGAGGTGGGATACCTGACCAATCTGGAAGACGAGGCGCTGTTGCGCACCCCGGCCTTCCGCCAGCGGGTCGCGGAGGCCATCGGCCGCGGCGTGGTACGCTTCATCAGCCAGGTCCCGGCACTGCAGCCGTAGCCGCGGGCGGTGCAGGCCAGGCCCCTGGGCGGTCGGAGGTGGACGTGCGGGTTCGGGTGTTGGGACGGTCGGGCGGGTACCCCAGGCCCGGGGAGGCGTGCTCCGGTTACCTGGTGGAGGCCGCTGGGAGGCGGTTGCTGGTGGACCTGGGGCACGGGGTCCTGTCCCGCCTGCTGCTCCACGTGGACCCCTACCGGCTGGACGTGGTCGTGCTGTCGCACCTGCACCCGGACCACGTGGCGGACGTGCCGGCCCTACGGGTGGCGCTCCGATGGGGTCGGAAGCCACCCTCGTGGCCGGGGAGGCTGCCCGTCCTGGCCCCTGTGGCCGCGCCGGAGTACTTCGCCCACGTGGTGGGCGAGCAGGCGCTGGACGAGCTGGACTTCTACGCCTTGTCCGAGTCAGAGCCCGTCGACCTGGACGGGGTTCAGCTCCGCTTCCGCAGGACCCGCCACCCCGTGGAGACCTACGCGGTACGTCTGGAAGCGCACGGGTCGGTGCTCGTCTACACCGCGGACACCTCGCCCTCGGAGGGGGTGGCAGAGCTCAGCCGGGGCGCCGACGTCCTGCTGGCCGAGGCCACCCTGTCGGAGGCGTACGCCGACCGTGCGGAGGCCGCCGGCCACATGACGGGCTCCCAGGCGGGCAAGCTGGCCCGGGAGGCGGGGGTTCGCAGGCTGCTGCTCACTCACTTCTTCCCCACCAGCGACCCACAGGAACCCGTGGCGGCGGCACAGGCGGCGTTCGACGGGCCCGTGGAGGCGGTCCGGGAGGGAGAGGTCTACGAGGTCTGAGGAGGCGGTGGTGCGACGCGCGGACGGACGGGCGCCGAACGAGCTGCGGCCTTGTCGGATCGTCCGGGGCTACCTGAAGTACGCAGAGGGATCCGCGCTTATCGAGCTCGGAGACACCCGGGTCGTGTGTGCGGCCACCGTGGAGGAACGCGTACCCGCCTGGCTGCGGGGCTCAGGTCAGGGCTGGGTCACCGCCGAGTACGGGATGCTGCCGCGATCCTCCCGGGAGCGGATTCCCCGGGACCCCACGGGCAAGCCCGGCGGGCGGGCCGCGGAGATCCAGCGGCTCATCGGACGGTCCCTGCGGGCCGCGGTGGACCTGAAGAAGCTGGGGGAGCGCACCGTGTGGCTGGACTGCGACGTGTTGCAGGCGGACGGCGGGACCCGCACCGCCGCGGTGACCGGGGCGTTCGTGGCCCTGGTGGACGCGTTGAGCCTGCTGCATCGGACCCAGGCCATCTCCAGCTGGCCCGTGCGTAGCTTCGTGGCCGCCACCAGCGTGGGGATCGTGGGCGGAGTGCCCATGCTGGACCTAGCGTACGAAGAGGACGCGCGGGCGGAGGTGGACATGAACCTGGTCATGACCGACGCGGGCGAGCTGGTGGAAGTCCAGGGCACCGCGGAGGGCCGGCCGTTTACGCGCGACGAGCTGCACCAGCTGTTAGCCCTGGCAGAGGCGGGGATCCGCCGGCTCATCGAACTACAGAAGCAGACCCTGCGGGGCCCGTGAAGCGGATCGTCCTCGCCACCCGCAACGAGGCCAAGCGCGCGGAGCTGGAGCGCATGCTGGCGGGACTGCCCGTGCAGGTGCGTGGCCTCCGGGACTACCCCGACGTGCCTCCACTCCCGGAGGAGGGCCACACGTACGAGGCCAACGCGCGTTCGAAGGCGCTCACCGTGGCCCGGTACCTGAACGAGGTAGCCCTGGCGGACGACTCCGGGCTGGAGGTGGACTACCTGGAGGGCCGGCCGGGGGTGCAGTCGGCCCGGTTTCTCGGCGAAGACGCCACCGACGAGGACCGCAACCGGGAGGTCCTGCGGCTACTGGAGGGCGTGCCGCCCGAGAACCGGACCGCCCGCTACCGGGCCGTGGTGGCGGTGGCCTTTCCGGACGGGCAGGTGTACACCTTCGAGGGCACGTGCGAGGGGGCCATCGCCTTGGAGCCGCGCGGCACGGGGGGGTTCGGCTACGACCCCATCTTCTACGTGCCCGAGCTGGACCGCACCGTAGCCGAGCTCACCCCGCAGGAGAAGGACCTGATCAGCCATCGGGGGCAGGCCATGCGCAAGGCCCGGGAGTTCCTCCTCCGCGTGCTGGGAGAGAGGCGCGGCGCTTGAAGCCGCTGGTACACTGACACCAGGACGGTCGGGAGGGCGACGTGTCGAACGTGTTCTTCAACAACCCCTTCTGGACGTACTGGGCGCTCACCTTCGCGGTCTTTCTGATCTATGCGGCCTCGTTCCTGGTGGCCGCCCTGGACGTGCGCGAGGAAATCGCCGAGCAGCTGAAGAAGGCCGAGCAGCGGCGGGCCCGGGCCAAGCCGCGGTTTGAAGACCCCCTGGCAGGCCGCAGCGTGGCGGCCACTCTCGACCCTGGCGCCAACCGCCAGCTGCCCACGTTCCTGCAGTGGGTGTACGACGAGGTGAAGCCCATCGCCGAGCGCCTCGGCATCCAGGCCCGCATCCTCGTCTACCAGGACTCCAAGGGTCACCCGCTTGTGCACGTGACCGACGGCCAGCGCCTGGTGAGCTACCGCCTGGACCGCACTCTGGCCGAGGAGGCGCAGGCTGGGAACACCCAGTCCTTGGGGGAGGCCCGGAGGCGCGTGGAGGCATTCCTACGGCTGGAGTGGCTGGGGGATGCCACCGCGATGCAGCGCACCACGGAGCTGGCAAAGGAAGCCAGAGCCAAGGGCGAGGCGGCTGGCGAGGAGGCTCCCGCGGCGGCACCCACAGCCGCTGCCGGCGGCCGCAGCCAGGCGGCGGCAGCGCAGGACCCCAAGGCCGCCGAACGGCAGCGGCTCATCGAGGAGGCCAAAGCCCGCGCCGCGGCCCGGAAGGTCCAGCAGCAGGGATCTGATTCCGGGTCCACCAGCAGTTGACGCGGTTCTGACCGGCGGAGGACAAAACTACGGGGCCTCAAGCCGGGCGCGCAGGTCGCCCAACATCGCTCGCCGGGCGAGGGTCACGGGAGGAGCTCCCAGGTCCAGCAGCCGGTCGTGGAAGTCCTTCAGCCGGAACTCCGGCCCCCACGCCCGTTCGCAGTCTGCCCGCAGCTCCTTCAGCAGCATCTTGCCCAGCGTGTACGACAGGTAGCCGGGGTCGAAGGTACCCCGCTCCGCCTCCTTGCGGGCCGGGAGGGGCTCCAGGTAGGCGTCCTTTCGGAACCGGGACGCGGCCTCTTCCACCGTCCAGGCCTCCGTGTGCAGCCCCAGGGAGGCCCGGAACCGCACCGCCCGCACCAGGGCGTCCACCAGCTGCGCTACCCTCAGCCTGGGGTCTCCGTCCCCGTACCCACAGTCCAGCATCATCTCCTCGCAGTAGTGGGCCCACCCTTCCACGAAGGCGTACGACGTGAGCGCCTTGCCCACGCGGGATGGGACGTGCCGGACCCGGAGGAAGTGCACGTGGTGGCCAGGGTACGCCTCGTGCACGCTGGTGTTCCGCAGGGTGTGCACGTCGAACCGCGATAGCCACGCCTCTTTCTCTTCGGCCGACCAAGCGGGTTCCGGCAGGGTCACGTAATAGAACGACTCCACGTCCCGCTCCTCGAACGGGCCCGCGGTGTCCATCATGGCGAACGCCCAGCGCAGGAAGGGTGGGGTGGGCTCCACCCGGCAGTCGCTGGGCTCGGGCACCGTCACCACCGGGTGCTCCCGCAGGAACTGGCGAAGCTCGTGCAGGATGCGTTCCACAGTAGGCACGAGCTCCGCCTCCGTGGGGTGCTCACGGCACAGGCGCCGCACCACCTCCTCTGGCCCCACGTGGGGGTCCAGCCGGCGTGCGGCGGCGCGCAGCTGCTCCCGGAGCCGGGCGATCTCCTCCTCCGCCCAGCTCCGCAACGTTCCCAGGTCCACGTCTAGCCGCTCGCCCGCCCACAGCATGCGCCGGTACCGGTCGGGGCCGAGGGCGAAGTCCTCGGAAGCGCGCGGCAACAGCTCATCATCCAGGAACCGGACGAACGCCTCCACCGCCGCCACCGCGGGGCTATGGGCGGCCTGTAGCTGGCTGAGTGCGGGGGCCGAGGCGGATGGGATCGCGGCGGGGAGCTGGTCCCGGAGGAACTCCACGCCACCGGTGAACATCTCCAGGGCCGTGGCCACGTACACCCGGGGGCAAATGGGCTCCAGGTTGCGCCGCGCCTGCTCCAGAAGCCCCGGCAGCTGACGGAGGTGCTCCGCGAGGGCAGCCACCCGCTGGTCCACGGGCGCGTACCCGCGCTTCACGTACAGGGTCACGTCCAGGGCGTCCGCGTACGTCAGAGGGTTGCGCTGGTAGCTGCGCAGCTCTTGCAGCTCGAACTGCTCCCGCTCCAGGGCGGCCAGCAGGACCTCTCGGTCCACGAGCTGTCGGGCGGAGAGGGCCTCCGCGGGGAACTGGCGCAAAGCCGCGTGGTGCTGGCGGACGGCCCGCAGCCGGCTGTCCAGCGCCTCGGGGCTTGCCGGCCCTAGGCGACCGTCGTAGGCGTGTAGCCCGAGCCGCGCCGCCCACGTGGGGTAGAAGTCAAACGCTGCGGCTAGGACCTCGTCGGCGAGCCGTTCGAAGTTCGTGTCCAACACGTCCCCTCCAAGGAAACGTTCGGGGTCAAAGGTGCGTTCTCCTGGCCGTTGACCTTCCGGGAGGGCCTCCTTAGAGTGGGAGGAGCGGGGTGTGGCGCAGCGGAAGCGCGTCGGCTTTGGGAGCCGAAGGTCGCCGGTTCGAATCCGGCCGCCCCGACCACCCGCCTTGAACCGTTCGGCG
>JANXBY010000033.1 GCA_025060455.1 Armatimonadota bacterium
GGGAACGACCGTGGATCGACTGACGCGCAGGGAGTTCCTGCAGTCCACCGGGGCGGCGGTGGCGTCCGTGGCCCTGGGAGGGAAGTTGGCGGAGTGGGCGGTGGCCCAGGAAGCACCGGTCACCGTGGGCGCTGTCTACCCCCTCACGGGCGCCCTGGCCCGGATCGGTGCTGCCATTCGGAACGCCATCGAGCTGGCGGTGGACATCGTGAACAACCCGTACCCGGACCTGAACCTGCCCCTGGCGCGGGGCGCCGGCCTGCCGCGCCTGGGCGGCCGGAAGCTGCGGGTGGTGTGGGGCGACAGCCGGGGAGACCCGGCCACCGGCCGGGCGGAGGCGGAGCGGCTGGTGGAGCGGGAGGGTGCTGTGGCCCTGATCGGGTCGTACCAGAGCGCGGTGACCGCTACCGCCAGCCTGGCTGCGGAGGCGCGGGGAATCCCGTTTCTCAACCCCGAGTCCTCCTCCCCGCGGCTGACCGAGCGGGGCTTCAAGTGGTTCTTCCGCACCGGCCCCCACGACATTACCTTTACCCGCATCATGTTCGACATGGTGGAGGACCTCCGGGGGCGCGGCCATCGCATCTCCCGGGTGGCCATTCTGGCGGAGGACTCGGAGTTCGGGGCCACCGCGGCGGGCGTGGCCAAAGGGTTCGCGCAGTCCCGGGGGTACACGGTGGCTGCGATGGAGCTGTACACCTCGCCGCCTGCCAGCCTCACCGCGGAGCTGCTGCGGATCCGTGCCAGCAACCCCGACTTCGTGATCGGTGCCAACTACCTGGTCGACGCGGTGCTCATCACCCGCACCCTGAAGGAGATGCGGTGGTTCCCCCAGGGCTTCATGGTGCACGCAGGGTTCACCACCGTGCCGGACTACCTGAACGCGGTGGGCCGCGACGGCTACTACTTCCTCGCCCGGGCCCCCTGGGCCCTGGGCATCGCGCGCCGCAAGCCTCTGGTGGCCCGGGTCAACGAGCTGTATCGGCGCAAGCACGGAGCGGACATGGACGAAGTGGCCGCGCGGGCCTTCACGGGTATGCTGACCCTCGCGGACGCCATCAACCGGGCGGGATCCACCTCCCCCGCGGCCATCCAGAAGGCCTTGCGGGAGACCAACATCCCCGGCTCCCAGCTCATCATGCCCTGGCAAGGGATCCAGTTCGACGACAAGGGCCAGAACCGCTACGCCACGGGGGTGATGGTTCAGATCCTGGAGGGGGAGTACAAGGTGGTGTGGCCCTTCGAGGTGGCGGAGGCGGAGCTGGTGTGGCCCGCACCGCTCTGGGACCGGCGCTGAGGGGACGGCCGAGGTTTCGGAGGCGGCACCGCCTTCCATGGATCTGGTCTGGCAGGCCGCGGTGAGCGGAGCGGTGCTGGGGTTGGTGTACGCCCTGGTGGCGCTGGGCCTGTCCCTGATCTGGGGCGTGATGGACGTGGTCAACCTGGCCCACGCCGAGTACCTCATGCTGGCCATGTATTCCACCTACTGGCTGTGGGCCCTGGGACGGGTGGATCCCGGCTGGGCGGTCCCCGTGGTGGTGCCGGCCTTCTTCGGGCTGGGCTGGCTGACCTACCAGCTCCTGGTGCGGCGGATCGTGCGGGCACCTCTCGCCGCACAGATCTTCGCCACCTTCGGGCTGCTGTTCGTCCTGCGCTACGGCGCGTTTGCCGCTTTCGGCCCCAACGTGTACGGGGTGTGGCGGCCCGGGGAGGGAACGGTGGTCGTCCTGGGCGTGCCCGTGGCCTCGTCCAAGGTGGCCGCGGCGGGGGTGTCGGTGGCGGCGTTCGCGCTTCTGGCGGCGTTCCTGCGGTACACGAAGACGGGCAAGGCGCTGCAGGCGGCCGCGCAGAGCCGCGAGGTGGCGCTGGCCCTGGGCATCCCCGTGGACCGGATGTACGCCCTGGCCTGGGGGATCGGCATCGCCAGCGTGGCCCTGGCGGGGGTGCTGCTCATCCCCTTCTACCAGGTGTCGCCCACCATCGGAGACGCGTTCCTGCTGCTGGCCTTCGCTAGCGTGGTGCTGGGGGGCTTCGGCCGGGTGGACGGGGCCCTGGTGGGCGGCCTGTGCATCGGACTGCTGGAAAACCTCCTGGGGACGCTGGTGTCGCCCACGTTCAAGTTCCTGTTCGTGTTCGCGGCCTTCGTGGCCATGCTCCTGGTCCGTCCCCAGGGGCTGCTGGGAGACGTCGGGCGGTGACCGGGCGGCGCCTGGCCGCATGGTTGGGGCTGGTGGCGCTGGTTTCGCTGCCCGCCTGGGTCCGGGACAGCTTCTTCCTGAACGCCATGATCCACGTGTTCCTGTTCGGGGCTGCGGCCCAGGCGTGGAACCTGGTGGGCGGGTACGCGGGGCAGATCTCCTTCGGACACGCGGCCTTCTTCGGAGTGGGTGCGTACACCACCGCGTGGCTGCTGAGCCGCCAGGGAGTCAGCCCGTGGGTGGGGCTGTGGGTGGGAGCGGCCCTAGCCACCCTCCTGTCCCTTCTGATCGGCTACCCCACCTTCCGCCTGCGGCGTCACTTTTTCGCCCTGGCCACCCTGGCCCTGGCGGAGATCGCCCGCATCTCGTTCCTGAACTGGGAGGCGGTGGGTGCCGCCATCGGGCTGTACCTGCCCCTGCACTACCGCAACCGGTTCGAGTACCTCATGTGGGACACTAAGCCGCCCTACTACTGGGTGTCTCTGGGGGTCCTGGCCCTGGCTACCGCGGTGGTGTGGGTGGTGGACCGCCACCGCGCGGGCCGGTACCTGCGGGCGGTGGAGCAGGACGAGGACGCCGCGGAGATGATCGGGATTCCCACCCGCCGGTACAAGCTGTATGCCATGGGCCTGAGCGCGGGCCTGACCGCCGTGGCGGGCGCGGTGTACGCCCTGTACGTGCTGTACATCGACCCGTACAACGTCCTGGCCAGCCGCATCTCCCTTCTGGTGGTGGTGATCGCCCTCATCGGTGGCCGGGGCACGGTGTGGGGGCCGGTCGTGGGGGCGCCGTTCATCGTGCTGTTGAACGAGTACACCCGCGCGTGGCTGGGAGGGCGGGCGGCGGGCGTAGACTTCATCCTGTTCGGTCTCCTGGTGATCCTGGTGTCCTTGTACCGGCCCCGCGGCCTGGTGGGGCTGTTGGCCAGGCCTTCGGGTCCGCTGCAACCCGCCGTGGCCGGTGCGGGGCAGGATCCACCGGAAGTTGCCCCTGCGGCGCCGGGGGGCGACGTGGTGCTGCGGGTCGTGGGTCTGCAGAAGGCCTTCGGCGGCGTCCAGGCGGTGCGGGGTGTGGACCTCGAGGTGCGCCGGGGGGAGATCCTAGGGCTGGTAGGGCCCAACGGCGCGGGCAAGTCCACGCTCTTCGACTGCCTTACGGGATTCCTGCGGCCGGACCGCGGGTACGCAGCGGTGGACGGGGTGGGGGTGCTGAACCAGGCCCCGCACCGGGTGGCGTGGGTGGGGCTGGCCCGCACCTTCCAGAACCTGCGGGTGTTCCCCGAACTGTCGGTGTGGGACAACGTGCTGTGCGGGGCGGAGCACCACCGGGAAGGGCTGTGGGAGGCCACGGTCCGGGAGGTGCCCGCGGCGGTGCAGGAGGAGGCGCGCGAGCTGCTCCGGCTGTTCCACCTGTGGGAACACCGTTACCGACCCGCAGGGGAGCTGTCCTACGGACAGCAGAAGTTGCTGTCCCTGGCCATGGCGGTCCTGCGCCGTCCGAAGGTGGTGTTGCTGGATGAGCCCGCGGCCGGCGTGAACCCAGCCCTGGTGGACGAAATCGGCCGCCTCATCCGGACCCTGAACCAATCCGGGCTAACCTTCGTGGTGATCGAGCACAACATGGAGTTCGTGGTCCGGACCTGCCACCGGATCGCGTTCATGGCGGAGGGGCAGGTGGTCACGGTGGGGACTCCCCAAGAGGTGCAACAGGATCCCCGGGTGCTGGAACGGTACTACGGGCGATGAGGGGGCTGCTGGAGGTCCGGGACCTGGTGGCGGGGTACGACCGCCGGGAAGTCCTCCGGGGAGTGGACCTGTGCGTGCAGCCCGCGGAGATCGTGGTGATGATTGGGCCCAACGGCGCGGGCAAGTCCACCCTGCTGCGGACGGTGTTCGGCTTCCTCCACCCACAGCGGGGCCAGATTTGGCTGGACGGGGAGCCCATCGGTGGGCTGACCCCGCCGGAGATCCTGCGGCGGGGGGTGTGCTACGTGATGCAGGGGTACAGCGTCCTGCCTCAGCTGACCGTGTACGACAACCTGCTGTTGGGAGCGTACGTGCGCCGGGACCGCAAGGTACGGGAGGACGTGGAGCGGGTGCTGGACCGGTTCCCCATCCTGCGGGAGCGGCGCCGGAACAAGGCGCGGGTGCTGAGCGGCGGCGAGCGGCGCATGCTTGAGCTGGCGCGCGTCCTGCTCCTTTCCCCCAAGCTGGTGCTCCTGGACGAGCCCACCCTGGGCCTGGCCCCCGCGGTGGTGGACCAGGTGTACGGCATGGTGCACGAGCTGCGGGCCCAGGGCATCGCCTTCTTCGTGGTGGAGCAGAACGCCCGGACGGCCCTGCGCCACGCGGACCGCGCCTACGTGCTGGAGCAGGGGCGAGTCCGGTTCGAGGGCCGTGGGGAGGAGATCCTGCGCCACCCGGAGGTGCAGCGGGCGTACCTAGGCAGCCTCAGCCCTCCAGAGGAGCCAGGCGCGAAACCTCCTCCACCTCCTCCGGAGTGAGCTCCCACTCCGCGGCCCGGGCGTTGGCCTGCACCTGCTCGGGGCTGGTGGCGCCGGCGATCACCGTGCACACGCCGGGGCGTGCCAAAAGCCACGCGATGGCCAGCTCCGATAGGGTGTGGTCGCGTTTCCGGACCCACGCCTCCAGGCGGCGGACGATCTCGAAGTTGCGCGGCGTGGCGAAGCGGTGGCGCATGTGCTCCAGCTGCGCGAACCGGGTCCCGGGCGGTGGGGGCTCCTGCTCCCGGTACTTCCCCGTGAGCATGCCGGCCGCCAGGGGGAAATAGGGGATGACCCCCACGCCGAAGGCCTGGCAGGCAGGCAGCAGCTCCCGCTCCACCTCCCGGTTCAGCAGGCTGTACTCCGGCTGGACCGTCACGAAGCTCGTCCAGCCCCGCCGGTCACACAGCCACAGGGACCACACCAGCTGCCAGGCGGCGAAGTTGGAGCAGCCCACGTACCGGGCCTTGCCCTGGCGTACCACGTCGTTGAGGGCTTCCAGGGTCTCCTCCAAGGGCGTGTGTGGGTCCCACCGGTGGATCTGGTAGAGGTCCACGTAGTCGGTGCCCAGCTTGCGCAGACTCGTCTCGATGCCCGCCAGGATACGGGCCCGGGAGGCGCCCCGCTGGTTGGGGCCCGGCCCCAGCTCCCAGCCCACCTTGGTGGCGATGATCGCCTCGTGACGCCGCCCCCGCAGCGCCCGCCCCAGGTACTCCTCCGACCGACCCTGCCCGTAGCTGTCCGCGGTGTCGAAGAAGTTCACCCCGTAGTCCAAAGCTGCCCGCACCACCCGCTCGGTGCCCTCCGCGTCCAGGGCACGGCCAAAGTTGTTGCACCCGATCCCGACCACGGAGACCTCCAGACCTGAACGTCCCAGGCGGCGGTACCTCAACGTCTTCCTCCTCTTCTGCAGGAATCCGCGCCGCGCCGGCGAACTACCGGCCGGTGCCAGGCGAGGTGCTGCTGGTGTTGCCCGACGCGCGGCTGCGGGCGCTGGCGCTGGCCCAGCTACAGGAAGAAGGATACCAGGTGGTGGCAGCTCCCGACTTCGCTGCGGCCCGCCGGCGGCTGTCGAGGGGCGTGCGGCCAAGGGTGGTGGTGGCCGACCTGGCCGTGGCGGAGGACGCGGAGCTACTTGCTCTCGGCCGCAGCGGTGTCGCGGTACTGACCGTGGGAGGGCAGCTGGACCGTTCCAGGGCGGCTCGGCTGGGGCTACCGTACCTGTGCCGGCCGTTTACCGTGGGCCAGCTGGCGGAGTGCGTCCGCAGCCTGGTGGGAGATCCGGACGACCCGGAGGGAGGGTAGTCCGTGCCTCGCTTCAGCGCGAACCTCACCCTGCTGTTTGGCGAGTACGGGTTCCTGGACCGGTTCGAGGCGGCGTCGAGGGCAGGGTTCTCCCACGTGGAGTTCCAGTTCCCAGAGGCCTCGCCGGAGGAAGTGGCGCACGCGTTACGGGAAACGGGCTTACAGTTGGTGCTGTTCAACCTGCCGGCGGGCGACTGGCAGGCGGGGGACCGCGGCATCGCCGCCGACCCGGCCCGCAGGGAGCAGTTCCGGCAAGGGGTGCGGGAGGCGGTGGACCTGGCGCGTTTGTGGGGCTGTCGCCGCCTCAACGCCCTGGCGGGGCGCCGCGTGGAGGGGGTGCCGGAGGTGGAGCAGTGGCGGTGTCTGGTGGAAAACCTGCGCTTCGCTACAGGGCTGCTGGGTTCTGCGGGCCTGACCCTGTTGGTGGAGCCCGTGAACCCGTACGACGTCCCCGGTTTTTGGGTGCCCACCACCGCGGTGGGGGAGCGGCTCCTGGAGGAGGTGGCCGCGGGCAACGCCTGCTTGCAGTGCGACGTCTACCACATGCAGCGGGCGGAGGGGAACCTGGTCCCCACCCTCCGGCGCCTGGCGGGGCGGCTCGGGCACGTGCAGATCGCAGACGCACCCGACCGGCACGAGCCGGGCACGGGCGAGATCCACTACCCGTACGTGCTGCGGGAGCTGGACCGGGCGGGCTACGAGGGCTTCGTGGGGCTGGAGTACCGGCCCGCGGACCGGACGGAGGAGGGGCTGCGCTGGATCGAGGAGATGGGCTTCCGCCGCGGATGAGCTGGCGGCCGTGAGGTGTGGAAGGAGGGAAAAGCGGTGCGCGTGGGATTCGTCGGGTTGGGCATCATGGGGAAACCCATGGCCCGCAACCTCCTGCGGGCCGGGTACGCGGTCACGGTGCACAACCGCAGCCGACCCTCGGTGGAGGAGCTGGTGGCTGTCGGCGCCGCGGACGGTGGCTCTCCCCGCGGGGTGGCGGAGCGGTCCGAGGTGGTCATCACGATGCTGCCGGACACGCCGGACGTAGAGCAGGTGACCTTCGGGCCGGACGGACTGGCAGAAGGGCTGCGGCCAGGCTCGGTGCTGGTAGACATGAGCACCATCTCGCCGGCGGCCACCCGGTCCATCGCGGCGCGGCTCGCGCAGCGGGGGGTGGACATGCTGGACGCGCCGGTGAGCGGAGGCCAGCGGGGGGCCGAGGAGGGCACGCTGTCCATCATGGTAGGCGGGGACCCGCAGGTGTTCCAGCGGGTCCGGCCCATCTTCGAGGTCCTGGGCAAGAACGTGGTGCACATCGGCCCCGTGGGCTCCGGACAGGTGTGCAAGGCCTGCAACCAGGTGGTGGTGGCCCTCACCATCCAGGCGGTGGCGGAGGCGTTGGTGCTGGCAGAGCGGAGCGGGGCGGATCCCGCCCGGGTGCGGCGGGCGCTCCTCGGGGGGTTCGCGGGCAGCCGGATCCTAGAGGTGCACGGACAGCGCATGCTGGACGGCAACCACCAGCCGGGGTTCCGGGCGCGGCTGCACCACAAGGACCTGCGCATCGCCCTGGAGACCGCGCGCAGCGCGGGTGTGCCGCTCCTGGGCACCGCCCTGGTGCACGAGCTGCTGGGGGCCCTGGTGGCCCGCGGGTGGGGTGACCTGGACCACTCCGCCCTGGTGCGCCTGGTGGCGGACCTGGCAGGAGCCGGTTCTGGGGCGTTGTCCCCCTAGCCCGGGCGTGCTACAGTACCTGCCGAGTTCCCCCGGCGAGGAGGCCCATGGACAAGCAGCAGGTGTTGGAGAAGGCGGAGGCGCTGAACGTCCGCTTCGTGCGGCTGCAGTTCACGGACATCTTCGGGACCCTGAAGAACGTGGAGATCCCCGTGGAGATGCTGGAGCGGGCCCTCCAGGAGGGGATCATGTTCGACGGGTCGTCCATCGAGGGCTTCGTCCGCATCGAGGAGTCCGACATGGTCCTGGTCCCGGATCCGGACACCTTCACCCTGTTCCCGTGGAAGGACGCCCAGGCGGTCACCGCTCGCCTGATCTGCGACGTGTACACCCCGGACGGCAACCCCTTCCCGGGCGACCCCCGCTACGTGCTGAAGCGGATGGTCCGGCGGGCGGCGGAGAAGGGCTACACCATGATGGCGGGGCCCGAGTGCGAGTTCTTCCTGTTCCCCACGGACTCTCAGGGGCAGCCGGTCCTCACCACCCACGACGAGGCGGGTTATTTCGACCTGGCACCCATCGACCGGGGCGAGGAGGCCCGGGCGGACATGATCACCGCCCTGAGCGCCATGGGGTTCGAGATCGAGGCGGGCCACCACGAGGTGGCGCACGGCCAGCACGAGATCGACTTCAAGTACGCGGACGTGCTACGCACCGCGGACAACGTGGTCACCTTCCGGTTCGTGGTCCGCACCATCGCCCGCCAGCACGGGCTACACGCCACCTTCATGCCGAAACCCATCGCGGGCATCAACGGGTCCGGCATGCACACCCACCAGTCCCTGTTCCGGGAAGGCCGAAATGCCTTCGACGACCCTGCCGGTCCGTACGGACTCAGCTCCGTGTGCCTGCACTACATCGGGGGGCTGCTGGAGCACGCCCGGGGCATGGCCCTGGTGACCAACCCCCTGGTGAACTCGTACAAACGGCTGGTCCCCGGGTACGAGGCGCCCGTGTACATCGCGTGGGCGGAGCGCAACCGCTCACCCCTGGTCCGGGTCCCCGCGGCGCGGGGCCAGGCCACCCGGGTCGAGCTGAGGATGCCCGACCCGTCCTGCAACCCTTACCTGGCCTTCGCGGTGATGCTGGCCGCCGGGCTGGACGGGATGGAGCGGAAGGTGGACCCTGGCCCGCCCCTGAACCGCAACATCTACGCCATGACGGAGGACGAGCTGGAGGCGCTGGACATCCGGGTGCTTCCGCGCAACCTGGGCGAGGCCATGGACGCCTTCAAGGCGGACGAGGTGGTGTGCGAGGCTCTGGGGTCTCACGTGGTCAGCGACCTGCTGAAGGCCAAGCGGCAGGAGTGGCGGGAGTACATCGCCCAGGTGCACAGCTGGGAGGTGGACCGCTACCTGACGCGGTACTAGACCACCCCAATGCGCCTCCGCACCTTTACCGTGCGAGAGGCTGCTCGTGCGGTCCGCGAGTCGCGGGTAGGCGGGCCGGGGTGGTTCCGGGGGGGAGGGACGGCCGTGAGGTGGATGGCGTGGGCGATCCTGCTGCTGCTGGCCGTGGGGGCCGGTCTTGCGCAGGACGATCCGCGGGTGCTCGCCGCCCGTCGGGAGGGGCGGGTGGTGGTGTACGGCACCATGCCCGCGGACAACTTCGAGGTCCTGGCCAAGATCTACGAGGGGCGGTTCGGGGTGCCGGTGGAGTACTGGAGGGCACCCCCGGACCGCCTCGTGGACCGCGCCCTGGCTGAGTTCCGGACGGGACGGGCGCTGTTCGACGTGGTGATCGCGCCCAGCCCCGTGATGCGGATCCTCAAGCAGCAGGGAGCGTTTGCGTCGTATGCGTCCGCCGCCTACGAACCTTTCCCCGCCACCGGGCGAGACCGGGACGGCGTGCTCTCCCCGCCGTACCGGCTGAACCTCTACACCGCGTTGTTCAACTCCCGTTTGGTCCGGCCCGCAGACGCCCCGCGGAGCTACGCGGACCTCCTGGATCCCCGCTGGCGGGGCCGCTTGGTGCTCGCGGACCCCACCCTGAACCTCGGGAGTGCCCAGTGGCTGCTGAACCTACGTCGGGTGCTGGGAGGGGGCTGGCGCGGGTTCGTGGAGCGCCTCGCGGCCCAGGTGGGCGGGTTGGAGGAGTCGATCCTGACCATTCCCAGCAAGGTGGTGGCGGGCGAGTACGGGCTGGGCATCGCGCTTCTCTCCTACGTGCACCTCTTCGGACGGCAGGGGGCGCCCATCGACTACGTGCGCCTGGACCCCATGCTGGCGGAGGCGCACCACGCCGCGGTCGCCAGCCGCGCCCCCCACCCGCAGGCCGCGCGGCTGTTCGTGGACACCCTGATGTCCAGGGCCGCGTTGCTGGCGCTGGCACAGGCCGGGGAGTTCGTCCTGTTGCCCGGGATCTACCCTCCCATCCGCGACGCGGAACGGCTCCGGGTGATGGTCATGGAGGACTACGACGAGGACACCTACCGGCGGGCCCGGGAGGAGTGGGCGCCGCTGTTCCGCCGCCGGTGAGGCGGGAAGCCAGGGCTCCCGGGGCGCGTTGTGTAGAATACGGACATGGGAGACCGCAGCGTGTCGCGCCCGACCCTGGGTGACGTCGAGCAGATCCTGGCCGCCCTGGCGCAGGAAGGGTACATCGCGGACCGGGAGATCGCCACCGCCATCTACCTGTCCATCGAGCTGCACAAGCCCCTGCTGGTGGAGGGGGCCGCGGGCGTGGGCAAGACGGAGATCGCCAAGGTCATGGCCCGCGCCCTGGACACGGACCTGATCCGGCTCCAGTGCTACGAGGGGCTGGACGTGAACACCGCCCTGTACGAGTGGAACTACCAGAAGCAGATGCTCCGGATCCGCCTGGAGGAGGGCAGCGGCCGGAGCCCGGAGGAAAAGGAGCAGACCATCTTCTCCGAGCCGTTCCTCCTCCGCCGCCCCCTCCTGCAGGCCATCACGCACCCCCGGGCGCCGGTGCTCCTGGTGGACGAGATCGACCGGGTGGACGAGGAGTTCGAGGCGTTCCTGCTGGAGCTGCTGAGCGACTGGCAGATCACCATCCCGGAGATCGGCACCATCCGGGCGCAGCACGTGCCGTACGTGGTCCTCACCAGCAACCGCACCCGGGAGCTGTCCGACGCGCTCCGGCGGCGCTGTCTGTACCTGTGGATTGACTACCCCAGCTTCGAGAAGGAGCTGGCCATCGTGCTCCGCAAGGTGCCGGGGATCTCCCGGCAGCTGGCGGAACAGATCGCCGCCTTCCTGCACGCGGTGCGCGCCCTGGACCTGCAGAAGGTCCCGGGGGTGGCGGAGACCCTGGACTGGAGCGCGGCCCTGCTGCGGCTGCACCGGGACCACCTGGACCGGGAAGCGGTGGAGCGCACCCTGGGGTGCCTGTTCAAGCACCACGAGGATCAGCGGGTGGCCCGGGGGCCGTGGCTGGACCGGGTGCTGGCGGTCATCGCGGACGCCCAGCGGGACGGCCAGTCCCTTCAGGCCGCCCTGGACCGGCTGGAGCGGCTGGCGAGGGGGTAACCGCCGGGCGAGGCCATGCGGCCGGAGCTGGGCAGCCTCACAGAGCACGTGGTGGAGTTCAGCCGGCGGCTTCGGGCCCGCGGGGTGCTGTGCGGTCCTGGGGAGACCGCGGACGCCCTTCGCGCCCTGCGAGCGGTAAACCTGGTGGACCGGGAGGCCTTCCGGCTGGCCCTGCGCACCACCCTCCCCCACCGCCGGGAGGACCTGGCCGTGTTCGACGCCCTGTTCGACGCGTACTGGGGCGCGCAGGCCGGCCCCGAGCGCGAGGGGCCCCAGGAGCGGCCGGAAGCGCAGCCGCCGGTGGAGGCGTCGAGCCTGGGAGCGCCCTCGGTCCGGGGGTGGGCGGAGGAGGACGCCGAGGGAGAACAGGAAGTCCCCGGCTACAGCCCCGTGGAGGTGTTGAGCCGCAAGGACTTCTCCAGCTTCCGGGAAGACGAGCTGGACCTAATCGCACGGATGGTGGTGGCCATCGCCCGTCGCATCGCCACCCGGTGGGGCCGCAGGCGGCGGCGGGCCCGGCGCAGCCACCTGCTGGACATGCGGCGGACCCTGCGACTGCACCTGCGGTGGGGCGGGGAGTTCCCCGAGCTCGCCTTCCAGCGGCGGAAGGTGCGCAAGCACCGGGTGGTGCTGCTGTGCGACGTCTCTGGGTCCATGGACGTGTACAGCCGGTTCCTGATCCAGTTCGTGTACGCGCTGCAGGAGGCCCTCGGGCGGGTGGAGTCGTTCGTGTTCAGCACCTCCCTGACCCGGGTCACCGAGCAGCTGCGCAGCCGGCCCCTTCGGTGCGCCCTGGACCGGCTGAGCCAGGCGGTCCCCAACTGGTCCGGCGGCACCAAAATCGGCACCAGCCTGCGGCAGTTCCTCGACCGGTACGGAGGGCTGCTGGACCGTCATACCGTGGTGCTCATCGTGAGTGACGGGTGGGACACCGGAGAGGTGGAGGTCCTTCGCAGGGCCATGCAGGAGATCCGGGCGCGGGCCGCCCGGGTCATCTGGCTCAACCCGCTGCTCGGCAGCCCCGGCTACCAGCCGCTGACCCGGGGGATGCAGGCAGCCCTGCCGTACGTGCACGTGTTCGCCTCCGCGCACAACGCGGACAGCCTGAAGGATCTGGAACGGGTGCTGGCCCGGAGGCGGCTGGGCCAGGCCACGAGGAGGTTGTAGGGGATGCGGGAGCTGCTGGACGTACTGGATGGGCTGCGCAGGGCGCGCGCCAAGGGGGAAGAGGCGGCGCTGGCGACCGTGGTCGGGGTGCGGGGATCCACCTACCGCCGTGAGGGCGCGCGGCTGCTGATTTTGAGCTCGGGGGCCACCGTGGGGTCGGTGTCCGGAGGGTGCCTGGAGGGCGACATCCAGGTGGTGGCGGAGGAGGTCCTGCGGGACGGGCGGCCGCGGCTGCTGCACTACGACCTTACCGCGGACGACGACGCGGTGTGGGGGCTGGGGCTGGGGTGCAACGGCGTCATCGACGTCCTCGTGGAGAAGGTCGGGGTCTACCAGCCGTCGCCGGAGGATTACCTGGCCCGGGCCGTGGAAGAGGAAGCTAGCCTGTCGGTGGTCACCGTGGTGGGGCCGGAAGACTCAGACCGCCTGGCCTGGCGACTGGTGGTGGACGGCGGCGGGCAGGTGGCCGGGACCCTGGGTAGCGCGGCCCTGGACGCGGCCGCGGTGGAGGTGGGGCGGAAGGCGCTGTCCTCGGAGCGTCCGGCCCGCACCGCCTCGGAAGGCTACGAGTTGCTCGCGGAGCCCATCCTGCCCCCTCCCAGGCTGGTGGTGTGCGGCGCGGGGCACGACGCGATCCCCCTGGTACGCCTGGCCGCGGAGCTGGGGTTCCGCCCCGTGGTGGTGGATCGGCGGGAGAAGTTCCTCCACCGGGAGCGGTTCCCGGAAGCTTACGGGTTCGTGCACACAGAGTTCCCTCAGGCCGCGGAGGCCGTGCGCCCGGACGCGCGCACGTGTGTGGTGGTGATGACCCACAACTACCTGCACGACCGGGACCTCCTGCGCTCGTTCCTCACCTACGAACCGTTCCCCGCCTACGTGGGCGTGCTGGGGCCCCGGCAGCGGACCTTGAAGATCCTCCGGGAGCTGGAGGATTCCGGGGTGGTGCCGTCTCCGGATCAACGGCAGAGGCTGTTCGCACCCGTGGGCCTGGACATCGGTGCCGAGGGGCCCGAGCAGATCGCCCTGGCCATCCTCGCGGAAGTGTTGGCCGCCCGCAACGGGCGCGCGGGCGGCTTTTTGCGGGACCGCCGGGCACCGATTCACGAGCCCGTGGCGGCGTCAGGTTGACCTCCGGTTGGCAGGTGGCTCGTTCCGTGGCCGCGGTGGTGTTGGCCGCGGGGTCCAGCAGGCGCATGGGGAAACCCAAGCTGCTGTTGCGGTGGGGAAATTCCAGCCTGCTGCGCCGCGCCGCAGAGGCCGCCCTGCAGGCGGCCGACCGGGTGGTGGTGGTGGTGGGGCCGGACCCGGACCGGATGCGGCAGGAGCTGGCGGGCCTGCCGGTGGAGGTGGTGGTGAACCCTGACCACGCCCAGGGTCTGGCAAGCTCCCTGCGCTGCGGGCTACGTACGGTCCCAGACGCACCGGCGGTCCTGGTGACCCTGGCAGACCAGCCCCGGGTGACGGGCGAGCACCTGCGCCGCTTGGTGGAGGCGTACCGCGACACGGAGGCACCGGTGGTGGCGGCGTCCTACGCGGGGACCGCAGGCGTGCCGGCGGTGTTCCGGCGCGACCTGTTTGGGGAGCTGGTGCGCTTACGGGGCGACTCAGGTGCGCGCCCCGTGATCGAGCGGCACCGGGACGAGGCGGTCCTCGTCCCGGTGCCGGAGGCCGCGGTGGACGTGGACACCCCCGAGGACTGGGCCCGGCTTACCGGCGGCTGACGGCCGCCTACCACCGCCGCCATAGGGGGCCGAACCCTCGAGGGCCCACGAAGCAGCGCAGAAGCGCCTCCCGCCGGTCAGCGGGGAGGGCCTCCCGCAGCTCCCAAAGGAACGCCGCGCGGGCGCGCGCCAGAGCCCCCAGCGCCTCCGCCAGGCGCCCGGCCTGCGCGTCCACCTGCGCTCGGGTGGCCTGTGGGGAAGTGAGCAGCCGGCGGAGGGCGTACCGCTCGTCCTCGACCCGGTTCCGGGCGTTGCGCAGGGCGATGCGGTGCCGGTCGTACACCGCCTCGAACTGCGAACGCAGCGCGGGATCCCAGCAACTCCACCGGTCCGCCCCGGCCGGAGCCGCGGGGGCGGCCTGCACCACCCGCACCGCCGCGAGGCCCGCCAGCACCGCGAAGGCCGCTCCCAACACCAGCCACCGTCTCACGTTCCCACCTCCTCGTGGTTTGCCCTCCGTGGAGATGGACGGGGTAGGGCCGCCGGCGGTTGATCCGTCCGGCGACGGATTGGCCGTCGCGCAGTCGGGGCGGTATGCTCGGGGCGCCGAAAGTTAAGTTAAGTTAAGGAGGTAAGCCGCATGGCACAGCCCGCGGTCACGGTCTCCGACCCCTGGGAGATGGCGCTGGAACAGTTCCACCGGGCGGCGCGGTACGTGCCCCTGAAGCGGGGCATCCGGGAGTTCCTCGCGTACCCCAAGCGGGAGCTCACGGTGAACTTCCCGGTGAAAATGGACGACGGCTCGGTCCGGATCTTCACCGGCTACCGGGTGCACCACAGCACGGTGCTGGGCCCCACCAAGGGCGGCATCCGCTACCACCCGGGCGTCACCCTGAACGAGGTGCGGGCCCTGGCGATGTGGATGACTTGGAAGTGCGCCATCGCGGGGCTCCCCTACGGCGGCGCCAAGGGCGGGGTGGTGTGCGACCCCAAGCAGCTGTCCTCGGGCGAGCTGGAGCGCCTGACACGCCGGTACGCCACGGAGATCAGCGTCCTCATGGGGCCCGAAAGCGACATCCCGGCGCCGGACGTGGGCACCAACCCGCAGGTGATGGCGTGGATCATGGACACCTACAGCATGCACCGCGGCTATTCCGTCCCTGCCGTGGTGACGGGAAAGCCGGTCTCCGTGGGCGGATCCGTGGGCCGGGAGGAGGCCACCGGCCTGGGCTGCGCACTAGTGGCGCGGGAAGCGGCCGCCGCGGTGGGTCTGGACCTGAAGGGCGCCCGGGTGGCGGTGCAGGGGTTCGGCAACGTGGGGTCCGTGGCCGCCCTGACCCTGGCCCGCATGGGGGCGGTGGTGGTGGCCGTCAGCGACTCCCGGGGCGGGGTGTACGACCCCCACGGCCTGGACCCTGAAGCGCTTCTGGCTTGCAAGCGGGCCACGGGGACGGTGGCGGACTTCCCGCAGGGGCAGCGGGTGTCCGCGGAGGAGGTGTTGGAAGTCCCCTGCGACGTCCTGGTGCCCGCGGCCCTTGAAGGTCAGATCACCCCGGACAACGCGCGCCGGGTGCAGGCGCGGGTGATCATCGAGGGGGCCAACGGCCCCACCACCCCGGAAGCGGACGACGTGCTGCGCAGCCGGAACGTGCTGGTGGTGCCCGACATCCTGGCCAACGCGGGCGGCGTGATCGTGTCCTACTTCGAATGGGTGCAGGACCTGCAGGCGTTCTTCTGGACGGAGGAGGAGGTCCGGCAGCGGCTGGAGCGCCTGCTCGTGCGCGGCTTCCAGGAGGTGTGGCGGGTGTCGGAGCAGCGGGGCGTGGACCTGCGCACCGCAGCCCTGGTGCGGGCCATCGAGCGGGTGGCAGACGCCCTGTACACCCGGGGGATCTACCCGTAGCCGGGTCGCCCGGCAGGGAAGCAGCAGGGGGGGATCGTAATCCGCCCGTAGCTCGGAACGGAAAAGGGGGGATCAGCATGCGGTGGGTGTGGGTTCCGCTTGTAGTGGTGGCCCTCCTGGCGGGGGCCTCGTGGAGCGCTGCAGGCCCGGCCACCTGTGCGTTGGGCGTGCCCACCATCAAGCTGGGCGTGCAGGGCGCGGCTTCGGGACCCCACGCGGACTACGGACGCCAGATCGAGATGGGAGCGCAGCTGGCTATTGAGGAGATCAACGCCGCGGGCGGGATTCTGGGGTGCCGGCTGGAGATGCGGTTCATGGACGAGGAGCTGCGCCCCGCCACCGCGGTGCGGAACGCCCGCTTTTTGGTCACGGAGTGGGGCGCCCACTTCCTGTACGGGGTGGACAGCAGCGGGTCCGCTATGGCCCTGGGGCCGGTCCTCCGGGAGCTCGACCGGATCCAGTTCTTCACCCACGCGGCCACCCACCGCCTCACGGAGGAGCTGGTGGCCCAGCAGAAGATCAAGCAGATCGTCCGGGTGAGCGCCCCCGTCTACCAGGACGCGGTGGCCGCGTGGCTGTTCCGGGACCGGCGGGACGTGCGCCGGTGGGCCACCATCGGGGCGGACTACGAGTACGGGTACGCCACCTGGGCCATCTTCCGCGAGCAGATGCGGCGGCTGCGGCCGGACGTGGAGTTCGTGGGCGCCGCGTGGGCGCCCTTCCTCACCACGGACTTTTCGCCCCACATCGCCGCGGTCATGGCCACAAACCCCGACGGGATCATCGCCACCCCGTGGGCAGGAGAGGCGGTGACGCTCCTTCGGCAGGCCCTCCTGCAGGGCGTGTTTGACCGCATCAAGGTGTGGTTCCAGGCCATGGGCGGGTCGGTGGACGTGCTGGAAGGGATCTCCCAGGAGGTGAAGGAGGGGCGCTTTCAGGGCAAGCTATACGCGACCGCGCGCTACATCCACAACTGGCCCAACACGGAGACCAACCGGTCCTTCGTGAGCCGGTTCGCCAAGCGGTGGAACCGCATGCCCAACTACTCCGCGGAGACCACCTACTCCGCCATCTACATCACCAAGGCCGCGGTGGAGAGGGCCCGCAGCCTGCAGACGGACCGGGTGATCGCCGCCCTGCAGGGGATGCGCATCGAAACGCCCGCGGGCGTGCGGGTGTTCCGCTCCGAGGACCACCAGTTCGTGTACGCGGTGCCCGCGGGAAAGGTAGTGTGGGATCCGCGCTACCCCATCGCGGTGCTGGGCGAGCTGAAGGTGTTCGACCCGAAGGACTACTGGCGGTGGCCGCCCTTCCGGCCGCTGGAGCTGAGCAAGTAGCCGGCCCGCCGGAGGCGCCGCCCGCGGGGGAGGGGCGTGGAGGTCCTCGCCTACCAGGGGCTGATCGGGCTGAGCTCGGCCATGTACCTGTGGCTGATCTCCGCCGGGCTAACCATCATCTTCGGCGTGCTAGGTGTCCTGAACTTCGCCCACGGCAGCCTGTTCATGCTGGGGGCCTACCTGGGCTACACCCTGTACGGGGTTGTGGGCCTGCCGTTTGGGGTGGCGGTGTTGGCCAGCATGGCCGCGGTGGCCCTGCTGGGGGCTGCGGTGGAGCGGGGCCTGCTCCGTCCCCTGTACGGGCTGGACCCCAGCTACCAGCTGCTGCTGACCTTCGGCCTCGTGCTGTTCTTGGACGACCTGGCGAAGCTCGTTTGGGGTGGCGTGTTCCGCATCCCCCCCATCCCTCCATGGCTGCAGGGCAGCGTGGTGCTGTTCGGCCGGCCCTACCCGCTGTACAACGCGTTCCTGATGGCGACCGGAGCCTTGGTGGGGGGAGGTCTCTGGGTGCTGTTCGACCGCACGTGGTGGGGCCGGGCGGTGCGGGCCACCGCCGCGGACCGGGATATGGCGGCCGCGCTGGGGATCCGCACCCCCGGGGTGTTCTCCTCGGTGTTCATGCTGGGCTCCGCCCTGGCGGCGTTGGGCGGTGCCCTGTCTACCCCTGTGCGACCCGTGGCGCCGGGGATCGGTGCGGCCATGATCGTGCAGGCGTTCATCATCACAGTGATCGGCGGGCTCGGGAACTTGCGGGGGGCGTTCGCGGGCTCCCTGCTGGTGGGCGTGCTGTCCAGCTACGGGACGCTGTGGTTCCCGGAGTTCGAGCTATTCTTCGTGTTCGCCATCATGGCCGCGGTGCTGCTGGTGCGGCCGCAGGGCCTGTTCGCCCGATGAACCACGCCACCCGCCGTTGGGCCCTGGCCGGCCTGGTGCTGGTGCTGGTGCTGCTGCCGGTGGTGGGCAGCCGTTACGTGGTCTACCTCACCGTGCACATCCTGCTGCTGGGCCTCAACGCGGTGGGGTTCAACCTCCTGTTCGGCCAGACGGGACTGCTATCCTTCGGGCAGGCTGGGTTCTACGCGGTGGGCGCGTACACGTGCGCCCGGATCCTCCTGGCATGGCCGTCCCTGCTGCCTGGGGTGTTGGGCGGGACGGCCGCGGCGGCCGTGGCCGCGCTCGTGCTGGGCTACCTGTCCGTCCGCCACACCCGGATCTACTTCGCCATGCTGACCCTGGCCTTCGGGATGATGATCTTCTCCCTGGCCTGGAAGTGGCGCGCGGTGACAGGCGGGGATGACGGCTTGGTGGGAGTACCCCGGGCTCCCCTGGAGCTTCTGGGGCTTGTGGTCCCTCTGCCCACCGTGGAGCGGTACTACTACGTGGTGCTCGTGGCCGCGGTGTTGGGGGTGGTGGTGATGCACCGGGTGGTGCACTCGCCCCTGGGGCTCGCGCTACGGGCGGTACGGGACAGTGAGGTACGGGCGGCCCACGTGGGGCTGGACGTGCGGTCCCTGCGGCTGGTGGCGTTCACCGTGGCGGGCGCCTACGCAGGCCTTGCGGGCTCCCTGCTGCCGCCCCTGGAGAACACCGTCACCCCGCCCATCGCGCACTGGACCGCGTCCGCGGAGCCGGTGCTGGCTACCCTGCTGGGCGGGATCCGGTCGTTCGCGGGGCC
The DNA here is from genome assembly GCA_025060455.1 of Armatimonadota bacterium. Taxonomy (GTDB): domain Bacteria; phylum Sysuimicrobiota; class Sysuimicrobiia; order Sysuimicrobiales; family Sysuimicrobiaceae; genus Tepidifontimicrobium. The sequence continues at coordinate 18,957 of JANXBY010000033.1, forward strand.
GCTTGTGGGCGCGTTCGTGCTGGTGGTGGCCAAGGACGTGATCGTGCGGTTTACGGTGCACTGGTCCCTGGTGCTGGGCGTCGTGGTCGTGGTCTTGGTGCTGGGCTTCCGCGGAGGTCTGGTGGCCGCGCTGGAGGGACTCGCCCTGCGGGCCCCACGGGTGCAGCCGGCGGCTGCGGGTGAGGAGGGAGGGTGAGGTGGCGCTGCTGGTGGCCCGGGGCCTGCGCAAGCGGTTCGGGGACCTGGCCGCGGTGGACGGCCTCGACGTGCAGGTGGAAGAGGGCGAGTGCGTGGCGCTCATCGGGCCCAACGGCGCGGGTAAGACCACCGCCCTGAACCTACTGAGCGGCTACCTGCTGCCCGACGAGGGTCACATCTTTTTCCGCGGCGAAGACATCACGCGCCTGCCTGCGCACGCCCGAGTGCACCGCGGCCTGGCGCGGTCCTTCCAGGTCATGACGGTGTTCCCGGAGCTCACCGCGCGCGAAAACCTTCTCGTGGCCATCCTGGCGCGGGAGAAGGCGGCCCGCCACGCCCTCCGGCCGGTGCGGGCTTGGCGGCAGGCCCACGAGGAGGCCGACGCGTTGCTGGCGGAGCTGGGCCTAGCGGGGTGCGCGGAAGTCCCCGCGGGGTCGCTGGCCCACGGCGACCAGCGGCGCCTGGAGCTGGGCATCGCGCTATCCAGCCGCCCGAGGCTATGCCTGCTGGACGAGCCCTCTTCCGGCCTGAACCCGCTGGAGCGCGCCGGACTTTTGGAGCTGGTCCGGCGGCTCGCGGAGGGACGGGGTGTCACCTTCCTCGTGGTGGAGCACGACATGGACGTGGTGTTCGGGCTGGCGCAGCGGATGGTGGTGATGAACCGCGGGAGGGTGCTGGCGGAGGGACCTCCCGAGGCCATCCGGCAGAACCGGGAGGTGCGGGAGACGTACCTGGGGGAGGAGGCCTAGGGTGCTGGTGGTGGAGGGGCTGGTGGCGGGCTACGGCAGCTCCGCGGTGCTGCACGGGGTGGACTTCGAGGTGCGGGAGGGGGAGGTGGTCGCGCTGCTGGGGCGGAACGGCGCTGGGAAGACCACCACCCTGAGGGCGGTGATGGGGCTGGTTAAGGTGCGCGGTGGCCGGGTGCGGTTCCGCGACACCGAGCTGGCAGGTCGCGCGCCGTTCGAGGTGGCCCATCTCGGCATCGCGTACGTCCCTGACGACCGGCGCATCTTCCCCGACCTCACCGTGGAGGAGAACCTGCTGCTGGCCCGGTACGCCTCCGGCCGCCACGGGGCATGGGACCTGGACCGGGTGTACCGCCTGTTTCCAGCGCTGCGGGAGCTGCGCCACCTGCGGGGTACGCAGCTGTCCGGCGGGCAGCAGAAGATGCTGGCCGTGGGCCGGGCGCTCATGAGCAACCCGGATCTCCTCCTGCTGGACGAGCCGGTGGAGGGGCTGGCACCCTTGGTGGTCCGGCAGCTGGAGCAGACCCTCCGGGAGATCCGGCAGGCAGGGGTCACGATCCTGCTGGCGGACCAGAACCTGCGCTTCTGCCGGCGCGTGGCGGACCGGGGGTACGTGCTGGACAAGGGCGCGGTGCAGGTGGGCGGCCCCATGGAGGCCATCGCCTCGGACGAGCGAACCGTGCGGCAGTACCTGGCCGTGTGAGGGGGTGAGACCGTGCGGACGCCGCTGACGCCCCTGCAGTTCGTGCGTCGGGCGGTGGACGTCTACGCGGACCGCGTGGCGGTGGTGGACGGCGCCGGGCGGTTCACGTACGCCCAGTTCGGGCAGCGGTGCGGCCAGCTGGCAGCGGCCCTCCGCACGCTGGGGCTCGCGGCGGGGGACCGGGTGGCGGTGCTTGCCCCCAACACCCACCGGGCGCTGGAGGTGTACACCGCGGTCCCGTTGGCAGGGTGCGTGGTGGTGCCCTTGAACACCCGGTTGCGGGAGGCGGACTACGAGTACATCCTGCGGCACTCGGGCACCCGGCTGCTGCTCGCGGACCCGAGCTTTTCAGAGGTGGCGGAGTCCGTGGCGCGCCGCGTGGAGGGCCTGCGGGTGGTGCGGCTGGACGCGGAAGGGTCAGACGCCCTGATGGCCGAGGTGTCTGGAGCCGCGGCACGAGCCGCGTGGCACCGCGCGGAGGAGGTGGACGAGCACGCGCCCATCACCCTGAACTACACCAGCGGGACCACCGCGCACCCCAAGGGGGTGGTGCTCACCCACCGGAACGCGGCGCTGAACGTGCTGAATGTGGTGGTGCACGGGCGGCTGCACCTGGAGGACGCCTACCTGCACGTGCTGCCCATGTTCCACGTGAACGGGTGGGGCGCGGTGTGGGCGGTCAGTGCGGTGGGAGCCCGTCACGTGTGCCTTCCCAAGGTGGATCCGCCGGAGGTGTTCCGGCTGGTGGACCGGGAGGGGGTGACCGTGGCCTTCTCCGCGCCCACGGTGTTGGTGATGCTGCTGAACGACCCCGCCGCCCGCGGCTGGAAACCCAGGCAAAGCCTCCGGTGGTACGTGGGTGGGGCACCGCCCCCTGCGGCGCTCATCGCCCGCGCGGAGGGGGAGCTGGGCATCGAGGTGGTACACGTGTACGGGCTCACGGAAACCGGCCCGTGGCTAACGGTGTGCGAGTGGCCCCGAGAGTGGGACAGCCTCCCGCTGGAGGAGCGGGCAGCCCGGAAGGCACGCCAGGGGGTGGGCCAGCTCCTGTGCGGAGAGGTGGCCGTGGTCCGGGAAGACCTGTCCCCCGTGGCCCGAGACGGACGGGAAGTCGGGGAGATCGTGGTGCGGGGTCCCACGGTGATGGACGGCTACTACCAGGACCCGGAGGCCACCGCGGAGGCGTTCCGCGGCGGGTGGTTTCACACCGGCGACCTGGCGGTGGTGCATCCCGACGGCTACCTGCAAATCGTGGACCGCAAAAAGGACATCATCATCAGCGGCGGGGAGAACATCTCCTCGGTGGAGGTGGAGGCGATCCTGTACCAACACCCCGCGGTGATGGAGGCTGCGGTGGTGGGTGTGCCGGACCCGAAGTGGGGCGAGGTGCCCAAGGCCTTCGTGGTGCTCCGGCCCGGCATGCAGGCCACCGCGGACGAGCTGGTGGCGTTCTGCCGGGACCGGCTGGCGCACTTCAAGGCACCGAAAGCGGTGGAGTTCGTGTCGGAACTGCCGAAAACCGCCACGGGCAAGATCCAGAAGTTCCTCCTGCGGGCTCGGTCGGGCGCGTAGCCGGTGACGCGCAACAACCCGGGGCCGGCTCACCCGGCCAGCTCGTCGTAGATGTGTCGAACAGGTGTGGCGCTTCTAGCCCGTGGCCGCCACCTGGCCGCCCCGGGGTAATGCGGCTCAGGGCGCGCCCACCGGACAGAGGCTGTACCCCGCCAGTTGCTTCATTGCTTCATCGGCCCGTCCCTCACAGCCGCACCGCGTGCACCCCGTCCCACCGGGAGGGCCGTAAGGCCTGCTCCCACAGCCGAGCCTTCACCAGCTCGGGTGGCATGCCCGTGCTGAGCAACACCGCCACCACCCCCGTCACGAGGCCCGCGGCGAAGGAACAGCCCGACCAGCGCACGTAGCGGGACCCCGCCACCACGGCTCCGCAGTCCAGGAGGAGGTCCTCCCCGGGCGCCCCGAAGTGCGCTTCGTTGCTGAACCACGCGTAGCGGTCGGGCTGCGCCGCGCTGGTGGCGGCCACGGGGACCACCTGGGTCTGGGAGGCCAGGGTGTCCCCAAAGTGCCCGTACGCGGCGGGCTCCAGGCAGTTCTCGGGCCGTCCCTCGGACAGGTTGCCCGCCGCACACACCAGCAGGGCCCGCTGCCGGGCCAGCTCGTCCACCACCGCCAGCAGCGCGCAGGACTGTACCGTCTCGGGCTGCGAGCGGTCGACGCCCAGGCTGAGGTTGTACACCAGGGGGCGGCTGAGTAAAGGCGCGCCGGTGTCGGGGTGCCGGAGACCGGCAGCGGTGAGCTCGTACGCCCACCGAAGGGCGTCGGCCAGCTCGTAGGTGGCGGTGGCCAGCTCGCGGTTCAGCAGGGCCACCAGCACCAGCCGGGCGCCGGGTGCCACCCGTCTCACCAACGACGCCACCATGGCACCGTGGTACGCGCGGTACTCCCGCATCTGCTCTTCCGTGGCCAGCAGGGGCGACCAGGCCTGCGGGCGCCACCGCTCCTCGAGCCCGCACCCCTGGCCGGCAGGCTCCGGAAGGGGTGACCAAACGGGAAAGGCCTCGGGCACGTGGTGTGGCCACTGTACGTAAACGTCCACGCAGCCTGGTTGCAGGCGCGGTAGGCCGTCTGCCCCGAGGCCAGGGCCGCTGTCCAGGATCACCACCGTGACCCCTTCGCCGCGGGGCCGGTAGGCCGCCCGTTCGTAGTCGAGCAGCCCCACGCGGGCAAACGCGGGCTGGGTGTGGAAGTCCTCCGCCCGTGCTTCCGGAGCGCGGATGGCGCGGTCGGGAGTTGGGCTGCCGTGCGCCACCTCCGCCTGCCCGCGCGCCTCTAGGTCCAGGGACGCGTAGGTGGCCGGTGCCGACTCCGACAGCCGCCGCGCCACCTCCACCTCTGCCTCGTCAGCTTCCACCACGAAGCGCCTCACCGTGCGGTGCCAAGGAACTGGCCTTTGCGCCCGCGGGACGGCGACGGCCTCCCACCGCCACCGACCCCGGGATTGGCGGGACACGAACACCACCCCTGGCCGCGCCGCGGGGACCAGGCAGCGCACGGGGTGCAGCTGCTCTAGGGGGTCCAGGTTGGTCTCAGGGCAGGCCACCAACAGGTGGCCTCTCAGGTGGCTCCACCGCCCCGGCATCCTCACCCTCCCTCGCGTCCACCGGCTGCACCGCCGGAAGTCGGGCGTCGGGGTCGCCCGCCACCACGAATCCGGCCCAGTGCCACGGGTGCTCCCACTCCCGCCGGAGCCGCAGCCCTGCGTCCCGCAGGGCCTGGGAAAGCCGCGCGCCCGCACACGCGGCAGCGTACAGCTGGCGCATGAACTCGGCAGCCGAACCATCGTGGACGGCCCACAGGGACACCACCACTGCCCGGGCGCCCGCGTGGAACCACGCTCGGGTAAAGCCCACCAGCTCGTCCCCCGGAAGCACCCGGGAGGAAGCCGTCTCGCACCCGCTCAGCACCACCACCTCGCAGCGCACCTCCGAGGTCAGGATGTCCGCCACGTACACCGGACCGTGGGTCAGGTGGACCGAAGAAAGCAGCGGGGCTTCCGGCCGGAACCGGCAGTGGGCTGCTACGTGCGCGACTCCCGCGGTCCCGAGGAGTTGCAGGAACTCGGCCGGGGTGGGGTTCTGGCGCAGCTGGCCGCCCGTGCGGGCGGCCACCCAGCGGGCCTCCGCCACCGCCCCCGGCAGCCGGCCCCCGAAGTCGTCGGCCACGCATACCACGGGGCCACCTCCGGTGTGCGGGCGCCGAAGCAGGCCCAGAAGCGAGCCCGCGGGCAGGTAGCTCACCTCCCACCGGTCCCACACATACCACCTTCCCTCGCAGAAGGCGTGGAAGGGCAGCCCGTGCAGCAGCCCAAAGGGCGCTACCAGCAGGCGGCGGAACTCCTTCAGGTGCGGCTCGAGGGGACGGAGCAGAAGGTCGTACAGCCGCTGCAGGACCGTGCGGGCCTGCTCCAGGCCCTGGCGGGCGGGCAGCCGACCTACGGCGTAGGCCCGGAGGCCGTTGATCCACAGTGCCGCGGCCCGCGCCACCTCCCGGGCCCCGCACGTCCGGGCCGCCCACACGCCGCGGTCGGGTCGCAGGACGAAGGCCAGCAGGTGGTCTGCGGCCACGTAGTACTCCACCAGGACCGTGTCCGGCGCGAGATCCGGAAAGGCCGGCCGCGCGGCGCGCCAGAGGAGCGAGGTGTCCGCGGCAGGGTCGTCCAGCTGCAGGCGCCACAGCAGCTCCCGCACCTGGGCTTCCGGGTGGGGCGCGTCGGTTCCCGCGGCTAACGGAAGATCCGCAGCGTCCACGTCCGCGAACACGCCCCTTCGACAGGCCTCCAGGAGCCGCCCGAGCTCCTCCGCGGGCTGTCCCGCCGGGCGACGGAGCCCCAGGCCGTGCGAGGCAAGTTGCCACGCCATCCCCCTGGATTTGGCGGCCTGGGCCGTTTCCCACGCTCGGGCCCACCGTCCTCTTGCCCACAGGTCCAGCACCGCGCCCGCGTACAGCTCCGCCACCTCCGCGAACACCCCCGGGCGCAGGTCCGCGGGCAGCCACGCCAGCATCCGGCCCGCCCACCGCACGCCGCTCAGCAGGTGTCCGGTGCGCCGTTGCGGGCGCAGGGAGCTGAGCCGTCGGTGTGCGGCGGCGCACAACCACGCCACCTGGCTGCGCAGGCCCACCCGGAGCGCCTCTCGGGCGGACTCCACCGCCGGGGCCGTCTCCCCTCGGGCGGCGTGCACGTCGCTCAGCACCAGCAGCGCCCTGCCCATTCCTGCGGGGCTGTGGACGCGCTCCCACACCCCGTGGGCTTGCTCCGCCAGGGGGAGGGCCGCCGACGGGTTCCCCTGGCGCACCCGTGCGGCGGCCAGCTCACACGCGGCCGCGGCCTTCCACGCCTCCCGTCCCACGTGGGCGAGGGACGCCAGGGCCGCCTCCAGCAAGCTGGAAGCACCTGTCAGGTCTCCCCGGTGGCGCAAGGCGACCGCGGCGAGGTACCTGGCCCGCGCCGCCTCTGCGGCGAACCCCGCGGCGTCCAGCTCGCCCGCGAGATCCACGCCGTGTTGCGCCACGCGCTCGAGCTGCCCCAGGTACAGGCGGCACTCCAGGGCGAACACCCGGTAGGCGGCCGCGGCCGGGGACACACCTGCGTGCTGGTAGCGGGAGGCCACCTGCTCGAACGCCCGCAGGGCGTGCGCGTACCGACCCTGCGCCAAATCGGCCCACGCCTGGGCCGCGGCCACGCGCGCGCACAGCAAGGGGCTTGCCGTCGCCTCCGCGCACGCCATGGCTTCCCGCAGGACCGGCGCCGCCTCCCCGTGGCGGCCCAGCTGTGCGAGAAGCAGACCCGCGTTGTGCTGCGCCACGGCCAGGTCCAGGGCGGCCTGGCTTCCCAAAGCCCGGAACCGGGCGGAGGCGGCCGCGTATGCCTGTAGGGCCTCTTCCACCCGACCGAGGTACTGGAGAAGGGTGGCGCGCTGCGCCTGCACCCGGGCCGCGTGAAGGGCGGTGGAGCCGTGGGACGACAGCACGGGCTCGATGCGGTCCGCGAGCTCCAGCGCCTCCTGGTACCGGCCCTGGCGGAACAGCGCACCCATCCGCCCCACTCCGCACCGGGCTGCCAGCACCCCCTGGCCGCACTCCTCCGCCAGGCGCCTGGCGGCTTCGTAAGCCTGCTCTGCCTCGCGCACCCGCTCACACCACAGCAGCGCGTTGGCCATTGCCAGATGGGCGACCACCCGGGCCACCACGTCTTGGCCCGACTCCGCGTACTCCACGAGCTCCCGGGCCCTCTCCAGCGCCTGCTGCGGTTGGCGGTGGGCCAGGCGGTCCAGCTGGTCCTTCGCGCGCTCCACCGTGCCGACGTGAGGAGGTCCCAAACGGTCCCGCAGGAACGCCACCGCCCGCCCCCGGGCGGCGGCGTCTGCCCAGGCCTGCAGCAGGGACTCACCGTCGGGGGTCACGAGGGCCGTGTTCTTGGAAGCGGGCCGCGCTTCCTGCTATGGTGGACGCGAGTTGTGGCTGGAGGGAGGGGATGGTTGGACAGCGGCAAGCCCTGGATCTGTTGTGCGTCAACACGCTTCGCGCCCTGGCCATGGACGCGGTAGAGCAGGCGAAGTCGGGCCACCCGGGCGCGCCGATGGGGTTCGCCGCTCCGGCGTACGTGCTGTGGACCCGGTTTTTGCGACACAACCCGCGGAACCCGCACTGGCCCGACCGGGACCGGTTCGTGCTCTCCGCGGGCCACGCCTCCATCCTCCTGTACGCCCTCCTGTACCTCACCGGTTACGGCCTCACCCTCGACGACCTGAAGCGATTCCGCCAGTGGGGCAGCAGGACGCCGGGCCACCCCGAGTTCCGGGTGACGCCGGGGGTGGAGTGCACCACCGGCCCCCTGGGCCAGGGGTTTGCGAACGCTGTGGGCATGGCCATCGCGGAACGGCACCTGGCGAGCGTGTTCAACCGGCCCGGGTACGAGATCGTGGACCACTGGACCTACGTGGTGGCCTCGGACGGCGACCTGATGGAGGGGGTCGCCCATGAGGCCGCTTCCCTGGCGGGGCACCTGCAGCTCGGCAGGCTGGTGTGCCTGTACGACGCCAACCGGGTGTCGTTGGCAGGCAGCACGGAGCTCACCTTCACGGAGGACGTGGCGGCGCGGTTTAAGGCATTGGGGTGGCACGTGCAGGAGGTGGCGGACGGTAACAACCTCGAGGCGGTGGAAGCCGCGCTACGCCGGGCTCGGCAGGAAATGGCGCGGCCCTCCCTGATCATCGTCCGGACGCACATCGGCTACGGCAGCCCCGGCAAGCAGGACCGACATGAGGCCCACGGCGCGCCGCTGGGCGAGGAAGAGGTGCGCAGGGCCAAGCAGAACCTGGGATGGCCGTACGAGGAGCCGTTCGCGGTCCCTGAGGAGGTGCTGGCGGAGTTCCGCAAGGCAGTGCCGCGGGGCGAGCGGCTGGAGGCGGACTGGCGGGAGCGGTTTGCGGCGTACGCGCGCCGGTTCCCCGAGCTGGCCGACCAGTGGGAGCGCGCGCAGCGCGGCGAGCTTCCCTCCGGCTGGGACGCCGACCTGCCCAGCTTCACGCCGGGCGAGCGGGTGGCCACCCGGGCTGCCTCCGGCAAGGTACTCCAAACCCTGGCTTCCCGGATCCCGTGGCTGGTGGGCGGGTCCGCGGACCTGAACCCTTCCACCAACACCGCCCTCCGGGGCTTGGGCGACTTCCAGAGCCCACAGCGGCCCGTGCGGGACGCACAGGGGGCCTGCGGCGGGCCCATGGACTACCGGGGCCGCAACCTGCACTTCGGGGTGCGGGAACACGCCATGGGGGCGGTGGCCAACGGGATCGCCTACCACGGCGGGCTCCGGCCGTTTGTGGCCACGTTCCTGGTGTTCTCCGACTACGAGCGGCCCGCCATCCGCCTGGCCGCGCTTTCCGGGCTACCGGTGGTGCACGTGTTCACCCACGACTCAGTCCTCGTGGGAGAGGACGGGCCCACGCACCAGCCGGTGGAGCACCTGGCCTCTTTGCGGGCCATCCCCAACCTGGTGGTCCTGCGGCCCGCGGACGCGGAGGAGACGGTGGAGGCGTGGCGAGTGGCCCTGGAGCACACAGAGGGGCCCGTGGCCATCGTGCTCACGCGCCAGCCGGTCCCCGTGCTGGACCGGACCCGGTACGCGCCGGCCTCCGGCCTGCGGCGGGGCGGCTACGTGCTGGCCGACTGCCCGGGACAGCCGGAGCTGATCCTCATCGGCACAGGGTCTGAGGTGCAGCTGTGCGTGGAGGCGTACGAGCGGTTGCGGTCGGAGGGGGTGCGGGTCCGGGTGGTGAGCCTGCCCTCGTGGGAGCTGTTCGACCGGCAGCCCGCCAGCTACCGCGAGCAGGTCCTTCCACCCACCGTCCGCCGCCGGCTGGCGGTGGAAGCCGCCAGGCCCTTCGGATGGGAGCGCTACGTGGGCTGCGGCGGACGGGTGGTGGGCGTGGACCGGTTCGGGGCGTCTGCGCCGCACGCGATGCTGGCGGAGAAGTTCGGGCTCACCCCGCAGGCGGTGTACGAGGCGGCGCACCAGCTGTTGGAGGACGGCGGCGGGCGGGCTGCCTTCACGCCTCCGTGAGGCGCAGCCACGAGGCCACGAGGGCGCCGTGCAGCAGGTGCGCGGCCAGGGCGAGCCATGGCATGCCACCCCCTGCCAGCTCGGAGCCCATCACCCCCGCTCCCGCCAGCGGGAACGCCAAGAACAGGCTGAGCGGCCAGACCAACAGCCCGTACAGCGCCCCGCACAGCCACGGCCGGGCGTGCAGGGAGGGAACCCGGTACAGCACGGGCGCGACCGCCACACCGTACACGTAGCCGTAACCCGGCCCCGTGACCAACAACAGCAGCAGACTGGCCGCGAACGCCCAGCGGGTGCGGTCCACCACCAGGTTGTCCCACAGCGCCACGAACCAACCCGTAAGGCCCCCGGCACCCTCCGGGTGCCACACCGCGCGCCCCAGGCCCCACGCCACCACCACCAGGGATACCAGGGCCGTGGCCACGGTGGCGGCCACCGCCACCCGGAAGGCGTGCCGCCCGGAGTAGCCTGCCCGCGTTTCCGTGCTCACCACGCGAAGACCTCCACCGGCTGTTTGGAGGCGCGTCGTACAATAGCCGCGGACGCGCCCGCCGGTAGTTTGTCGGAAACTCCCGCGGCGCGCAACTCGACCCGTGGACGCATTCCGCCGTTCGTCGGCAGGCCTGCTGGCTCTGAGCCTGGCCCTGGTGGTGCTGGGGGGTGTGGTGCGCACCACGGGTGCGGGGGACGCCTGCCCGGACTGGCCCCTCTGCCACGGCCGCTGGATCCCGCCACTGGAGCCCCTGGTGCTGCTGGAGTGGACCCACCGGCTGGTGGCCGCGGTGGTGGGGCTGTGGGTGGCGGTCCAAGTGGTCTGGTCGTACCGGCTGCGCCCGGAGTTGCGGAAGCCCGCGTGGGCCGCCTTGGGGCTGGTGGTGCTGCAGGCGCTGCTGGGAGGCGTGACGGTGCTGAGCGGGCTTGAACCATGGCTGGTGGTGCTGCACCTCGGCACCGCCCTGCTGTTCGTGGCTGCGGTGGTGGTGCTTTGGCAGCGCGCGTGCGGGCTGGGGCCGGTGGCTCGGGACGACCGCAGCCGGGCCTTTCGTGGCGCGGTGTTGGCGGCGCTGTTGAGCCTGTACGTGCTGATCCTCCTGGGCGGCTACGTGGGTGCTTCGGGGGCCGGGCTGGCGTGCCCGGACTGGCCGCTGTGCCGGGGAGCCGTGTTGCCCCCACCGGAACGTGGGGTGCTCGAGCACTTCGCGCACCGGTTGTGGGCGGTGCTGGTGGCGGTGCTGCTCGGGTGGCTGGTGGTGCGGGCCCGGCAGGACCGGCCGGACCTGCGGCGGCTGGCGCACGCGGCGGCAGGCCTGTACGGCGTGCAGATCTTCGTCGGGTGGTTGAACCTGCTGAGCGGCCTGCACTTCGGCGTGGTGAGCACGCACCTGGGCCTGGCCGCGGTGCTGTGGGTGATGGTGCTGGTCCTGCTGGTGCGGGCGGGACAGCAGCCCGAGTCTGCCGCGGTGGACCGGGCGCGTCCACAGGCCCCCCGGTGGCGGGTAGCGGTGTCCGACTACGTGGCGCTCACGAAGCCGCGGATCGTGGTGCTGTTGCTCGTGACCACCGCGTGCACCCTGGTGGTGGCGGAGCGGGGCCGTCCCTCGGCCCTGGTGGTGCTGGCAACCCTCGTGGGCGGGGCATTGACCGCGGGTGCTGCGAACGCGCTGAACTGCGTCCTGGACCGGGATGTGGACGCGGTCATGCAGCGCACCCGCGACCGAAGACCGGTGGCCGCGGGTCGCATCTCCCCGGCCCGGGCCGTGGCCTTCGCGGCGGTGCTGGGGGCGGTGGGCTTCTGGGTGCTGTGGCGGGGTGCGAACCTCCTGGCAGCGACCCTGGCGGTCGCGGGCCTGGTGTTTTACGTCCTCGTGTACACCGCGTGGCTGAAACGCACGACCCCCCAGAACATCGTGATCGGCGGGGCCGCGGGCGCGGTCCCGCCCCTGGTGGCGTGGGCGGCGGTCACCGGGCGGGTGGAGCTGCCGGCCCTCCTGCTGTTCGCGGTGGTGTTCCTGTGGACGCCTCCCCACTTCTGGACCCTGAGCCTGAACCTGAAGGAGGACTACGCGGCCGCCCGCATCCCCATGCTGCCTGTGGTGCGGGGCGAGGCGGAGACCCGCCGTCAGGTGTTCCTGTACACGGTGGCCACGGTCCTGGTGACCCTCCTGATGGTGCCCACGGCGGAGCTCGGCGGGTTGTACGCGTCGGCCGCGGCTGTGTTGGGTGGGGGGTTCCTGCGGCGCGCGTGGGCGCTGTGGCGCGGGAGCGAGGAGGCGTGGTCGGTCTACCGGTACTCCCTCGCGTACCTGGCCCTGCTGTTTGGGGCCATGGTGGCCGACCGGTTGGTGTTTGGGGTGTGACGTGGTCTAAAGCGCCAGGTCCGCCACCACCGGTCGCACCAGCCGCTCGAAGTCCTTCAACGGGATGCGCATGGTCTCCCGGTGGGAGCCGCACCGGAAGACGATCTCCGGGTTCTCGGTGAGCCGGCGGTCCACGTACACCGGCAGCCCGTACAGGTTGCCGAAGGGCGGCTCCGCGCCCACCTCGCAGTCGGGGAACAGGGGCGCGAACTCCGACTCCTCCGCCAGCCGGCACGGCTTGCTCACCAGCTGCTGGAGCTTCGCCAGATCCAGGCGCTGGGGTGCCGCCAGGACCGCCATGAGGAACTCACCGTCGCACCGCACGATCACCGGTTTGGCCACCAGGTAACCGGACACGTGTTCAACGGCCGCCACCTCCTGGGCGGTATACGCCAGCGGGTGCCAGTCCACGCGGAAGGGGACTCCGTTCTCCCGGAAGTACGACTCCAGGCGCTCGCGGCAGGTCACGGCACTCACCCCGTCTCGATTGTAACCCGACCAGGGACCGCGGGCAGCGGTGTCGAACTCCTCCACGGGAGCGACCATGGCGGGGAGCAGAGGGCTGTTGGCGGCGGACAAGCGGTACCTGGCGGGCGTGATCCACCAGGTGTGGCGGGCCTGCCAGGGGTTCGTAGCCGTGGTGATGGAGCGGGGGCCGGAGGACGCCTTCTTCGTCCTGGACGAGCTGGACGAGTGGGCGGCCGCCCAGCGGCGGCGACTGTCCGCGAGGAGCGGGCGGCGGCCCGCGGGGCTGTCTGCTCAAGGGGTCCGCGTGGCTCGGGAGCTGCTGGACGATGTGAGTACCTTCTGCTCCGCCATCGGAGACATGGTGGCGCGGTTGCGCGCAAGCCCCCTGGGCCCCGACGAGGTGGAGGAGGAGTGCCTGATGATCGTGGACGGATTCGTGGCCTGGACCCACCGGATGGCCACCCAGCTGGGCGTGTCCCGCAACCTGCGCCCCCAGGCCATCTGGCCCTTGCGGTAGGGGCTCTGGCTCGGCGTCAGTGCGTCCCCCGCACCTCCTGCGCGGGGCGGGTGGCCCGCTGGATCTGCTCTTCCGCGCGGTCCAGAAACTCCCGGCAGGCCGCGCGTACGGTCGGGGCGCCGTCGCAGGCCACCTTGCGCACCAACCAGCTCAGGTGGTCGTACAGGTGCCAGGCTTCGTCGTCCCGCAGCCGGGACTCCCGGGTGGCGAAGTCCAGGAACCCCTGCACACCCGCGAGTACCGCGCGGGCGTACTCCCCTGGATCGAGCACGTAGTGGCTGCCGTCCTGCGGGTCCTCCAGGTAGACGCGGCCGTGGCGGTGGACCACGGTGAGGTCGTGGTACCCACAGCAGTCCGTCCCGCAGTCCGCCACGAACAGGGGGCACGCGTAGGGGTCGCCGGGGTCGGTGACCGCGTGGTGGTCCGCCAGGAGGGTCAGCAGCAGCCCCTGGACACCCTCAAACAGGGCGTAAGCGGAGTACGAGGCGTCGTGGGAGGGGATCCCCAGGGCCCGGGCGCTCTCCCCCAGCAGCAGGATGGGCCGGTCGTCCACCTCCAGCGAGAACAGGCAGGGGACGGCCTCCACATCCTCGCCCGTGTCGGTGATCTCCAGGCGTGCCCGGATCCGGTTCATCCCATGGTTATCTTACGCGCCCCGTACCGCCGGGCGCTTCAGGAACCCGCAGAGGGCTCGGAAGCCTCCGAGGCCACCTCCTTCGGCGCGGGGATCAACACGGACGCGAGCACGCTCACCGCCAAGATGCACGCCACCACCCCGAGGGAGATGCCGATGGGGACCTTGTAGATGTCCGAGGCCAGCATCTTCAGCCCGATGAAGACCAGTACCAGCGAAAGCCCGTACTTCAGGTACCGGAACATGTCCATGATGCCTGCAAGGACGAAGAACAACGCCCGCAGCCCCAGGATGGCGAAGATGTTGGAGGTGTAGGCGGTGAACATGTGGTGGGTGATGGCGAGGACCGCGGGAATGGAGTCGATGGCGAACATCAAGTCGGTGCTCTCCACCACCACCAGGACCAAGAACAGGGGCGTCACCCACAGCCGGCCGTCCCGGCGCACAAAGAACTTGCCCCCCACATACGTCTCCGTCACGGGGAACCGCCGGCGCACCGCCTGGAGCACCGGGTTCTGGGACGGGTCCACGGTCTCCTCGCGGTGCCGGAACAGCTTCCACCCGGTGTACACCAGCAGGGCGCCGAAGAAGTACAGGACCCAGTGGAACAGCTTCACCAGGGTCACGCCCACCAGGATCAGGCTGGCCCGCATGACCACCGCGCCCAACACCCCCCACAGGAGCACCCGGGGCTGCAGGTGTCCGGGCACCGCGAAGTAGGAGAAGATCACGAGGAAGACGAACAGGTTGTCCACGCTCAGCGCCTTCTCCACCAGGTAGGCGGTGAACCACTCCAGGCCCACCTGGGAGCCCTCCAGGGCCCACACGCCGGCGTTGAACAACAGCGCCGCGGCGATCCACACGATGCTCCAGATGGTGGCCTCCCGCATGGACATCTTGTGGGGAGTGCGCTGGAACACCCCCAGGTCCACCGCGAGCATGGCTCCCACCACCACGTGGAAGACAAGCCACAACCACGCTTCCACGGTCATCCCGTAACCCCCACGACCGAAGAGTTTGCCCTGCGCCGCACATCCGCGGAGGGCGTCGGGGCCGCCTCCGGCGTCCCGTCCTTGATGGTACGGCAGCGTGGCAAGTGCGGCAGACGGGGGGCGCCCGTTGCCTCGTGGGCGTCGTGGGAACCGGTTCCCCGTGGGTGGCGGGAGCTCGCCCGGACGGGGCGGTGTTCGAGCCGGCCCAGGGGTCTCCGCGGCCGGACCGCTCCGGTGGGACTACCAGGAGGGCGTCCCGGCCAACCGCGTGCGCCGGAGGACCCACTTGGCCGCTTCCAGCACCGGGACGACCGTGAAGGCGGCTAGGAGGACGATCTGCCAGTCCTCCGTGGTCAACGGGAAGGTCCCGAAGGGCTTTTGGAACACCGGAACGTACACGATGGCGGCCAGGAGCGCCACCTCCCACAACACCGCCAGGTTCAGCCACCGGTTCGCGAACGGCCGCTGCAACACTGAGTGGCGGTCGGACCGGAAGTTGTACGCCTTGAAGAACTGGATGAGGACGAGGCTGACGAAGGTCATGGTCATGGCCTCGGACAGGCTGCGGCCCGAGCTCAGAGCCCAGGAGAACACCGTGAGATTGACCAGCGCGGACCACACACCTCCCACAAGGATGAGGGCCACCACGGGCGGGGTGAAGATGGATGCCCGCGGGTTGCGCGGGGGGCGGCGCATCAGGTCGGGTTCGGGCGGGTCCACGGAGAGGGCCAGGGCTGGTAAGCCGTCCGTGGCCAGGTTCACGTACAGGATCTGGACCGCGGTCAACGGCAGCGGGAGCCCCCACAGGCCGGCGGCTGCCATGAGGAGGATCTCTCCCACGTTGGAGGACAGCAGGTACATCAGGTACTTCTTGATGTTGGAGAAGATGCCGCGCCCCTCCTCCACCGCGGCCACGATGGAGGCGAAGTTGTCGTCCAGGAGGACCATGTCCGCGGCCTCCTTGCTCACCTCCGTGCCGGTGATGCCCATGGCCACGCCGATGTCCGCCTTCTTCAGCGCGGGAGCGTCGTTCACGCCGTCACCGGTCATGGCCACCACGTGGCCCCGTTGCTGGAGGGCGGTGACCACGCGGAGCTTGTGGGCCGGAGACACCCGGGCGTAGATGTCCAGGTCCTCCACCTGATGTGCCAGCTGGTCGTCCGAGACGCGGTCCAGCTCCGTACCGGTGATCAGCCGACCGCCCTTCAGAATGCCCAGCTCCCTCCCGATCACCTGGGCGGTCAGGGGGTGGTCGCCGGTGATCATCACCACCTTCACCCCCGCCTCCTGGCAGACGCGCACCGCGGCCTTGGCCTCGGGGCGCGGCGCGTCCATCATGCCCACGACCCCGAGGAGCACCATGTCTGACTCCAGGGTCTGTACGTCAGCGCCGGGCTTCCAGGCCACCGCGAGGACCCGGAGCGCGTCCTCCGCGAACGACCGTGCAACCTGCAGGATGTGGTGGCGGCGCTGAGGGTCCAGGGGGACCACCCCCTGGGCGGTGAGGACGGCCCGGCAGGAGTCCACCAGCACTTCGGGGGCACCCTTGGAGTACGCCACCAGGCCTTCCGGGGAGCGGTGGAGGGTGGTCATCCGCTTCCGCTCCGAGGTGAACGGGACCTCGTGGACCCGGGGAAAGGACGCTTCCAGTTCGCGCTTGTCCAGGCCTGCCTTGGCGGCAGCGACCACGAGAGCCGCCTCCGTGGGATCGCCCTGGACGGTCCACCGGCCGTCCGTGGCCGTCACCTCCGCATCCGAGGCCAGGCTGGCCGCGCGGAGGAGCAGCCGGAGGGCCTCGGAAGGCTGTGCGGGGCGTCCGTCGAGGAAGAACTGGCCGCTCGGCTCGTAGCCCTCCCCGGAGACCTCCCACAGCTCGTCTGCCACGTACACCTTGCGAACGGTCATCTCGTTCTTGGTGAGAGTGCCGGTTTTGTCCGAGCAGATCACGGAAACGCTTCCCAGGGTCTCCACCGCGGGCAGACGGCGCACGAGGGCGTTGCGGCGGACCATGCGTTGCACCCCGATCGCCAGGGAGATGGTCACCACCGCGGGCAAGGCCTCCGGGACGACCGCCACCGCCAGGGCGATGCCGAACACGAACATCTGCAGGAGCGGCTGTCCGCGCAACAGGCCCAGGGCCACTACCAGGGCCACCACCACGAAGGCGGCACGGGCGAGGGTGTGGCCGACCCGGTCCAGGTTCTCCTGGAGGGGTGTCCGCCCCGCCTGTACGGTCTCCAACATTCGGGCGATCTTGCCGAACTCTGTGGCCATGCCCGTGGCCACCACCACCCCACGGCCCCGCCCGAAGGTCACCGTGGTCCCGGCGTACGCCATGTTCGCCCGGTCACCCAGGGGCACGTCGGCGTCCGCCAGAGGCGCGGGGGACTTGGCCACGGGAACCGACTCCCCGGTGAGGGGCGCTTCGTCCACCTGGAGGTTTGCCGCCTCCAGCAGGCGGAGGTCCGCAGGGACGCGGTCGCCTATGCGCAGTACCACCACGTCGCCGGGTACCAGGTCGCGGGCGGGCACGCGGACCTCCCGGCCGTCCCGCAGGACGTGAGCGACGGGCGCGGCCATCCTGCGGAGGGCTTCCAGGGCCTTTTCGGCCCGGTACTCCTGCACGAATCCCAGGAGGACCGCGAAGAGTACAATGATCGTGATGGCCACCGACTCCACCACGTGCCCCAGGGCTGCCGACAGCGCGGTGGCGGCCAGCAGGATGAGGATCAGGACGTTTTTGAACTGCCCCAGAAGGACCGGCCACGGGGACACCCGATGAGCGGACTGCAGCTCGTTGGGCCCGTACTCGTGGAGGCGACGGGCGGCCTCATGAGAGCTGAGGCCCCGGAGGGTGGAACGGAGCTCCGTCAGGACCGCTTCAGCCGTCATGGTGTGCCAAGCCCGGTGGCCGGGGCCTGTGGTCGAAGACATCCGGTTGCCTCCTGCGCTCGTGAGTCCCTCGTCGCCTCTCCAAGTTCCCGGGCGGCGGCTTCGCCAGCCCGCGGCCAGACAACAAAAGAGACCTCCAACCGGACGGTTGGAGGTCTCACCGCCAGCTGTGACTGTCGGCCCGGCCGGGCAGCTACCGTGTGGGCCGCTGCCGGACTGACGACCGAGCCGCGGCCGCGTGCACGACGACCGCCGGCTACTCCCCTCGGCCCCGCGGCGTGCGAGGCCACCAACACCATACGGACGTGCCGGGCACGGGTCAAGCCCACGAGCGCGGTAGGGGGTGGCTGGTGACGGATTCCCGGACGGTGGCGGCGGTGGTGCTGGCCGCGGGCGAGGGCAAGCGGATGCGGTCCGCCCTGCCGAAGGTGTTGCACCCTGTGGGCGGCCGGCCCATGGTGCTGAGGGTCCTGGACAGCCTGCGGCCGCTGGTGGGAGGACCGTTGGTGGTGGTGGTCGGGCGCGGGGGGGAGCGAGTGGAGGCGGTGTTGCCGGAGGGCGTCTGTGTGGCCTGGCAGCCCTTCCCACGGGGTACCGGCGACGCGGTACGCTGCGCCCTGCCCCACCTCGAAGGGCACCGAGGGCCCGTGGTCGTCGCCTACGGGGACACACCACTGGTCCAGGAGGCCACCTTCCGCCAGCTCGTGGCCGCCCACCTGCAGGGCGGGTACGCGGCCACGCTGGTCAGCGCGGTGGTGGAAGCGCCTGCGGGCCTGGGGCGGGTGGTTCGCGGCCCGGACGGTTCCTTCCAGCAGGTGGTGGAGGAAGCGGACTGCACGCCCGAGCAGCGGGCTATCCGCGAGGTGAACACCGGGCTGTGTTGCTTTGAGGTGGAGGACCTGCGGGAGGCCCTGACGCAGCTGGTCCCGCAGAACGCGCAGGGCGAGTACTACCTCACGGACACCTTCGGGTGGCTGCGGGCCCGCGGCCGGCGGGTGGGGGTGGTGCAGGTCAGGGAGGTGAGGCAAGTCATGGGCGTGAACTCGCGCAAGGAGCTGGCGCAGGCGGAGGAGACGTTGCGCCGGCGGACCCTGGAGGCGTTGATGGAGTCGGGGGTGACGGTGGTGGACCCCGACGCCACGTATGTGGCGCCCGACGTCCGGGTGGGCCCGGACACCGTCCTCCTCCCGTTCACGGTGCTGGAGGAGGGAACCGTGGTGGGGTCCGGGTGTCAGCTGGGGCCCGGTGCCCACGTGAGGGCCTCCCGCATCGGCGACCGCGTGCGGGTCCTGTGGTCCGTGGTGGAGGAGAGCGAGGTGGCGGAGGACTGCCGTATCGGGCCCTACGCGCACCTACGGCCCGGCACCCGGCTGGCCGCCCGCGTGGTGGTGGGCAACTTCGCGGAGATCAAGAACTCCACCGTGGGCGAGGGCACGAAGGTGCAGCACGTTTCGTACCTGGGCGACGCCACGGTGGGGCGCCAGGTGAACATCGGGGCGGGAACCATCACGTGCAACTTCAAGTACGGAGTCCCCGGCAAGCACCCCACGGTGATCGAGGACGGTGCGTTCATCGGCAGCGACACGCTGCTGAACGCGCCGGTGCGGGTGGGCGCGGGCGCCGTGACGGGGGCGGGCGCGGTGGTGACCAAAGACGTCCCGCCCGGCATGGTGGCGGTGGGCGTACCGGCCCGGGTGGTGCGCCGCGCCCGGCCGCAGGACGAGCGGTGAGGGACCTAGCCCTCCTCACGGGTACCGCGAACCCGGCCCTCGCCCGACGGGTGGCGGCCTACCTGGACGTCCCGCTCCTCGAGGCGGTGGTGGCCCGCTACCCGGACGGAGAGATCGAGGTCCGCCTGGACGAGAGCGTGCGGGGCCGGGACTGCTTTGTCCTGCAGCCCACCTGCCCGCCCGTGCACGACCACCTCCTCGAGCTGCTGGTGCTCGTCGACGCCCTCCGCCGGGCTTCCGCAGCGCGGGTGACCGCGGTGGTGCCGTACTTCGGGTACGCCCGGCAGGACCGGAAAACCGGCGCCCGAGAGCCGGTGACGGCCAAGCTGGTGGCCAACCTCATGGTGCGCGCGGGTGTGCAGCACCTCCTGGCCCTGGACCTGCACGCGGGCCAGCTATCCGGCTTCTTCGACATCCCCCTGGACCACCTGGGCGCCCGGATGCTGCTCGTGGACTACTTCCTGCACAAGGGCCTCCGCAACGTGGTGGTGGTGTCTCCGGACATCGGCGGCGTGCGCCGTGCGCGGGAGTTCGCACAGGCCCTGGGAGCGCCCCTGGCCATCATCGACAAGCGGCGGGACCGGCCCAACCAGGTGGCGGAGGTGGTGCACGTGATTGGCAAAGTGTACCGCAGGACCGCCATCCTGGTGGACGACATCGTGGACACCGCGGGCACCTTGGTGCGGGCGGCGGAGACTTTGCTGCGGCGCGGGGTGGTCGAGGTGTACGCCTGCTGCACCCACCCCGTGCTTTCCGGCCCCGCGGTGGAGCGCATCTCGGCCTCCCCCATCCGTGAGCTGGTGGTGACCGACTCCATCCCGCTGCCGCCCGACAAGCGGCTGGACCGCATCCGGGTGGTGTCCGTGGCGCGGCTGCTGGCGGACGCCATCGCCCGGGTGCACCACAGGAGCTCCGTCAGCGAGCTGGCGGAAGAGCGGCTGGCCGCGGAGCTGGTGGAGACCTAAACCATCCCAAAAGCTGGGGGCGCGATGTTCGGGGACTCCCGGTCCGCCTCCGCGCGTTGCGCGTTCCGCAGACGGGCTTCCGGGCGCAGGACCGGAGAGCGGCTGCCCGCGAGGGCTTATACTGGGCTGCGGAGCCCATGTCCATCCCGCCGTACGTGGTGGCAGGCCTGGTGGCGTGGTTCGTGACCTACTGGACCACGCCCACGGCCCGGTGGCTCGCGCGCCGGGTGGGTGCGGTGGACTATCCGGGCGGCCGGCGGATCAACCGCCGGCCGCTGCCGCGCCTGGGCGGCCTTGCCATCGTCTCGGGCGTCCTGGTGGCGAGCGCGCTGTCGCTGCCCATGCCCGGGGCGGTGGCGGTGGCAAGGGAGCCCAAGCACCTGGTGCTGGCGGTCCCCTACGGGGCCGTACCGCGGGAGTTCTGGGGGATCCTGTTGGGAGGCCTGGCGATAGCCCTGGTAGGCCTGTACGACGACCTGCGGCAGGTGTCGGGGCGTGTGAAGTTTCCCCTCGTGTACCTGGCCGCCACGGTGCCCGTGCTGTTCGGCCTGACCACTCCCTTCGTGACGAACCCCGTGACCGGCCAGCTGGTGAGCCTGGGCGTGTGGGGGCAGGTGTTTACCGTGGCGTGGGTGGGGTCCGCGGCCATCGCCATGAACTCCATCGACGGGATGGACGGCTTGGCCGCGGGGATCGCGGCCATCGCGGCCGGGACCTTCTTCGTGGCCGGGGTGCTGCGCGGGGCCGGGCTTCCCACCCTGGTGGTGTGCGCCGCGGTGGCCGGCAGCGCGGTGGGGTTCCTGCGCTACAACTTCAACCCCGCGCGCGTCATCATGGGCGACGGCGGGGCGCTGTTCTTGGGCTACCTGCTGGGCGCCCTGTCGGTGGCGGGCCTGTTCAAGACGCTCACGTTCCTGTCCCTGGCCGTCCCCCTGCTGGCCCTGGGCGTCCCGATCTTCGACACCGCGTTTGCCATCCTCCGCCGCGTGCGGCGGCGGGTGTCGGTGTTCCAACCGGACCGGGGCCACGTGCACCACCGGCTGCTGGACCGGGGGCTGTCGCAGCGGCAGGCGGTGCTGCTGCTGTACGGTACCACCGCCCTGCTGTCCAGCCTCAGCCTGGCCCTTTCCGGGTGGGTGGAGCGGTGGATCCCCCTCTCGGTGGCGGGCCTGCTGGGCGTCGCGCTGTGGGTGGTGGCACGCCGGTTGGGGTTGCTGGCGCGGACGCCGTGAGCCGTCCGGTCCCGGTCCTCGCGGTGGTGGGCACGCGCCCGGACGCGGTGAAGATGGCGCCGGTGGTGAAGGCGCTGCAACAGGACCCGGACTTCCGTCCCTTGCTGGTGGCCACGGCCCAGCACCGGGAGATGCTGGACCAGGTCCTGCGCCTGTTCGACCTGCAGCCCGACGTGGACCTGGGCGTCATGCGGCCGCGCCAGACCCTGGCGGAGGTCACCGTGCGGACGCTGGAAGGCCTGGACCGGGTGCTGGCACAGGTGCGTCCCGCTCTGGTGCTGGTGCAGGGGGACGCCGCGCCGTGCTTTTGCGGTGCCCTGGCCGCGTACTACCACCGCATCCCCGTGGGCCACGTGGAGGCAGGGCTGCGCACGGGGGACAAGTACCGCCCGTTCCCGGAGGAAATGTACCGGCGGATGACCGCGGCGGTGGCGGACCTGCACTTCGCGCCCACCCCGCAGGCCCGCGACAACCTCCTGCGGGAGGGGTACGACCCCGCCAAGGTGTTCGTGACCGGCAACACCGTGATCGACGCCCTCCACGCGGTGGCGCCGCAGGTGCGGCCTGACGGGCTGCCGCCCCTGGATCCCCACAGCCGCCTGCTCCTGGTCACCGCCCACCGACGGGAGAACTGGGGCAGGCCTTTGCGGGAGGTGTGTGAGGCGGTCCGGGAGCTGGTGAGCCGCTTCCCCGACGTGGAGGTGGTGTTCTCCGTCCACCGGAATCCCGCGGTGCGGGAGGTGATCCTGCCTGCGCTGGCGGGCGTGCCGCGGGTGCACCTGGTGGACCCGCCTGACTACGGGCCGTTCGTGTACCTGGAGCGCCGGGCATACCTGATCCTCACCGACTCCGGGGGGGTGCAGGAAGAAGCGCCGGGCCTGGGGACGCCGGTGCTGGTGTTGCGGGACACCACGGAGAGGCCGGAGGGGGTGGCGGCGGGCGTGGTGCGGCTGGTGGGGACGGACCGGCGGCGGGTGGTGGAGGAAGCCGCGCGGCTTCTGGAAGACCCTGAAGCCTACCGGTCCATGGCCACGGCCACCAACCCGTACGGCGACGGACAGGCTGCCCGCCGCATCGTGCAGATCCTGCGGGTGTACTTCGGGCTTTCCGACCAGCTGCCGGAGCCGTTCAGCCCTTGAACCCCTGAGCGGCCACGTGCGTACTCAAAAGTGGGTGAGCGGGTTGGCGCGCATCGCCGCCGTGGTTCTTGCAGGTCTTTTGCTCGCGGCCGCAAGCGAGCCGGACGTGGTGCGGGCCACCGTGGGCGGGGTGGTGGTGGAGACCGTGCGGGTAGGCGACGCGGTGGAGGAAGGCGCTCCCCTCGTGTGGGTGCGGACCGCCACCAAGCCGCGCGAGGTGGCGGCGCGGGCTCCCCGGAACGGCACCGTGGTCGAAGTACTCGTCCAGGTGGGCGCGCGGGTCCGCGTGGGAGATCCGGTGGTCCGGCTGGGCCCCTGACGCTCCTCCGGCGGGCACCGACCGGGTGCGGCCCCGGTTCCCCCCTCTGATAGGATGGGGCGTAGCGCCGTGTCCCACGCAGCCTCAAGGCGGCGGACGGGACCGGGTAGCCCAGGCTCGCGCGAGGTGCGGGGCATGCGGAAGAGTGCCGCCGGGGTGGTCGTGGCCCTCCTGCTGGCTTCTGTGCTGCCCAGGGTGGATCTGGGGGCGCAGGAGGCAGCCGAGGTGTTCCCGCTCAGCCGGATCCGGCCCGGGATGCGGGGAGTCGGCCGCACGGTGGTGCAGGGGACCCGCGTGGAGGAGTTCCAGTTCGAGGTGCTCGGGGTGACCGAAGGGCCGCCGGGACGCCTGGTTTTGTTCCGGGCGTCCGGTCCCGCCATCCGGCGCAGCGGCGGCACCGCCTCCGGGATGAGCGGAAGCCCTATGTACATCGACGGCCGATTTGCCGGAGCGCTGTCGTACGGGTACCGCTCCGCCGGGCCGGACAGCGACCTGGGGCTGTTTACCCCCGCGGAGGCCATGTTGTCCCTGCTGCGAGACGAGCGGGCGCAGGGGCCCGCGCGGGGCGTGGTGGCCCTTCAAGAACCGGTGCGCTTCCGCGGCCGTTGGGTGCGGGCGGTGAAGCTGGCCGACCGACCGACAGCCGAGGAGGACTCCTCCGGCCTACCCACGTTCGTGCCAGCCGCAAGCCCCCTGCTGGTCTCCGGGATCAGCGACCGCGCCTTCCGGCTCCTCCAGAGGACCCTCCGGTACGCGGACGTGGTGCCGGTGCAGAGCTACGGCGGGGTGGGGCGTTTCCCCACGCCGCCCCTGGTGCCCGGAAGCGCGGTGGGTGTGGTGCTGGTGCGGGGGGACGTGAACGCCTGGAGCATCGGCACCCTGTCCTACCGGAGGGGCAACCGGTTTTTGGCCTTCGGGCACAGGCTGTTCGGATTCGGCAGCGTGGACTTCCTGCTGACGGCCGCGTACGTGCACACGGTGGTGCGCAGCACGGAGTTCCCGTTCAAAGAGGGTGACATCGGTGAGGCGGTGGGGACGGTCACCCAGGACCGCACCGCAGGGGTGGCCGGGACATTGGACCGCCTGCCCCGGGTGTTCAACGTCACCGTGACCGTCACCGACCAGGAGCGCGCGCGCACCCTCCGGCGGAGCGCGCAGATGGTACGCCGGTCGGACCTGGCCCATAGCCTGGTGCCGCAGGTGGTGCTGGCCGCGGTGGAGCAGGCCTGGGACGGCTCCGGGGCGGGGACCGCGGAGGTGCGCATCAGCGCCCGGGGCGGGGGGCTGCCCCGTCCGGTGGAGCGGACCAACGTGTTCTACAGCGCACAGGACGTGGCCACCGCCGCGGTGCTGGACGTGCCGGACGCGGTACGGTTCCTGTTCGGGAACGAGTTCGGGCCGGTCAACCCCGTGGATTTGCACGTGGACGTGCGGCTGAGCCGGCAGCGGCGGACGGTGTCCGTGGTGGAGGCGGAGGTGGCCAGCCGCACCGTGCCGCAGGGCGGCCGGCTGCGGGTGCGGCTGCAGCTGCGCCCGTTCCAGGGGGCAGAAACGGTGTCCCGGGTGGTGGAGATCGAGATCCCGCGCAACTTCCCCCGGGGGCCCGCCCTGCTGGTGGTGGGCAGCGCGGGCATCCAGCGGGACAACGTACCGCCCGCCGCCCTGCTCGCGGACAAGCTGGGCGGCGAGCCCCCCGCGTCCACGTTCCGGGACCTGCGGGAGGCGCTGGAGTTCTTCGAGGACTTCGGCCGCAACACCGACGTGCTGCTGCAGCTGGTGCCCGTGGGCGTCCCGCCCAGCGACGACCCGCAGAAGCGGTTCATCTACTTCGACGAGTTTGCCGGACGGCTGGTGCGGACGCCGTGGGTGGTCAAGGGCGAGCAGGTCGTCCCCATCGTGGTGGAGTAGCCGCGCCGGGCAGCCCCCTCCCGTGGGCGAACTCCGGGGAGGGTGGCGTCCCGTGACGGCCCGGTGGTGGGGCGTGCCCGCGGCCGCGGTGGCGCTCCTCCTGGGGCTGGTGGTGGTGGGGCCGGCCGCGGTGCGGTCGGTGGCGTTCCACCGACAGGCTGCGGTGTGGGTGTCCCGGTGGGTGGAAGCGCAGCTGGGCCGGCCTACGTCCGTGGAACGTGTAGAGGTGTGGGCCGACCGCGTGACGCTGCACCGCGTGCGTGTGGCCGGGCTGGTTCGCGCCGAGCAGGTGCACGTGGAGTGGGATCTCCCTTCGCTGGTGCGGGAGCGGTTGGCCGGGCGGAGCGGGTTGTGGGCGCTACGCAGGGTGCGGCTGGTGGCGCCCTTCGTCGTGTTCGTGCGTGGCCCGCAGGGCCGGTGGAACGTGGAAGATCTTTGGCGTCCTGCAGCGGTTGGGCCTCCAGCGCCCGCGGAGCGACTGCAGGCCGAGCTGCAGGTGGAGGGTGGCACGGCGCAGGTGGTGGACGGGCTGGGCGGCCTGCGCTTCTCCGCGCGGGAGGTGCGAGGGCGCGCGTGGCTTGCCGACCTGCCGCTGATCCGGCTGTCCGCGGAAGCGGCGGTGCTGCCGGGAACGCCCGCCCGCGTCTGGGTTTCCGGGTGGGTGGACACGCAGGGAGCGGTGGCGGATCTCGCGGTGCGGTTCGCAGGTGCCCGGGTGACGGACTGGGCCCGTTTTCTGGCTCAAGACCCGCGGTGGCGGTGGGAAGGCGGAACCGTGAGCGGCCGGCTGCGGCTGTACGGCGAAGCTCGGGCGCCTCAGCTGGAAGGCGAGGTACAGCTGGACGGGGTGGCGGTGTGGCTGCCGCGGGAGCGGCTGCGCGTGCGGGCTACCGGACCTGTGGGAGTGTCGGGCCGGTGGGTGAGCCTCCGGTCGGTAAAGGCGCAGGTGGGCTCCGCGGTGGTGGACGTGTCGGGCGAGGTGCGCCTTGCGGGGGAGGGAGCGGTGGAACTGGACGCCCGGTTCCGGGGCGCGGATTTGGCGATGGTGCGGCGCCTTGTGGGCGCCGGGCTGCCCGTCCGCGGCCGCGTGGAGGGGCGGGTGGAGGTGGAAGGCCCCCTGTCCGCGGTGCGCATACGGGCGCGGCTACAGGCCCCGATGGTGCGGGTGGGACCGGAGACGATTCAGGACGCAACGGCTCAGGTGGACTACGGCGTGGGGACCGTGGTGATCCGCTCCGCGGCCGCTCGGCTGCGCGGGGGCACGTTACGGGCAGACGCGGTCGCTTCCGCGACACCCCCGCGCCTGGTGGCCACCGCGTGGCTGGACCGTGTGGATGCCGCCGCCGCTTCTTCGTGGGGGCTGCACCTTCCCCTTGGCGGCACCCTCACCGGCGCAGTGGTGGTGGCAGGTGGATCGAGGGACCCCGCGGTGGGAGGCGTCCTGCGGGGGGCGCGAGGGGAGCTGCTCGCGGAGCCCGTAGACGGTTGGAGCGCGGCGTTTGACTACGCTGGCGGAACCCTCAAGCTGTACGCGGCGCGAGCCCGGTCCGGGGGTGCGGAGGTCCACGCGTGGGGAGAGGCCTCCGGGCGGTCGGTGCATCTGGACGTGGCGGGTCGCGGAGTCCCCGTAGAGCAGGTGGTGCGGCGCGCGGGCGTGCACCTGCCCGCCTCGGGCCGGTTGGACGTCTCCGGACGGGTCACGGGCTCGTTGCGCGCACCGCAGTTTTCAGGGCGCCTGTGGGTCGGCCGTGGGTCTGTAGGTACCGTACGCTGGGACGAGGCGGTGCTCAGGCTGGAAGCCTCCGGCTCCCTGCTGCGCGTGGCGGACCTCCGGTGGCGGGACGGACCGGACACGTACCAGGCCGCTGGCTGGGTGAGCCTGCGGGGCTCGGAGCTCGACGTGCGGCTGCAGACGCCGGGCGCGCGCGTGGAGAGGCTGCTGGAGCTGGGCTCGGTCAACCTCCCGGTAACCGGCGAGGTCCGCGGGTGGGTTCACGTCGCCGGGAGCCTGCACGACCCCGTGGCCTCGGGGTGGTTCCGGCTGTGGGGGGTTCAGACCCCGGTGATCGCTCTTTCGACGGCGGCGGGCCAGTTCCGGTGGGAAGGCGGTGTCCTGTCCCTGGAGGAAGCGGCGGTGCACTCGCCGGCCTTCGACGTGCGGCTGCAAGGCGCGGTGAGCTCCACCGGGCACCTGCAGCTGTGGTTTTCCGCAGACCCCACACGGTTGGAGGAGGTGCCCCAGCTGCGCAGCGCCGCGTTGCGGCTGTCCGGTCAGCTGGCCGCGCGCGGGCAGGTGACCGGAACGGTGGACGCGCCCGTGGTGGAGGCACAGCTGTCGGCTGACCGGGTGCAGGTGAACGGAGAAACGTTCCACCATGTGCAGGGCGACGTGCGGTGGGCTCGGGGAACCCTTGAAGCCCGGGCCCTGCGCCTGCACCGCGGCGGGGCCAGCTACTCCGTTGAGGGCCGGCTGAGCCTTTCGGACGACCCGATGGTGGATCTGGTGCTGGAGGCGAAGGACGCGGACCTGCTCAGCCTCTTGGCGATGGTGGGGGTAAACCTGGACGCGGACGGACGCCTGTCAGGCCGGCTTGCGCTTTCCGGCCCGCTGTCGCGCCCCAGGGCCGAGCTGGACGTCCGCCTGGCCGACGGAAGGCTACGCGGCTACCGGTTCCCTTCGGCTTCGGCAAGGGCGGTGCTGGAGGACGGGCGGGTCGTCCTCCAAGACGTGGAGGTGGTGGCCTCACAGGGTCGGTTGCGGGCGCAGGGGACCGTGGACCTCCGGGGCCAGACCGAGGTGGAGGTGGCGGGATTGGGGTTGGAGGCGTCCGCGGTCTCCACCCTGGCCCGGCTGCGCACACCCCTGGTGGGCACCCTGGACTTCACGGTGCAGCTGTCGGGCGACCTCCGCGACCCCACCGCGGGTCTGGCGTTGGAAGTCAGAGGGTTTGGCGTGGCCGGCGCCCAGGTGGACCGGCTCACCGCGCACGCCATCTACCGGGACGGGTTCCTGGAGCTGGAGCAGCTGCTGCTGGAGGAGGACGGCCAACGTGTCCGCGCGCGGGGCCGGCTGCCCCTGCGCCTGCGCCAGCTGGAAGCTGACCCCCAGGGACCCGTGGACTTCGTGGCCAGCACCGATCGGGCCGACCTGGGTTTTTTGCGCCTGCTGCCCTTCGTCCAGGAGGCGGAGGGACCCGTGGAGGCCAGCTTGCGGGTGCAGGGCACCGTGGCCGACCCGCGGATGGAGGGTTTCGTGCGGGCAGACGGCGGACGCCTCAAACTGAGAGGGCTGGACCCGGCCCTGGAACGGATACAGCTGGACGTGTCCTTTGACCACACCCGCGCCGCCCTGCGGCAGTTCCGCGCAGACCTGGGAGGCGGCGCGGTGGAGGCCACGGGCGAAGCCCGCTTCGAGGGCCTCCGCCTGCAGGGCTACCGACTGCAGGTGTCCCCCAGGGGGACGCGGGTGAGGGTCCAACCGTACCTGCAGGCGGCGGTGGACGGCACGGCGGAGGTGGCGGGGACCGCCACCCGGGCGCGCTTGGCCGGACGGCTGGTGCTGTCCTCGGGTGAGCTGGTGGCAGCAACTCCCCCTCGGGGTCCGAACGGGGCTGCGCCGTTCCCCGTGGACCTGGATCTGGAGCTGCTGGCCGGAGAGGGGCTGTTCGTGATCGCCGGCCCCGTGCGGCTCCAGATGGGGGGCGCGCTGCACGTGGGAGGTACCGTGGGCCAACCGGCGCTGTCGGGGACGGTGAGGGGCCGCGGGGGTGAGTACCGGGCCTTCGGCACCACCTTCACGGTGGAGGAGGGTGTGGCCGTCTTCCAGGAGTTCCGGGGGACGCAGCCGGTGGTGAGCGCGCGGGCCACCACCCGGGTGGGAGACGTCACGGTGTTCGTGGACCTGTCCGGCACCCCGGATCAGATGCAGGTGCGCCTGCGCAGCGACCCGGAGTTGCCCCACGACCGCATCGTGCAGCTCCTGGCGGCGCAGGCGGGCATCCAGCAGGCCCTGGGCGGACAGGTGGAGGCCGCCCTGCGGCAGCAGCTGACCCGGTTTTTGCTGGGCGAGTTCGAACAGCGCCTGCGCCAGCTGCTCGGGTTGCAGGAGCTGCGGGTAGAGTACGACTTCGAAAAGCCCCTGCGACTGCGCATGGGCCGGTTCTTGCTGCAGGACCTGTACCTGACATTGACCAGCGTGTTCGATGCGGAGACCCGGTTCCTGTGGGCGCTGGAGTACCGGTTCGCTCGGCACTACGCCCTCGCGTTCAGCCACGACACCGCGGGGGTGTGGATGGTACTGCTGCGGGCCAACTTCGCCTGGTGAGGAGGTGGCGGTGTTCGACGAGTACGTACGGGAACTCAGAGGGGTGCGCACCCTCCAGCCCGCAGAGGAGCGGGAGCTGTGGGCCCGGTACAAGGAGCACGGCGACCCCAGGGCGCGGGCGCGCCTGATCGAGGCGTACCAGCCGCTGGTGTTCAAGCTGGTGATGGGGATGGGGCTGCCGGAAGCCCTCCTGCTGGACATGATCCAGGAAGGCACCGTGGGGCTCATCGACGCCGTGGAGCGGTTCGAGCCCGCGCGGGGGTTCCGGTTCTCCACCTACGCCGCCTACCGGATCCGCGGGGCTGTCCTGAACGCGCTCCGGAGGGAGCGGTCCCAGGCTACCTCCGCGAGCGACCCGGACGGGCTGGCGGGAGCCCTGGAGCGTCTGGAGGACGTGGCCGCGGAGGAAGCCCTGGGCGCGGTGGAGGACGCGGTGCTGACCGCGCAGCTGGCCCAGGGGCTCGGCCGGCTGCCGCCCCGGGAGCGGGCCGTGGTGGAGGCGTTCTACTTTCACCCCCGGGGCCTGGCGGACGTGGCGCGGGAGCTGGGGGTGAGCGTGTCGCACCTGTACCGCCTGCACCACAGGGCCCTCGAGGTTCTGCGGCGGTGGATAGACGTGGCTGGGGGCGGAGCCCCCGCGTTCAACCCACCGGGGCGTTCCCCGCGGCGGTGAGTTGCCGAAACCCGTGCGGATAGTAGTGCGGGAGGTAGCGGTGAGCCGGGTCGCCACGCACATCGAGGGAGCGCGCACCTGGCTGGACCGTGCGGCCCGGTCGTGGGAGGCCGGCCGCAGGGCACGGGCTCTGCTGGACCTGCAGCTGGCGGAAGCCGAGGTCCGGCTGGCGCGCCACCTGGCGGCCTGTGAACCCGCCCCGCGTGTCCGCAGGCGGCCCCTGGCCGTTGTGGTGGCGGTGGCGGCGGTGGTGGCGGTAGCTTTGGCGGGCGGCGTGCGGTGGCCGGCGGACAGCCCGCCCGAGAGGGCCACCGCACACGCCGCGGGCCGTGCGGTGTCGCTGGGCTACGTGCCGGGCAGCCTGCTGGCACTCGTTGCCCCGCCGCGGGGCCGCCTGGTGGGGCGGCCGTGGGCTGCCGCCTCCGCGGACGAGGTGGCCTTGTGGGTACAGGCCGTGCTGCACGAGGCGGGGGTGGAGGCTGAGGCAATTCCTGCCTCCCTGCGCTGAGTCAACGTGAGGAGGTGGACGTGCACGTCTTGCGCCTGACCGCATGTTTCGCTGCCCTGTTGTGCGTGGCGTGGGCGTGGTCCGGCCCTGGGAGCGCCCAGGGAATCCCCACCCCGGCACCGACGGCGACCCCGGGGAGTACACCGTCTCCCTCCCCCTCCCCGAGCCCGCGGCCGGCGCGCATCACGGACATCGTGGTGCTGGGCACCCAGAACGTCTCCCCGGAGGTGGTGTACGGGGCCATCGGCTCCCGGGCAGGTGAGCTGCTGGACCAGGACCGGGTGCGCCAGGACGTGGAGCAGATCCTGGCCACGGGGCTGTTCGCGGATGTGGTGGTGCGCCTGCAGGGCACCGAGGACGGCGTCCAGCTGGTCTTTGTGGTGGTGGAGAACCCCGTGGTGCGCCGGGTGGAGATCACCGGCAACACGGTGGTGCCCGCGGAGGAGCTGCGGGCGGCCCTCGGCGTCGCCGAGGGCCGCGTGCTCAACACCGTGGACCTGCGGGCGGGCGCCCGGGCGGTGGAGAAGCTTTACCAGGACCGCGGCTACGTCCTGGTGCGGGTGGCAGACGTGGAGGTGACCGAGGACGGGACCCTGCGGGTGGTGGTGCGGGAGGGCACCCTGGAGCGGGTGGAGCTGCGGGGTCTGGTGCGCACGCGCCCTGCTTTCGTGCAGCGGCTGCTGACCCTGCGGGAGGGGGAGGTGTTCAACCTGCAGCGGGTGAACCGGGACCTACAGCAGGTGTTTGACACCGGCCTGTTTGACAACGTGCGCGCCCAGCCCCAGCCGGGCAGCGACCCGGACAAGGTCCTGCTGGTCATCGAGCTACAGGAGCGGAGCAGCCGCGAGTTCGGGTTCGGGCTGGGTTACAGCCCGCAGCAGGGCATCCTGGGCAGCGCCCAGTTCGCGGAGCGCAACCTGCACGGCATGGGTCGCACCCTGGTGCTGTCCTACCAGCGCAACGTGAGCTCCCTGGTGGGCGGAGTCACAGACACCCTACTGAGCGGGCAGCCCGCGGAGAACATCGTCATCCAGTACCGGGACCCGTGGTTCGGGCAGCGGGGCCAGTCCCTGGCGTTGGAGCTGCACGACACCAACCAGCTGGTGGATGACACCACCCTGAACGTGCAGTACTTCATGCGGCTGGAGGGCGGGTCCGCGGTGCTGTCCCGGCGGCTGTCCAACGAGCTCACCGCGAGCCTTGCCCTGCGGTCCGAACGCACGGACTTTACCGTGGTCCAGGGGAGCTCCGTCCCCCTCACGCCGGGCTTGGTCCACGCCCTACGCGCGGAGGCCACCTACGACCTGCGGGACGAGCCCCGCAACCCGCGGCGCGGTTCGCGCACCACAGCTTCCGTGGACTACGCCTTCCGGTTTTTCGGGGCCGACTTCGAGTTCCTGAAGTACCAGGCGGAGCACGTGCATTACTTCCCGCTGTGGGAGGGCACCCTGGTGGGCCGGCTGAAGGCGTCCGCCTCTTCGGGGACGCTGCCCATCCAGGAGCAGTACACCCTCGGCGGCCAGGCCAGCGTGCGGGGCCTGCCGATCCTGTCCGACCGGGGGAACAGCGGGCTGGTGGCCAGCGTGGAGTACCGGCTGCCCCTCACGGCCCTGTTCCCGGACCTGCGGGACATCGCGGCGGTGGTGTTCGCGGACGCAGGCGGGGTGTCGGACTCCGGATTCGGGTTCGTGGACGCCTGGCAGTTCAGCTACGGGGTGGGCGTGCTGGTGAACTCGCCCATCGGGCCCATCCGCATCGACTACGCCATCGGGCCCGACGGCCGGCCCCAGACGTGGCTGTACTTCGGGCACCCGTTCTGACCTGTGGTAGGATGCGCAGGGCGCACGGGCACGCGGCCGTGCGGCCCCCAGACGGGAGGGAAGGACCGTGGACCGGAAGACAAAGTGGTTGCTGGCGGTGGTGGCGGCGGTGGTGGTGCTGGCGGTGGTGGCGGCGGTCACCACCGCGGGCGGGGGCCCCACAGGCGGGGCCCTGGTGGTGGGCTACGTGGACATGCAGCGGGCCCTGGACGCACACCCCAAGAAGGCCAGCTCGGAGGAAGCCCTCAACCAGTTCGCCCGCGCGAAGGCCGCGGAGCTGCGGCGGCTGGCGCAGAACAAGTCGCCCGCGGAGCAGGCGGACCTGGCCCGCAAGACCCAGGAGGAAATCCTGCGTCGTCGCGCGGAGCTGCTCGCAGCCCTGGACAAGGACATCCGGGCCGCGGTGGAGCGCGTGGCGAAGCGGGCCGGGGCAGCCGTGGTGCTGGACCGTACGGTGGTCCTGTACGGCGGGGTGGACCTGACGGACCAGGTGGTCCGGGAGCTGCAGGGGCGTTAGGGCGGCTGCGAGTTCGTGGGACCTGCGGGGCGGAGGCGGCGGTGAAGGCCTGGCGGGCAGCGGTGCGGGTGTGCTGCGCGCTGTGGGCTGCGGCGGTGCTTTCGGGCTGCGCACGCCCGGTGGCGCGGGAAAGCTCGCCTCCTGCGTCTTCGAGCCCCGCGGCCCGGACGTACCGGGTGGCGGTGGTGGACCTGGACCGCATCGCCCAGCAGCACCCGCGGGCGCGGGAGCTCAGGGAGCTGCGACGGCGGATCGCGCAGACGGAGGTGGCCCTGATGGTGCCGCCACCTCCGCCCCCGCTGCCGGTGCCCTCGGTGGCGCCCGTGGGCCGGCAGGTGCGGGAGGAGGCGCAGCGGGAGCTTTCGCGGTACGCGGCGGAGCTGCGGGGGGCGTACCGGCGCGAGCTGGAAGCCCTGGAGCGGCAGGCCCGGGCCGAGCTGGACCGGCTCGGGCAGCAGCTCCAAAGCGAGGCGCAGGAGCAGCTGAAGGCGCGGCAGCAGCAGGTGCAGGAGGAGCTGCAGCGCAAGGTGGAGGCACAGCGGCAGCAGATGCAGGCCAGGGTCCGGGCTTACGAGGAGCAGGTGGCCCGGGAGTATCGGCTGCCTCTTCTCAACCTGCGGCTGAAGCTGGAGACCGTGCAACATGCGGACCGCCAGCAGTACGACCGGCTGCTGCAGGAGTACGAGCGGCTGCAGAAGGAGCGGGACGCCAAGATCCAGGCGTACGCGGAAGCCCAGCAGAAGGAGCTCCAGGAGTTCGCACGGGCGGAAGAGCAGAAGGCCCGGGAGGCCCTGGAGGCGTATCGGAAGGAGCTGGAGGAGCAGACACGGTCCCGCCTGGCGGAGCGCGAGGCGGAGCTCCGGGCCCAGCTGAGGGCAGCAGCCCAGGAACGGGAGCGGGAGTTCCAGCAGAGGGTCAGCGACCGGCAGCGGGCCCTGGAGCGGGCGGCCAGCGCCCAGGCCCAGGGGGCCGTGCAGCGGGCCCAGGAGGAGCTGCGGAGGGTGGTGGAGGCCGCCCAGCGGCGGTATCAGGAGGAGCAGCGGATCCGTCAGGAGCAGCTGCGCAAGGAGCTGGATGCCCTGCGGGCCCAGCAGGCGAGCCTGGAGGCCACCATCCTGGCGGAAGTCCGGGTGGAGGTGGCGCAGGTGGCCCTGGAGCAGGGGCTGGACTTGGTCCTGGTCCGCCACGTGTCCAACCTGAAGGCCACCGACATCACCGACGTGGTGCTGCGGAGGTTGCAGGGGAAGCGATGAGGACGGTCGGCGCGCTGGCCTTGGTGTGCGCGGCGTTCCTCGTGGGGTGCGGCCGGCCCGCGGTGGGCGTGGTGGACACCCAGAGGGTGCTGAACGAGAGCGTGTTGGCCCTCTCCTACCAGAAGCAGCTGAACGACCGCGAAAAGCTCCTGGCCGCGGAGCTGTCCATCGCGGCCCAGCGGCTGGACCGGAGGGCCCTCGAGCAGCAGCGGCTGGCCTACCTCCGGGAGCTCCAGCAGCTCCGCGCGGAGCTGGAGGAGCGGCTGAACCGCCGCCTGCGGGAGGTGGTGGAGGAGGTGGCCCGCCGGGAGCGGGTCCGGATCGTGCTGGTGAAGAGCGCCGCGGTGGTGGGTGGGAAGGACCTCACCGACCAGGTCTTGGAAAAGCTCCGCTAAGGCTTTCCGTGGAGCTGCCTTGGCGGGACCCGTGACCCTAGAGGAGCTGGCGCGGCACCTGGGCGGGCGGCTGGAGGGCGACGGCCGCGTGGAGGTGGTGCGCGTGGCCAGCCCGGAGTCGTGCGGGCCGGGCGCGGTGTGCGTGTGCGCCTCCGCGCAGGCCTTGCAGGTGGCCGCGGAGCGAAAGGCGGCGGCGGTGGTGGTGCCGGAGGGCCTGGCCTGTAACCTGCCCGCCGTGCGGGTGACCGACCCGCGGCGGGCGCTGGCGGCGCTGTTGGAGCTTTTGGGCCCCAGGCCTCACCACCCGCAGGGGGTGCATCCCGCGGCGGTGGTGCACCCGACCGCGCGGCTGGGGCCGCAGGTGGCCGTGGGGGCGTTCGCGGTGGTGGAGGAAGGAGCCACGGTGGGCGCCCGCACCGTCCTGTACCCATTCGCGTACGTGGGGCCGCACGCCTCCGTCGGGGACGACTGCGTCCTGTACCCTCACGTGGTGGTGGGCGAGCGGGTGCAGGTGGGCAACCGCGTGGTGCTGCACGCGGGCTGCGTCCTGGGCTCCGACGGCTTCGGGTTCGTCCCGGGCCCGCCCCACCACAAGATCCCGCAGGTGGGCACCGTGGTGGTGGAGGACGACGTGGAGATCGGCGCGGGCACCACGGTGGACCGGGCTACCCTGGACGCCACCCGCATCGGGGCCGGCACCAAGATCGACAACCTGGTGCAGGTGGCGCACAACGTGCAGATCGGCCGAGGGTGCCTGATCGCCGCCCAGTGCGGGATCGCGGGCAGCGCGGTGCTGGAGGACGGGGTGGTTCTGGCGGGTCAGGTGGGGGTCGGCGACCACGTGCGGATCGGCCGCGGGGCGGTGGTGCTGGCCCAGAGCGGGGTGACCAAGGACGTGCCGGCGGGCGCCACCGTGTACGGTCACCCCGCGCAGCCCCGGCAGGACGAACTGCGGGAGCAGGCCGCACGCCGCCAGCTGCCGAGGCTGCTGGAACGGATCCGCCGCCTGGAGCGCCTGGTAGCCAAGGAGGAGGACGCCGGAAAGGGAGTCGGCTAGAAGCCTGTCCATGGAGGCCGGAACGTGCGCAGGCAGAGCTCCTCAAACATCTCGCCAGCGATTTTGAGGGTGGTGTAGCCGGTCGATGCCCGTCCGTACCCTGCTCTCCGTCTCAGCCCTCGTGGTACTGCTCCTCAGGCCGTGGGGGCCTGCGGCTTCGGCGCCGGTGGTTCAGGTGATGCCGGAGGGATCCCGCTGGGCCATCCGGGTGAACGGGGTGGTGGCGCTGCGCCTGCGCGGTCCACAGGCTTCTGAGCGGGCGCGGGAGGTGGCGCGGCGGCTCGGTGGCCTCCCTGCGCACGCGCACGTCACGTTGGCGCCTGACGAAGGTTTCGTGGACGTGTACGTGTCCGGTCGGAGGGTGGTGCGCGTCGACCGACTCGAGGCCCGGGCCAACCACACGTCGCCGTACGCCCTGGCCGCGCAGTGGGCCCAGCGGCTGCAGACCGCCCTGTCCGTCCGCACCCTGAGCCTGCCGACCTCCACCGTGGTGCTGCCGGTGGGCGGCAGCGAGCTGGTGAAGGTGCGCACCGTCCCGCCTGGACAGCCCGCGGTGGGGCCGTATGACCACCGGGTGGTGGACGTGCGGTGGGAGGACCCCCAGCGGCTGCGCCTGGTGGGCAAGGCGGTGGGCAAGACGACCGTCCCGCTCCAGTACGGCCCTGCCCGGCGGGAGCTCCACGTGTGGGTGCGGCCGCTGGCCGGCCGGCTTCCAGACCGCGTGGAGGCGGTGGTCACGGGCGACCCCGCGCCCGCGGACGTGGTGTGGGAGGCGGTGCTGCGGTCCCTGGAGCGCGCAAGCCGCACGGAACCCGGCGCCTTCCTGGAGGCAACCCGGGGCGAGCTGCCGGCCCTGCGGCCGGGGGAGGCGTGGGAGGGAGCACTGCCCGCGCGCATCCGCAGCCCGTTCGCCCTGCCCGTGGAAGGTCAGGTGTCGGTGACCGTCCGCAACCAGCAGCTGGAGCTGGCAGCCCCGTCTCGCCTGCTGATCAGCAACAACCCGGAGCGCATCTCCGCGGACGGGATCCTGTTCCGGGAGGTGGTGGGCCCCGGGGAGTCGGTGCGGATGCTGTACCACCACCAGAACGGGGCCGCTCGGGACAAGGTGGTGACCGTGTGGCTGCGCAACCCCAACCCCCGCCCCGCCCGGGTACACCTGCAGCTGGCTTCACCCAACGCCTGGCACGACACCATGGGGGTGGGACACGCGGCCGCGCGGCGGTTTCTAGAGCTGGTGGGGCAGAAGGCAGGGTACGTGTTGGAACTGCCGGCCCGCGGAGACCACCGCTTCACCACCCAGCGCACCCCTCCCGAGCACGTGGTGTCCGGGCTGCTCCAGGTGCAAGTGCTGGAAGGCGGGCCGTTGGAGGTGTCCGTGAGCGTGCGGACGCCGTACGTGCTGGACCGAGCCGTGCGGTGGGAGCTGGGGCCCGACGAGAAGACTCACCCCAGGGGGGTGTTCGGGGCGCCGCAGGTGGACGTGCAGGCGGAGCTGGTGGTGGGGCAGCCGTGGAGCACGGAGATCGGCCGCAGCCGGCAGCTTCGGGATCTCAGGACCGGGACGCTGCTGGAAGGGGACTACGGGGTTACCTACCGGCTGCGGCTGTCGATGTACAACCCCACGGACGCGCCCGTCACGGTGGAGCTGGTCTTGGTGGCCGCCTCCGGCCCCGCGTACGCCACGTTCCTGGTGGACGGGCAGCTGGTGGACCTCAGGTTCCTGGCGGCCGGCCGCAGCGCGCCGGTGTTCTCCGCCACCCTCGGGCCGAGGGAGGTGCGGCCGGTGGAGCTGGTGACCATCCCCGAGGCGGCCTCGTGGTATCCCGTGCGGCTGCATTGGAGGACCCGTTGAGACACCGCACCGTGGTCCGTCCGGTGGAGCTCGTAGGAGTGGGCGTGCACACCGGAGAGCCGTGCAGGGTCCGGATCCTGCCGCGTCAGCTGCCGGGGCTGTTGCTGCGGGCGAGGGACGGGCAGCCGGTGGAGCTCGGGCTGGCTGCGGTGGAGTCCACGGAGCGGAGCACCTGCGTGGCGGGCGTGATGACGGTGGAGCACCTCTTGGCCGCTCTGTGGGTGGCGGGAGTGACTGCGGCGGAGCTGGTGGTGGAAGGGGGGGAGATACCGGCCATGGACGGCAGCGCGCTTCCCTTTTGGAGCGCGATCCGCCGCGTGGGGACCCAGCCGCTGGAAGCAGAACGCCCTCTGCTGGAGGTGACAGAGCCGCTGTGGGTGCGGGACGGGGGCCGGCTGTGCGCGGCGCTGCCCTGCCCGGGGTTGCGGGTCACCTACGTGGTCCGGCTGCGAGACCGGCCGGCCCAGGCGGTAGACCTGGAGGTAGACGAGCAGACCTTCGAGCGGGAGCTGGCGCCAGCCCGCACGTGGGGGTACGCGGACGAGGCGGAGGACCTGTGGGACCGCGGGCTGGCTTTGGGAGCTTCCGAGTCCAACACGCTGGTCCTGGAGGGAGGAGCGTATCGGAACCGGCCGCGGTACGAGGATGAGCCCGCGCGGCACAAAGCCGTGGACCTGCTCGGGGACCTGGCCCTGCTGGGAGCGCAGCTGCGGGCGCACGTGGTGGCGGTGGCAGCCGGGCACGAGCTTCACCTGGCGCTGGCCCGGGCCCTGGCGGGCCAGTCAGGCTCGGACGGGAGGTGTCGATGACCGTACAGATCCGGGAGATTCTGGACTACCTGCCGCACCGCTACCCGTTCCTGCTGGTGGACCGGGTGCTGGAGCTGGACCCCGAAGCCGGGCGGATCGTGGCGCTGAAAAACGTCACCATCAACGAGGAGTTCTTCGTGGGCCACCTGCCGGGCAACCCGGTGATGCCGGGCGTGCTCATCGTGGAGGCCCTGGCGCAGGCCGCGGGCGTGCTGGTGCTGTACAAGATGCACCTGCCCGGCCGGCTGGCGTACTTCGCCGCCGCGGATGGGGTACGGTTCCGGCGGCCCGTGGTGCCCGGCGACCAGCTGCGCCTGGAGGTCCAGCTGGAGTGGATCCGGGGCCGGCTGGTGCGGGTGCAGGGCCGGGCCACCGTGGACGGGCAGGTGGCCGCGGAGGGCACGCTGACCTTCTCCCTCAGCGAAGAGGGAAACCGGCCGCGATGAGCGCGGAGCCGCGGATCCATCCCACCGCGGTGGTGCACCCCGCCGCCCAGCTGCACCCCACCGTGCGGGTGGGACCCTACGCGGTCATCGGCCCGCACGTGGAGGTGGGCGAGGACACCGTGATCGGTCCGCACGTGGTGCTAGAGGGGTACGTGCGCATCGGGAAGCGCAACCGCATCCACGCGGGGGTGGTGATCGGCAGCGAGCCCCAGGACCGGTCCTTCCGCGGGGAGCGCAGCTACGTGGTGGTGGGCGACGACAACGTGCTGCGCGAGTACGTGCAGATCCACCGGGCCACCGGGGACGGCCAGGCCACGGTGGTGGGAGATCGCAACTACATCATGTCCATGGTGCACGTGGCCCACAACTGCCGGCTCGGCTCGGACATCGTGATCGTGACCGGGTCGGGGCTTGCGGGCCACGTGCGGGTGGACGACGGAGCGCAGATCGGCGGGATGGCCGGGGTGCACCAGTTCGTGCGGATCGGGCGGCTGGGCATGGTGGGCGGCATGGCCAAGCTGACCACCGACGTCCCGCCGTTCATCCTCGTGGACGGGGTGCCGGCACGCGCCCGGGGCCTCAACCGGGTGGGTCTGCAGCGGGCGGGGGTCCCCCGGGACGAGCTGGAGCGGCTTCACCGGGCCTTCCGGCTGCTGTACCGCGAAGGGCTGTCCCTACCCCACGCCCTGGAACGCATCGTGGGGGAGGTGGGGGAAGAGGGGCTGGTAGGAGAGCTGGTGACGTTCCTGCGGGAGCAGCGGGGCTCCCGGCGCGGACTGGTCCGCGCGGATCGGCAGCCATGAGCGGGCCGGTGGGGCTGGTCGCAGGGGCAGGGTCGCTGCCCCGGGAGCTGGCACGCCGCATCCGGGCCGCGGGCCGCCGGGTGGTGTGCGTGCAGGTCCAGGGCGACAGCTCCGGGCTGGCGGAGCTGTGCGACCGCCACGAACGCTTCCCGCTGGCTCGCGCCCTGGAGGCGCTTTCGGTGCTGCAACAGGAAGGCGTCCGGGAGCTGGTGCTGGCCGGGAAGGTAGACAAGCTGGACGCTCTGCGCGCCGCGCGAGGCATGCTGGTGCAGCTGGGGGAGGGCTCGGACGGCCGGGACCCGGAGCTGTGGCAGGTGTTGTGTCGCTTCCTGGAGGGCCGAGGGTTCCGTGTGCTGGCGCCTGCCGCCTTCCTCCACGACCTGGTGGCCCGGGAAGGTGTGCTGGCAGGCCGGCCGCCCACGGCCCGGGAGCGGGAGGACCTGGCACTGGGGTTCCGCGTGGCCAAGCAGGTGGCCGCGGCAGGCATCGGCCAGGCGGTGGCGGTGCGAGACGGGGTCGTGCTGGCGGTGGAGGCTGCGGAGGGCACCGACGAAATGGTCCGGCGCTGCGCGGCCTTCGGCCCGGGGGCGGTGGTGGTGAAGGTCGCCTGGCCACAGCAGGACGCGCGGTTCGACCCGCCCGTGGTGGGCCCCGGTACCCTGCAGGCCATGGCGGAGGCAGGGGCTGCGGCACTTGGGGTGGAAGCAGGCGCCGCCCTCCTGCTGGGCCCGGAGGAGGTAGCCCGGCAGGCCGAGGAGCTCGGGATTTCGGTGGTGGGGCTGTGAAGGCTTCCGCGCTTCCGCGGGATTGGTAGGGCTGTGCTGTGGGGCTGACTAAAGCGCCCCGGGTGTTCCTGCTGGCGGGCGAGGCGTCCGGCGACATCCACGCGGCGCACCTGGCGCGCGCCCTCCGGGAGCTGGTCCCTGGAGTGGAACTGGTGGGCGCAGGAGGCCCGCGCATGGCTGAGGCAGGCGTGCGGCGCGTGGTGGACACGTCCGCCTGGGGCGTGGTCGGTTACGTGGAAGCGTACGTGCGGCTGCCGCTGTTCGCCTTGCGGTTCCGGCGGGTGGTCTCAAGGCTGCGGGAGCTGCGGCCGGACGCGGTGGTGCTGGTGGACTTCCCTGGGTTCAACGTGTTCGTGGCAAAGGCCGTCTGCCAGCAGCTGCCGACTGTCTACTACTTTCCACCGATGGCCTACGGCCGCAGGGGAGGGCGGGCCCGGGTGCTCGCGCGGATGCCTGTGCGGGTGCTCACCACATTCCCCTTCGAATACGAGGAGTACCGTGCGGCGGGCGCGGACGTGGTGTTCGTGGGCCACCCCGCGGTGGACCTCGCGCGGCCGGCGCTTCCCCGGGAGGAGCTGTGGGCGCAGCTGGGCCTGAAGCCAGACGTCCCCTTGCTGGCCTTGCTGCCCGGGAGCCGGGTGCAGGAGGTGCGGGCGCTGCTGCCGATCCAGCTCCTTGCGTACCGGCTGCTGCGGGAGCGGGGTGTGCGGGTGCAGGCCGCGGTGGCGGTGGCATCCGAGCGGCTGAAGCCGATGGTGGGCCGGATCCTCCAGCGGTATGGGGCGGACGTTCCAGCACCCACGGGCCGGACGTACGACCTGCTGGCATACGCGGAAGCGGCGGTGGTAACCTCAGGGACCGCCACCTTAGAAGCGGCCCTGCTCGGCACGCCCGCGGTGGTGGTGTACAGGGTTTCCAGGCCTACCGCGTGGATCGCCCGCCGTGTGGCCACCGTTCCGTGGGTGGGCCTGCCGAACCTTCTGGCCGGCCGTCTGCTGCTCCCGGAGCTGCTGCAGGAACGGTGCCGGCCGGAGTTGGTGGCGCAGGCGGTGCAGAAGCTCCTGGAAGACCCTGCGCGCGCGGAGGAGCTGCGCCGCCAGCTGCGGTCGGTGGCCGCCGCCGTGGGGCCGCCGGGCGCTGTGCGGCGGGCGGCGCAGGAGGTGGCACGGCGGTTGGGGCTGGGCCAGCAGACCGTGGAAGGTCCGCGGACTGCAGAACTCGCACGGCCGGAGGGGTGAGGATCCGCGCACCGACGACCCGCAGCGTAACCGCCTGTGTCCTGCTGGCGGTGGCGTTGGCCGCGTGCAGCCGGCCTATGCCACCCGCGCAGACGCACCCCAACCCGCCGGCGGAGGCGCTGCTGGAGGTCCAGGGCACGCGGCTCGTGGGGACCGACGCCCGGGGCCGGGTTCGGTGGGAGTTGCGCGCTTCGTCCCTGGCGGTGGACCACCGCCACCAGGTGACCGCCCAGCGGGCGGCAGGCTACCTCACCGCGGAGGACGGCACGCGGGTGCGGGTGGAGGCGGACCGGGCCGTGTACTCTCGAGGGGAGGGCCGTGTGGAGCTGGTCGGCAGGGTACGGGTCGTGGCAGCGCGCGACCGGTGGGCGGTGGCGGAGCGGATGACGTACGAGCCGGCGAAGGACTTGCTGGTGGCCACGGGCGGCGTGACCCTGCGGGTGGACGACTGGACGGTGACGGCGCTGCGGCTTGTGTCCGAGCCTGCGCTGCGCCGGGCCCGCCTGGAGGACGGGGTGCGGGTCAGCCTGGAGGGC
The DNA here is from genome assembly GCA_025060455.1 of Armatimonadota bacterium. Lineage (GTDB taxonomy): Bacteria > Sysuimicrobiota > Sysuimicrobiia > Sysuimicrobiales > Sysuimicrobiaceae > Tepidifontimicrobium. The sequence continues at coordinate 60,904 of JANXBY010000033.1, forward strand.
ACCCGGTGAGGCGCCGCTGGTGGATGGCCGCAGCGCTGGCAGCGGCGCTGTGTGGGCACCCGGCTTCCGCACAGCCCGTGGAGGTGGAGAACGCGCGCACGGCCACCTACGAGGCGGCCACCGACACCTGGTCGCTGGAAGGTTCGCCGGTCCGGGTTCGCCGCGGTCCGCTGGTGGTGGAAGTGCAGACGGTGTGGTACCGGGCCCGCCAGGGGACGTTCGAAGCCTCGGGAGGTCTACGGGTGGTGTGGGCAGGTGAGCTGGAGGTGCGGGCGGAAAGCGCGCGGGGGTCGTTGCAGGACCAGCAGATGGAGCTGGCGGGATCGGTGTGGGCCAGCTACCGCGCCGGCCAGGACTTGGTGCAGCTTACGGCCCCGAAGGTGGCGGTGGACTTCGGTCGTCGTGTGGTGCACGCGCAGGGTGGCGTACGCGGCTGGTGGCAGGAATTCGTCCTCATGGCGGAGGAGGTCGTGTGGGACGGCCGTACAGAGCAGGCCGTGGCTTCCGGGGAGCCGCTGGTCACCTGGCGGGAGGCCAGCCTGCGGGGGGCGGTGCTGCGGGCGGAGCTGCGGACACAGGTGTTGCACGCATCCGGCGGGGTGGACCTCCAAGGCCCGCAGGCGAGGGCGACCGCACGCGAGGCGGAGGTGCTCTGGCGGGACCGCGTGGCGGTCCTTCGGGAAGGGGTGGTGGCGATGCGAGGTACGGACCAGCTGCGGTGTGAAGAGGTCCGCTACCAGTGGGAGCGGGGCGTGCTGGTGGCCGAGAGGAGGTGTCGGGTTGTCGTCCACCCCTAGCCTGTCAGATGGCGTGCTGCGGGCGGAGGGGTTGGTCAAGCGCTACGGCCGCCGGACGGTGGTGGACGGGGTGACCCTCACCTTGCGGCCAGGAGAGGTGGTGGGCCTCCTGGGTCCCAACGGCGCCGGCAAGACCACGTCCTTCTACATGATCGTGGGCCTGGTCCGGCCCAACGCGGGCGAGGTGTACCTGGGAGGCCGGCGCATCACACACCTGCCGGTCCACCTGCGGGCCCGGGCGGGGATCCACTACCTGGCCCAGGAGCCCTCCGTGTTTCGAAAGCTCACCGTGGCCCAGAACCTGGAGCTCATCCTGGAGCAGCAGGGCGTGGGAAAGATGGAGCGGGAAGAGCGGATCCAGTCGCTGCTGGAGGAGTTCCGCCTGACCCACCTGCGGGACCAGCCCGCCGACACCCTGTCCGGCGGCGAGCGCCGGCGGGTGGAGATCGCCCGGGCTCTGGCGGTCCGGCCGCGCTTCCTGCTGCTGGACGAGCCGTTCACCGGCGTGGACCCGAAGTCCATCGAGGATATCCAGGACATGATCGCCTACCTGAGGTCGCAGGGCATCGGCATTCTGATCTCCGACCACAACGTGCGGGACACCCTCACCATCACCGACCGCGCCTTGATCCTCTACGAGGGCAGGGTTTTGCTGGAAGGGACTTCCGAGGAGCTGCTGCGCAGTGAGGAGGCGCGGCGGTTCTACCTGGGCGAGCGGTTCCGGATGTGAGATGGAGGGCCGGTCCAAACCCGTAGCGGGCGTAGTGACCGCGTCGGTCGCGGCGCGGGCGTGGCCCACCCTGCTGGACCGGTACGTAGGCGGGGAGCTCGCGGCCGCGGTGGGGTTCGGCCTCGCGGTGTTCGGAGCCCTGCTGGTGGGCAACGAGTTCTTCTACCTGGGTCGGCTTTTGCTGGACCGCGGCATCCCCACGGGGGCCCTGCTGGAGCTGCTCGCCTACCGTACCCCCTACGTGCTGTTCTTCTGCGTGCCCATGGCCACCCTGTTGGGGACGATCCTGGCGTACGGCCGGCTCCGGGAGACGAGGGAGCTGGAGGCCATGCAAACAGGAGGGGTGAGCCTGGGCCGCATCGCCCTGCCTGCGGTGGCCCTGGGCGCGGTGGCGAGCGTGGTGACGTTCTGGGTCGGCGAGGTGCTGGTGCCCCTGGCCGCGCAGCGGTACGTGGAGGCGCTGCCCCGGGTGGGGGCCTCTGCCCTGCGCACCTCGGTGCGGCACGGAGTGCTGTTCCGGGAGCGGACGCCAGACGGCGCGGTGCTGGTGGTGGCCGCAGACCGCCTGGACCTGGACGCGGGCACCCTGGAAGGGGTGACCGTGCAAGAGCAGCGCGGAGGGCGGGTGGTCCGGGTGGTGGAAGCACAGCGCGCCCGGTGGACGCAGGAGGGCTGGTGGTTCGAGCGGGGCCGCATGGTGTCCGTGGAAGAGGGAGCTGTCCTCAGCGAGTTCGAGCGGATGCTGCTGCGGATCCCCAGGACCCCCGCGGAGATCGCACCTCCAGCCCGCAGCTCGGGTGAGATGAGCACGTGGGAAATCCGCGCGGAGCTGGAGCGGCGCAGGCGGTCCGGGGAGCCCACCCGGGGGCTGGAGGTGGACTGGCACGGGAAGTTCGCCCTGCCCGGCTCTGCCCTGGCCTTTGCGGTGCTGGGCGTGGGTCTGGCGGTGGCGCGGAAGGAGGCGGGCCGGCGGGGGATGGGCTTCGGCCTGGCGGTGGTGGCCATTCTCGCCTACTACGTGCTCATCACCGCCACCACCCTGCTCGGTCAGGCAGGACGCCTGCCGCCGTGGCTTGCCGCGTGGTTGCCGGACCTGTCGGCGGCGGGCTGCGGCGTGTGGATCCTGTGGCGGCACCGCTGAAGGCCAGCTTGGGGGAGCCCCGGACCCAGGGGGCGGAAGGGCGATGGGCTGTAAGCACCCGGCTCCGGCCGTGGTGCCCGTACCTGGCGGTGGTGCTGGCGAGCTTGGCCCTAAGCCTCCTGGGCCTGGGTGCTTCGCCCCTGTGGGACCAGGACGAGGCGAAGTACGCGCAGGTGGCCCGGGAGATCCTGTGGACGGGCGACTGGCTCACCCTGCACTGGAACGGCCAACCGTGGTTCGTGCACCCTCCCCTGTACTTCTGGCTGGTGGCGGCCACCGCCCATCTGGCCGGGTTGGGCGAGTTCACCGCGAGGGTCTGGTCCGCGGTGTTCGGCGCCGGATCCGTGGCGCTGACCGCCCTGCTGGGCCGGGAGTGGTTTTCCCCGCGGGCCGGCTGGCTGGCGGGACTGGTCCTGGCGACCAGCCTGCAGCCGTTCGCGCAGTCCCGGCTGGCGGTGTTTGACAGCGTTCTGGTGTTCTGGATGCTCCTGGCCCTCCTGGGTTTCTGGAAGGGCTACCGGGGTCGGCCTGGGGGCTACCTGCTGGCGTTCGCCGCCGCAGGGGTGGGCACCCTCACCAAGGGGCCGGTGGCCGCGGCGATCCCCGGCCTGGTGGCGTTCCTGTACCTCGCGGGACGGCGGGAACTCGGCAGGCTGCGGGAGGTGCCGTGGGCCGCGGGGCTAGCCCTGTACGCGGCGGTGGGGCTGAGCTGGTACGCGGTAGGGTTCGTGCGGCACGGAAAGCCGTTCGTGGACTCAGTCCTAGGCTACTACACCGTCCACCGCTTCTTGGGCGTGGTGGAAAGCCAGGCGGGGCCCGTGTGGTACTACGTGCCGGTGCTCCTGCTGGGCGGCCTCCCGTGGAACGCTTTCTGGCTGGGCTGGCCCCGCGTCCTTCGGGAGGGCGCGCAGCCGCTGCCGGTCTTGTGGTGCGCGGCGGTGTTCGTCTTCTTCAGCGCCGCGGGCACCAAACTGCCCAACTACGTCCTGTCCTTCTACCCCATGGCGGCGGTGGCCACGGGCGCGGTGCTGGACGCGGGCTGGCAACGGCCGCGCGACCTGCGCGGGAGCTTTGCAGCACTTGGAGCGTTCTGGCTAGTGTTCTGCGGGGCGGTGGCCGCGTACGGGCTGCGGCTACACCCTGCAGAGTTCCGGGTGTTGTTGCCCGCATTGGCGCCGGGCCTTGGGGCTTTCGGCCTAGCGCTGGCGGCCGCCGCCGTCCTGGGCCTGCGCGGCCGCGTCCCGACGGCGGTGGCGGTGCTGGCTGCGGGCACGGTGGCCTTCTTTCTGCTCCTCGTCTGGCGGGTGGTGCCGGAGGTAGACCGGCATCGGGTGCACCGGGAGGTGGCCTCCGCCGCGGCGGCCTGGACCCGCGGGGACGAGGTGCGGGTGGCCTACTGGGCGCCCGCGAGCTTGGTCTTCTACTCGGGCCGAACGTGGCGCGCCTACCTGGACCCGGACCGGGTGCGGCAGGAGGTGTGCGGCGCGGCACGGTCCCGGGTGGTGCTGGTGGCTCCGGAGGACCGCCTGGTAGACCTGCAGCCGTGGGTCGCGGGCCTGGACAGGCGACAGGAGGTACGCGGGTGGGTGGTGCTGGAGAAACCCGCGGGGCAGACAGTGCGGTGCCCGTGACACAGCCCGAGCCCGGCCGGCGCGAGGCGGTCGAGCGGAGCACACCGGCCCTGGGTGTAGCCGGCGAGCTGCAGGTGGGCGTTGAGGTGTCGGTGGTGGTGCCGACGTACAACGAGCGGGACACCCTGCCCGAGCTGGTGGGCCGGCTGCACCGGTCCTTGGGTTCGGGCTACGAGGTGGTGGTGGTGGACGACGGCTCGCCGGACGGCACCGCGGAGTTGGCGGAGGAGCTAAGCCGCCGCTACCCGGTGCGCGTGGTGCGCCGGCCCGGCAAGCTGGGCCTGGCCACCGCCGTCCTGGAAGGGGCGCACGCCGCGCGCGGCCGGTTCGTGGTGGTGATGGACGCGGACCTGTCCCACCCGCCGGAAGACGTGGGGCGGCTGGTGGATGCACTGCGCTGTGGCGCGGAGGTGGCGGTGGGCTCCCGGTACGTGCGGGGCGGCGAGGTGCGCGCCTGGCCGCTGCGGCGGCGGGTGATGAGCCGGGTGGCGGTGTGGATGGCGCGGGTGTGGCTGAAGGAGCGGGTCCGGGACCCGGTCTCCGGCTTCTTCGCGGTGCGGAAGGAGCTGCTGGTGGACCCTTCGCTACGGGGCCTGGGCTACAAGATCCTGCTGGAGGTGCTGGCCCAAAACCGCGGACGCCCCGTGGTGGAGGTGCCCTACGTGTTCACCGACCGGGCCGGCGGGCGCAGCAAGCTGGGGCCGCAGGAGGTATGGGACTACCTGCGGCTGCTGTGGCACCTGCGGCGCCGCTGAGTGGGCGGCACAGCGAACGCCTCTGTATCCTGGTCGGGACGAGCGCAGCGGACGGCCTGGAGGCGAGTCGGGGTGGACGTCGGGTTTCTTCTAGTACCCCTCCTGGCGGTCGCCAGTGGGTTCATCGCCTGGGTCGGCAACGCGGTCGGCCGCCGGGTGGGCAAGAACCGCCTGAGCCTGTTCGGACTGCGGCCCCGCACCACCGCGCAGATCGTGACCGTGGTGACCGGTGTCTTCATCAACCTGGTCACCGTGGGTGCGGTGCTGGCGTTTTCCCGGGAGGCACGGGTCGCCCTGTTCGAGCTGCGGCAGACCCTGGACGGCCTGGAGGAGCGGGCGGAGCTGCTCCGGGCAGAGATCCGCGCGCTGGAGCAGGGGGACATTGCGTTGCTGCGGGGGCAGGAGGTGGCCCGCGGGCTGCTGGACGGGCGCCGCAGCGCGGAGGAGGTGCGTCAGGCCTTCTTCCAGCTCCGGCAGGAGGCGGTGGAGTTCGCCACCGCCCAGGGCGCCGGACGCGACCCCTCGGGCAACGTGATCGTGCCGGACCCGCCAGGGCTCAGTTGGGACGCCATCGAGCGGATCGTCCGGCAGCGGCAGCGGGAGGTGGTCGTCCGGCTGGTGAGCACGAAGAACGTGCTCGCGGGCTCGTCGGTGCCGGTGACGGTCCAGGTGGTGAACAACGACCGGGTCTTTAGGCGCGGGCAGGTGCTGGCGGAGGCGGTCCTCCAGCCAGCACCCCGCGAGGCGGTCCGGCAGGCGCTGCTGAGCCTCGCGGCGAGCGCTGTCCGGGCGGCGGAGGGCAAGATCCTCTCTGCGCCGGGGCAGCGCGTGGCCGGGCCGCCGTTTGTGATCCTGGACCTGGACTCAGCCCGGCGGGCCACCGACCGGGTGGAGCGCTCCGCGTCCCCGGTCCGGGTGAGGGCGGTGGCCCTGCAAGACGCGTACACCGTCGGCCCGCTGCTGGTCGGCTTCGAAGCCAGGTAGTTGCCCGTGCGGTCCGTGCTCGCCTTGGGTGGCGCCGTCCTGGTGGTGACGCTGTCGGGGGTGTGGGCCAGCAGCCTCCAGGGCTGCGACGAGGCGTACTACGCGCAGATGGCCCGGGAGATGCTGCAGACCGGGGACTTCCTCGTGCCCCGCTACGACGGCACCGCCCCCCTGGACAAGCCACCGCTCTTGATGTGGCTCGTGGCTGCCTCCTTCCGGCTGTTCGGGGTGGGGGACCTGCAGGCGCGGCTGCCCGTGCTGGTGGTGGGTGCGGCGCTGCCCTTCGCCCTGTGGGCCGGCCTGCCCGGGTCGCCCGCGTTCCGGTTCGCGGCCGCCGCCACCTTGGCCACCACCCTCCTGTACGTGCAGCTTCAGCACATGGTGATGACCGACCTGCTGGCCCTTGCAGGCCTCGTGGGCCTGGCGCTGGCACTGGTTCGGGCGCACGAAGGGGTACGGTGGGGCTGGCTGGCAGGGTCGGGCGTGGGCCTCGCGGCGCTCAGCAAGGGGGCGCTGGCGGCGCTTCTGGCGGCGGCGTCGCTGCCTTTCGCGCTGCGAGGTGGAGGAGTCCTGCACGCCGGGTTCTTGCTGCGGGCAGTACCGGGGGTCCTGCCGGCGGTGGCCTGGTACGGGTGGATGTGGCACGTATTCGGGCAGCAGTTCACCGAGGTACACTTCGGCGTATTCCTCCTGCGCCTTGCTACGCAGGGGATCTCAGCCGACAGCCCCCTGGGCCTCGCCTTCTACCCCGTGAGCGCCCTGTGGAGGTTCCTGCCCTGGTGGCCCCTGTTGCCCGCGGCCGTCGCCGTGGGCGTGCGTATGGCGCGCTCGGGTGACCGGGCGATCGGGTGGGCCCTGAGCTTCCTGTTGGTCTACTTCGCGGCGATCACCGCCCTGCGCACGAAGATGGACCACTACGCGCTGCCCCTGACGGTGCCCGTGGCCTTCCTCGTGGGCGGGTGGGCCACCGCGGGGACTACTACGAGCCGGGCGGACCGCTGGACTGCAGGGCTTTGCGTGGCGCTGGGTGCGTTCTTCACGGTCGCCGGTAGCCTCGGGGCGGCCGGTGGGCTGCCAGCACCTGCTGGCCTGCGGGTCGCCGCGGCTGCCCTCGGGCTGCTGTTGGGCACGGCCTTTGTGACCTGTGGGCTCCGGGTGTTCCGCGGGAGCCGTAGCCACGCGTGGTCTTCGTTGCTGTGGGCGGCGGTGGGCGCCTACGCGGTCGGCGGCGTGCTGCTGCACCCTTGGGACGCGGAGCCCGGGCTACGGGCGGTGGCGTCGCGACTGCCCCGCGGCGAGCCGGTGGCATACGTGGCCTCCCGACTTCCCGGTGCGTCCCCTTGCCCCTACCTCGCCCTCCGGTTCCGGCTGCAGCAGCCGCCGAAAGTCCTGGACCTGGAAGAGTTCCGCTCCGCGACGCCCGGCTGGTACGTGGGACGTACCGGCGAGCTGGTGCCCACCCAGCGGGACCGCGTGGTGGTTCAGGACTCCGGCTGGGTACTGGTCCGGCGCTGGTAGCCGCGGTAGAATCGCGGCGTGCGGGCCAAGGGAAGTCCGGTGTAGCCCGAGTTCGGGCGAGTCCGGCGCGGTTCCCGCCGCTGTAACGGGGAGCCTGACCCGCAGGCGCCGCAGGCGCCGCCCACTGGGCCGCAGAGGTGCAAGCCGGCGGCCTGGGAAGGGTGGGGAACGGCGAAGACCCGGAGCCAGAAGACCTGCCCGCACGGGATCCCACACCCTTCGGGTGCAAAGCGGAGGTGGGAAGGTGTGCCCGTCTTTGCGAGCCCACGCCCCGTGGGCTGTCCTGCTGCTCTTCACGCTTGTGGTCCCCCCTGCCCTGGCCCAACCACAGGAGGTCCCCACGTTCGAGGGCGGGGAGGTGGTGGTCTCAGGCCGCCGCCCGGAGCCCGTACGGTCTAGCCCCGCGTACGTCACCGTCCTGCAGGGAGAGCAGCTGCGGCGGCTAGGCTTCCAGACCGTCGGCGAGGCGTTGCGGTACCTGGCGGAGGCTTACGTCCGGGAGAGCTACGGAGGTCCGGGGGGACTTTTGCAGCCGTCCGTGCGTGGGAGCAGCCCGCAGCAGGTGCTGGTGCTGCTCGATGGGGTGCCGCTCAACGCCACCGCCCAGCTCGGAGTAAACCTCGCCACCTTGTCTCTGGCGGAGGTGGACCGCGTGGAGGTGCTGCGCGGGCCGTACTCCGCCATCTGGGGGAGCGGAGCCCTGGGAGGTGTCGTGCACGTGGTGACGCGGCCTGCTGGCCGCCTGCGGCTGCGGGCTGCCTACGGAGGTGCCTCAGAATCGGTGGCCGCCTTAAGCGTGGGTTGGCAGACAGGCGCCGCCGGCTACAGCCTCACCGCAGAGCACCTGGGCAGTGCGGGCTACCAGCCCAACGGGGACGCCTCCCGGTGGACGGGGATCCTGCACCTGAGCTGGGAGCCGACCGCGGAGTCGCGCTGGTCCCTGCAGGTCCACCACACAGACGCCCGCTACGGGCTGCCGGGCGCGACCAACAGCTTCTGCTACCCGTGCCCGGACCGCCAGGCGGACGCCAGGACGGTAGTGCAGGTGGGCTGGTCGCGAGCACATCAGGGAGGCTCACTGGACCGCGGACGGCTGTGGTGGTACGGGGACCGGCTGGACTACTCCGCCGTGGGCTATGCGTCGTCCAGCCGCGGCGAGGCATTCGGCGGCGACTGGCAGCAGGTGGTGCGGCTGCACGGCGGCGGGGCGCTGACCTTCGGCGGGGAGTGGCACCAGGCGTCCTATCGGTTCTCTGATAGTTTTGGCGGCGGGTTCGACCGCACCGTGCAGGTGGGCGCGGCGTTCGTTCAGTACGACGTCCCGGTCGGCGAGCGGACCCTGTTGGGGGTGGGGCTCCGGTACGACCTGCACTCCGGGTACGGCGGGCAGCTGAACCCTCGGCTGGGGTTCGTGCACCTCGTGAGCGAGGCGCTGCGCGTGCGGGGCGCGGTGGGCCGGACGTTCCGGGGGCCTACGTTCGCGGAGCTGTACTTCCCGGGTTGCAGCAACCCGAACTTGAGACCGGAGGCCGCCTGGTCTGCAGACCTCGGGTTGGAGTATGCACCGGGCGGACGGTGGGTGGGCCGTGTCAACACCTTCTACACCGACGCCCAGGATCTCATCGTGGGCGGGTGCAACCCCCAGAACGTGGGGTCCGCGCGGATCGTGGGCGCCTCCGCGGAGCTGAGCGGCTCGCCATCCGACGGCTGGCAGGTCCTGGCGAACGTGACGTGGACCGACGGCCTCAACCGCACCGAGGGCACGAGGCTGCTGCGCGTTCCGAGCTGGACCGCCAGCCTGGTGCTGCGGCGCGACCTGGGCCCGCAGGGGGCGGTGGCGTTGCTGGCCCGCTACGTGGGAGAGCGAGACGACCTGGACTTCTCCAGTTTCCCCGCCGCGCGGGTGACGCTGCCCGGCCACGTGACGGTGGGGCTGCGCTACGAGGTCGCCACCTCAGGCCTTTGGCTTGTCGTGGGCGTGGACAACCTGCTGGGGGCTCGGTACGAGACCCTGCGCGGCTACCCGGCACCTGGGCGGACGGTGTTCGTCCAGGTGACGAGCCGGAGGTGAGGGGTGCGGAGGGCCCAGGCGGCGGCAGTTGCGGCCGCGGCGGTGGCAGTCCTGTTCGCCTTCCGCTCCGCGCCACCTCCGCCGGCCCCGAGGCTAGTCGGTCTGTCGCTTCCTGGGCCCACCGCCGAGGAAGAGAGCGGGCAGACTGTGCGACCACGCCCGTCTGTTCGCGCGGCCGCTCGGCCCTCCGGCCACCAGCAGAAGCACACTTCCGCAGGCCCATCGGTGCGCCGCCCGGCCGGGCGCGTCCGACCGACGCCTGCTGCGACTTCGACCCCGACGGCCAGCCGGCCCAGGCTCTCGGCGCGCGAAAATCCCCGCGGGGCAGGGGAGCGTCCGGCGGGAACGGAGAGAACCCCGCGGCGGCAGGAAGGCACGCCGGACCAGCCTGTCAGCGCCAGCCCGTCCGAAAGCAGCCCCTCGGGTGCCGGGCAAGGCGCGGCGCCCGGGGGCGGTGCGCCCGAGGTAACGCGGCCGTCGGAAGCCCCTCCACCGCCCCACCAGGAGACCTCGTCGGACGGCCAGCTCGGCGAGCCGGTGCAGACTGCTGCGCGGGCTGCTACCAAGCCGGTGGTAGAACCCCCGAGGCCCGTGTACGCTCCGCCGCCCGCCTACCCCGGGCTGCGCCTGTTTGCAGAGGCCCGCGCAGGGGTCACGTGGGCGGCTGCGGTGCGCCCGGAGGGTCGGCTGAGGTTGCGTCTTTTTGTCCGCGCGGACGGTACGGTGGGCGACGTGGAGGTGGTGACGCCGTCCGGCGAGCCGGAGCTGGACCGCGCGGCCGCAGAGGCCCTACGCCGCTGGCGGTTCCAGCCCGCGCGGCGGGACGGACAACCAGTAGACAGCTACTACTTGGTGTGGGTGGTGTTCGAACTGCAGGGCCGGTAGCCGTGGCTGACTGCGACTGTCCCTGCCAGGGCGAGTCCGACCGCACCGACTCCAGGTCAACCTCGACACCCGTGGCCGACCCGGCTACCTGCGGAAGAAGACCAGGAGGATGCCAAGGAGGGCGCCGATCTGGCCTACCCAGAACACGAACATCCAGCGGAGCAGGTCCGCGCGGACGTCCGCGACCTGGACCCGCACCTTGGCGACTTCCTCGGTGATCCGGTGGTCCAGACGTGCGGCCTCCTGGGCGATGCGGGCCTCGAGCTTGGCCACTTCCTCGGTGATCCTGCGGTCCAGGCGGGTGACTTCCTCGGTGATCCTGTGATCCAGGCGCGCGACCTCCTGGGCGATGCGGGCCTCGAGCTTGGCCACTTCCTCGGTGATCTTGCGGTCCAGGCGGGTGACTTCCTCGGTGATCCTCTGGTCCAGCTCGGTGATCCTGCGGTCTAGGCGGAGCCCCTCCTCGGTGACCCGGTCCCCGAACCTGGCCGCCTCCTCGGCCAGCCGCCGCTCGTACTTCTCGCCTGCCAGGGCGATCACGTCGGCCTTGGCCGCGTCGGTGGCGGCGTTGATCAGCGCCACCAGGGCCTCGGTGGCTTCTTCCCCCAGCTTGTCCCGCAGCGCCCTCGGCACGTTGAAGATGGGCAACCCTTGCCTCCCGCGGCGGCCTTTCGGCCCGATTGTACGGCCCGCCTGGCCCTACCTGCCATACCGTGTCTGCTGCGGGGCCAGCCTGTTACGATGGGCCGGGACGGCCGACGCCCTTCGGGCTACTCACGGCCCGGCTGCACGGGGCTGCAAAGTCGGAGGAGTGCGCGGG
>JANXBY010000065.1 GCA_025060455.1 Armatimonadota bacterium
CCAAGGTGGAGGTGCGAGGCCTGAGCGTGCGGTACGCCTCCGCCCGGGGGACGGTGACGGCCCTGCAAGACGTCTCCCTCTCCGTGGCGGCAGGCGAGTTCTGCTGCATCGTGGGGCCCAGCGGATGTGGGAAGTCCACCCTCCTGAGGGTGCTGGCCGGCCTCATCCCCTACACCTGTGGAGAAGTGCGAATCCGGTCCGACGGGCAGCACCGGCCCCTGACCGCCATGGTGTTCCAGGACTACGCGCTCCTGCCCTGGCGGACGGTGTTGGACAACGTGGCCTTCGGCCCGGAAAACCGGGGGGTGCCGCGTGAGCAGCGATACCGGCTGGCCCGGGAGGTCCTCTTCAAGGTCGGGCTATCGGGCTTCGAACACGCCTACCCGCACCAGCTTTCGGGCGGCATGAAGCAGCGGGTCGGCATCGCCCGTGCCTTGGCCAACGACCCCGAGGTTCTGCTCATGGACGAGCCGCTGGCTGCCCTGGACGCGCAGACCCGCAACCTGATGCAGGAGGAGCTGCTACGCATCTGGGCGGAGTTCGGGAAAACGGTGGTATACGTAACGCACGCCATTGACGAGGCGGTACTCCTGGGCGACCGGGTGGTGGTGATGACCGCACGGCCGGGGAGGGTGAAGGCGGTCGTTCCCATCGACCTGGAACGTCCCAGGACCCTGGAGCAGAAGGGCTCCGCCCGGTTCGCGCAGCTGTACAACGAAGTGTGGCAGCTCTTGCGAGAGGAGGTCACCGCGGCCGGGTGGGGGACGTCGTATGGGTAGCGCTCCGCGCACTCCTTCCTGGTTGCACCCGGTCGCACTTTCCGGCGGCTCGGTCGTCCTGCTCGTGGGGCTGTGGGAATGGGCCTCGGGGACCGGCTGGTTGCGGGAGGCGTTCTTCCCTAGGCCTTCCTCCGTCTCGGCGCAGTTCCACGCCATGGTCCGTGACGGGACGCTAACAGGCCACCTGGAGGCCACCTTGAGCCGCGTGGGCTGGGCGTTCTTGGTGGCGGCGCTGCCCGGGGTCGCGGTGGGCCTCATGATGGGAGTGTGGCGCGCTGCCCGGGAGGCCCTGGATCCCCTTTTCGCGTTCGTGTACCCCATCCCCAGCGTGCTGTTTTTGCCCCTGGCGGCGTTCGTGCTGGGCCGGGGTGAGGCCGCGCGGGTTCTGACCTCCGCGGTGACGAGCTTTTTTCTGGTGGCGGCCAATACCATGGCGGGGGTCCGGCAGCTGGACCGTGGGATCCTGGAGGCCGCGGTGCACTATGGGGCGACCGGCTCGCGGCTCTTCTTCAAGGTCCTGTTGCCGGGGGCACTCCCGTGGATCTTCACGGGCCTTCGGCTGGGATTGGGTTTCGCTCTCATCGTGGTGGTGGCGGTGGAGATGGTCGGTGCGGAGCAGGGCCTCGGGTCGCTGCTGTGGCTGTCGTGGCAGACCCTCAAGGTTCGCGACATGTACGTGACCCTGCTGGTCATCGGGTTCCTGGGGCTCGTGGCCACGTACGGGCTGGAGTGGTTGCGACAGCGCCTCCTGCCCTGGCAACCCAAAGTGGAGGTCCGGCGGTGACCGGGGCGGTGTCTCAGGTCTTACGGGCGGTACGGACCGACGCACGGTCACTGCTGGCCGCGGGGGTGTTGGTGGGCGCGTGGGAGCTGCTGCCGCGGCAAGGGGTGCTGAACCCCGCCTACTTCCCGCCCGCCAGCCGGGTGGCCGCGGTGCTGGCGGAGGGGCTGTCCGCGGGAGAACTCGGGCCGCACGTGGCCGCGACCGTGGCCCGCCTGGTGGTGGCGTTCTTGCTGGCCGCCCTGCCCGGGCTGTTGGTGGGCGTGGCCACGGGGCTCTCGGAAACCGTCCGCCGGGTACTGGACCCGTACGTGGCGCTGCTGTACCCGATCCCGAAAGTCGCCCTGCTGCCCCTCATGCTCATCCTGTTCGGGGTTGGGGAGCGTGCGTTCGTGCTCACGGGCGCCCTCACGGCGTTCTTCCAGATCGCGGTGAACACCATGGACGGCCTCCGGCAGGTGGACCCCACCTTGGTCGAAGTGGGCCGCAACTACGGCGCTTCAGGGTTCCGCCTGTTCTGGAAGGTGGTCCTGCCCGCGGCGCTGCCAGGGATCCTCACCGGCCTGCGGCTGGGGCTGGGTCTGACCCTGGTCACCGTGGTGGCGGTGGAGTTTGCCATCGCCAAGTCCGGCCTGGGACATGTGGTGTGGAGTTCGTGGCAGACCCTCACCACGCCCCGGATGTACGCCGCCTTCGTGGCCGTGGGCCTCCTCGGGCTTGTCCTCACCCGCGGGCTCAAACGGTTGCAGGACCGCCTGCTCGCCTGGCAGACGTCGGTGGACGTGTGGTGAATCCACGGAAGGGGGGATGGTAATGCGCGGTTGGGGATGGTTGGTGGCGGTGGCGTTGGCGGTCGGGGTGGCGAGTGCCGCCCCGGTCCCGCGGGGGCGGCTGCGGGTGGGCTATATCCCCGTGGACTCCTTCGCAGCCCTCCTGCTGGCCGCGGACCGGTACCTCCCGCAGGAGGGGTTCGAGGTGGAGATGGTGCGGCTGCCCAGCGGGGCGGAGATCCTGTCGCAGGTGGCCCTCGGGCAGCTGCAGGTCGGAGGCGGGGCCATGGGGGCTGCGGCCTTCAACGCCGCGGTGGAGGGTCTGCCCGTGCGCTTCGTGGCTTCCCTCCACAACGGGTTCATCGAAGACTACTTCACGGTCCGGAGGGCGGTGTGGGGCAGCGAGATCAACCGCATCGCCCAGCTGCGGGGCAGGCCCGTGGCCATCAACGCGCGGGGCGTGGTGACGGAGTACATGCTGGACCGGGTGCTGCGCAGCGACGGGATCTCCATCGAGGACGTGGACCTGAAGACCATGCCCTTCCCGGACATGGTGCCCGCGCTGGAGAGCGGGGCCATCTGGGCGGGCATCCTCTCCGAGCCGTTCCCCACCCTGGCGGAGGACCGCGGCGTTGGAGTGCGTCCCCTGCGCAAGCCCCCGGGCGCGCGGCCCATCCCGTTTACCTTCGTCTTCTGGAACACCGAGTGGGTGGCGCGCAACCCGCAGGCGGCACAGCGCTTCCTGGTGGCGTACCTGCGCGCGGCCCGAGACCTGGCCGTGGGCAACGGCTGGCAGCGGGAGGACAACCTGCAGGTGGTGGCCAAGTACACAGGCGCGCGACTGGAGCTGTTGCGGCGGGCACGTCCGCACCACCTCGACCCCAACCTCGCGGTGGACTTCCGTCAGCTGGAAGACCAGCAGCGGTTCTACATGCGGCGGGGCTACCTGAAGTACGCACAACCCCTACCCCTGGATCGCGTGTTTGACTTCCGCCCGCTGCGGCAAGCGGTGCAGGAACTGGGCCGGAGGTGAGGATTGAACGCGTCTGGCACCCGGCCGGTGGGGCTGGAAGAACGCTACACCCTGGAGGCGGGGCGTGTGTACCTCACGGGTGTGCAGGCCCTGGTGCGGCTGCCCCTGGACCAGGTGCGCCGTGACCGGCGGGCGGGCCTGCGCACCGGGGTGTTCATCACCGGCTACCCGGGCTCTCCCCTGGGAGGATATGACCTAGCCTTGCAGAGGATCCGCCCCCTGCTGGAGGCGCACGGCGTGATCCACCAGCCCGCCCCCAACGAGGAGTCCGCGGCCACCGCACTTTTGGGAACCCAGATGCTGGACGAGCACCCCCACAGCCGGTTCGACGGGGTGGTGGGTTTCTGGTACGGGAAGGGGCCGGGGGTGGACCGCAGCGGGGACGCCCTCAAGCACGGGAACTTCGCGGGGACCAGCCGGTACGGGGCGGTGGTGGTGCTGGCGGGCGAGGACCACGAGGGCAAGTCCAGCACCATGCCGTTCCAGGACGACTACGCCTTCGCGGCCCACGGGATCCCGGTGCTGTACCCCTCCTCGGTGG
Organism: Armatimonadota bacterium; assembly: GCA_025060455.1. Lineage (GTDB taxonomy): Bacteria > Sysuimicrobiota > Sysuimicrobiia > Sysuimicrobiales > Sysuimicrobiaceae > Tepidifontimicrobium. Next base: position 3,905 of record JANXBY010000065.1, read on the forward strand.
CGGAGTTCCTGGAGATGGGGCTGCACGCGGTGGCCCTGTCGCGGTTCAGCGGCTGCTGGGTGGCCCTTAAGCTGGTGGCCAGCCTGTGCGACGGTGGTCAGATGGTGGAGGTGTCCCCGGACCGGCCGCAGGTGGTGATCCCCAAGGTGGAGGTGGACGGCCGACCGTTCCGCAAGCGCACGGACTTCCGGTTTTTCCCGGGCACCAACGTGGAGACGGAGCGGCACCTGTTCGTGGAGCGCCACGCCGCGGTGCGCGCGTACGCCCGGGCCAACGGCCTGGACCGGGTGGTGGTGGACGCGCCCCGGGCCCGGTTGGGCCTGGTGGCCGCGGGCAAGAGCTACACGGACCTGCGCCAGGCCCTGGAAGACCTCGGGGTGGACGAGGACGACCTGCACCGCGCGGGCGTGCGGCTGCTGAAGCTGGGACTGATCTACCCGCTGGACCCGGAGGTGGTCTGCCGCTTCGCCCGGGGCCTAGAAGAGGTCGTGGTGGTGGAGGAGAAGCGCGGGTTCGTGGAAGCGCAGGTCAAGGAGGCGCTGAGCGGGCTTCCGATCCGGGTGGTGGGGAAGGCGGACGAGGCGGGCCGGCCGCTGTTCCCCCTGCAGGGAGGACTCGACCCGGACCTCATCGCGGAGATCCTGGCACCAAGGCTGCGACCGTACCTGGGCGCGGAGGTGGGCAAGCGGCGCCTCGCAGAGATCCAGGCGGTGCGCGGAAGACGCTACGAACCCGCGCCCGCCCGCACGCCCAACTACTGCTCCGGCTGCCCCCACAACACCTCCACGGTGCTCCTACCAGGCCAGGTGGCGTGGGGCAGCCCGGGCTGCCACTCCTTCGCGTCCATCATCGAGCAACCCCACCGGCAGATCGTGGCCATGACGCAGTACGGGGGAGAAGGCCTGCCGTGGGTCGGGCTGGCCCCCTTCGTGGACCGGGCGCACGTGGTGCAGAACGTGGGCGACGGGTCTCTGTTCCACTCCAGCTACCCCAACATCCGGTTCTGCGCGGCGGCGGGGGTCAACATCACCTTCAAGGTGCTGTTCAACGGGTACATCGCCAACACCGGAGCACAGCGGCCCGTGGGCCAGCTGGGGATCCCCGAGCTGACTCGAATGCTGGAGGCGGACGGGGTGCGCCGCATCGCGGTGGTCACCAAGGATCCCCGTCGGTACCGAAAGGCGGGGCTGGCCCGCATCGCCCGGGTGTACCCGCGCCACCTGCACGAGCAGGCGCTGCGGGACCTGGCTTCCGCGGGCGGGACCACCGTGTACTTCTACGATGAGACGTGCGCCAACGAACGGCGGCGGCAGCAGAAGCGCGGGCGGCAGCCGGCGCGGACGCGGTGGGTGTGGATCCACGAGGAGGTCTGCGAGGGCTGTGGGGACTGCGGGCAGGCCAGCAACTGCATGTCCCTGCAGCGGGTAGACACCGAGTTCGGGCCGAAGACCCAGGTGCACCTTTCGAGCTGCAACCAGGACGAGCTGTGCCTGCGGGGCGACTGTCCGTCCTTCGTCACCGTGGAAGCCCCCGCAGGGTTTGCCCGGCGGACGCCCCCGAAGCTGGGGCCCGAGGAGATCCCCGAGCCGGCGAGCAAGGTGTCCCTGAGCCGGCCGTACCGCATCTACATGCCGGGGGTGGGCGGCACCGGCGTCATCACGGTGAACGCGCTCTTGGGGTTTGCGGCGTGGATGGAGGGGCTGGAGGCGCTGAGCTACGACCAGACCGGAGCGGCGCAGAAGTGGGGAGCGGTACTGTCCAGCCTGGTGCTGGCACCCCCGGGAACGCGGCTGTGGTGCAACAGGGTGGGTGCCGGGCAGGCAGACCTGTACCTGGCTTTGGACCTGGTGGGCGCGGTGACACCCGCAAACCTGGACCGTTGCGACCCCGAGCGCACCGTGGCGGTGGTGAACACCACGGTGCTGCCCACGGGCCAGATGGTCCGGGACCCCTTCGCCACCGTCTCACCGGAGGTGTGGGAGCAGAAGGTGGCCCAGTACACCCGGAGTCCGGACAACGTGTACGCGGAGGGACGACGGCTCGCAGAGGGCCTGTTCGGCGACTACATGGCCACCAACCTGTTCGTCCTCGGGGTCGCCTACCAGGCGGGCAGAATCCCGCTGCGGGCCTCCAGCATCGAGGACGCCATCCGCCTCAACGGGGTCCAGGTGGAGCAGAACCTGCAGGCGTTCCGCTACGGTCGGCTGTGGGTGCACGACCCCCGACGGGTGCAGGCCCTGGTGGATGCGCCACGGAGGGGGTCCGAGGAGGAGCGGGCACGGTGGCTGCGACGGCTGCGGGGCGGGCAGGCGCGCCAGTACGCACGGCTGCTGGACCGCTGTGCTCACCTGGACGAGGAGTCGCGGAGGCTACTGGCGATCCGTGTGGGTGAGCTGGTGGATTACCAGGACGCCCGTTACGCGGAGGCATACGTGGACGTGGTGCTGCGGGCGGCTCAGCGAGAGCAGGAGGTGGTCGGCCGCACGGGGCCGCTCACCCACGTGGTGGCCAGGTACCTGTTCAAGCTCATGGCCTACAAGGACGAGTACGAGGTGGCTCGGCTGTACCTGCGGGAGGAGTTCTGGGAGCGGCTGCAGCAGAACTTCCCCGGCTACCGGCGGCTTCGCTTCCACCTGCACCCTCCGGCCCTGCGGGCCCTGGGCGTCCGCGGCAAGGTGGCCGTGGGCCCGTGGGTGCTGTGGGTGTTCAGGGCTCTGCGGGCCGCGCGTCGGTTGCGGGGGACTCCCCTGGATCCCTTCGGGTACGCCCGCGTGCGGCGGGAGGAGCGCCAGCTGGTGGAGTGGTACCGGCAGTTGGTGGAGCGGGCCCTGCAGGCGTTGCGGCCGGACACCTACGCACAGGTGGTAGAGCTGCTTTCCATTCCCGACCGCATCCGCGGGTACGAGGAAGTCAAGCGGAAGTATGCCGCCCAGGCGGTGGCACAGGCGGAGGAAGCCCTGGCAGCGCTTGCCGCAGCCCGCGGCGCCGAGCCGAGCGCGCTCGGATCCCGTTGAGGAGGTAGCCCTTGGGACCGACTGCAAACCGCGCCCCGAGCTTGCTGGTAAGAACCGCCGCTGTTCCCCCGGGGGAACGGCGGTGAGCCTGGCGATCCCCCACGCGCGGCGGGCCCGGACCGCCTCGTACCGCCGGAGCGTGTGGGTGCTGGCCCTGCGGGCCTCCTTCGTGCTGGGGGTGCTGGTCGGGTGGGCAGCCCTCAGCGGCGACCTGGTGGCGGGGTGGCGCACCATGCCCCGGGCCATCCTGCCGTCTCCCACGGAGGTGCTGGCGGGGCTGCGGGCCTACGCGGCCAGCGGCGACCTCGCCGGGGACGCCCTGTACACGCTCTCCGAGGCGGGGGCGGGCCTCGCCCTGGCCATCGCCGCGGGGATCACCGTGGGGGTGCTGTTCGCGTACGTGCGGCTGCTGGGCCAGGCCGCGGAACCCCTCATGGTGGCCCTGAACGCCATGCCCCGCTACGCGCTGGCGCCTCTGTTCGTGGTGTGGTTCGGACTCGGGATGGCCTCGAAGGTGGCGTTGGTGTTCTTCGCGGTGTTCTTCGTGGTGTTCTTCAACGTGTACCAGGGCGTGCTGACCATGGACGCCAACTGGGTGCGGGCCATCGAGGTGATGGGCGGGGGGCCGCGGGAGGTGGCCCGGTACGTGATCCTGCCGTACGTGGTCAGCTGGGTGGTGGCGGCGCTGCGCACCTCCATCGGGGTGTCCCTGGGCGTGGCGGTGGTGGGCGAGTTCGTGGGCTCGGTGCAGGGACTCGGCTACCGGATGGTGATCTCCGTGGGCGTGCTGGACACCCCGCGGACGTTCGCCATCCTCGTGGTGCTGGCCGCGGTGGGCTACGGGGTGGTGACCCTGGCAGGGCTGGTGGAGCGCAGGCTTCTCCGCTGGCAGCGGGATGGCTGAGTACCGGTCTGTGAAACACGGGTGCAAAGGCGGGCGCGGTCCCCAAAAATCGCGTGAGCGCTTTTTGGGTGGTGGAGACGCCGGTCTAGGCGGCCTTCGTCAATCCGCTCCACAGGGAGGTGAGGAGCTGTGAGGACGGTTTGTTTGGCGGTGCTGGCCTTGTTGGTGGGCGTGGCGGCGGTGGCCCCGGTCCGGGCGCAACGGGCTCCCGTGCAACTGGACCTTCCCACCATCGCCGCGTACGAGGCAAGCCTTCCGGTCCTGGTGGCGGAGGCCGCAGGCCACTTCCGGGGCGAAGGCGTGGAGTTAGGCCGGTTCATCTTCTCAGGAGGGACGGCCATCCGCAACCTTCTGATCGGGGGCCGCGTGCCCTTCGGCGTGTTGGGCACAGAACACATCCCCCTGGCACGGCTGGCGGGCGCCCCGCTCAAGGGCGTGGTGGCCACCTACGACCTGCCCAACATCGCCCTGATGGTCCGGTCCGCGCTGCGGGGCGAGGTGAAAACGGTGGCCGACCTCCGGGGCCGCACCGTGGGGATCAGCGCGCCGGGCTCGTACTCCTGGTCCATGACCCTCACGTACCTGCGGAAGGCAGGGTTGGACCCGGAGCGGGACGTTCGGCTGCTGCCCATCGGGACCGACCCCGGAGTGCTGTACACCGCCCTGCAGACCGGGCGGGTGGACGCTTTGGCGTGGAGCGAGCCGGTGATGACCCGGGCGGAGCAGGACGGGGTGGCGTACGTGTTGGTCAACATCTTCGACCGGAACGTGGCGCGGCGGTGGATGGGTACCGACCGTGTGCTGTCGAACGTGTTGGCGACCACGGAGAGCGTGATCCGGACCCAGCCGGAGGCCGTGGCGGCCATGGTGGCGGCCATCCAGAAGGGGCTGGCATACATCCGCAGCCACTCCTCGGAGGAGATCGTGCGGCTGCTGGTGGCGAACCCGAAGACGAACGCTCTCTTTCAGGGCGTCCCTCCGGAGCTGGCCACGAAGATGGTGAACCGGATCCGGCACGGGTACGGGACCGGGTGCCTCAGCCGCGGGGGCTACGAGGTGGAGCTGCGGCGGATGATGGACACCGGGGTGGTCAAGCAGCCCGTGGGTTTCGAGGAAGCGCTGGAGCCCCGGTGGGCCGGGGTGTGTGCGCGGTGACGGGGGCCGCAACCCTGACCCTCTCCCTGGCGGTGGGTCCCTACGACCGTACGGAGGCGTTGCGGGACGGCACCGTGCGGCCGGAAGGGGTGGAGCTGGTGTACGTGCCCCTGGAGGAGCCCCCGGAAGCGTTCTTGCGGGGTCTGGCGGGCGAGTTCGACGCCTTCGAGTTCAGCTGCTCCCTGTACTTCTCCCGCCGTGCCGCAGGCGACTTCCCCTTCGTGGCGATCCCGGTCTTCCCCTCGCGCATGTTCCGGCACGGGTACGCCTTCGTGCGGGAGGACAGCGGCATCCACCACCCCAAGGAGCTGGAGGGAAGGCGGGTGGGGATCCCGGAGTTCAGCCAGACCGGCCTGGTGTGGCTGCGGGGCGTCCTGCAGGACGAGTACGGCGTGGATTTGCGGTCGGTGGTGTGGGTGGTGGGCGAGGCAAACCGGCCGGGACGCCGCTCCGCCACCATCACGGGCAGGCCGGCCGGTCCGGGGTGGAAGCTGGAAAGCGCGCCGGAAGGCTACAGCCTGGACCGCATGCTGACAGAAGGGCTGCTGGACGCGTACATGGGAGCGGTGCGGCCCGCCAGCTTCGGGGTCGATCCCCGCATCCGGCGGCTGTTCCCCAACTACCGGGAGGTGGAGCGGAACTACTATGTGCGCACGGGGATTTTCCCCATCATGCACACGGTGGTGGTGCGGGAAGACCTGCTGCGCCGCCACCCTTGGCTAGCCACCAGCCTGTTCAAGGCCTTCTGCCAGGCAAAGGAGGTGGCCTTCCGGCGCATGGCCCACAGCCCGTCCCTCCGGTACGCGCTACCCTGGCTGCACGCGGACCTGGAGGAGGCTCAGGAGCTGTTCGGGCCCGACCCGTGGCCTTACGGTCTGGAGCCCAACCGCAGGGTGCTGGAGACCCTGCTGCGCTACCTGCGGGAGCAGGGACTGCTGGAGGGGCAGCTGGAGCTGGACGAGGCCTTCGCTCCCGTGCACGTTTTCGCGGGTCAGTAGGTCGGGTCAGGCGAACCGGAGGGACAGCGGGGGAAAGCCGGCCATCTCCAGGGTGACCAAGTCGCCCCGCCGCACGGGCACCGCGCGGCCCAGGGAGCCGGAGAACACCACGTCTCCGGTCTCCAGCCCCTCCCCGAACTCCGCCAGCTTGTTCACCAGCCAGGCCACCGCCCGCGCGGGGTGGCCGAGGGCGGCCGCGCCCACCCCCTCGGTGGCTGCCTGCCCGTTATGGCTCAGCACCATCCCTACCAGGCGCAGGTCCTCGTGCCGCGCCCGGGACGACCACGGGCCCAGCACGAACCCGCCGAAGGAGGCGTTGTCTGCCACGGTGTCCGTGATCCGGATCTTCCAGTCCGCGATGCGCGAGTCGATGATCTCGATCCCGCAGGTGACCGCGTCCGTGGCGCTCAGGACGTCCTGTACCGTGACGTGGGGACCGTGGAGGGGGCGGCCCAGCAGGAACGCGATCTCGCCCTCCACCCGCGGCTGCAGGAAGGTATCGAAGGCCACCTCCGCCCGGCCGCCCGTCTGGGGCACGTGACGGGACGCCCACAGGCACCCGTAGTCCGGCTCGCTCACCCCCAGCTGGGCCTGCATGGCGGCGCTGGTGAGCCCGATCTTGCGGCCCGCGAGCCGCTCTCCCTCCCGCAGCCGCCGCGCGTTCCAGCGTTGCTGCACGGCGTACGCCTGCACCACGTCCACCAGCCCTGCCTCGCTGAGGGGAGGGATGGGCGTGCGGGATCGCAGGGCCTCCTCCAGCCGCTGCGCCACGGTGTCGGGGTCTAGCGGTTGCTCAGGCATACCGTCTTGGCCTCCGTGTAGAACTCCAGGCTGTACTGCGCGCCCTCCCGGCCGATGCCGCTGGCCTTCATGCCGCCGAAGGGCACCCGCAGGTCCCGCACGAAGAAGTCGTTCACCCACACGGTGCCCACTTCCAGGGCGTTGGCCACCCGCACCGCGCGGCCCACGTCCTTGGTCTGCACCACCGCGGACAGGCCGTAGGAGACCCCGTTGGCCACCACCACAACCTCCTCCTCGGTGTCGAAGGGCATCACCGTGACCACGGGGCCGAACACCTCTTCCTGGCAGATGCGGTCTTCGTGTCGGACGCCGGTGATCACGGTGGCGTTGAGGAAGTTCCCTCGGTCGAAGGGACGGGGGAGGTCGGGCCGGTCTCCTCCCAAAAGGATCTGCGCCCCCTGCGATCGGGCTTCCTCCACGTAGCCGCGCACCCGCTGCAGGTGCTCGGGCGCGATGAGGGCGCCCAGGGTGGTCTCGGGATCCATGGGGTCGCCCGGCCGCAGCCGTTCGCACGCGGCCAAAAAGCGCGATAGGAAGGCCTCGAAGATGGGGCGCTGCACCAGCAGCCGCGGCCCTGCCAGGCAGAACTCGCCCTGGTTGAAGAAGGCCGCCCGCACGCTGACCTCCACCGCCCGGTCCAGGTCCACATCCTCGAACACGATGTTGGGGCCCTTGCCGCCCAGCTCGAAGCTCAGCCGCTTCAGGGTGGGGGCCGCGGCGGCCATGATGGTCTTGCCGGTGGTGGTCTCGCCGGTGAAGGAGATCAGGCGCACCAGGGGGTGCTTGGTCAGAAACTCGCCCGCGGAGTTGGGCCCGAAGCCGTGCACCACGTTCAGCACGCCGGGCGGAAGGCCCGCGCGGTGGGCGATCTGGGCCAGCTTCCAGGCGCCCACGGGCGTGTATTCCGCGGGTTTCAGCACCACGGTGTTGCCGAAGGCCAGGGCGGGGCCGATCTTCCACGTCTCCAACAGCAGGGGGACGTTCCACGGGGTGATGAGGGCGGCCACGCCCACGGGCATGCGCTGCACGTAGTTCACGTACCCGTTGTCCATGAGGAACGCCTCGCTGCCGTGGGTGGCGGCGAAGTCCGCGAAGAACTCGATGTTGTTGGCCACCCGGGCGATGTACACCTGGGGGTTGTTCTCCCGGATGGGGCGACCCACGTCCCACGTCTCGATGCGGGCCAGCTCCTCCGCCTCCTCCCGGATGGCCCGGGCGAAGGCGTGCAGCACCTTCCGCCGCTCCGCCACGGGGGTGCGGCTCCAGGTGGCGAAGGCCCGGTGGGCGGCCTGCACGGCCGCGTCCACCTCGTCCGGGCCCGCCTCGGGCGCGGTGCCGATCACCTCGTTGGTAGCGGGGTAAAAGACCTCGAACCGGTTGCGCCCCTTGACGAACTCCCCTCCGATGTAGTGCTCCACCTCGAAGTGCGGCCTGTCCACGGTGGTCAACCTCCTTCAGGGCTCCAGCCGGAACTGCAGCACGCCACCGGCGCCCCACACCTCCACGATGCCGGGCTCCGCGGGCACCGCGGGGGCGGGGGAGCCCAAAAACACCACCTGCCCCGCCCGGAGCCCGCCCACGCGATCCGCCAGCCACGCCACCCGGGCACCCAGGTCGCCCAGGGCCTCCGTGGGACCCTCCGATCGGAGGGTGCCGTTGGCGAACAGGCGGAGTTGGGTGGGCAGGTCGGTCTCCGGGATCAGCACCGGCCCCAAGGCGAACCCGCCGCCGCTCGCGTTGTCTGCCACCACCTCCGGGGCGGTGAACCGGTAGTCCTGCCACACGCTGTCCAACACGTCCACCGCCAGGAAGTAGCCGGAGAAGGCCGCCCGCGCCTTGCTGGGGACGGTCCCCGGCGGAACGTCGGAACGCAGGATCACCGCCAGCTCCGGCTCCAGGCGAGGCTGGAGGAACCTCCGGAGGGACTCCGCCGGACCGAGCAGCATGTCCGCGTACACACGGCCGTAGATGGGTTCCCGGATGCCCATCTGCCGCTGTTTGGCCTCGCTGAGCAGGCCCAGCTTGTGGCCCCGCAGCACCCGGCCCGCTCCCAGGGCCTCCTGCACCCGGTAGGCGCCCTCCAGGGTGAGCTCGGAGACACCCCCGCCGGGCAGGATGGCACGGCGCTCCCGCGCGGACCGGACGCGCTCCAGCAGCTGCGCCTCCGTGGCGGTGAGAGCGGGCATCAGGAGGCCACCGCCGCTTGCTTCTGGCGGACCAGGTCCAAAGCCACGTCGAGGATCCAGTCCTCCTGGCCTGCCACGGCCTTGCGCCGCCCCAGCTCCACCAGGATCTCCCGCGGGTCCAGGCCCAGCTGCTCTCCGATGCGCCGGGCGTGTAGGAGGAAGGTGGAGTACGTCCCCGCGTACCCGATGGTCAGGGCGTCCCGGTCCGGCATGGGCTGGAAGGGCATCATGGGTGAGAGGATGAACTCCGCGGCGTCCATGAGCTTGAACACGTTCAGGGCGGGGTTCAGGCCCGCCTTGTCCAGCACCGCAGCCAGGACCTCCGTGGCCGCGTTGCCCGCGCCCGCGCCGCATCCCCGCAGGGAGCCGTCCAGCTGGTCCGCGCCGGCTTCCAGAGCCGCCAGGCAGTTGCCGATCCCCAGCCCCAGGTTGTTGTGGGCGTGGAACCCTACCTGGATGCGCAGCGCCTGCTTCAGCTCCCGCACCGCGGCCGCGGCTTGCCACGGCAGCATGGCCCCCGCGGAGTCCGTCACGTACACGCAGTCCGCGCCATAGGACTCCATGAGCTTCGCCTGCTCCGCAAGCCGCTCCGGGGGGATCATGTGGGCCATCATGAGCAGGCCCACCGCCTCCATGCCCAGCTCCTTCGCGAGCCCGAAGTGCTGCTCCGAGATGTCCGCCTCGGTACACTGGGTGGCGATGCGGGCCACCGTGGCCCCGCGGCGGACCGCCTCCCGAAGCTCTTTGCGGGTGCCGATCCCGGGGATGAGCAGGATGGCGATCCGGGCCCGCCGGGCGGTGCTGGCCGCCTCCTCCACCAGGTCCAGGTCGGGCACCCGGGAAAAGCCGTACTGGATGGACGACCCTGCGAGCCCGTCCCCGTGGGTGACCTCGATGACGGGCACTCCGGCGTCGTCCAGGGCCGCCACCACCCTCCGCACCTGGTCCCGGGTGTACTGGTGTCGGAAGGCGTGGGACCCGTCCCGCAAGGTGGTGTCAGTGATCCGGGGAGGCTTCATGCCACCGCTCCTGTCAGCATGTGCTGGGCGATCAGCTCGCCCACCCGCCGGGCCGCCGCGGTCATAATGTCCAGGTTGCCCGCGTAGGTGGGCAGGTAGTCGCCCGCACCCTCGATCTCCAGCAGCATGGCCACCACCGTCCGCTCGCCCCACGGGGTGTCGCGGCGGTCGAAGTGGGGGCCGTTCTTCAGCCGGTAGCCTGGCACGTACCGCTGCACCTCGGCCACCATGCGCTCCACCGACTCCCGCACCCGGTCGCGGTCCACCTCGTCGTCGTCCGGGATGCAGTAGATGGTGTTGCGCATGATGATGGGAGGTTCCGCGGGGTTCAGGATGATGATGGCCTTCCCCATGCTAGCCCCGCCAATGACCTCCAGGCCACGGGCCGTGGTGGAGGTGAACTCGTCGATGTTCTGACGGGTGCCAGGCCCCGCGGACCGGCTGGCCACCGTAGACACGATCTCCGCGTAGCGCACGGGGCTGACCCGGTTCACCGCGTGCACGAGGGGGATGGTAGCCTGCCCGCCGCAGGTGATGAGGTTTACGTTGGGCACGTCCAGGTGCTCGCCCAGGTTGACCGGTGGCACCACGTAGGGGCCCACCGCCGCCGGCGTGAGGTCCACCGCCACCTTGCCTGCTTCCCGCAGCAGCTTGGCGTGCCGGACGTGGGCCTTGGCACTGGTGGCGTCGAACACGATGCGGATGTCGGGGTCTTCCAGGATCGCCTGGACCCCCTCCACGCTGGTGCGGAGCCCCAACGCCCGGGCCCTGGCCAGCCCCTCCGACTGCGGGTCGATCCCCGCCACCAGGACCAGCTCCATGGGCCCGGGTTCCTTGAGGATCTTGTACATGAGGTCGGTTCCGATGTTCCCGGAACCCAGGATGGCGACCTTAACCTTCCCGTTTCGGCTCACGCTCCCACCTTCTTCCACGGGTTTTCTGGTCATTCGTTCACCACGGTCACCGGCGCAAAGAGTTCCTCCACCGGACGCGGGCGGTCCACGAACCCCTGCTCCACCAGGTACCGCAGGAGGGTCTCCAGGGTCTTGCGGTTCGCGTCCAGGCCGTACGGCCACGGGTCTTCACCCAACACCCGCTCCGTCTCTTCCAGCTCCGCGTGCAGCCACGGGACGGTGTACCGGAGGGCCCCGCTGAACCGCATCTGCTCCAGGCACCACGCCTTGGCGGCGCAGAACGCCTTGTAGAGGCTGTGGGTCACCCAGGGGTGCTCGCGGTACACCGCCTCCCGCACCACCACGGTGTGCATGATGGGGAACACTCCGGTCCGGCGGAAGTAGTCCTTCTCCACCTCCCGGTAGTCCGGGAACAGGCGCCGGACCCGCGGGTCCCGGCCCAGGGCCTTGGGGATCCGGGCTCCGATGAGAGCGTCCAGGGAGCCTTCTGCCAGCATCTCGCTCAGCGTCCGGTCAAACACCCTCTGGATGGCCAGCGGGCGCTTCGGCCACTCCACCAGGGTGTCCGGCCGCCCGATGCCGTTGACACCCCCCGTGTACCACCGGCAAGAGTCCCAGTCCACCCCGTACTCGTCCCGGAGGATCCCGCGGATCCACACCGCCGCGGTCTGGCTGTACTCCGGCACGCCCACCCGCTTGCCCGACAGGTCCTGGGGTGTCTCAATGCCGCTGTCCAGGTTTACGAACACGTACCCGTGCCGGAACATCCGGGAGGGGAACACGGGAAGCGCCACGAAGGGGAAGTCGCCCCGGCACTTGCGGATGAAGTACAGGGACAGCGACATCTCGGAGACGTCAAAACACTCCGTGGACACCATCCGGGCGAACAGCTCCGGGGGCGACTGTACCGGGACGTACACCAGGTCGATCCCCTCCGGCCGGACCACTCCCGTGCGCAGAGCCTCGGTGCGATCGTACGGCCCGCAGGCCAGGCTCAGGCGAAGCTCTCCCAAGCCCCTCCTCCTACAACGGGTACACGAACACGTCCTGCAGCACGGGGGTGTCCAGCACCACCCACTTGGACCGGAACCGTGGCCCTCGGGCGGTGAACTCCACCACGTCCCGGTACTCTCCCAGGGCCAGCAGGCGCGGCGCGGGGTCGGTGGTGGGCGTGCCCCACACCACGAAGTTGGCCACCACCCGTACGGTGCCGTCCTCCTGGGGTTCGGTCCACACGGGGCCCACCACGTGGCGCGGCCGAACCTGGTTGTAGTGCCGGTCCTCCAGGCGGCCGCCGGCACCCCAGAACTCCCGGATGACCGTGACCCGATCCATGATCCGGTCCTTGGTGTCGTCGCACACCACGGAGATGGGCAGGCCGGCTTCCAGGTTCTCCCGGGTGACCACCCGGTACTCGGCCTGGTCGGCGAACAGGTCCGGCCACTCCTCCACGCGGTCCGGGTCGTCCACCACCCGGACGTAGCGGGCCAGCAGCTCCCGCGCCGCCTGCTCTCGGACGGACAGGTCGTCTGCGTTGTTCACGGCGTCCCCTCCTCCACCGGTACCCCGATGAGACGGCGGTACGCCTGGTAGAAGTGCCGGATGGGTGCTTCGTCCACGTGGCGGTAGGGCGGAAACCGCTTGGGGGTGCCCTTCAGGATCACGTTGTCGCCCCGGGCCACGGAGCTCTGCTGGACCCGCTCCAGGGCCGCGGCGTCCTCGAGGGTGATGGCACCCGCGGGCCCCAGCACCGCGGGCCCCTGGCGGACCCGGTGGCGCACCACGTCCTCCGGGTCGTCGGCCCGGGCGAAGAAGGTGAACTCGATCAGGGTTTGGTCCACGGCCAGCGGCAACACGTACCGCAGCTGGATGGTGTCGAAGTAGTCGGTCACCACCCCCGAGGGGAACACCACCATCATGTTGTGGTCGGTGGTGGGCTTGGTTCGTACGTCGAACAGGCTCATGTCCCGGAGCACGGGCTGCAGCTCTTCCCTCCGGGTGGAGCGGGACTGGCCCCACAGGTGGCCGTTGCGCTCGTAGTTGGGCACGAGCCGCTGGCCCCCGTGGGACCGCAGGCGGACCACCTGGAAGCCCGTGTGGAGGGCGGTCACGTGGTAGCCGTCGTAGATGTTCTCCACGTACAGCTTCCAGTTGGTGCGGAAGATGACCTTGATGGAGCCCAGGTAGCGCAGGCGGCCGTCGCCCAGGACCCGGTCCATTCCCTGGGTGAGCTCGGCCAGGTACTCCTCCAGGGGTGGGGTCTGCTCGTGGAAGGACGCGAAGATGAGCCCCTTGTACAGGGCCACCCGAGCCCGCGGGAGGCCGTAGTCCTCCTTGCGGAACTCCACCGGGAAGTCGTCCGGGAGCGACACGCCCAGCAGAGAGCCGTCGGGCGCGTACGTCCACATGTGGTAGATGCAGCGGAACCCGCCCTTGAGCACGTTGCCCCGGGGGCCTTCCACCACCCGGGCCCCCCGGTGGGCGCAGGCATTGACCAGCACCCGCACCTGCCCGTCCGCACCCCGCACCACGATCACCGGCACCGCGCCCACGGAAAGGGTCTTGTAGTCGCCCGGCTGCGGGATCTCCGCCTCGTGTCCCACCAGCACCCACACCGGGCCGGTGAACACCGCGTCCATCTCCCACCGGAACAAGTCCGGGTCGGTGAAGATCTCCCGCGGGATGCGGTTGTCCTCCGGGGGCCACCGGAGGGGAACGGGTGGCCCTTGCACCGTCCGCGGCAACACACTGGCCATGGATTCCCCCTTCGTCGGAAACTTCAGCCCGATTATGGGTGGTCTCGGGCGGGGCGGAAAGGGGTCTGTTCAGCCATCGTGAACGGCTTGTGCAGAATAACCGAACAGCCGTCTTGTGCCAGGCCGGCGCGGGGTGGATGCTGGAAACGGGGCCCGCGTGGCCCTTCTGTCGAGGGACCATCGCAAAGGGAGGGATCGTCCGTGGCCATCACGCAGGCGACGCACGGGTACGAGGAGTTGGTGGTTGACGACCCCCGGGAGTTCCGGGTGCACGGGTCCATCTACACCGACCCGCGGATCTTCGAGGAGGAGATGCACCGCATCTTCGAGCGCACGTGGATCTACGTGGGCCACGAGTCGGAGCTGCCGGCTCCGGGCGACTACAAGACGGTGCTGGTGGGCCGTCAGCCCCTCATCGTCTCGCGGCACGAGGACGGCCGGATCTACGCCCTGTACAACCGGTGCCGCCACCGGGGAGCGGTGGTGTGCCGGGAGGAGCGCGGCCACTCCAACTTCTTCCGCTGCCGGTACCACAACTGGGTGTACGCCAACAACGGGGCGCTGATCGGGATGGCCCAGGCGTCCGGCTACCCCGAGGACCTGGACCGCAGCCGGTACAGCTTGGTGCCCGCGGCCCGTCTGGAGTCGTACCGGGGGCTGCTGTTCGTGAACCTGTCGTACGACGGCCCCAGCCTGGCGGAGCACCTGGAGCCCGTGCGCAAGTACGTGGACTACTGGCTCGGCCGGTCGCCCTCCGAGCGCATCCAGGTAATCCTGCCGCCCCACCGGTACGAGTACCCGGGCAACTGGAAGCTGCAGGCGGAGAACGGGTTTGACGGCTACCACGGGAACTACGTGCACCTGTCGTGGCAGCGGGTGTTGCAGCTGTCCCGGGAGTCCACGGTGGAGGAGGTGCAGCAGTACCGGCAGGAGGGCTGCGTCCGGGGCCTGCGGAACGGCCACGGGCTGCTGGAGCGGCCCGGGAGCCTCAACCCCGCCTCCAGCTGGACCGCCCGGATGATGCACCGCTACCCGGAGTACGCGGAGGCCATGCGCAAGCGGTTCAGCGACGCGGAACTGGTGGAGATCTCCGCCCGCCGGAATATCTTCGTGTTCCCGAACCTGTACCTGTTCGACACCCACATCCGGGTGATCGTGCCCAAGGCGGTGGACCGCACGGAGGTCCAGCTGTACGTGTACGCCTTGGAGGACGTGCCGGAGGCCATCAACCGCAGCCGCTACCGGGGCCACGAGCGGTTCTACGGGCCCGCGGGGTTCGGGGCACCGGACGACATCGAGGTGTTCACGGAGATGCAGACGGGGCTGCAGGCCACGGGAGACCCGTGGAACCTGCTGAACCGCGGCCAGCACCGGGAGCGGGTGGTGGACGGGGAGGTCATCGGCCACACCACGGACGAGGCTCCGCAGCGGTCCTTCTACCGCGAGTGGAGGCGCGTGATGTCCCAGGCGTGAGGAGGGGGGCGGATGCTGACCGCAAGCGAGGCGGAGCGGTTCCTCATTCAGGAGGCACGGCTGCTGGACGAACGCCGCTTCGACGAGTGGGAAGCCCTGTTCACCGACGACGCGGTGTACTGGGTTCCCATGGATCCCGACCGCGACCCCACCGACAGCGTGTCCATCATCTACGACGACCGCAAACGGCTGCACGAGCGCGTCTACCGCTTGACCCGGACCCCGGTCCTGGACCAGAACCCGCCGTCCCGCACGGTCCGGATCGTGGCCAATGTGGAGGTGGAGCCCGTGGACGGCACGGGAGAGCAGCGTGTGCGGTGCAACCAGCTGATCGCGGAGATGCGGCCGGGCGGGCCGGGGCAGGCGGGGCTGAACAGCCCCCGCTGGCTGGCGGCCCGCTGCGAGTACCGGCTGCGGCCGGTGGACGGCCAGTGGCGGATCGCCTTTAAGAAGGTGGTGCTCCTGGACTCGGACCAGGCTCAGTACAACCTGTCCTTCATCCCGTAGGAGGCCGGCATGGACGCGTACGGGCGGCCCTGGCGGGTGGAGCGACCCCTGGGGAGAGTTGGCCGTGTGGAGGTGAGCCGGTACGAAACTGCCACGGGGGTGCGGCTGCACCTGAAGGCGGAGGACGGGCAACAGGAGGCGTTTTTGGATCCCCTGGAGCTGGAGGCGCTGACCCGGGCCCGGTACAAGCCGGTGCCGTCCCTGGCCATCGCCCCAGGGGACGGCGCGGAGCAGGCCGCAGAGGCGTGGAGGGCCTGGGGCGACCGGGCGGATTGGCTGCAGAACGAGTTCGCCCTGGTGGCGGTGGCCCTGGCGGGGTCGGACGGCCTGCTGGTGCGGGACATGAACGCGGGGTTGGTGGTGGTCCTCTCTCCGGCGGAGCTGGAGGCCCTGCTGGGGGTTCGCCACATGGACCTGGCGCCCTTAGTGGACACCAGCGACCTCGTGGCCCTTCCGGAGCCGGACATCGACGAGGAGTAGGTAGAGGTGTGGGGCCGGGCGGCCAGCCTGCAGGAAGCCCGGGAGCAGCTCGTCCTTGCGAACCGGATCCTGGTCCGGCTGGGCCTGCTGGACTCCATGGGCCACGTGAGCGTGCGGAACCCCGAAGACCCGTCCACCTACCTGCTGTCGTGGGCCAAGGCGCCGCGGTGGGTGACGCCGGAGGACATCCTGGTGTTTGACCTGGACGGGCGAGACCTGTCAGAGTCCGGCAAGCCGCCGTACATGGAGCGGGCCCTGCACGGGGAGGTGTACCGGGCCCGGCCGGACGTCCACGCGGTGGTCCACTGCCACATGGAGTCGGTGCTGCCCTTCGGCCTCACGGGCCGGCCGGTCCGGGCGGTCATCCACTCTGGGGCCATGTTCTGGGAAGGCGTCCCAGTGTACGACGACTACTACGACCCGGAACACGAGGGGGTGTACATAATCTCCCAGGAGCAGGCCCGGCGGATGGCGGCGGCGCTGGGAAGCTGCCGGGCGGTGCTGCTGCGCGGCCACGGCTGCGTGGTGGTGGGCTCCACGCTCCCAGAGCTGGTGGTGAGCACGTACTCCCTGGACCGGAACTGCCGCGTGCAGTGGACCACGGAGGCGGTGGCGCCGGCCAGGGGCCTCAGCGAGGCGGAAGCGCTTGCCATGCTGCGGGTCCGGCTCGGCGAGGTGGGAATCCGCCGCGCCTGGGAGAACTGGGTCGAGGAGCTTCGGGAGGCGGGTTGGTGGCCGGGCTAGGAGTCCGGGGAGGGAGGGGCCTTGGCGGTATTGCGGCAGCCGGGATGGAGACAGAACTGGGTGCAGAGGGGAGTGGGCTACTCGGGCGACGTGCTACGGTTTTACGTGATGCCGGTGCTGGTGGTCGGGATCGCCTGGCACTGGGTCGTCTCAGCGGGCTGGATACCCTCCCACCTGCTGCCCCCTCCGGATCGGGTATTCGTTCGGATCCTGGAGGCCCTGCGAAGTGGGGTTCTTGCGGCGAACCTAGTTCTAACCGTCCAACGGGTTGTGATCGCCTTCGGTGCGGCGCTGGTGGTCAGCCTCCCGATCGGAGTGGCCATGGGGTCCTTCCGCGGGGTCGAGCGGCTGCTCACCCCGGCCTGGACCGCAAACATGGTGTCGAGCTGGGAATCATACCCCTCACGGTCGCCGACGCAGAGCGAGCGGTGATCCAGGGCCGGGTCCCTGTGGGAATCTTCAACCCGATCTCGGCAGTACGGGCGGTCGCAGAAGGACAC
>JANXBY010000071.1 GCA_025060455.1 Armatimonadota bacterium
CCACCCGACTTCCCCGCCGCTCAGACGGCGGGGCCCTCTCGGAACGGGACCTACGGTCCGATTCCGCCGGCTGTGCTGCAACGGGAGCCGGAGCCCCGTCGGCGCCTACTGGGCTGCGTTCCGCCGTTCGGGCCGCCCCTCGCAGGGGAACTCAGCCGCCCGCCCGGACGCCGCGTTTGCACCCGCCGCAGCTCTCTGCGGTCCGGCTGGACGGCCTACACGTCCCTGGTCTTCGGGTTTGTCTCCGATGCTAGAAACGGCTGCCCGCGGATGTCAACGGGCGGTCGATGCAGCCCGTTGATCAACCACTGTTTGACCGCCGCTCAGGGTGGCCCGCAGGGTCTGGACGAACCGCTTCGCCCACTCGTTGAGCCCGCGTCCCCGCAGGTACACCAGGTCCACGAACCGCTGCGGCATCTCCGCGCCCACGAGCCGCACCGGGACCAGGGTTCCCTCGGTTACCTCCCGTCGCACCGCGATCTTCGGCAACAGGGAGATCCCCACGCCGCGCTCTACCATCTTCTTGGTGGCTTCGATGGTGTCCAGCTCCAGCACCACGTTGGGGATCAGGCCCTGCCGGCGGAAGGTGGCGTTGAGCAGGGTCCAGTCGCTGGAACCCCGGTCGTAGAAGATGAGCGGCTGACTGGCTACTTCTTCCAAGCTCACCCGCCCCGCCTTGGCGAAGGGGTGGCGCGGAGGGACGACGAGCACGAACGGGTCCCGGGCCAGGTGGATGGTCTCCACCTGCGGGTGGCTGAGGGACCGGGCCAACCCGATCTCCGCCTCCTCGTTCAGCACCATCTGCAGCACATCCCGCGAGTGGCCCGTGCGGATCAACACCTTGCAGTCCTCGCACTCCTGTCGGAACCGCTTGAGCGCTTCCGGCAGCAGGTAGGTGCACAGGGAAGGAACCGCGGCCAGGGTCAGGGGGCCTGCGGAGGGACCCGTGGTCCGCTGCACCGCGTGCTGGCCCTCCACCACCGCCTGGATGGCCCGCTCCGCGTAAGGCAACAGCGCTTCCCCCGCCTCCGTGAGCCGCACGCTGCGCCCGTCCCGTTCGAACAGCCGCTTGCCCAGGGCCCGCTCCAGGGACTGGATCCGGGCGCTCACCGCAGGTTGCGAGAGGAACAGGGCCTCCGCGGCGCGGTGGAAACTCCGGAAGGTGGCCACCGCCACGAAGGCTTCCAGCTGGTGCAGCTCCACCGTCCCGCTCACCGCCTCACCTCACGGCCGGTGCGGTACCCCACCCTCAACCCCCTGCGCCTCCGCCGGTGAACCCGGGCTCCGTCATCCGGGAGGGGTCGAGGATCCTCCGCAGCTCCTCCTCCGACAGCCCCGTGCGCTGCCGCGCCACTTCCCGGATGGTGCGTCCGGTTCGGGCAGCTTCCTTGGCCACCTCCGCGGCGGCGTCGTAGCCGATCACGGGGGCCAGGGCGGTGGCCAGCATCAGCCCCCGCTCCACGGTCTCCGGCCCGCGGGAGGTAGCCCGCAGCCCGTCCACGCACTGCCGCGCGAAGTTCCGGGAGGCGTTGGCCAAAAGCTGGATGGACTGCAGCAGGTTGTAGCCCATCACCGGCATCATGGTGTTCAGCTCGAAGTTGCCCCACTGGTTGCCCAGGGCCACCACCAGGTCGTTGCCCTGCACCTGAGCGCACACCTGGATCACCGACTCCGGGATCACGGGGTTGACCTTCCCCGGCATGATGGACGACCCGGGCTGGACCGCGGGCAGCTCCAGCTCCGCCAGCCCGGCGTGCGGACCGGAGCCCATCCACCGGATGTCGTTGGCCACCTTCATCAGCGCGGTGGCGTACGCCCGGAGCACCCCGCTGGCGAACACCACCGCGTCCAGGCAGGCCTGCGCCCGGAAGTGGTTGCTGGTTTCGCGCACGGGAAAGCCCAGGGCGGCCGTGAGCTTCGCGCAGACCCGCTGCGCGAACTCCGGGTGGCGGCCGGTTCCGGTCCCCACCGCGGTGCCCCCCAGGGGCAGCTCCCGGAGCCGGTCCTCTGCCACCGCGAGGTTCTCCAGGGCGGCTTCCACGTGGCCCGCGTAGCCCGTAAACTCCTGCCCCAGCCGGATGGGGGTGGCGTCCATGAGATGCGTGCGGCCGGTTTTGACCACCGGCATGAACTCCTCCGCCTTGCGCCGCAGGCTGTCGCGCAGCTCCTGCAGAGCCGGGCGCAGCTGCTCGCGGATGTCCAGCAGCGCCGCCAGCTGGATGGCGGAGGGGATCACGTCGTTGCTGCTCTGACCCAGGTTCACGTGGTCGTTCGGGTGAACCCGCCTGGAACCCCGTGCCTCGCCCAGCAGCTCCGCGGCCCGGTTCGCGATCACCTCGTTGGCGTTCATGTTGGTGGAGGTGCCGGACCCGGTCTGAAAGACGTCCACCACGAACTCGCGGTCCCAAACCCCGTCGGCCACTTCCTGAGCTGCCCGTACGATGGCCTCCGCGAGGGTGCGGTCCAGCAGCCCCAGCTCCGCGTTCACCTCCGCCGCGTACCGCTTGATCAGGCCCAACGCCCGGATGAACACCCGCGGGAACCGCAGGTCACTGATGGGAAAGTTCAGCACCGCCCGCTGTGTGCTGGCCCCGTACAGGGCGTCGGCGGGAACCTCCATGGGCCCCAGGGTGTCCCGCTCCACACGCACGCTCCGCGCCGCAGGGCTGGGCTCCGCCACGACCCTCCCTCCATGACCGGACTCAAGACCAGTCTACCAGCCGCGAGGGGAAGTGGTGCCCTGCGTAGGGGACGCCCTCCTAGCCCCAAAAGCGCTGGCGCAACTTTCGGGGACCCCGGCCCCCCTCACGTTCCGCGACAGGCTCCTAGGGCGGCACGGTACGGCCGGGCGGGGGCAGGTGCACCACGGCGTCCGCCAGGCCGGCCACCGCCTCGTCCCACGTGAACAGGAATACCTGCCGTTCCTGCGACAGTTCCCGCAGCCAGTCCAGGGCCCGCCGGCGGCGCTGGGGGTCGAAGGTGACGAAGGGGTCGTCGAGCAGGAGCGGTGGCCGGACTCCGGCAGCCAACACGTCCACCAGGGCCACCCGCGCGGCCAGGAACACCAGGTCCACCGTCCCGCGGCTCAGGTGCGGCTCTTCGGGGGGAAGCCAGCGCCCTGCGTCCTCAGACCACACCTCCACGCGGAGGGTGTCTGCGTCGGGAGGGACCCGTACCCTCGTGTACCGGCCACCCGAGAGCCGGTCCAGGAACCGCCCTGCTCGTTCCTCCACCGCCTGCCGCGCCGGCACCTCCACCGCGGCTTTCGCCTCTTCCAGGACCTGGATGGCCGCCCGCAGCGCCTTCTGCCGCCGCCGCAGCCGCTCGAGCTCCTCCTGCAAACTCTCCAGCTCCTCCTCGACCCGCGCCAGCTCCCCTGCGTCCGGCGCCGCCTCCAGCTGGCCCTCCAGACGGTGCAGGTCCCCCCGGAGCTCTTCCCTCCGCCGCAGGAGCCGTTCCACCTCGCTCTCCAGCCGCTGCACCTCTAGGGGCAGCAGCGCCTTGGTGCGCACCAGGTCGCTTTCGAGGAACTGGAGGTGTGCGTGCAGGTCCGCGGCAGCCGTGCGCATCTCCTCCTCGATGGCGGAGGCGTCTTTTCCGCCCAGCAGGTCCTGCAGCCTCTGCTGGGCGGACCTCAGCTCTCCTTCCACCTCCCGCCTCCGGGCCGCCCGCGCGTGCAGCGCCTCTGCGGAGGGCAGCCCAGCCGCCCGGAGCTCCTCTTGAGCCTGGCGGTGCAGCTCCTGGGCCTGGGTACGCAGCTGGTCCGCCAGGCGCGCCCGCTCCGCGGCCCTCGCTTCGGCCTCGGAGCGGGCCTTTCCCTCTTGGACGAACCGGTGCCACCGGTTCCACGCCAACAGCGCCAGCGCTGCCGCCATCACCGCCAGGGCGACCCTCAGGAAGGTGGCGTCCACGAGAAGGGCGGCCGCCGCCGCCGAGACAGCGGCGGCCGCCCACAGCCACCACCTGGGAGGCGGGGGGGCAGGCGGCAGGACCTGGAGGGTTTCCAACTCCTGTGCCCGCGCTTCCAGCTCGTGCGCCCTCCCCTCGGACTCCCGCACGCGGGCCAGGCGCTCCTCATCCCCCTCCGGAAGGCCCTCCAGCTCCGCCCGCGCGCGCCGTACCTGATCCTGCAGCCGGTCCACCTGCTGTAGGAGCTCTTGCCGCACGCCCACCTCCCTGCGCAAGCGGTCGGCCTGGTCGCGGACCTGCTGAATTCTGCGGTTCAGCTCCAGCAGCTCGGTCCGGTCCGCCAGGTCTGCCTCCACCTCCTCCAGTTCGCGGCGGAGGTCTGCGGCCTCCCGCGCCACGTCCCGGGCAGCCACCAACGCCCTCCTGAGCTCTTCTGCGCGGTCCTGCAGCTCCTGGACGCGCTGCTGCACCCTCACCAGCCGGCCGGGGTTCGAGGCAGGGCGGACCAGGCCCCGCTCCAGCTCCTGCAGCGCCCTGTGCAAGGCCTGCAGGGCCCTCGACGCATCCTCGTCCGCGCCGGCCACGATCCGGCCGAGGTGAACTGCGACGTCCCTCTCGTCAATCCGGTCCAGCTCTGCCTGGCGGACGTGCGCGGTGGCCAGGAACGCCTTCTCCGACTGGAAGCCCAGGGCGCGGCCCAGCGCCTGCTGCACTTCCCGCGGGCGGTCCCACGTCCTGCCCTGGCCCCGCAGCCACACCCGCCCGGCTCCGAAGTCCTTGACCAGCTCGAACCGTCCCTGGGGGACGTCAAACACCAACTCGACCACCGGAGCGCCGTCCCCTCCCCACGGCCGCAACCCTTCAGCCAGACGGTCCGAGGTGGTGGCCGGGTTGCCGAACAGCGCTACCCGCAGGGCGTCCCGTAGGGCGGACTTTCCGGCTTCGTTGGGCCCCACCACCGCGTTGAACCCGGGGGCGAACTGGAAGCTCGCCTGGCGGTGCTGGCGGAAGTTCCGGAGCCGCAGCTCCACCAGCCTCATCCGACCACCCCACGCCCCTGCAGCGCGGCCACGCCCAGCTGCAGCGCTTCCTCCAGGTGCGGCCGGTCCTCCGGAGGGCAGGTGCGCAGCCGGTCCTGCATCCGGCGCACGAACTGCCCCAGCACTGTGGTGGGCTCGAACCGCCGCAGGGCCTCTTCGTCCAGCTTGGGGTGGGTTTGGTCGCGCAGGACCAGGCGGAAGAACCGGTCGGCGTACTCCTGTACCAGGTTCTGCAGGGGAAGCACGTGGTCAGGCTCCCTCAGCCCCTGCACCACCAGTTCCAGCACCAGGTCCGGATCTGCCAGGCCTTCCAGACGGCCGCGCAGGGTCTGCTCGTCGGCCCCCTCCACGGACAGGACCTCTCGGTGGTAGCGCCGCCGCGCCACCCGCACGGGCACCACCGAAACGCGGCCGGGCGCTTCCACAGTGACCAGGAGTACGTGCCCGAAGCCAGGCTGGCCCAGGCTCAAAAACTCCGGCGCGCCCGCGTACCAGCTCAGGTACGGCGGAGGCTCCACCTGCTGGGCTGAGTGCCAGTCGCCCAGGGCCAGGTAGTCTAGCTTTAGGCTGCGGATCTGATCCGGGCGCACCGCCGCGGGATCTTCCACCTTGTCCGGCCGATAAACAGGCCCGTGGGCGACTCCCACGGTGGGGCAGGCTTCCCGTGGCGGCCAGCCCTCCAGGGGGTTGCGGCCGGGGGTAGCGGATCGCCCCACCACGCACAGAGCATCTTCGACGCGGACCGCCTCCGGGCGGTCGCCGAACACCACCACCCCCTCCAGACGGCTTCGGAAGTCCGGCCGCGTCCACACTCCGTCGGGTGCCGAGTCGTGGTTGCCCGCCACCACGAACACCCGGAGGCCTGCCTGCACGAGCCTCCGCAGCTGGTCCGAGGCGAACCACGCCAGGTCCCGCGGCGGATTTGGGTTGTCGAACAGGTCCCCGGCCACCAGGACCACCTGGCACTTCCGCTCCACCGCCAGGTCCACGCAGCGGGCGAACGTGCGGCGCAGCTGCTCGCGTTGGTCTGCACCCCTGGAGCCCAGCCCGCTGAACCGGGCCCCCAGGTGGACGTCTGCCACGTGCAGGATCCGGATCACCGTGTGCCGAGCTCGTCCAGCAGCGGCAGCAGCTCCCGCAGATCGTAGATGCGGTGGCAGTCGACCTCCTGGAACACGCGGTCCCGGTCAATGAGGACGGGGTACAGGCCCGCGGCGCGCGCTCCCCGCACGTCCGCCTCATAGGAGTCGCCCACGTGCACCGCCTCCTCCGGCCGCACGCCCACCGCGTCCAGGGCGACGCGGAAAATCCGAGGGTCCGGCTTCGCAGCACCGACCAGGGCGGAAGCCACCACCGCGTCGAAGTACCCCCGCAGGCCAGCCCGGTGCAGGACTTCGGGTAGGTCCGGCTCCCAGTTGCTCACCACCGCCAGCCGGAACCCCCGCCGCCGGAGTTCCTCCAACACCGCGGGGGCCTCCGGGTACGGGACGTACTCGGGGCGGGTGCGCGCCAGAATCTGGTGCATGCGGTGGGCGACCTCGTCCTCGCGCCCGGGGATCTCGAGACTCGCCACCATTTCCCGGAGGAACTGGCGCCAAGTCTGCTCCGTGAACTGGTCCGGCGGGATGTGGCTGAGGGCGTCGCTGGCCCGCGCGTACGCCCTCTGCAGGGCCTCCCGATCCAGGGTCACGTCGAACTCGCCCAACCCCTCCGCCCACACGTCGAACCACGAGGGCCGCCCCTCCAGCAGGGTGTGGCCCGCATCCAGGAACACCGCGCGGACAGACGGCATCCACACCTCCACCGCTCCCCCTCACTCGCCCCGTGCGGTGTACGGGCAGATGGCCGCGAACGCGCAGTATCGACAGGCCCGGTACCAGTCGGGGGTGGCGGTGAAGTTCTGGCGCCGGATGCCCGTGGACACCCGGTCCACCACCTGCTCCACCTGCGCCACCCACTCCGGTTCCGGCCGCACCGCCCCCACCACCACTCCGTCCGGGCTCAGGAAGTGCAGCTCCATGCGATCCGGCAGCCGGCCGTGGACCTCGCGGTACGCGAGGGCGTACAGCTGAAGCTGCAGGCTCTCCCGGGCGCGGTCGTGCGCCTTCGTGGGCTCCCGGACGTCCGAGGTCTTGAAGTCCACGATGCACACCTCGTGCTCGCGCACGTCCACCCGGTCCCACCGGCCCCGCACCCGGGTGTTCCCCCGAACGAACGAGAACGGTGCCTCCACCATGGTCGGCACCTGGCCGGAGGCCTCCTGGAACTCGAAGAACCGGCGCAGCACCTCCCGCCCCTCTTCCATCCGGCGCGCCTCATGCTCGGGGCTCAGGAACCCTTCGTTGATCCACACCCGTTCGAAGTGCGCCACCAGGTCGTCGAGGGTGACGGGATGGCGGCGCGCGCGCCGCCGGTGGTATTCCCGGAGCGCCTCGTGGATGGCGGTACCGTACGCGACCCGGTGGTCCCGGGTGACTGGCACCCGCAGCACGTGCGCGTACTTGTACTTGAGAGGGCAGGTCTCGTAGTCGTCCAGCTGCCGGAACGACAGGGTGACCAACCCGTCGGGAGGCAGGATCCCCTCCAGCACCTCCGCAGCGGGCGCAGGCGCGTGGCGGTGGATCTGCTCCAGGGCGGAGGCACGGAAGGCGCCCTCCCGCACGGCCGGCCGGTCCAGGGCCTCCAGGACAAACCGGCTCACCTTGCGGGGCCGCGAGCCCCCGTAGTCGCGGGCGCTGGTGAAGTACAGCTCCCGCTTGGCCCGGGTCATGGCGACGTAGAACAGCCGTCGCTCTTCCTGAAGGTGGTGGTCGCCCGCAGGCAACACGTCCCGGATGAGGGCCTCCGGCAGCTCGACGGGGTCCGGACGGTGGCGCACCGGGAAGCGCTCGTTCACACACGACCCGATGAACACCACGGGGAACTCCAGGCCCTTCGCCTTGTGGACCGTCATCACCTGTACCGCGTCCGCTTCGGGATCCAGCTCCTCCACGGGCGGGTCGTCCCCCGCGGCGATGAGCTGGTCGATGTACCGGACGAACTCCACCGCCCGGTCGTACTGCAGCAGGGGCGCGGCGCGCGCCACCAGGTCGAAGAACCGCGCCAGGTTTCGGACCCGCGCCTCGTCGGACGGATCTCCGGAGGTCGCCAGGCGCTGCACGTAGCCGGTGCGCTCCACCAGGTAGACGTACAGCACCCGGCCCGTGGGCTGCTCGGTGGCCAACTGCCGCATGGCGTCCAGGTCGTCCACCAACTTGGACAGGGCGGCCAGACTCTCCGGGTGCACCTCCGCCCGCAGGTCCTCGAACTCTCCCGCGTCCCCGCCGACCAGGCGGCGCACCACGGAGTCCAGGGAGCGGTTCTTGGCCTGAGCCGCCGCCAGGCAGCGGGACGCGTCCGTGGGGTTGACCCCGTACACGGGCGAGGTGGCGAGGAAGTACAGGCTGAGGCTGTCCCGGGGGTTGGCCAGGGCCCGCAGGAAGCTTAGCACCAGCCGGATCTCCTCGCGGTCGTACAGGCCCCGGGTCCCGGTGAACTGGAAGGGCACCCCGCGGAGGTTCAGGGCCCGGAGGAAAGGTTCCGCGTCCGCGTTGGACCGCACGAGGATGGCCACGTCTCGGTACCGCCATACCCCCTTCTCCACCCGCTCCGCGATGGTGCGGGCCACCGCGTCTGCCTCGGTGCTAAGCGAGTCGAAGTGGAGGTGCTGGGGCTCCGGACCCTCTGGGCTTTCTGCCACGAGGCGCTTGTCCACCCGCTCCCGCACCTCCAGCCGGTCCGGGTCATTGTGTCGGATCAGGCGGTAGGCGGCGTCCAGGATGGCCTGGCTGCTCCGGTAGTTGCGCAGGAGGACCACACGCTCCGCGTCCGGGTAGGTCTGGGTGAAGTTCAAGAGGTTGCTCAGGGCGGCGCCGCGCCACTTGTAGATGGCCTGGTCGTCGTCGCCCACAGCGGTCACGTTGCGGTGGGGCGCCACCAGCAGCTTCACCAGCTCGAACTGGGCGTAGTTGGTGTCCTGGAACTCGTCCACCAGCACGTAGCGGAAGCGCTCCTGGTACCGGCGCAGGACCTGCGGATGCTCGCGGAACAGCTGCAGGGTGCGGGTGATGAGGTCTCCGAAGTCCAAAAGGCCGTGCTCCAGCAGCAGGCGCTGGTACGCCGCGTACGCCTCCGCCAGCTCCAGCTGCTGCTCTGCCTCCTCTGCCCCGTCCGGGTTCGCGGCCAGAGACTCCGCGTAGCGCCGGTAGTCCTCGGGGGAGACGTCCTCGTCCTTGGCGCGGCTGAACAGCTGCACCAGGGCCTGCAGGTGGCGCGTGGGATCCGCTAGGGGCCGGTACCGCCGCAGGGGCATCTCGAAGAGGTGCTCCCGCAGGAAGAGCACCTGTTCCGCGCGGTTGAGGACCCGGAAGTCCGGGGGCAGGCCCAAGAGCAGCGCGTGGTCCCGCAGGACGCGATCCCCGAAGGCGTGGAAGGTGGAAATCCACACCTCCGTGTACCCGTACGGGACGAGCACGTCCACCCGCTCTTCCATCTCGCCCGCGGCCTTGTCGGTGAAGGTCAGGGCCAGGATCTCTTGAGGCCTGGCCCGCTTGGTGGCGATCAGGTACGCGATGCGGCGGGTAACCACGGAGGTCTTCCCGGTCCCTGCCCCCGCGATGATGAGCAGCGGGCCCGTGTCCCACTCCACCGCACGGCGCTGCTCGGGGTTCAGCCCCTCCAGGATCCGCTCCGCAGGCGAAGGCGGGGCGGGCTCGTCCAGGGCCAGGGGCAGCTGGACGAGGGGTCCGTCGGAGGAGCGCGACGGTCTCACAGGGCTTCCTCCCCTTCCGGTGAGGGCACCCTGCCCAGCCCAACGGCCCGCAGGGCCTTGGCCACCACGGTGGGGCCGAACCCCCGCCGCGCCAGGTAAGCTGCCAGTCTGCGGGCCGCCACCTCCGGAGCCTGCCCCGCGTAGGCTGCCACGCGCCGCCGCGCGACCTGCACCGCCAGCGACTCCTCGTCCCGGGAGGCGCGCTCGAGGGCTCTGTGCACCAGCTCCCGTGCCACGCCTTTCTTGAGCAGCTCGTGCCGCAGGCGGGCCTCTCCCAGGCCCCGGGACTCCCTTCGGGCTTGGACCCACTCCAACGCGAACCGCGCGTCGTCCACCAAGCCGGCCTGCTGGAGTTCGGCCAGCACCTGGCCGACCATCTGATCGTCCGCGTCCCTGCGCAGCCGATTGGCCAGCTCCCGCGCGGACCGGGCCCTCAACGAGAGCAGACGCAGGGCGCGGCGGCGGAGGCGGCGCAGCTGTCCCTGGCGCTCGAGCTCCTGCAACACCTGGGGCTCGACGGGACCCGGGACGTCCACCCCGACCCGCTCCCACGCCTCCGCGGGCACCAGCAGCGTCCGGCCGTCATCCAGCCGGACCTGGACTTCGCCGCCCCGGCGCGGGCGAAGGGCCACCACCTGCCGCATTTGTGGCCTATGCTAGCAAACGCCCGTTCGGACCTCAACCCGCCGGTGGCCCGTCAGCCCTCGAACCCTGTGAGCAGCAGTACCTTGCCGGTAGTCTGTCGGCCCTCCAGGGCTCGGTGGGCGTCCGCCGCCTGAGAAAGAGGAAGGGCGCGGTCGATTCGCAGCTTGAGCTCGCCCGTGCGCACCCAACCCAGGACGTCCCCGGCCCTCCACAGCAGCTCCTCGCGGGTGGTGGTGTAGTGCCACAGGACCGGGCGCGTGAGGAACAGGGAACCCTTCTGGGCCAGCACCTGAGGGTCGAGGGGAGGCACAGGCCCGCTGGACTGCCCGTACAGCACCAGCATTCCCCGCAGCGCCAAGCAGTTCAGGCTCTTGTCGAAGGTGTCCTTGCCCACCGAGTCGTACACCACCTGCAGCTTGCGTCCCTCCGTGATCCGCAGCACCTCCGCCTCGAAGTCCTGCTGGGTGTACAGGATCACGTGGTCCGCGCCGGCTTCCCGGGCCAGCTGGGCTTTCTCCTCCGTGGACACGGTACCGATCACCGTCGCCCCTCGGCGCTTGGCCATCTGGATCAACAGCAGTCCCACACCTCCCGCCGCCGCGTGCACCAGGCAGGTGTCGCCGGGTTTGAGGGGGTAGGTGGTGGTCACCAGGTAGTGGGCCGTCATGCCCTGCAGCATGGCCGCGGCCGCCTGCTGGTAGGTGACGCCTTCAGGGATCGGCACCAGCCGGTGGGCGGGGACCACCACGTACTCCGCATATGACCCGAGGACGTTGGAGTAGGCCACCCGGTCTCCGGGCTTGACCTCCGTCACGCCTGGGCCTACTGCCTCCACCACGCCCGCACCCTCCTGCCCCAGGGCGCTGGGAAGCTCGATCCTGTACAGCCCCTTGCGCTGGTAGATGTCGATGAAATTCACCCCGCACGCCACCAGCCGCACCAGGGCCTGGCCCTCGCCCGGCGTCGGGGTGGGCACCTCCTCGTAGCGAAGCACCTCGGGACCGCCGTGCTCGTGGATCCGGACCGCGTACATGTCCTCCTCCCGCCGTGGAAATCACGCCGCTATTGTACACTCCGAGCTTGGACGGACCTGGGAGGCGCCCCGTGACCTTGGACAGCCGGTTGGTGGCGTTCCTGCAGGAGCCCCACGTGGCAGTGCCGGCCACGCGGTTTCCCTCTGGGCGGCTGCAGGCGACTCCCGTGTGGTACCTGTACGAGGACGGGCGGTTCCTGGTGAACACGCGACGCGACCGGGTCAAACTCCGGAACATGCAGCGGGATCCCCGGGTGGCCCTGGTCGTCCTGGACGACGACCCCTACCGCTACGTCCACGTGCAAGGGCAGGTGGTGGAGTTCGACCCGGCCGGCGGGGCGCATGACATTGACCGGCTGTCCCTGCGCTACCTGGGCCGGCCGTGGACGTACCCGCCCGGGGACGCTCCTGAGCTCCGGGTGAGCGTGTTCATCGCCCCGGACCGGGTGAGTTGCTTCGGGTTCTGAGCGGACGCTACATTAGGGCCCGGATCGCCCGCCCGGCCACGGCCAGCCCGCTTGCCACCAGCAGCCAACCCGAGGCCCGCGCCAGCTTCCGCTGGCCGGAGCTACCCAGCCGCCGGCTGCCGACCGCCACGGCCCACGCGAGGGCCGCCTTGCAACCCACCAGCAGCCCGAAGAACGGCAGGAGAAAGGCCAGCACGGCGACGGGAGACCGTTCCCAGGCCTGCCGCACGATGGGGCTTCCCACGGTGGACCAGAAAACGTAAGGGCTCGGGTTTAGAAGGTTGGCGACCACCGCGCGCTGGAGGTAACCGAGGCGGCCCGGGGAGCGCGCCTCAGCTAGGTGGGTGGCGCCCCGGAGGGCCCGCAACCCCAGGGTCACCAGGTAGGCACCGCCCCCCGCAGCCAAAACGGCCACTGCTTCGGGCGGCACCGACCGCAACGCCCACAGCGCCAGTACCAGAATGGGCCCGTCCGTCACCAGGGGTGCGCACGCGGCCTGCACGCCGGCCTTCAGACCACGTTCCGCCGCCAGGGCCAACACCAACGCCGTCATAGGCCCTGGCGTGAGCCCGGCGCCCAGCCCCAGGCTCACACCCAGCAGCAGGTCTTCCACCACCTCTGCGCCCACAGGACCCATGGTAGTGGGCACCGCAACGTCCACCCCCCGCTTGACAGACAGCCGGCGACGTGGCAGGTTAGGCACGAAGAACCGATCATCAGACCAATCGGGGAGTCTGGTGCCCTCCGCCGCGCTGGAACCGATCCGCCGCACGCGGGTCTATGAGCAGGTCGCGGCCCGCATCCAGCAGCTCATCCTCGACGGAGAGCTGCGGCCCGGCGACCGGCTGCCCACGGAGCGAGAGCTGGCGGAGCGCTTCCAGGTGAGCCGCAGCTCGGTGCGGGACGCCATCCGGGTGCTGGAGCTCATGGGCCTGGTGGAACCCCGACAGGGCGAGGGCACGGTGGTGCGGGACCTGAGCCCCGACGCGGTGGTCACTCCTCTCGCCTCCCTCCTCGTCCGGAGCCGGGACCTGCTGGCAGACCTCCTGGACGTCCGCAAGATGATCGAACCGCACCTGGCGGCCCGGGCTGCCGTCCACGCCACCGAGCAAGACGTCCAGCGCCTGGAGGCCATCCTGGAGCGTCAGCGGGTGAAGGCCGCCGCGGGCGAGCTGGCGGTGGAGGAGGACTCGGAGTTCCACTACACCATCGCCACCGCCGCCCGTAACCAGGTCATCCTGCGGATCCTGGACGTCCTCATGGACCTGTTGAAGACCAGCCGGGAGCGGTCGCTGCAGGTCCCAGGTCGTCTCCAGAGGTCCCTGGAGGGGCACGCGCGGATTCTGGAGGCGATCCGGCGGCGGGACCCGGCCTCCGCGGAGGTGGCCATGCGGCGCCACCTGGAGGAGATCGAACAAGTCCTTGGGCAGGCCGTGTCCCGGAAGCGGCCGGCAGCCCGGGGGAGGTGAGCCGGACGAGACGGGATCCTGGGCGGTGCCAATCCTCGAGCAAAAAGGAGGACCACGGATGATCAAGCGGGTCGAGATCAACTACCGGGGGATCTTCCAGAAGAACCTCGCGAAGAAGATCGGGGGCGACATCGTGATGATCGCCGCCCGCATGGGCCAGGTGGGATTCTCCAACGGCCGCTACAGCGACGCCCCCGAGCGGAACGGCATCCCCTGCAAGTACTTCGCCTTCGTGTCCCCGGACCTCTCGGAGGAAGAGCTGGAGGCGGAGTGCGGGGCGAAGCTGGACATCGACGAGGCCAACATCTCCGTGGTGCTGGACGACACCATGGTCAAGGGCGTGGAGCCGTGGGCGTGGCACGGTGTCCGGCCCATCAACGAGAAGGTGGTGCCCTACGGGCACATGCTGATCGTGTCCCGCCGGCGGCCGGAGGAGCTGGTTCGCTTCATGGCGCGCAAGCCCTACCCCTACTACCTGGCCCTCCTGGAGGGGGACGCCAGCTTCGCCGGGCTGTGGGTGTACCGGGACGACCTGACGCACGAGCGGGTCCTGGGTGCCATCGCAGCCCTGGACCCGCAGCTCCTGAGCATTGAGGCGGTGAAGGGCTACCTCTGGGACAAGACCCACGAGGAGCACCGGGTGGAGGCGGCGCAGAAGGCCTTCGAGTCCGTCCGCCACAACATCCACGAGGTGACCCCCCTGCAGGGCATCGACTGGCCGTACGAGATCCCGAAGCTGCCAAAGTGGCATGAGTTCTCGGAGGGCGTGGTGGTGAAGGCCGTGCCCCGGGAGTTCCACCTGGGGCCCAAGGGCCAGTCCCGCAACCAGCTGTTCAAGCGCGGGACCACCAAGTCCCAGCGTCCCGTGGTGCGGTTCGACCTGTGCACCAAGTGCACCCTGTGCTGGCTGGAGTGCCCGGACCAGTGCTTCGACCCGACCCCGGACGGGTACTACGACATCGACTACGAGTACTGCGTGGGCTGCGGCAAGTGCGCGGAGGTCTGCCCCGTGCAGGAGTGCATCGTGATGGTGGACGAGCTGGCCTTCGAGGACAACCGCAGCCCCTGGGAGCACTGGAAGCGTGACCCCGAGGGCTACGTCCGGTGGGCGGAGGAGAAGAAGGGCAAGCACCGGGTGCTGCCCAACGTGGTGACCGGGACCGGCGAACGGGTGGTGGAAGTGGAGCCGGTCCCTGTGGGGGGCAAGCCCAAGCCGGCCGCCCGGGCGGGCGCCTAACGGTCGAAAGGAGGGTCGAGGATGGCTGTCGCTCAACCTGTCGGGGTGTACGAACGGGAGGACCTGCTGACCGGTTGCCAGGCGGTGGCGGAGGGGATCCGGCTGGCCAACGTGGACGTCATCTCCGCCTACCCCATCCGTCCGTACACGGAGGTCATGGACGCGATCTCCAAGATCATCGCGGACGGAAAGCTGGTCGCCGAGTACATCGTGGCGGACAGCGAGCACTCCCAGTTCGAGATCGTGAAGCACGCGGCGTCTGTCGGCGCGCGGGCCTTCGCGGGGTCCAGTGGAACCGGCTGGATGTACGGGTTCGAAGCCCTGGTGGTGACCGCCACCGACCGCCTGCCGGTGCTGTTCCTGGTGGGAAACCGGGCCCTGGACGACCCCGGGGCGTTCGGCGTGGAGCACAACGACGCCCTGGCCATCCGGGACATGGGCTGGCTGCTGTGCTGGGTGGCCACCGCCCAGGAGGCCCTGGAGCACGTGCTGCTGGGATACCGGATCGCGGAGGACAAGCGGGTGATGATGCCCATGGCACTGGCCATGGACGGCGCCTTCCTCACCCACTCCCAGCACATCGTGCGCATCCCCTCCCAGGAGGCGGTGAACCGGTTCCTGCCGCCCTTCGACCTGGCGGAGCGGCGCTTGCACCCGGACAACCCCGTGTCCATCGCCCCCCAGGTGAACGAGGACTGGGTGATGGAGATCCGCCGGCAGAACTGGGAGGCGGCGCGGCGGGCGCGCGGGGTCATCGTCCAGGCCTACGAGGAGTTCAACCAGGTCTTCGGGGAGCGGTACAAGCCCCCATACTACTTTGAGGAGTTCATGACGGACGACGCCGAGGTGGTGTTGATCGGCATGGGGACGGTGGCCATGCCCGCCCGGACCGCCGTGCGCCGGCTCCGGGAGCAGGGGCACCGGGTGGGATACGTCAACCTGCGGTGGTTCCGGCCCTTCCCGTCCGTGGAACTGCGGGAGTCCCTCCGGCGATTCAAGGCGGTGGGGGTCGTCGACCGGGACTTCGCCCACGGCTCCCCGGACGACGGCGGGGTGCTGCTGCACGAGATCCGGTCGTGTCTGTACCCCGCAAGGGAGCGGCCGGCGGTCGTGAACTTCATCACGGGACTCGGAGGCCGGGACGTCTCCATCCAGGACGCCATCCGGATGTTCGAGATCACCCAGGAGGCGGCCCGGAAGGAGCGCCTGGACGGGTTCGTCACCTGGGTGGGCGTGCGCGAGTGAAGGAGGAGGGGAACATGGCGACTGCGGACAAGGTGCTCGTGTACGACCGCATCAAGGGGGTCAAACAGATCCCCCTGGAAGAGTTTTACACCTCCGGCCACCGCACGTGCCAGGGCTGCGAGTCGGCCACCGTGATGCGGCAGTTCATCAAGGCCGCGGGGCCCCGGACGGTGGTGGCCGGGTCCACAGGCTGCATGTACGTGGCCAACACCAGCTACATGACGACCCCCTGGATTGTCCCCTGGATGCACACCCAGCTGGGTGCCGGGGGCTCGTCCGCGGTGGGGATGGCCGCGGGGCTTCGGGCCCTCATGCGGAAGAACCGGATCCCGCAGGAGAAGATCAACGTGATCTCCTTCTGCGGAGACCTGGGCGGCGGGGACATGGGACTGTCGGGGATCTCCGGAGCTCTGCAAACGGACTACGACCTGCTCATCATTATGTACGATAATGAGTCCGCGGCCAACACCGACATCCAGGCCACCGGGCTGACCACCTGGGGGGCCCAGACGACCTTCAGCCCCGTGGGGAAGGTGGAACGGATCATGCACCGGCGGTGGAAGAAGAACGTAGCGGCCATGCTGGCGGTGGGGCACCCTAACTGCCGGTACGTGGCCACCGCCTGCGCCACCTACCCGCCCGTGGACTTCCTGAACAAGGTCCGCAAAGCCTTGAGCATCGGGGGGCCGACCTTCATCCACACCTACGACCCCTGCCCGAAGGGGTGGGACTTCCACCCCCGCTACTCGCACGAGCTGGGTGAGCTGGGCGTGCGGTCGGGCCTGCTGCCCCTGTACGAGATCATCGACGGACAGGTGGTGTACACGTACGACGCCCGGAAGACGGGCAAGGGCCGGATCCCCGTCCGCGAGTATCTGACGAAGCAGGGCCGGTTCGCCCACCTGACGGAGGAGGATATCGCCTACATCCAGCGCATGGTGGACGAGATGTGGGACGAGTGGGAGGTCCCGGGAGTGGCGCCCTTCCGCGGCACGCTCAAGGTTTCCGCGTGACGGGAGGCCGGGAGGAGTTCGGGCGAAGGGGGCGTACATAGAAGAATAGAAAATTGGAGGAAAAATCTGAGCGCTAGGCTCAGAAATACCGGAAGGGGGAATGGGGAATGGGGCTCGTGCGCAAGGCCTCGCTGACCCTGTGGATCGTGTGTGTCGTAGGGCTGCTGGGCTCTGGGGTCTGGGGCGCCCCGGCCTGGCAGCCCAACCGTCCCGTGGAGTGGACGGTCCCCGCGGGGACGGGCGGTGGTGCAGACCAGCAGGCCCGCCTGATGGCGCCGCTCATCGAGAAATACCGGCTCTCCCCTCAGCCCTTCATCCCGATCAACCGGCCCGCGGGTGCGGGTGCTCAGGCGTTCCTCTGGATGATCGACAAGACGGGGGACCCGCACACCATCCTGATCACCCTCGACAGTCTGTTCGCCACACCCGCGGCGCAGGTGATCCGGAAGCGGGACGGCTCGCGGTTCACCTGGCGGGACCTGTCGCCCATCGCGCGGCTGCTCCTCGACCACTTTGTCCTCTGGGTCCACGCCGAGTCGCCCTACCGGACCCTGGACGACTTCGTCCGTGCGGCGAAGGCAGGCCCGCCGGGAAGGCTGAAGATGGCGGGGACGGGCTCCAAGCAGGAGGACGAGATCATCATGGTCATGCTGGAGCAGGCGTGGGGTGCCAAGTTCACCTACGTCCCCTTCCCCGGCGGTGGGGCGGTGGCTGCGGCCCTGGTGGGCAAGCAGGTGGACTTCACGGTGAACAACCCCATCGAGGCCGTAGGACACTGGGAGGCAGGTCGGGTCCGTCCGCTCGCCATCTTCGCCTCTGAACGAGTCCGGGTGGGCAAGTGGGGAGAGATTCCCACCATGAAAGAGTTGGGCTATCCCCTCGAGTATCAGATGCTGCGGGGGATCTTCGGCCCGCCCCAGATGCCCCCGGAAGCGGTCGCGTTCTACCAGGAGGTGTTCCGGCGCGTGCTGGACACCCCGGAGATGGAGGACTTTATCGAGCGCGGTGCGTACACGAAGGCGTACCTGACGGGACGTGAGTTCCTTCAGTGGCTTGAGCGGAAGGACGCCCAGGTGCGCACCCTGATGGACAAAGCGGGCTGGCTGGCTAAGTAGCGGGCCTCGGGGAGGAAAAAGGGGGCCGGGGGTGCGGAAGGCTGGGCTGACGTTCGCGGTGGCGATGGTGCTAGCCGGGGTAGTGCTCCTACGGGAAGCCACCCGGCTTCCCACCGGGTGGACAGCCTCTGGCCCTGGTCCCGGCTTCTTCCCCTTCTGGTTGGCAGCGGGCTTCACCGTCAGCGCCTTCGCGGTCCTCCTGCGTGAGTGGACTGCGAACCAGGGCAAGGGGGAGCGATTCCTGCCGGAGGGGGCTGGGAAGCGCATCGCGGTGGTGTTCCTGCCCATGGCGGCCGTGGTGGGCTTGCTCCACTACCTGGGTGTGTATATGGGCGGGCTGCTGTACCTGCTCGGCTACAGCCGCCTCGTGGGACGCCACTCGTGGCCGACGGTCCTAGCGGTGAGCGTTGGGGTCCCCCTGACGCTGTTCTTTGTGTTCGAACGTTGGTTCCTCATGCCGATGCCCAAGGGGATTGTTCTGGAGTGGCTCCTGTACGGAAGGTAGCGTATGGATTTCATTCGGACGTTCCAGGATCTGCTGTACGGGCTCGCGGTGGCCGCATCTCCGCAGAACCTCCTCGTGGCCGTGATCGGCCTCCTGTTGGGGACCGCCATCGGTGTACTACCGGGGTTGGGCGGGACGAACGGAGTCGCCCTGCTCCTCCCCCTCACCTTCCACCTGAGCCCGACCGCGGCCATCATCTTGCTGAGCTGCGTATACTGGGGGGCCATCTTCGGTGGGGCCATCACCTCCATCCTGTTCCGAATTCCTGGAGAACCGTGGTCGGTGGCCACCATGTTCGACGGCTACCCCCTGGCCCGACGAGGGAAGCCTGGGGTGGCATTGACGGCTGCCTTCGTGGCGTCCTTCATCGGAGCGCTTATCTCCATTGTGCTGTTCACCTTCTTCGCACCGCCCCTGGCCGAGATGGCCCTGAAATTCGGACCGCCCGAGAACTTCGCTGTCCTGCTCCTTGCCTTCGCCAGCATCGCGGGGCTCGAGGGGGGAGATCCCGTCAAGGCGTTGACCATGACGTTTCTCGGCCTCCTGTTGGCGACCGTGGGGTTTGACATCGTCAGCGGGACGCCTCGGATGACGTTCGGGTTGGTCGCCCTGCAGAGTGGAGTCAGCTTCGTCGTCATCGCCATCGGACTGTTCGGGATCGGCGAGATCCTCTTGACCGTAGAGGAGAAACTCCGGCTCGACGGCCTGAAAGCCCGCCTCAGCTTCCGCGAGGTGTGGGAGACCTGCCGGATGTTCCGGAACTACATTGGGACCCTGATCCGCAGCGCCCTCCTGGGATTCTGGATCGGGATCCTCCCGGGGACAGGCGCTACGCCCGCCTCCTTCATGGGCTACGGGATGGCCCGGCAGTTCAGCCCTCGCGGTTCTCGGTTCGGGACCGGAGAGGTTGAGGGGATCGTGGCGCCCAACACGGCCGCCCATGCAGCGGGAATCGGTTCCCTGCTACCCATGATCACCCTGGGCATCCCCGGTTCCCCGACTGCCGCGGTGATGCTGGCAGGCCTGTTCATCTGGGGTCTGAACCCAGGTCCCCTCCTCTTCCAGGAGAACCGGGAGTTCGTCTGGGGTTTGGTCGGTTCGATGTACCTGGCCAACGTCCTTGGGGTCCTGATGGTGCTGACCATGGTGCCGCTCTTTGCTGCCATCGTGCGGATTCCGTTCGCCATCTTGGCACCCCTGATCGTCATCCTGTGCAGCGTGGGTGCTTACGCGGTCAACAACCAGGTGTTGGATCTGTGGATCATGCTGGGCTCGGGGCTGGCGGGGTACCTGTTCAAGAAGCTCGGTTATCCCCTAGCGCCGTTGGTGGTCGCCCTGGTGCTGGGCGACATGACGGAGCAGGCGTTCCGTCAGAGCCTCATCATGGGCCAGGGCTCGCCGGCCATCTTCTTCACGCGGCCCATCGCGGCGTTCTTCGTCGTGACGGCTCTCGCGATCTTCCTCTTCCCCTTCGCCCGCAGCGCCCTGCGGCGCGCCCGGGGCGGCGCGGTCGCCGCAGAGGCACCAGGGACCGCGGGATCCTGACGGGAGCCCGGCTTGGGGATCGTCGCCTTCACCCGTGAACTGGGCAGCCTCGGCACCTTCATCGCGGAGGAGCTGGCCCGCAGGCGTGGGTATCGGTTTGTCCGCCGGGAGATCCTCGAGGCGGCTGCCCGCACGAGTCCTCTGACCGAAGACGAGCTCACGCGGCTGGTGGAAAGTCCACCTGGACTCTGGGAGCGGCTCAGCCTGCCGGCCCGCCGCCACTTCTACCACGTGGCAGCCCGGGTGCTGGAGTACGCGCAGGCGGATGACGTGGTGATTTTGGGGCGCTGGTCCACCATGCTCCTGCGAGGAGTGCGGCACGCGGTCCGGGTGCGGGTGTGCGCTCCGCTCCCCATCCGTGTCGAACGGCTGGCGGAGCGCCTGGGCGTGTCCAGGTCAGAGGCCCAGGCCATCGCGGAACGGTACGATCATGGCGTGCGGGCGCGGATCCGCCAGTTCTTCGACGTGGAGTGGGAGGACAGCGACCTGTACGACCTCGTGATCAACACGGAGCGGATCGGCGTGGAGCGTGGGTGCGAGCTGGTGGAGCACCTCGTGGACAGCCCGGAGTTCCAGCCCGATGAGGCCTCCCGCCAGGAGGTCCGGGACCGATCACTGGCCGCGCGCGTCCAAGAGATGCTGAAGTCCGATGACCGTTTGGGACACGTGGACCTGCACGTGACCGCCCGACAAGGCACAGTGACTCTGGAGGGCGTGGTGTTCGGGCCGGAGGAGCGACGGGTGGTGCTGGAGGTGGTGAGATCCGTCCCCGGTGTGGCCGCGGTGGACGACCGGCTCACTGTGGCCCGCATGCCTATCCGGTGAAGCATGTTCTCCCTTACGGGCCGACCCGTCCCGCGTCTGGTACCATCCCCTCGGGGCGCGTCCGCAGAGGCGCCGCTGCCTTCGGTGGGAGGCAAGAGCCACCGGTAACTCCCGCTGAGCGACGTGCAAACCAGCAGGACCGCCGCCGGCGCCATCGGGGGAGCGTCCCCCCTTCGGGCCTTGCCCAGCGGGGGTCTCGGTGGTAGCAGAAGTGAGGGAGGCACTCGGACCCCGGCCAGGGATCCTCCACGTGGTGGAATGGCACACCGGTGAGGACGGTTGACGACCGTGGGGCGTCCGGCTTCCAAAGTCCGCGCGGCGGTGCGCGTTGTCCGCGGTGACCGGCTGGAGGTTCGTACGGACTTTCTGGCCACGGAGGAGCCCCTGGAGGTGCGGCTTGCCGCAGGTCCCCACCGCAGGACGGTGGCGGTCACCATGCGGACGCCTGGGCACGACTTCGAGCTCGCCGCGGGGTTCCTCTTCAGCGAGGGGGTGGTTCGCGGGCGGGAAGACATTGCCCGCATCGCGTACTGCCTGGACTCGGACCTTGCTGGAGAGCAGACGTACAACGTGGTCACCGTGGAACTCCGCCGGGACGACCTGCCGGAGCTGGGTTTCCTGGAGCGCCACTTCTTCACCACCAGCGCCTGCGGGGTGTGTGGGAAGGCCAGCCTGGACGTCCTTTGGGCCCGTGGGTGTGCGCCTGTGAACGGCGGGGTGCAGATCGATCCTCGGCTTCTAGCCGAGCTGCCCGACCGCCTGCAGCAGGCTCAGAGCCTGTTCGCGCACACGGGAGGCCTGCACGCGGCGGCCCTGTTCGACGGCGAAGGGCAGCTCGTGGCCCTTCGGGAGGACGTCGGCCGGCACAACGCCATGGACAAGCTGGTGGGGTGGGCTCTGTTGGAGGGCAAGCTCCCGTGGCGTGACTACGTGGTGATGGTGAGCGGACGTGCCAGCTTCGAGCTCGTGCAGAAAGCCGTGGTGGCGGGTGCACCGGTGTTCTGCGCGGTTTCCGCGCCCACAAGCCTCGCGGTGGAGGTGGCCAAGGCTTTCCGGGTGACCCTGGTCGGCTTTTTGCGCGGCGACCGGTTCAACGTCTACGCTGAACCGTCCCGGATTACAGGGATGTCGTCCTAGAGCCCCCCAAAGGTCGCGCCGGCGATCTTTGGGGTTTTCTGTCCCCGCAGCGCGTTCCGTGTTTGGTGGCTGGGATCATCCTCAGTCCCCGGCAGGCTGGGCCTTTGCTGCGTCCCTCAAGCAGGCTGGTGTCCGTGGCGGAGGGCCGGTGGGAATCGAACCCATCCCGCCCGGGCTGACCAACAGGTCCCGGAGCTCTGCGGGCTTGTTGGCATCTCGCAGCACCTGCGCCGCCAAGTCCGCCGGGCCCGCTGAACCTCCCCGCGACTGGGGTCTTCGAGCCCCGCACGCGCCACCCACACCCGTAGCTCCTCGACCGCCCGCAGCCGCTCGTCCGTCCGCCGGGGCCGGTGGCTAGGAAGCCACGGGTGGAAGGAGCGATCTGCGGGTAGCCGCGCGGGCCCGTCCGTCTGCCGCTGAGCCCCCCGGCCACCAGCGGCCACTTGTCTACCCGCCCTGGTCCCGCCCCGCGGCTTCGGTGGAAGTCGGCTCCGTCGCTGTGCGCCGGTCACACGGGGGCGGCCGCCTCCCGCTGCTCGATGGGGACGTACTCCCGCACGTCCGGGCC
Organism: Armatimonadota bacterium; assembly: GCA_025060455.1. Classification (GTDB taxonomy): domain Bacteria; phylum Sysuimicrobiota; class Sysuimicrobiia; order Sysuimicrobiales; family Sysuimicrobiaceae; genus Tepidifontimicrobium. The sequence goes on from JANXBY010000071.1 coordinate 22,564, forward strand.
GTCGTAGATCTGGCGCGGTCGGCTGATCTTCTGCTCGGGGTCCTGCAGCATCTCCTCCCAGTGGGCGAGCCAGCCGGACGTGCGGGGGATGGCGAACAGCACCGGGAACATCTCCACCGGGAAGCCCATGGCCTGGTAGATGAGGCCCGAGTAGAAGTCCACGTTGGGGTACAGGCGGCGGCTCACGAAGTACTCGTCTTCCAGGGCGATGCGTTCCAGCTCCAGGGCGATCTCCAGCAACGGGTTGACCCCGGTGACCTCGAACACCTCGTACGCCACCTGCTTGATGATCCGCGCTCGCGGATCGTAGTTCTTGTAGACCCGGTGCCCAAACCCCATGAGCAACACCTCGCCGGACTTGACCCGCCGGATGTAGGCGCCGACCCGGTCCTTGCTGCCGATCTCCTGCAGCATCCGCAGGACCTGTTCGTTGGCTCCCCCGTGGAGGGGGCCGTACAGGGCCGCCGCAGCCCCCGCCACCGCGGAGTAGGGGTCTACGTGGCTGCTCCCGATGCTGCGCATGACGTTCGTGCTGCAGTTCTGCTCGTGGTCCGCATGGAGAATGAACAGAACGTCCAAAGCCCGCTCCAGCACAGGGTCCGGCCGGTACTTCAGCTCGGTGGTCTTAAACAGCATGTTCAGGAAGTTCCCCGTGTACGAGAGCTCGTTGTCCGGGTACACGTACGGCAGGCCGCGGCTGTGGCGGTATGCAAAGGCGGCAATGGTGGGCATCTTGGCGATCAGGCGGATGATCTGGCGGCGCCGCACCGCCCGGTCGTGGATGTCCTTCGCCTCCGGATAGAAGGTCGACAGCGCGCCCACGGTCCCGATGAGCATGCCCATGGGGTGCGCGTCGTAGTGGAATCCGTCCAAAAACTTCTTGATGGACTCGTGGAGGAAGGTGTGGTGCATGATCTCGTGCGTCCAGCTGTCCAGCTGGGACCGGGTGGGCAGCTCCCCGTGCAACAGGAGGTAGGCGACTTCCACGTAGGTGGACCGTTCCGCCAGGACCTCGATGGGGTATCCCCGATATCGCAGGATGCCCTGTTCCCCGTCGATGAAGGTGATGCGGCTCCGGGTGGAGGCGGTGTTGAGGAAGGCGGGGTCGTAACTCATCAGTCCGAAGTCGTCCTCGTCCACCTTGATCTGGCGGAGGTCCATGGCGCGAATGGCTGCTCCGTACTTCGGGTAGGTGCCGTAGAAGATGGGGATCTCGTAGGTCTTCCCGGTCCGGTTGTCGATGATGGTGAGGCTGTCCTTGCCCATGTCCTCCCACTCCTCGCGCCCTGTGGAGTCGGCCTCGTGAGGGGGGCCGCACCTTCAGTTTACGGGGCCCGGGCCCCCCGTGCACCCGCCTGAGGTGCCTTTTTGACCGCGACGTTCGGGCCGCTCAGCCGACCAGCCGGTGCAGCCGCCGTAGGGCTTCCAGTCGGTCCGTCTGCCCGACGCGGGCTCTGCAGACCGCGTCCTCGAGCACCGCCACCGTGCGGTCGTAGGTGTCCCGGTCTACGGGGTACGGGTGGCCGTCCTTGCCTCCGTGGGCAAAACTAAACCGCGCGGGGTCCCGCCAGCTGGGAGGGGCGCCGGCGAGGAGCTCCGACAGAAGGGCCAGGGCCCGCAGGGTTCTTGCCCCTACCCCGCGTAAGGCCAAGAGCGCCTCGAAGTGCGCGGCCTGGGCCTCGTACGTCCGTAGGAGGATCCGCCCGACCTTCTTGGGGTTCAGGTCGGACACCAGCAGCTGGTGCCGTGAGGGCAGCCGCAGGGCCTTGTGCAGTTCGGGCACCAGGCGCTCCGGGCGCTGGCGCGACAGTTCGGTTATGGTCTTGCGGGCTGCCTCGCTCTCGCGGGCGACGAGGTTGAGGGTCGGCCCGATCCGCTCGGCGCACACCGCCGCGTGCGGCTCGCACACGAAGTCCCGAACGGCCTCCCCTAGCCAGTGGTACCGGCGGGCCGTGCGGTCCGCCTCCCGCATGCCCTGCTGGACCACGGCCCAGGCCCCTGACCGCGTCACGAAGAAGGTGTGGTGGTACAGCTGGTAGCCGTCCTGCACCGCATTGTTGTCCACCTTGGCGGTCAGGCGGCTGGCGTAGATCAGGTGGCCGGCGTCGAAGCCGAACCGGTCCCCATAGGCGCGCAGCTCGTCGGGCGTCCTCCGGGACGCCGCGCCCTTCCCACCGGCCACCGCGAGCCCCACCTCACGCTCGAGCCCCCGCAAGCCCTGCTTGAGCGCCTCGCAGACGGTGGTGGTGAGCCCGCTGCTGTGCCAGTCGAAGCCCAGCACGCACCCGAAGGCCTGGAACCAGAAGGGGTTGCTGAGCCTGCGCAGGACCTCGTCGGGGCCACTATCCTCCACCAGCGCCAGGACCACGGCCCGCGCCAGCCGGGTCATGCGCTCGAACAGCCATCGGGGGGCCACGCCCCCGTGGAGCGGTAGGGTCGCGGTACCGGTCCGCCGCACCGCTACCGCCGGGCCGCCTCCGGGATCAACCCTGGGGCGACCTGCCGGAGGACCGGGGCCAGGACGAACAGCGCCAGCGAGGCGTTGGCCGCCGCCTTCACCGCGTTGAACGGTACAATGACGGGCAGCAGCATCCCGGCCACCCGCGCCGGGGGCATCCCGAACTGCAGGTACAGAATGACGAAGTTGGCCGGGATCATGACCAGCACCCGCGCGGCGGTACCGACCAGCGCCGCGCGCACAAGCCGCAGCCCGAACGGCCCTCCGACCCGGTGGAAGGCCCAGGCCGTGGCCGCGGCGAAGGTGGCAGCAGCCACAAAGTCCGCGAGGGGCCCGAAGGGCCCCCTGGCGCGGAACAACAGGTACAGCAGGTCCTTGACGAACACCACCCCCACCGCGGCGCCAGGACCGTACATCACGCCCGCCAGAAGGGCCACCGCGTCGCTCGGGTCGTACCGCAGGTAGGGGGCTTGCGGCAGGACCGGCACCTGCACCGTGGCCATCAGCACGAACGCTGCCGCCGACAGCAGCCCTAGCACCGCCAGCTTCTGGGCTCCCACCTACTCCCCTCCCCTACCTCGCCACGTTGTGCTGTTCGAATGCCATCCTGAAATCCGGGGCCACCGGCAGTCTCCACAGCCCTCCCCTCGAGCCGCTGTTTGCCTAGGCCTACCGCGATCCCACGTTCTATCCCGGCGCCTGACTAGGACGCCGACTCCGGGCCGCAGGAAAGGCCCAGCTTTCGCAGCACGCGTTGGGGGTCCCGCAGTGGACCGCAAACAAGGCCCGCGCCGCGCCATGCCCGTCGGCCCGACTCAAGCCTTGGACGCCCCACCAGCTCCGGAGCGTCCACACGAGAGCCTCGATCACCTCCAGGCGTTCCCCGTGAAGCAAGAACCGCCTCGCCTTCGTCGAAAGGCACCAGAGAACGGACTTCATCTCTCCGTAGCGCGCGCCGAACAGCTTCACCAGGTCCAGGACTTCCGACGGCGACACCTTCACCCTAACACCCCCTGGCCGTACTGACTCCGACTCAGCCCATCTTCGTTGCCCGCGAGCGCCCGTCCTCCTGCAACGCCCGGGCCGCCCTGTGCAGCGCCTCCTCGAACTCGCCCACCTGGTCTGGAAATACGACCACGCGGCTGCGCTCGTGTCCCGACTCCGTTTTCCGGGACTCGCTGATCACCAGGTACCGGCCGCCCGCCTTGGCCTCCCGCACGTCGAAGAAGTACGTGCGGCCGGCCCCCTTCACCTGGGCACTGAACAGTCCCTGCTGCCTGCCGTGGTTCGCCTGCCGTTTTACCTCGACCATGACCCACCTCCTCGTTGGGATTCCAATGAGTGAACGGTCGACGGGGCGGTTTTCGACGCTCCGTTTCAGAGAGACCGGGAGGTACAGGCCAGTCCCATCAAACGACCCGAAAACTCCGGCTTCCCAGGCGGTGTCCCTGGCCCACCCCACCGTCACGTTGCTGTGGCCCCCGCACGAGCCAATTCATCAAGGCAATCCCGCCGCGTTCCGGCCACCTGAGCCCCAGACCGGTGGCCTTGGGTAGCCTGCGCCCGCGCCACGCCCGCGGCCGCGGCGATGTGGCCGTACGCCGCCGTGGCCTTAGCGCCTCGCGGGAGCCTCCTTACTGTTCTTGGCCGGCGGCTCCGCCACCAGCGGGGTTTCCGGCAGGTTCGCCCGCATGCGCCCCAGGCCCAGCTTGTCCCGCAGCTTCGCCTCGATCTCCGCCGCCAGCTCGGGGTTGCTCTCCAGGAACTCCCGGGCGTTGTCCCGTCCCTGACCGATGCGCATCTCCCCGTAGCTGAACCACGTACCCACCTTCTGGATGAGCCCCGTGCTGATCCCCACGTCCAGCAGGCTGGCAGCCTTGGAAATCCCGCGCCCGTAGTAGATCTCCACCTCCGCCTCGCGGAAGGGCGGGGCCAGTTTGTTCTTGACCACCTTCACCCGCGCTCGCATTCCCTTGATCTCCTCACCGCTCTTGATGTGCTCGGTGCGGCGGATCTCCATCCGGACCGAGGCATAGAACTTCAGTGCCCGGCCACCCGTGGTGACCTCTGGGTTGCCGAACATTACCCCGACCTTCTCGCGGATCTGGTTGATGAACACCACCACACAACGGGAGCGGTTGATGGCGCCCACCAGCTTCCGCAGCGCCTGGGACATCAGCCGAGCCTGCAGCCCTACGTGGGCGTCCCCCATGTCCCCCTCCAGCTCAGCTCGGGGGACCAGGGCTGCCACCGAGTCCACCACGATGACGTCTACAGCTCCGGAGCGGACGAGAGTCTCCGCGATCTCCAAGGCCTGTTCACCGCTGTCGGGCTGGGAGATGAGCAGCTCGTCCAGGTTTACCCCCAAGGCCCGCGCGTAGTTCGGGTCCAGGGCGTGCTCCGCGTCGATGAACGCCGCCACCCCGCCTTCCCGCTGAGCCTCTGCGATGATGTGGTAGCCCAAGGTGGTCTTGCCGGAGGACTCAGGGCCATAGATCTCCACCACCCGCCCTCTTGGGATCCCACCTACCCCAAGGGCCACGTCCAGGCTGAGGGCGCCGGTGGGGATGACGTCCACAGCCAGGCGCTGGGAGGCCTCCCCCAGCTTCATGATGGACCCCTTGCCGAACTGCCGCTCGATCTGAGCAAGGGCTAGCTCCAGGGCCTTCTGCCGCTCCGTCATGGTTCCCCCCTGTACGTTGTTGTAACCATACCAAACGCACGTTTGCGTGTCAACCCTACCTCTGGGCGCCCAGGCGGTACGACCGCAACACGGTGTAAACCGGGCCCTGGGGCCGTAGGGTGCTCTCCATGAGCCCCACTGAGTGAACGTGCTGGCGGCCAACTTCGACACGCGACTTGCGATCCAGCGCGACCTCCAACTCCGCGTCGTAGGCAGGGGTGCGCAGCCGGCCGATGGTCAGGTGCGGTGAGAACGGCCGGCCCTCGCCGACAAACCCCAGAGGTTCCAGGGCCTTCTCAACCACGCGCGCCAGGTCCCCAAGCTCCCGGGCTCCCTCCTCCACCCCCACCCACAGCACCCGCGCGCCGCGCGGGCGCGGAAAGGCCCCAAGCCCCACCAGCCGAACCATGAACGGGCACAAGGCCTCCACCGCCGTTAGCGCCTCCAGGACGGCGGGGACGCGTGAAGCGTGTACCGGGCCCAGAAACTTGAGCGTGAGGTGTAGGTTGCTGGGCTCCACCCACTTGACCAGCTGCTCGGCCCGGGACCACTCCTGGAGCAGCTGACGGCGGAGGTCTTCTACAGAAGGCCGCAGCTCCGCGTCCAGGAGCACCGCCACGAACAGCCGCACCGACTCAGCCGCCGTCCGGTCCCCGGCCGGCGGCCCCTGGGATCCTCTGCGTTTCCCTGCCCCCGTGCTAGCCTCCGGACCGTCGGTCCAGCGCGTACCGACGCAGCAGGTTCAAAGCCGCCTGGCTTGCGAGCCGCCGGACTCCTTCGCGGCCTGGCTCTTCCCCGAAGTCGGACCGCACGGTACGGCAGCCCTGCTCGTCTGCCAGCGCGAGAAAGACCCTTCCGACCGGTTTTGTCCCGGTCCCCCCGCCCGGTCCCGCGACACCTGTCACGGCCACCCCGACGTCTGCGCCGAAGGCCTCCCGCACCCCACGGGCCATCGCCTCTGCCACCTCTGCGGACACCGCTCCGACCTGCTCCAGCAGGGACCGGGGAACTCCCAGCAGCTGCACCTTCGCTTCGTTGCTGTACGCCACCACCCCTCCCAGAAAGTAGGCGGAACTGCCCGGGACCGCGGTCAGCCGCTCGCCCACCAGTCCGCCCGTGCACGACTCCGCCACCGCCACCCGCAACCCCGCCTGCCGCAACAAGCTGCCGACCACCTCGTCCAGGGTCTGGTTGTCCACCCCGTACACCGCGTCACCCAACCGGTCGCGTAACCTACCCTCTGCCTCGTCCAGAAGGCGTGCCACGTCCTGCGGAGCCCCTCGGGCCGTGATCCTCAGGTGGACCTCGCCCACGTGAGCCAGCGGGGCCACCGTAGGGTTGGTGGTGTGGATGAGGTCGCGGATCATTTCCTCCAGCTGGCCTTCCCCGATCCCGACGGTGCGCAACACCCGGGACCGGATGACTTCCTCGCCGACCCATCCCCGCCGTCTGAGCTCCGGGATGACGAACTCATCCACCATGCCCCGCATCTCCCGGGGAACGCCCGGCACCATGACCACCACGTGTCCGTCCACCTCCCAGAACACCCCGGGAGCGGTCCCCCACCGGTTGGGGATGGCCACCGCGCTCCTGGGAATCAGGGCCTGGCGGCGCTGGTTGGCCGTCATGGTGCGACCGCGACGGGCGAAGAACTGCTCCAGGTGCGCCAGGGAGTCCGCGTCCTCCACCAGCTCCGCACCCAGGGCGGCGGCCACGGCTTCCTTGGTCAGGTCGTCCTCCGTCGGACCTAGACCTCCCGTGAACACTACCAGTTCCGCACGTGACCACGCCAGGCGGAAGGCCTCCTGGACGCGCTGGAAGTTGTCTCCCACCGTCTGCCGGAAGTACACGGGTAGCCCACACTCCGCCAGCCGCTGACAGATGTAGGTGGCGTTGGTGTCCGTGATCTGGCCCAGCAACAGCTCGGTCCCGACGGAGATCACCTCGGCGCGTCGCAGGTCCGTCAACTCCAAACCTCCCAGGGTTGTGTGGTTCCCGCTACCGTGGTGGCGGGGTGAAGGTGCGGCGCACCACCTCACCCGGCGCGCCCAAAAGCCCCAGGTCCCGGCCGTTCACATGAACGCGCACTCCTCCGGCGTTCCCGATCACCACCTGCAGGCTGGCGGTGGCTTCCCACTCCCTCCGCTCACCCGCGCGGATGAAGCCTTCGAACACCCGGCGCCCGTCCGCCACCACGCGCAGCCACGATACGTCCTCTGCGGTAAGGACGACCCGCACCACCGGCTCCCCTGCCATGGCTGCAGGCGGCAGCTGGGCAGTCGGCGCGGCTTCAGGCCGGTCCACCGGAGGCGCGGGAGACATCGCGGGAGCCGGGACCGGCTCCGCGGCGTAGAACGCCCGCAGCTGGCGGTAGCCCACGTATCCCAGCCACAACAGGCCCACCACGGCTGCCACCGCTGACCAGGCCACCAGCCGGCGCAACCGTGAGGGTGGCGCTACGGGCCGGATGGGAACCTCCCCGCCGGGCGCCACCAGGTGAGGCTTGCTGCCCGGCCCCACCCGGGCGGCCACCGCCTGGACCAGCGGCTCCGCTTCGAGACCCAGGAACTGCGCGTACGACCGCACGAATCCTTTCGCGTACTGCGCGGCTTCGAAGGCGTCAAACCGGTCTTCCTCGATGGCCCGTAGCCAGCGGATGGGGATACGCAGTTGCGCGTGCACCTGTTCGGGCGTCAGGCCCAGCTGTTCCCGTCGGGCGCGCAACACCTCTCCGACGCGCAGCCCCGGACCACCCCCGGTCCCCGGCTCCTGGACGGTTCGCCTGGAAGCCATCCACCGCCTATCGTATCGGGCAGGCCCCGGGCCGAAAAGCGCGAGAGGATCACCCCGGTTGTTTTCCGGCAACGCTCCCGGGCCGCGCGCGCGCCCGATACTCTGCAGGCGTACATCCGAACCTGTGTTTGAAGTTTCTGTGGAAATGGGACAGCCCCTCGTAGCCGACCTTACGGGCCACGCTTTCAACCGGCTCCTCGGTCTCAACGAGGAGTTCGGCAGCCACCGTGAGCCTGCGGTCCAACAGCCACTGGTGGGGACTGACCCCCAGGCAGGCACGGAAGACCCGCCGCAGGTGCGAGGCGGAGCAGGCCATCGCCCGGGCCAAGTCGTTCACCCCGACCCGCGGGCCCGACTGCTCCGCCAAACGCAACGCCGAGCACACCCAGCGGAGGGCACGGGCGTCCCGCACGGTGGGCGTCGGTGCGAGGGCGTCCGGCCGTTCGTGGACCACCCGCAGGACCAGCGACGCGATCAGGGCGGTGGCTCGCTGCCGCCAGCCCCCCGGGGCGTGGTGCTGAAGCCGGACCAGCTCCCGGAACTCGTCCCTCGCCCCGAGGTCTCGGAGGGCAGGCGGGAAGCCCAACAGCGCCAGCAGGCACCGCGCGCCCGCCACGCGGGCGGTGAAGTGGACCCTCACGGCCTCAAACTCGGGGCTGCGGACCCGGAGCGTGTAGGGGGTGTTCTCCGAAGACCACACCACGTCCCCCGGGCGGGCAGACACCGTCCGGTCTCCCACCTGACAGACGGCACCACCTCCGGTGATGAGAATCGCCGTGGAGTGTCCCGCTCCGGGCGCGGTGTGCGTCCAGCCGGCTGGCCAGGTGTCCCGGTGGGCGGACAGGAAGCGGAAGTCCGCGTAATCCCACACCCACGCCCACGCCTCCACCGCGTCACACCGAGGGTAGGGATCCAGGTGGACTTCCGAAAACCGCGAGTCGGGCCGCACGTCCGTACCTACGTAGATACCAGAAGGCGCTTCGAGGAGGAACGCGCTGGCTCGCGGAGGGCACGGTTTGGGTCGCTTTCGGCGTAGCCCTCGCGGAAACGTTCGACCACACTAGATTCCAGCCCGAAGGACGAGGAGGTGTGGAGCGTGTACCTGCGTGTGGACCGTTTGCAGATCGAGCTGCCCGCTCCCAAGGACCCGGACCCGAACGCCGCGGCCGCGGTCCAGGACCTCCTGGGCGGGCGTTTCGGGGAGATGTCCACCCTGATGAACTACACCTACCAGTCGTTCAACTTCAGGAACCACGTGCAGCTGCGTCCGTACCGAGACCTGATCGCCAACATCGCTACAGAGGAGCTGGGCCACATCGAGCTGGTCTCCGCGACGATCAACTTGCTCCTGGTCGGCGCCACCCAGCCCGCGCCACCGGAGGACGCACCCCTGGCCCCGGGCAAGGACGCGCGGTCCACGTACCACTTTGTGTCCACCGCGCAGACGGCCTTCGTGGGAGGTTCCATGGGAGGCTTCTGGCACGGGGACTACGTGTTCAACAGCGGGAACCTGATCCTCGACCTCCTGCACAACTTCTTCCTGGAGTGCGGGGCCCGGCTGCACAAGATCCGGGTCTATGAGATGACCCGCAACCCGGTGGCCCGGGAGATGATCGGATATCTGCTGGTTCGGGGTGGCGTGCATGCCACCGCCTACGGGAAGGCCCTGGAGACCCTCACGGGGGTCGCCGTCCACCGCCTGCTGCCGATCCCGAACATCCCCAACTCCAAGTTTCCCGAGGCGAGGAAGTACGAGCAGGCCGGCGTCCACCGCACCCTCTACCGGTTCAGCCCAGAGGACTACCGAGAGGTGAGCCGCATCTGGCGGGGTCCGTCACCGTCGGGTGACGGAGACTTGGTGGTGGCCGACGGGCCGCCCCCAGGGGGGCCGGTGCCGGTGCTCCCGGACCTGCCGGAGGAGTTCGCCCCCGGCCTGTCGGCCGAGGAGATCACGGAGCTGGCCAAGAAGTTGGCCGGGGCCTGACGGCTGGGGCGGGCCGCGCCAGCGGCCGCGACGGCGGATCGCTCCGGAACACCAAGGCGTGGTCTCGTAGGCGAGCGGGGTGCCACCTGGCACCCCGCTCATTCCCGCGCGTACGGACGGCCCACCGTGCTGGGAAACCGCCGGCCGCCGATGACCACCGCCACCACCGCCAGGGTCACGACGTAGGGGATCATGGAGACAAAGTAAAAGGGCACGCGCTCTTTCAGCCCCGGGGTCACCGCCACCGCGGACGCGACGCCGTCGGCGAGCCCGAACAGCAACGCGGCGCCCAGGGCCACCAGAGGCTCCAACCCTGCGAACACCACACACGCGAGTGCGATGAAGCCCCTGCCGGCCGAGATCTCCTTCACCAGGGCCCCGAACCAGCCTAGGGGTAGAAACGCCCCACCCAGCCCTGCCAGGGTGCCACCCAGGGTGGCGGTGAGCAGCCGCAGACGGTCCACCCGCAGGCCCGCCACGTCCACCGCCTCCGGCCGTTCGCCCACCGCGCGGATGCGGAAGCCCAGGACGGTGCGGTGCAGAAGGAGGTGCGCCAACACCGCGGCCAGCACCGCCGCCACGGTGACCGGGCTCACCTGGCCCACGGGCGTGGGGATCCGCGGGATCATGAGCTCGTTCGGGAACACGTGGATGCCGGGGAACGCCCACAGGCTGATCAGGAGGAACGGCACGAACCCGAGGGCGAACACGTTGAGCCCCATCCCCGCGATCACCTGGTCCGCCCGGCCGTACACGCTCACCGCACCCAACCCCAGCCCCATCACCGCACCCGTGAGCGCCCCGCCGGCCAGCCCCACGTACCCGCTGCGCCCCAGCTCCGCACACCACACGCCGACGGTGGCGGCCACCATGAAGATGGCTTCCAGACCGATGTTCACCAGCCCGGCCTTCTCGTTCAGGCACTCCCCCACCGCCGCGAGGGCCAGGGGCGTCATGGCCAGAAGGCCGGTCTCGACCAGGGACACCGGCGGTAGGCCGACCCGCTCGAGGGATCGCCCGGTCGCCGCCACCGTTGCCGCCGCTGCCAGCCACCACAGCCACCGGTACCGGCCCATGGCACCAGAGGGGACCGTGCTCACGGACGTAGAAACCTCCGGCGGATCAGGCTCCACAGCTCCGGGACGGCCATGGCGAACACGATGATGCCGTTGAGGGCTCTCACCAGCTCGCTGAGCACACCGACCTCGTACTCCATCAGCCGGCCGCCCTGCGCCAGGGCGCCGAACAGCACCGCGCCCAGGATGCCCCCGATGGGGTGGTTGCGCCCCACCAGGGCTACCCCAATACCGTCGAAACCCAACGTGGTCACGTTTCCCAGGGTGGCGTACAGCGACCACGCGGGCGGCCGTCCGATCACCTGGCTCGCGCCCGCTAGACCCGCCGCCAAGCCCCCGATCACGAAGGTTAGTACCACCACCCGCTGGGGGCGCACCCCCGCGTAGCGCGCTGCGTCGGGGTTCTCCCCTGCGAGCCGCAGCTCGTACCCCGCCCGGGTCCCCCACAGGTACGCGTACACCAGCAGGGCAAACCCCACGGCCACGAAAACCACCGCGGTGAGGGTGCTGTCTTCGCTCAGCACCGGGTAGCGGGCGGTGGGCAGGGCCGGGACCGTCCGCTCGGCCCGGCCGGGCTCCGCCAGGAGGTTGATGGCGAGGTACATGGACAGGTGCAGGGCGATCCAGTTGCACATGATGGTGGAGATCACCTCGTGCGCGCCCCGCCACGCCTTCAACGCCGCGGGGATCAACGCCCACACGGCCCCCGCGGCCATGCCCGCGAGGGTCGCGGCCGCCAGGTGGACCCAGGCAGGCATAGGCACCATTCCCGCGACGAACGTGGCCCCCACCGCGCCCAGGTACATCTGGCCTTCCGCGCCGATGTTGAACAGCCCGCCCCGGACGCCCACCGCGAAGGTGAGGGCGGTCAGCATAAGGGGCGTGGCGAAGGCCAGCGTCTCCAGCAGGTCTTCCCAGGTTCCGAACGCACCCAGCACCAGCGCTCGGTAGGCGGCGCCCGGCGGGTGGCCGAACGCCCAGATCAGCACCGCCCCCGCCACCAGCCCCAGCGCCACGGTGGCCAGGGACTCAGCGAGGGGACGGAGCGCGCGGCTGGTCCGCATCGCCTGTGGGGACCACTCCACCCATGAGCAGCCCCACCGTTTCCCTCCGGAAGTGGTCGGAGGGGCCGACCGCGAGGAACTGCCCGCCGTACATGACCGCAACGCGGTCGCTGAGCTCGAGGACCTCGTCCAGGTCCGCGGACACCAGCAGCACCGCCTTGCCCACGTCCCGCAGCTGGACCAAAAGTTCCCGGATGTACACCGTGGACGCCACGTCCAGGCCTCGCGTGGGGTGCATGGCCACCACGAGCTTCGGCTGTTTGCTCACCTCCCGTCCCACCAGCAGCCGCTGCTGGTTGCCGCCGCTCAGGTTGCGCACCGGTGTGGCGAGGTCGGGCGCCACCACGTGGAAGCGCTCCACCAGCTCTCGGGCATAGCGCACGATGGCGGGCCGGTTGAGGCGCCCCAGGCCGCGCAGGAACTGGTTTTCCCGCTGCCGGCCCAGGATGCTGTTCTCCACCAGGTCAAATCCCAACGCCAGGCCGAACCGAGCTTTGTCCTCCGGCACGTGCGCGAGCCCGCGGCGGTACAGGGCCAGGGGCTCCAGGGTCGGTACCGCCTGGCCTTCCAGGCGGACCTCCCCCGCCTCAAACCGCCGCAGGCCCGTGAGGGCCTGCACCAGCTCGCTCTGCCCGTTCCCCTCCACACCCGCAACGCCGAAGATCTCCCCCTCCCGCACGTCAAAGGAAAGGTCCCGCACCGCCAGCCGGCCCTGGTCGTCCCGCACCCACAGACCGCGCACCGACAGCACCGGCTGCCCGGGCGCCCGCGGCGTGCGCCGGACGCGCAGCCCGGTGACCTGCCCCACCATCAGCTCTGCCAGGTTCTCCGCGGTGGCCGATCCCGTGGAAAGCTCGCCGACCACCATGCCCTGGCGCAGAACCACCACCCGGTCGGTGACCTCCAGGACCTCACGCAGCTTGTGCGTGATCAGCACCACCCCCACCCCACGGTCCCGCAGCCGGCGGAGGAACCGGAACAGCTCGTCCGCTTCCCCAGGCGTGAGGGCCGAGGTGGGCTCGTCCAGGATCAGCACCGACGTCCCGCGGTACAGGGTCTTGCAGATTTCCACCCGCTGCTGCACGCCCACCGGCAGCGACTCCACGGGTACGTCCAGGGGGACGTCCAGGCCCAGCTCGTCCAGCAGCGCCTGCACCCGGGCCCTCGCCGACGCCTCCGGTAGCGCGCGCAACAGCCCAGCTCCCTCCTGGCCCAGCAGGACGTTCTGCAGTGCGGTGAAGGGCGGCACCAGGGTGAACACCTGGTGCACCATGCCGATCCCACAGCGCAGGGCGTCGGAGGGGTTGCGGAAGCGCGCCGGGTGGCCTTCCACCAGCACCTCCCCCCGGGTGGGCCGCAGCAACCCTGAGAGGATCTTCATGAGGGTGGACTTGCCCGCCCCGTTCTCCCCCAGCAGGCCGACGATCTCGCCGGGGTGGAGGCGGAAGTCCACCCCCCTCAGCGCCGCAGTCCCGTCGGGGTAGACTTTGTGGATCCCGCGCATCTGCACGCGCGGGGCCGGCGCCGACACACCCCCGTCGACCACGTCCGCCACACAGGTGGCTGGCCGCTCAGCGGGCGGGCGCCCGGTAGGCGGCCGCCGGCAGCGGGACGGGCCCGTAGCCGAGCTCCCCGCGCCACCGCTGGATGTCGGGCCTGGTGACTGCCAGGGGCACCGTCACCTGCCCCTCGCGGATCTTCCTCTCCAGCTCTGCGACGGCGTCCCACACCCACTTGGGCTGGGCCTCCCGCATGGTCTTGACCTTGGACTTGATCTCCGTGGGGGTCGCGGGCAGCACCTTCTTGCCGGTGAGCCGCTCCGCCTGCACGCCCATCCGGATGAACTCATCCAGGTCGTCCAGGGTACTCACGGAGATGCCCTCCGCCACCTGGCCCGCGATGCGCGTGCCGACGCCAAGGGTGACCACGCCCTGGGTCCGGCGGACCAAGTCCCGGAACTGCCCGTCCCGGACCCACCGCGTGGCGTAGTACACGCCCCGGTCCACCCGCTTCATCATGCTGGCGATCACGAAGCCCGGGTTGATCCAGTCCTGGTTCGCGTCCACCCCGATCCAGAAGGGCGGCCCCATGCGCAGCTTCTGGCTCCGGGCGATCTCCTGCACCGCCTGGTTGATGCCCAGGCCGAGGGGGCCGGCGATGTTGTACACCGCCACCGCGTTCTTCGCGTACATGGCCTTGGCCGCCGCGTACCCCTTCGGGATGTCGCTGAAGGTCCCCGTGTACGTCCACAGCACGAAGTCCTTGCGGTACGTGAACGCCTTGTCGGGCCGGTTCTTGGCCAGCCACTCCGTGGCCCAACGGGCACCCCACTTGTACCCCACCTCGAACTTCCACAGCACCGGGATCTCGATTCCGAACACGCCACCGATGTGGGGCTTGGCGTAATGCGCCGCGAGGAGCGCGCCCAGAGCGCCCACCAGGGCGCTGCCCTTATGCTCCTCGTACACGATGTCCATCAGGTTCGGCAGCGGGTACTGGGAGGCGAACTTTTCCTTCACGAGGGACTGGGCGAAGGTGTCGATGCCCACGAAGTTCTTGTTGGGGAACCGGCGGGCCACCTGCGCCAGGGCGTCGCTCAGCAGGAACCCGACGCCTACGATGAGCTGCACGTCGGGGTCGCGGGCCGCGCGGGTGAGGTTGGGCACGTAGTCCGCCTCCACCTTGCTCACCAGCTCCACCATGCGGACGCCGAAGTCGCGCTCCGCGTCTTCCCCACCCTTGAACGCCATGTCGTTGAAGCTCAGGTCGCCACGGCCTCCCACGTCGGAGACCACAGCGATCTTGAACGCCCGGGGCGCTGCCGTGGTGGGTGCCGCCAAACCCGCCAGCGCCACCGCCACGACCAGGGCGACCGCCAACCCCATCCTGGATCGCATGTTCCCCTCCGCCCGTTTGGTGCCGGCCGCGGGCCGGCCCACGGTACACTACGGCGCAGGGCCGGCCGCGTCCTGCCAGGCCCGGCGGGCCCGCGGGGGTGTGCCATGGGACGGGCTCCGAGGATGCTGGTGGCGGGCGGGGCGAACCTGGACGGCGTGGCGTCTGCGAACCGGCTTCGGCCCGGCGAGAGCAGCCCCGGGGTGGTGCGGCTCGGGGTGGGTGGGGCCGCCCGCAACGTGGCGGAGAACCTGGCGCGGCCCGCGGCGGTGCGGCTGGGAGGTCGTGCGGCTGTGCGTGTGGGCGGGAGCCCTTACGGTGCAGGTGCAGGGCCCCACGGACGCGAACCTGACCCTGACGGTGCTTTGTGAGCGTGCCGGGGTGGAGTTCCGCGGTTAGGCTTTCGGCCGAGGTCCGGCAGGCCCTGGCGGAGGGACTTCCCGTGGTAGCGCTGGAAAGCGCGGTGGTCTCCCACGGGCTGCCTGTCTCTCTTTCCCTGCAGGTGTTGGTCGAGCTGGAAGCCGAGGTGCGCGCCGCTGGGGCCGTACCTGCGACCGTGGCGGTGGCAGACGGGGCGGTGTTGGTGGGCGCCACGCCGGACGTGGTTGAAGGGCTGTGCCGGCCGGGCGTGTGGAAGGTGGCAGAGCGCGACCTGCCGGTCGCCGTGGCACGCGGTGCCACGGGCGGCGTCACGGTCTCCGCCACGGTGGCGGTGGCAGACCAGTTGGGGGTGGCGGTGGTGGCTACGGGTGGGATCGGCGGGGTGCACCTGGGAGGCTCGCACACGTGGGACGTGTCCAGCGACCTGCGAGCCCTGGCCCAGCATGCGGTGGCCGTCGTGTGCTCCGGCGCCAAGGCGGTGTGCGACCCCGAGCTCACCCTGGAATACCTGGACACCGCGGGGGTGACCGTGCTCGGGTACCGCACAGACCGGTTCCCGTACTTCTACGCGCAGGACAGCGGGTTCGCCGTCCCCCACCGCGCGGATTCCCCGGACGAGGTGGCGTCCGTGCTGCTGGCGAAGCGTGCCCTCGGGCAGCGCACGGGGCTCCTCGTGGCCAACCCGCCTCCGGGGGAAGCGGCCCTCTCTTCGGATGAAGTGGATCGGGCGGTGCGGGCGGCGGTGGCACGGGCCTCCGCCCATGGGGTGCGGGGGGCTGACCTTACGCCGTATCTGCTTTCTGCGCTGGCGGAACTCACCGGCGGGCGCTCCCTGGATGCCAACCGCGCGCTGCTGCGGTGCAACGCGCGCCTTGCCGCGGAGGTGGCGGTGGCGTGGGCCCGGCTCTCGGGCGCGGAGTCAGGTCAGCGCGCCTGAGGCGTGCCCAGCAACCGGTCCAGCTCCTCCAGGGTCACCAGCACCTCCCGCGGGTTGCTCCCCTGCGGCGGGCCCACGATGCCCTTTGCCTCCAGCTGGTCCACCAGGCGCGCCGCCCGCACGTAGCCGATCTTCATCTTGCGCTGCAGGAGGGAGACAGACCCGTATCCCGCCTGGACCACGATGCGCGCCGCCTGCCCGAGCAGCTCGTCCTCGTCGGTTTCCCCGTCCTCGGGGGCCTGCGCCTGCAGCAGGGACGGGTCGTAGGCGGGCCGGCCCTGGTCCTTCCAGAAGTCCACGATGCGGCTGATCTCCGCGTCCGACACGTACGCACCCTGCACCCGGGTGGGCCGGCTGGCTCCGATGGGCAGGTACAGCATGTCGCCGCGTCCCAGCAGCTTCTCCGCACCCGGAGCGTCCAGGATGGTGCGGGAATCCACCATGCTGGACGTGGCGAAGGCGATGCGGGAGGGGATGTTCGCCTTGATCAGGCCTGTGATCACGTCCACCGAGGGCCGCTGGGTTGCCAGGACCAGGTGGATCCCCGTTGCCCGCGCCATCTGCGCCAACCGCACGATGCTGTCCTCGAACTCCGCGGGGGCCACCATCATCAGGTCCGCCAGCTCGTCCACCACCACCACCACGTACGGCAGCGAGCCATCGGGGTTTTCGCCCAGCTTGTCACCCTCCACGGCCTGCACGGCCCGGCGCCGTTCCTCCTTGGGAAGGGCGTTGAAGGCCTGCACGTGCCGCACCGTGGCGTGGGCGAACACCTCGTAGCGGCGCTCCATGCCCTGGATCACCTTGCGCAGCTTCGCCGCGGCGTCCTTGGGGGTCTTCACCACCGGCGCCAGCAGGTGGGGTACGTCCTCATAGTGGCTCAGCTCCACCCGCTTGGGGTCGATCATGAGGAAGCGCACCGCCTCCGGGGTGGCCCGCATGAGCACGCTGCACACCAGGGTGTTCAGCGCCACACTCTTGCCGGAGCCCGTGGCCCCTGCGATGAGCAAGTGGGGCATCTCCACCAGGTTCGCCACCACGGGGTAGCCCGCGATGTCCTTGCCCAGGGCCACCAGCAGGGGGTCCGGCCGCTGAAACGCGGGGCTTTCCAGGATCTCCCGGAGCGTGACCAGGGCCGCCTTCTCGTTGGGCAGCTCGATGCCCACCGCGGACTTCCCCGGGATGGGAGCCTCGATGCGCACCGACGCAGCGGCCAGAGCCAGGGCGATGTCGTTGGCCAGGCTGGTGATCCGCTGTACCTTGACCCCGGGCGCGGGCTGGAGCTCGAACCGCGTGACCACGGGCCCCTGCTCCCACCCCACGCACCGCGCCTCCACCCCGAAGGACTTGAGGGTGTGCTCCAGGTTACGGGCCACCTCCTGCGGGTCCAGCCGCGTCCGGCCCCGACCCGGCGGCGGCGGGTCCAGCAAGGTCAACGGGGGCAGCTTCCAGGGACCCGCAGGCGGCGCGGGCGGCAGGTCGAGGGGCAGTGGTTCCTGGTGGAACTTCGCCTGCCGACGCCGGGGCCGCTCGGCCGCAGCCACGGGAGGCTGCGGCTCAGATGCAGGTCCAGACGTGGGGCGTTGGGTCTCTGCGGTCGCCGTGTGCGCCACAAAGGGCGGCGGCTGCACGTCTTCTTCCGTGGGGGTCCGCCGTTGGTGCCTGTCCTTCAGCCTTTCCCGGAGCGCTACCCCGGCCGCGAGGAGCCCCACCCACGCGTGGGAGCAGGCCCGCGCCGCCGTGCTGCCAGCCCGCGAGGCAGCCCGGGCGGCGGCAACTCCGGTTCCGACGAGGCCGCGCGCCAGTCCCTCCAGCAGCTGGAGGGGGCTCACGCGCGTCACCAGGAACAGCCCCACGAGCGCCGTCGCCGCAGCGCCCGCAAACGGACCCCAACTGCCCAGCAGGCGCTTCCACGCCCACGCCTGCGCGGCGCCCACGGCTCCTCCGCCCTGTCCCGCCAGCCCCTGTGCCCAATCCGCTCCCAGCCGCGCGTGCTCCGCAGCCACCAATGCACCTGCGAGCACCAGCAACCCCACCAGCCGCCTTGTGAGGCGCGGGCGGTCTACGGCTAGAAGCACCAGGGAGGCCAGGACCAGCAGGGCTGGCGCCAGCCAGCCGTGGTTGCCGAATAGGAAGCGCTCCCACGCCCCCACGTGACGGGGCACGAGGCCTGCGGCACCCGGGACCAAGCTGACCAGGCCCAACACCGCAGCCACAAGACACGCCGCGCCTGCCACCCGCAGCGCGCGGCCTCCGCCCCTGCGACGCCGCGGGCGCGTCTTGGGTACAGCTTTCCGTGCCAAGGCCCTCCTGCTCACGGCGTGCCCACCACCCAGCTCAAAACGAACACCGCCGCGCCCACCGTCCAGCAGTAGTACGAGAAGGCCCGCAGCCGGCCCCGGCGCACCACGCCCACCAGCCACAGGATGGCCGCCACCCCGGAGGCCAGCGCGGCGACAAACGCGGCCGCCACCAGCGGCAGCGTGTACCCGGAAGACGCCGCGGCCTGCCATTCGTTGGCCACCGAGTACGCTCCCGCACCCAGGATGGCCGGCACAGAGGCAAAGAAGGAGTAGCGAGCCGCCTCCTCCCGCCCCAGCCCCCGCCACAGCCCTGCCGCAATGGTGATCCCGGAACGGGAGATCCCCGGGACGATGGCCACCGCCTGCGCCAGCCCGATCCACCCTGCGTCCTGCCAGGTCATCTCGCCCGCGGCCCGGGTGGACCGCTCCTTGGCCACCCACAGGATCACACCCGTTGCCACCAGCTGCACCGCCGTCCACCGAACGGACGCGAAGCTAGCCTCCAGAGGCTCCCGGAAGACATACCCCCCGACACCCGTGACCGCGGTGGTCACTGCCAGAAGCCACACGAGCCGGCCGGAGCCGGCAGTGTCCCACGGCCTGCGGGACCACGCGCCCAGCACGCGCCACAGATCCCGCCCGTACACCAGCAGGACCGCGACCACGGTGCCCAGGTGGACCACCGCCTCCAGGAGCACCCCTGGGCGCTGGAGCCCCAACACCGCCTCCGCGAACACGAGGTGCGCCGAGCTGCTGACGGGGAGGAACTCCGTAAGGCCCTGGACGATCCCCAGGATCACAAGCTGCCAGGTCTGCGGCATCGGCTGCTCCGTCGTCTGCTGCGTTGCTTCCGAAAGGAGGTTCGTCAGGGCGCCGCCCGGCTCCTGCGGGAGGGCACGCGGGGTCAGACCTCCACCAAAAGGGGCAGGACCATGGGCTGGCGGCCGGTGCGCTCGTACACGAGCCGCAGGACCTGGTCGCGGATCTCCGACCGCACCGCACCGAACTCCGTCTGGCCCTGCCTGCGGCACCGCTCCACGGCCTTCCGGACCTCCTCGCGGACCGCCTCGATCAGCTCCTCCGCTCCCTTCTGGTAGACGAACCCGCGGGAGATCACGTCCGGGCCCTGCACCAGCTTCCCCGTCTGGCGGTCTAGGGCCACCAGGGCGATGAGGAACCCGTCCCGCGCCAGGTGCTGCCGGTCCCGCAGCACCACCGCCCCCACGTCGCCCACGCCGAGGCCGTCGACCAGCACGTTGCCCACCGCCTCCCGGCCGGCCACCTTGCCGTGCCCGGCCTGGAACTCGAACACCGTCCCGTTCTCGCCCAGCAGGACACGGTCCGGAGGCACCCCCACCCTCTGGGCCAGCTGGGCGTTGAGGACGAGGTGCCGGTACTCGCCGTGTACCGGCACCACGTACCGGGCCGGAGCAGGTGGATCATGAGCCTCAGCTCTTCCCGGGAGGCGTGGCCGGACACGTGGGCGCCGGAGGTGGGGCCGTACACCATCTCCGCGCCCTGCCGGAACAGTTGGTTGATGGTGCGCGCCACCGTGGCCTCGTTGCCGGGAATGGGGCTGGCGCAGAACACCACGGTGTCACCCCTCTCCAGCCGCACCTGCCGGTGAGACCGCGTGGCGATGCGGCTCAGCGCGCTAAGGGGCTCGCCCTTGGACCCCGTGACCAGAAGGAGCACCTTGCGGTCCGGGAACCGGTTCGCCTCTTCCGCGGAAACGTAGGCGTCCCTGCCGAACTTCAGGTAGCCCAGCTCGGACGCGGCGCGGATGACGTCCACCATGCTGCGTCCCACGGCGGCCACCTTGCGGCCGGACGCGGCGGCCGCGTCGAAGGCTTGCTGCAACCGCTGCACGTTGCTGGCAAACGTGGTGACCAGCACGCGACCCGGGGCCTTTTTGAACAGCTGGTGGAACCGTTCGCCGACCACGCGCTCCGAGGGGGTCATCCCCGGCCGCTCCACCTTGGTGCTGTCCAGCAACAGGGCCAGCACACCCTCCTCCCCCAGCTCCGCCAGCCGCGCCACGTCCGTGGGCCTGCCGTCGATGGGGGTCTGGTCGAACTTGAAGTCCCCGCTCACCACCACCGTGCCCGCGGGTGTGCGCACGACCACGCTACAGCTGTCGGGGACGCTGTGGGCCACCCGCACCCACTCCGCCTCAAAGGGCCCGAGGCGGACCCGCTGCCGCGGCTGGACCGGGTGGAGCGCTCCGTCCCGCACCTTGTTGCGCACCAGTCCGAGGGTCAGGGGAGTTCCGTAGACCGGCACGCGGAATTCCCGCAGGAGGAAGGAGAAGCCACCCACGTGATCCTCGTGGCCGTGCGTCAGCAGCACGCCCAGCAGCCGGCGTCCTCCACGGCGGAGGAACCCGAAGTCGGGGATGACGAGGTCCACTCCGTACAGCTCCTCCTCGGGGAACATGACACCCGCGTCCACCAGCACCACGTCTTCCCCGTGCTGCAAAGCGGTACAGTTCTTCCCGATTTCCCCCAGACCACCCAGGGGAACCACCTGGACCGGAGGGCCGGAGCGGGGGCGCCCGCGCGGCATCGGGTTCAGCGGGGAGGGGGCGCGGCGCGCGTCACGGGCGGGTGGATGCGAGGTCCCTAGCCCACGGGAACCCCCATGGCCTCGCGCATGGCCGCGGCGATCTGCTCCCGCTCCTTCTCCGTGGCCTCCACCAGGGGAAGGCGCGGCTTGCCCACGGGGAACCCGGCCATTTCCAACGCCGCCTTCAGAGGCACGGGGTTGGGCGCGACGAACAGCGCCCGGAACAAGGGGAACAGGCGCAGGTGGATCCGGCGGGCCTCCTCCACCCGGCCGGCGTGGAAGTGAGCGATCATCTCCGCGATCTCCCGGCCGACCAGGTGGGACGCCACGCTCACGATTCCCGCCGCTCCCACGCTCAGGTACGGCAGGGTCAGGCTGTCGTCCCCGCTGTAGATGAGGAAGTTTTCCGGGGTCCGCCGGCGGATCTCCGACACCTGGTCCAGGCTGCCCGAAGCTTCCTTGATCCCTGCGATGTTCCGCACCTCGCTGAGCCGGGCCACGGTCTCCGGCAGCATGTTGGTCCCCGTGCGGGTGGGGATGTTGTACATCAGCACCGGCAGGTCTGTGCTCTCTGCTACAGCCTTAAAGTGGCGGTACAGTCCCTCCTGGGTCGGCCGGTTGTAGTACGGAACCACCACCAGCAGCCCGTCCGCCCCGAGCCGTTGCGCCTCGCGGCTCAGGTGCACGGAGTGGGCGGTGTCGTACGTGCCCGTGCCGGCCAGCACCGCGGCGCGTCCGGCCACCGCTTCCTTCACCACCCGCAGCAGCTGCAGCTTCTCCTCATCCGACAGGGTGGGCGACTCACCGGTGGTCCCGGCGACCACGACGCCCGTGGAGCCGTTGTCCACCAACCTGCGGGCCAGCTCCGCAGCGCGCTCGTAGTCCACGGCGCCGTCCTCGCGGAACGGCGTGGCCATGGCGGTGATCACGGGTCCCCAGCTCATAGCGCTCCCTCCCCGAAAGCTGCTGCGGGCCCATTTCGACACCCCCGCCCCCTCCCTCCTGCACACGGGTTACCCCGCGCACATCGTGCCCGGAGGCCGGCCCCCACCCCGTGTGATCCGTCAGAGTGTGACCCGGCAGACCAGCGGTGCAGGCGTGGCGGTTGCTCTCGGGCTCCAGGGTCCCTCCAGGGGCCCTCGTCGTGCGTCCTCCGAGGCCCACCCACGGGGTGCCGACCACGTGTAACGGGTGTTGAGACCCGCCCAGAGACCAGGAGCGGCTCCTGGGTCCAGTGGCGGCGCCCGGCCCGGTTTTGCCAACCCGCGGGGGGCCTTGGAACCCGTTCCCCCTAGCAACCTTGAATAGCCGACGTCCGGTAAACGCGAACACCCGGTCCCCCCCGTGTGCGGACCCCTCTGGGAGCAACGGGAACCCAACCTGCACCTCGAGGTGGTCGGAAGAGTTGGCCCACCTGGCTGCGTCCCACAGGGGACACCGGGCGCGCCGTCACCGAGAACGGCCGCATTCTGAAGTTCAAGAGCCACCGGTTCCAGTAGGAAGAAGCATTCGTCTTCCGCAGGTCCGGCCCCTGTACGCCCGTGGAGCAGGGTGCTAAACAGGTATGGAGAGGCTCGAACCTCGAGGGTCAAGGCGGAGGTGCCGCATGTGGAGAGCGCTCGCAGCAGGGGCCATGGTCGTGGGACTTGTCACGGCGAGTGCCGGGGCACCAAGCTTGAGGATCAACGGAGACACGCAGGCGTGGCGGGAGATCATCCAGGCCCTGGCACGTCTCACGACGGTGCGGAGCTATCGCGTCCACTCCGTCTCGCCTCAAGGGGACCGTATGATCATCGAGTTCGTAAATCCGGACCGAATGCGGATGGTGATGGGAGCCGGACAGATGGAAATGGTCCAGGTCGGGCGAGAGCACCGGCTCCGGATGGCGGGCGGACCCTGGCAGTGCCCGCGAGGGGGAAGCACGGCTGCGCCGCAAGTGCCATCCGCAACGCCCCCTGAGGGGGTGACGGAGGTGACGGTCGAGCGTGGGCCGACTGCTCGGGTGGGAGCTGAGGAGGCCCGGACGTACCGCTACTGGTTCGGCCCACGGCGGGAAGCAGTCTTCCACCTGTATGTGTCCGCCCGCACAGGACTCCCGCGGCGGATGCGGGTCCTGAATGAGCAGGGCCGGGTGCAGACCACGATGGACTACGGGGACTTCAACGCTCCCCTCCGGATCGAGCTGCCGCCCTGTCAGCTCCGGTAGTCG
>JANXBY010000038.1 GCA_025060455.1 Armatimonadota bacterium
CCAGGGGAAGGGCGGCCAGCAGAAAGGGCAGGGCCAGCGCCGACCGGCGCACCACCTGGTGCAGGGACGTCCGCGACCAGGCCAGGGCGACGGCCAGCGCGCCGGCAAGCCACACCCAAGCCCGCCAGCTGCCCCACGGCAGCAGACCCAGCACCACCACGCAGCCCAGGGCCCACGCGAGCTTCACCCGGGGATCCAAGGCCCGTGTCCCTGGCGCTTGCGCCCGCGAGCTTGCAGGAGCGCGCACTTCAGCTCGTCCGGCGCGCAGCTAGCACGCGTCCCAGGCCGCGGAGCAGGGAGTACGCCAACGCCGCGCCCAGCAGCACGGCGAGGGCGGTGTTCCACGGGTCGGGGACCACGCGGGGCAGCCGGTAGTCCGGGAACAAGGTGAACGGCGCCGGACGGGCGAAGCTGTGGAACCCCAGGTCCGTGGCCACGCGCTCCAGGCCGTCCGGGTCCGAAGAGGCCCACGGGGCCAAGAACGCCAGGGCCCCTGCCACGGCCAGGCCCATGATCCCGGGGGCCAGGGCGCTACGCGGCGCAGCCAGCGCAGGCCGAGCCGCGGTCACCAGCCGCCAGGCGGCCACCGACAGCGTGCCTTCCAGCACACCCACGGCCGCGTGCACCACCACCATGGCCGGCACCACCACGTTGGCAGGCGACGTGCCCGACAGCGCCAGCTCCAGAGCGGTCGCCGCCGCCCCAGCCACCGTGGCAGACCAGCCCGCCAGGAACACCGCGGCCGCTTGGCCCACCCGCGTCCGCCACAGCCGACGCATGGCCGTGACCACGCCGTGGGCCACCAGGGAGCCCACCACGGCCATGTTGGCCACGTTGGCCCCCAGGGCCAGGAGGCCGCCGTCCTGGAAGACGAGGACCTGCACGGTCAGGACCGCCGTCATCACCACCGTGGCCGCCGGAAGACCCACGAGGGCGGTCAGCAGCGCGGTGCCCACCAAGTGCCCGGACGTGCCCCCCAGCACGGGGACGTTGAGGGCCTGCGCCGCGAATACCCCCGCGGCCAGCACCCCCAGGGTGGGAAGCTCGCCCTCCTCCAGGTCCCGCTGGAGCTGACGCAGGGCCACCGCGTTGGCGCCCGCGGCCACCAGCCACAGGGACCCGGCTACGGGTGTGGACAGGAATCCGTCCGGGATGTGCACGGTCTCGCTCCGGGGTTGCTGTTGCAAATTTATTGCAACTAGATCAGGCGGTCAACCGCCCCGTACCGGATAGCAGAACGTCCGGGTTGTCCTCCGGGCCGGCCCGTGCTACGGAGGGGGTGCGCGACAAAGGGGGTGGTGCCCGTGCGGGTCCGATGGGTGGTGGGTGCCTTTCTGGTGGCGGTGGTGGGGTCCGTGGCAGCGGCTCAGGCGCCGTTTGCGGGCAGAACCGTGTCCATCCTGGTAGGCAACCCTCCCGGAGGTGGGTACGACCGGTTTGCGCGGCTGGTGGCCCGGAACCTGCCGCGCTACCTCCCGGGCTCGCCCGCGGTGGTGGTGCAGAACATGCCGGGCGCGGGCGGCATCGTGGCGGCCAACCACCTGTATAACGTGGCGCGCACGGACGGCTACACCTTGGGGTTGTTCAACCGCAACCTGGTGATCGCGCAGCTGGCAGGAGTCCAGGAGCTGCGGGTGGACATGCGCCGGTGGAACTGGATCGGAAACCTGGCGGGCGAGACGTACGTGTTCGCGATCCGCGCGGACCTGCCGTACCGCCACGTGCTGGACCTGCGGCGGGCGGACCCGCCGCTGGCGGTGGGTTCGACCGGGCCCGGCACGGGTTCCCACGACTACCCCCTGGCCCTGAAGGTTTTCCTGCGCCTGAACCTGCGGATCATCAGCGGCTACCAGGGCACTGGGGAGGTCGCCCTGGCGGTGGAGCGAAAAGAGCTGGACGGTCGGGCGGGCGCGTGGTCGTCGCTGCTGCCGCACATCCAGCGCGGCGTCCTGCGGCCCCTGGTGCGCACCCTGTCGGACAACCCAGACCCGCAGCTGCGGGCGCTGGCCGTGGATCAGGACCTGGCCACCGGGGATGTGGCGCGGGCGGTGTTGCGCCTGCGGTCCGTTACGCTGAAGCTCGGACGTCCCTTCGTGGCAGCGCCCGGAGCGCCCGCGGAGCTGGTGCGGCTGTACCGGGAGGCTTTCCGCCGGCTCGCAGAGGACCCGGCGTTCCAGGCAGAGGCGGAGCGCAGCGGCTTCGAGCCTGCGTACACCTCACCGGAGGAGTGCCTGCGGACGGTGCAGGAGGTGCTGTCCGCGCCGGCCGGCGTCCAGCGGGTCTTCCGCGAGCTGTTCCAGTTCGGGGAGTGAGGGCCACCGCGCGGAGGCGGGGATGCGGAAGTTCGTCTCGGACCTGATCGTGGACCTGCTCCAGCGATTCGAGATTCCCTACGTCAGCCTCAACCCGGGCAGCAGCTTCCGGGGGTTGCACGACTCCCTGGTGAACTACGGAGGGAACCGTCCGGAGATCGTGGAGTGTCCGCACGAGAAGATCGCCGTGGGCATCGCCCATGGGTACGCGCGGGTCACCCGCCGCCCCATGGCCACCGTGCTGCACAACGTGGTCGGGCTGCTGCACGGAAGCATGGGGATCTACCAGGCTTTCCTGGACCGGGTCCCCGTGCTGGTGCTGGGTGCGACGGGGCCCGCGGACGTGGCGCTGCGGCGGCCCCGGATCGACTGGGATCACACCGCCCTCCTGCAGGGACAGGCGGTGCGGGACTTCGTCAAGTGGGACGACCAGCCTGTGGGCGTCGAGGCTCTGGTGGAGTCCTTCGCCCGTGCCTATCGGGTGGCCTGCACGGAGCCCGCGGGCCCCGTGTACCTCTGCTACGACGTGGCGTTCCAGGAGGAGGCGCTCACCCGGGACGTGCCCCTCCCGGACCCGACCCGGGCGGCGTACACACGGCTGTCTGCGGAGCCCGGGGCCGTGGAGGTGGCCAGCGAGTGGCTGACGTCCGCCCGGAAGCCGGTGATCGTGGCGGACCTGCTGGGCCGGCACCCAGAGATGGTGGCCGCCCTGGCCGAGCTGGCGGAACTGCTGGCAGCACCCGTGGTGGACGCGGGCGGGCGGCTGAACCTCCCCAACGTGCACCCCCTGTGGCGCCGCAGCCGGGAGGTGGTCCGCGGGGCCGACTGCGTCCTGCTGCTGGACGTACGGGACAGCTTCGGTTGGCTGCACGACTACGACGAGCGGGAGCGGAAGGCGCAGCGGCTGGTGTCGGAAGGCTGCCGGGTGGTGGAGGTGGGGTTCGGAGACCTGGGCATCCGCGCGTGGTCGCACCAGTTCCAGCGATACCAGGAGGCGGACCTATCCATCCTGGCGGACACCCGGGACGCGGTGCCCGCGTTGGTGGAGGCGTGCCGGGACCGAATCCGGCGCCGTGGGGATGCGGAAGACCGCCGGGTGCGGCTTTCCGCGTTGGCAGAAGAGCACGCACAGATGCGGGCGCGTTGGCGCGAGGTAGCCCAGTCGGCCCCTCCGAAGGCCCCCATGGCCACGGCCCGTTTCGCGTGGGAGGTCTGGCAGCAGATCCGGGACCGCGACTTCGTGTTCACGGGTAGCCTGGTGAACGACTGGGTGCTGAGGTTGTGGGAGTTCGACCGCCCGGACCGCTACTCGGGCAAACCCCTCGGCACGGCCACCCAGATCGGCATCAGCCTCGGGGTGGGGTTGGCGTACCGCGGCTCGGGGCGGCTGGTGGTGAACGTGCAGACGGACGGCGACTTGATGTACGACCTCGGGGCCCTGTGGGTGGCCAGCCACTTCCGAATCCCCATGCTCACGGTGATGTTTAACAACCGGGCGTACTACAACGACTGGGAGCACCAGATCGAGGTGGCGCGCCACCGCGGGCGGGACGAGGCGAACGCGTACGTGGGCATGGAGCTGGATCACCCGCCACCCGACTTCGCCGCCGTGGCCCGGGCCCTTGGGTGGTATGCGGAGGGGCCGCTCGAGGACGCGCGGGAGATCGGGCCTGCGGTGCGGCGGGCCTTAGAGGCCGTGGACAACGGAACTCCGGCGCTGGTGGACTGTGTCACCGCGTTTCGCTGAGGACGTGGGCTCGATGCGGACTGTAGGCCGCGCGGACGGGTGGGCCAAGGTCACGGGCCGCGCGGCGTACGCGGGCGATGTACGCCTGCCGGGGATGCTGTACGCGGCCTTGGTGCGCAGTCCACACCCCCACGCGCGGCTCCTCCGGGTCGTGAAGGACGCCGCGTGGTCCGTACCGGGCGTGTGCGCGGTCCTCACGGGCGAGGACGTCCCCTACGGCACGTACGGGCGGCGGGTCCGGGACATGCCGGTGCTGGCGCGGGAGGTGGTACGCTTTGCGGGCGAGCGGGTGGCCGCGGTGGCCGCCCACAGCCTGCAGGCGGCCCGGGAGGCCGCACGTCGGGTGGAGGTGCACTACGAGCCGTTGCCCGCGGTCCTGGACCCGGAGGAGGCGCTTCGGCCGGACGCGCCGCGGGTGCACGAGGCCGCGTGGAGGTATCCGGGGGCCGTCGTGGGGCCCGACGACCCTCCGAACCTGCAGTCCCGCCGGGTGTGGCAGTACGGGGAGGACGTGGACGCGGTCCTGTCGCGCTGCCCCTACGTGTTCGACGAGACCTACACCATCCCCGCCGCCCACCAGGGGTATTTGGAGCCCCACGCGTGCGTGGCGTGGTGGAAGCCGGACGGCTCCGTGGAGGTGTGGGCGTCCAACAAGAGCCCTCACCGGCTGCGGGCTCAGCTCGCCGCGTGCCTGGGCGTCCCCGCAGACCGCGTCCGGGTGATGCCGGTGTACGTGGGGGGGGACTTCGGTGGGAAAGGCTCGCCCATGGACGTGCCCGTGTGCGTGGCCCTGTCCCAGGCCACGGGCAGGCCCGTCAAGCTGGTAGTGGACTACGAGGAGGACCTCACGGCCGCCAACCCGCGTCACAGCGCCGTGGTGCGGGTGCGGCTGGGGGTGGACGGAGAGGGCCGCATGCAGGCCCTGGACGTGCGCGCGGTGGTGGACGGCGGGGCGTACGCCGCCTTCAAGCCCGTGGAGCACGTGAACCTGAACGGGTTCGCGGAAGCGGGCAACACGTACCGGATCCGGGCGGTGCGGATCGAGAGCCTCATCGCGTACACCAACACCGTCCCCCGGGGCCACATGCGCTCGCCGGGTTCCCTGGAGGCCAACTTCGCCGTGGAGTCCACCGTGGACGTGGCTGCCCGGGCCTTGAGGCTCGATCCTCTGGAGTTCCGGCTGCGCAACGTCCTGCGCACGGGAGACCGAGGGACCTTGGGGGAACCGTGGATGGAGGTCCGGGGCGAGGAGGTGGCCCGCGCGGCGCTGGCTGCCCTCCGCGAGGGTGAAGGGGCGGGGGAAGAATCGACGGCGGACGGCGGCCGGTGGGCGCGGGGAGTCGGGTTCGCCTTCTACTGCAGGGCGGCCCACGGCGGGGAGACGGAGGTGGAGCTGCGGCCCCAGCCGGACGGTTCCGTGGTGGTGCGGGTACCGTTCCCGGACCAAGGGGGCGGGCAACACACCGTGGTCCGCAACGTGGTGCAGAGGGAGCTGGCCCTTCCCGCAGAGGCGGTGTGGGTGCAGCAGGCGGACACGGAGGAGCTGGGCACGGACTCCGGGGTCGGCGGAAGCCGTGTGAGCCTCACGGCCAGCGCGGCCGCCGCGCAGGCGTGCGCGCAGCTAAGGGAACGGCTGCGGCAGGAGGGACTGGAGGGCTGGGAGCTGCGAGCAGCCCTGGCGGAGCTGGCGCGCCGCAGGCCAGGGGAGTCCGTGCGGGCCCAAGTAAAGGTGGACGAGGAGCTGTGGATGAACTCCTTCTGCGTGCAGGCGGCGCGGGTGCGGGTGGACCGCGACACCGGCGAGGTGCGGGTGGACGAACTGGTCACCGCCCTGGACGTGGCGGGAGTCCTGAACCCTCCCTCCCACCGGGCGCAGGTGGAGGGCGGGGTGGTCATGGGACTGGGCTCTGCCCTCTGCGAGGAGGTGGTGATGGAAGACGGTCGCGTGGTGTCGGGTAACCTGCACGAGTACCGGCTGCCCTCCGTGAGCACGCTGCCACGTCTGCGGGTGGTGTTGGTGCCCGGCGGTCGGGGCTGGGGTCCGTACGGGGTGAAGCCGGTGGGGGAGATGACCAACGTGGCGGTGGCGGCCGCGGTGGCCAACGCGGTGGCGGACGCGGTGGGCGTCCGGGTCCGACGCCTTCCCATCTCCGCGGAGGCGGTGTACCGGGCGATGCAGGAGGCAGGTCGGTGAGCGCCCGCACCGTGGAGCTGTTTGTGAACGGGCGGCGGGTCCAGGCGCCCGTGGAGGGCGCGGAGTTCCTCGCGGAGTTCTTGCGGGAGCGGCTGGGGCTTGCGGGCACCAAGGTCGGGTGCGGGATCGGGGCGTGTGGGCTATGCACCGTTTGGATGGATGGACAGGTGGTGAGCAGCTGCCTTGTGCCCGCGGTGGTGGCCGCAGGGCGGCACGTGTGGACGGTCGAGGGTCTGACGGACCTCGCGGAGGGAAGGGTGACGGACGCGCCGCCGGGGCTTCCGAGTCCCCAGCTGGTCCAGGCGGTGCAGAGGGCGTTCGTGCAGTGCGAGGGGCTCCAGTGCGGGATCTGTACCCCAGGACAGGTGTGGGCGGTGTGTGCGCTGCTTTCGGAGGAACCGCGGCCCTCCGAGGAGCGGGTGCGCGAGTTCCTCGCCGGCAACCTGTGTCGGTGCACGGGCTACCAGGGCATCCTCAGGGCGGTCAGGCAGGCTTCGGAGGAGTGGGCTCCCAGTGAAGACCCCTGAGTACGTGACGCCCACAACCCTTCGCGAGGCGCTGGAGCTCCTTTCGGGCGCCGGCGGCGGGGAGGCCGTGGTGTGGGCGGGAGGGACAGGACTTGGACCCCTCCTGCGGCGGGGCCTGGCATCCCCCGCGGTGCTGCTGGGGCTGGAGAAGGTCGGGGAGCTGGGAGGCGTTCAGCCCGCGGACGGCGGCTTGCGGCTGGGTGCCACTGTGCGCCTGCGAGACCTGCAGCGTTCGCCCGTGGTTGCGGCCCGGGTCCCGGCGCTGGCGGACGCGGCCGGGCGGGTAGGAAACGTGCGGGTCCGGAGCCTGGCCACGCTCGGGGGACACCTGTGCCACGCGGACCCCGCGCAGGATCTGCCACCGGTGCTGGTGGCCCTGGGGGCGCGGGTGTGCCTTGTGAGTCTCCGGGGTACCAGGGTGTTGCCGCTGGAGGAGTTCTTCGTGGGGCCCCTGCAGACGGTCCTCTCCCCCGAGGAGCTCCTCACCGAGGTGTGGGTGCCGGGCGAGTCGGCCTCCCGTAACACGGTCTATGCGCGCTTTGCGCCCCGTAGCCCCGAGGACTACCCCACCGTGGGTGTGGCGGTCAGCGTGCGCCTGGATCCGGACGGCGTTTGTCAGGAGGCACGGGTGGCGGTGGGCGGGGCGGGGCCCACGGTGCTTCGGATCACGGCCGCGGAACAGGCCCTGGTGGGAGGGGTGCTGGCGGGGCAGCGGATCCGCGACGCCGCCCGGGAAGTAGAAGCCGCGGTAGACCCCTGGGACGACTCGCGGGGGAGCGCGGAGTACAAGCGGGCCATGGCGCGGGTGTGGACGGAACGGGTTCTGCAGAAGTTGGCGGACGAAGTGTGAGTCCACAGGAGGTGGTGATCCCCATGGCGAGGTGGGTTTACCGCGGTTGGGTCGCCGCTGCGTTGGTGGTGGCCCTGGTGTCGGCTTCGGCCGCCCAGGCGGACCTCGTGGCCGCGGCCAAGCGGGAGGGCCGGGTGGTGCTGTACGGCTCCCTCACCACGCTGGACGTGGTGAACAAAATCTTCGAGAGCCGGTACGGGGTGTCCGTGGAGTACTGGCGGGCGGCGAGCACGCGGGTGCTGGACCGCGTGCTCAACGAGACGCGGGCGGGCCGCCCCCAGTTTGACGTGGTGCAGACCAACAGCAGCCCCATGATGATCCTCCGGGAGGCAGGCGCGTTCGCCCGGTACGCCTCTCCCTCGTACGAGCTGTTCGGGAAGTCCACCCGGGACCCGCAGTCCCTGGTGTCCCCTCAGTTCCTGGTGATTCCCATCGGGATCGTGTACAACACGCGCCTGGTGCGCCCGGAGGAAGCACCCCGCAGCCTCACCGACCTCCTGGACGCGCGGTGGTCGGGCAAGGTGGTGATGGCCGACCCCACCCTGCACACCACCACTGCGCAGTGGCTGATGGAGCTGCGGTCGGTCCTGGGCGCGCAGTGGCGGCCGTTCCTGGAGGGGCTGGCAGGCCAGGTCGGCGCGTACGTGGAGTCCTTCATCCCCGTGGCAGACCGGCTGGTGCGGGGCGAGTTCCCGGTGGGCCTCACCTACATCCGGTACGTGTACCAGTTCGGGAAGGAAGGCGCGCCTTTGGACTACGTGCGGCTGCCCGTGTTCCTCGCGGACGGCCACCGCATCGCCCTGGGCGCGCGGACGAGCCGCCCCAACGCGGCCAAACTGTACATCGAGACCCTGCTGTCGCGCGCCGGCCTGCTGGCCCTGGCCCAGGACGGGGACTTCGTCTCCCTGCCCGGGGTTTACCCGCCGCTTCGGGACGCGGAACGGCTTCGGATCGTGGCCATGCGGGACTACGACGAGGCGGGACTGACGCGAGCCCGGGAGGAGTTGGGCCGGATCTTCCGCAGGCGGTAGCGGCCCGCCCGTTCCTGGAGTGCTTCCCCTGGCAGGTGAGCCGTGCGGGGCACGCAATCGGGACACCCCGTAGCCTTGTACGGGAGAGGTGAGACGCCGGCCGCGACCGTCGCGTTTCGCCCGTGAGGTCTCGCGCGGCAGCGCCGGTGCAGCCCTTCCACGGGGTGTTGTTAGGGCCAGGAGCGGCGTGTCCCCTTTCTGGGGAGGGGGACACCGCGGACGGGGAAGGCCACGGGGGTGAAGAGGAACCAAGACCAACCGGTACCCCGTGGACGCCTGCCCGGCGGTGTCCTTTCACGCCCCCGTAGGTACGGGTCTCCTGGGCGCCGACGGAGGGATTGCTGGGCTCCCAGCAACCCGGGTCGATCGTGCAGCCCGCGGGGCAGTGGCATGCGGCCGGTACGTGCACCGGTTCCCCCGGCTTGAGCTGTACCTGCCGGAGGAGTAACGCCTAGGGGGCGGAGGCGAGGCGGCGCCGGAGGCTTTCCTCGTAGGCGGTGTAGCCCAACCGGGCGGACACCTCCCGGCAGGCGGCCACGATGGCCCTGCGCAGCTCGTCCCTCTGCCGGTGGAACCGGTAGGCGGGCACCGACAGGCTCATGGCGGCCACCACCTCGCCTCGGTGGTCGCGGATGGGGGCCGCCACGCAGCACAGCTCCAGCACCGCCTCCTCGATGTCAAAGGCGTATCCGCGCAGGCGCACCTCCTCCAGCTCTGCCCGCAGCTGGTGCAGGTCAGTGATGGTGTTGGGGGTCAGGGCCGGTAGGCCGGTCCGCGCCAGCAGCGCCTCGACCTCGGGCCACGGGCGCGCGGCCAGGAGGATCTTGCCCACGGCGCTGCAGTGCGCGGGCAGCTCCACACCCACCCCCGTGACCGACACCTGCACCGCCCGGGTGCCCTGTAACTTGTCCACGTACAGCACCCGGCCCGACTCCATGGTGGCCAGGTGGACGGTCTCCCCGAACCGGCTCACCAAGTCCTCCATGACCGGCCGTGCCTCCACCCGGTACTGGGTCGTGGTCAGCAGGGTGGTGGAGAGGGCTAGGATCCGCCAGCCCAGGCGGTACCGCCGGTCGGAGGTCCGGCGCAGCAGGCCGATCTCGCACATAGTGCACAGGAGGGCGTGGGCGGTAGACTTGGGGATGCCGAGCAGGGAGGACACCTCGCTGACGCTGCGTTCGGGGTGAGTCGCCCCGAACAGCTCCAGCACCTGCCCCACCCGTCGGACCGTGCTGAGCATCTGTCTTGCTATTATACGGCTGGCCGAGATCCTCTGGAAGAGGTATTTTCCGGTATCGTGAACCTAGGTTCCGGATAGAAGAACAGACCCCTTGCCCGGGGCAGCTCTGCGGCGGATTCTAGTGCCGGTCCGCTGGACCTCTGAAGTTGGTCGACGGGGGTGAGCCGTGGCTCGCAGCACGTTGTGGGTGTCGCTTCTGGTGCTGGCGCTGGCGGCGGGAAGCGCCGCGGGGCCGGCGGGGGTGGTGAAGTTGGGTGCCGTGATCCCGCTCACCGGCAGGTTCGCCTCCGGGGGAGCTCAAGTGCGCACGGGTTACGAGATGGCCGTGGAGGACCTGAACGCCCGGGGAGGGGTGCGTGTGGGCGGCCAGTCCCTGCGGGTGGAGCTGACGATCCTGGACGACGAATCGGATCCCACCAAGACCGTGAGCAGGATGGAGGCCCTGGCCCAACAGGACATCGCCGCGTACCTGGGCGGGTTCGGCAGCGACCTGCACGCGGCTGCGGCCGCGGTGGCGGAGAAGAACCGTATCCCGTACTGCGGGGTCGCCTTCGCCCTGTGGGGGATCCACCAGCGCGGCTACAAGTACCTCTTCTCACCGTTCCCCAAGTCACCTGAGCTGGCCATTGAAACCTACCGCATGCTCAACGGCTACCTCCCGCCGGACCAGCGGCCCCGGCGCGTGGCCATCTTCGCGGAGCGCACCGACTGGGGCCGGGAGATGGCAAACCTGTGGTCCATCCGATCGACGGAGTTCGGCTACCAGGTGGTCTTCCAGGGGGAGTACACGGTGGGCACCCGCGACATGAGCGACCTGGTCCTGCGGGCCAAAGCCGCGGGCGCCGAGCTGGTCCTGGCGGTGCCGACACCTCCGGACGGGATCACGCTGGTGCGGCAGATGAAGGAGCTGGACTTCAACCCGAAGGCGTACGTGCTCATCCGGGCTCCCGACGCGCCCGCGTGGGGCCAGAGCCTGGGAAAGGACGGGGACTACACCTTGCTCATGCCGGGGTGGCACCACGCGGTGAAGTTCCCTGGGGCCTCCGAGCTCAGCGCCAAGCACCAGCAGCGCTTCGGCCGACCCGCGGACGTGCTGGTGGGCCCGTCCTACGCCTGCGTGCAGGTGGTCGCGGACGCCATCCAGCGGGCAGGGAGCCTGGACCGGGAACGGATTCGGGAGGCCATGGCCTCCACGAACCTCAGGGCCACGGTGGTGGGGCCGGTGCGGTTCCGCCCCGACGGCACGAGTCCCGTGACCACCGTGGTGGTGCAGTGGCAGGCTGGGCGGCAGGAGCTGGTGTGGCCCAGGCAGTTCGCCACGCGGCCGCTGGCCTACCCGGCTACCCCTTGGCGCAGCCGGTAGGTGAGGGGGAGGGGCCATCGTCGGACGTCTGTCTGACACCACTGCGCCACGAGCTGGCGCGGCCGCCAGGAAGGCGCTGCTGCAGCTGTGGGGCTTGTCCAAGCGGTTCGGCGGGGTCCAGGCGGTGCGGGAGCTGGACCTGGAGGTGGGCGAGGGCGAGATCTTCGGCCTGCTGGGACCCAACGGCTCCGGGAAGACGACGGTCTTCAACTTAGTCGCCGGCGTGCTCGCCCCCGACGCCGGAGAGATCCGGTTCGGGGGCGTTCTCCTGAACGGGCTACCGCCCCACCGACGGGCGGCCCTCGGCGTGGCCCGGACCTTCCAATTGGTCCGCAGTCTGGGACGGCTCAGTGTTGCCGACAACGTGGCCGTGGCGCGGCTGTACGGGGCGACCCCCGCGCGGTCCGTGGACGCCGCCCGCCAGGAAGCCTCCCAACTGCTGGCCCTGGTCGGCCTCGCCGGTAAGGCACACCTGCCGGCGGCCAGCCTGAACCTGGCAGAGCGGCGCCGACTGGAGGTAGCCCGGGCCCTGGCGACCCGACCTCGGCTCCTGCTGCTCGACGAGCCGTTGGCGGGCCTGAACGCCGACGAGGTGCAGGCGGAGGTCGGGCTGTTCCGCCGGCTGCGGGAAGAAGGGCTCACTTTGGTCCTGGTAGAGCACAACGTGCCCGCGGTGCGCAGCCTGTGCGACCGCGTGGCCTTCCTGCACGCCGGGGAGAAGGTCGCGGAAGGATCCCCCGAGCAGGTGCTTTCCCACCCTCGGGTGGTGGAGGTGTACCTCGGAGGGGCCGCGGGATGACCGCCCCTGCGCTGGAGCTCCGCGGTGTCCAGGCCGCGTACGGCGACGCGCAGGTGCTGTGGGGCGTGGACTGGCAGGTGAACCCCGGCGAGGTGGTGGCCGTGGTGGGCCCCAACGGCGCGGGGAAGAGTACGGCTTTGCGGGTGGTGGCAGGCCTCCTTCGGCCCCTCCGGGGCGAGGTGTGGTTCCATGGAGAACGCATCGACGGGCTTTCCCCAGACCAGGTGGTGGAGCGTGGGGTGGCCCTCGTGCCCGAGGGGCGGCGGCTGTTCGCGCACATGACGGTGCTGGAGAACCTGTTGCTGGGCGGCTACACCGCCCGTGCGCGGTCGGTGCGGCGGCAGACCCTACGGGAGGTCTTCGAACTGTTTCCGGTGCTGGCGGAGCGGTCCGGGCAGACAGCAGGTACCCTGTCCGGCGGGCAACAGCAGATGTTGGCCATCGCCCGGGGCCTGATGAGCCGTCCGCGGCTGCTGCTGCTGGACGAGCCGTCCCTGGGGCTTGCGCCCGTGGTGGTGCAGCAGGTCTACGAGGTGGTACGCCGCATTGCGTTACAGGGGGTGACCGTGGTGGTGGTGGAGCAGAACGTGTTCCCGGTGTTGCACCACGCGCCGCGTGGTTACCTCATGGCGGGCGGGAGGGTGGTGGCCCAGGGATCCGCGGAGACTCTCGTCCGCACCGAGGTGGTGCAGCGGTCGTACGTGGGGGGCTAGGTGGAGGTCTGGCTGCAGAACGTCACCTTCGGGGCCCTGGTGGGAGGGCTGTACGGCCTAGCCGCGGTGGGGCTGGCCCTGGTGTTCGGGGTCCTCCGGATGCTGAACGTGGCCCACGGGGAGCTCATCATGCTGGGCGGGTACGCCACCTTCTGGCTGTTCACCCTGTGGGGCACGGACCCGTACGTCTCCCTCCTGGTGGCCGCGCCGGCGCTGTTCGCCGTCGGGGTGGGGCTGTATGAGGGTCTGTTCGGAAGGCTGGTGCGTTTGCACGAGGAGTCCAAGGTTCAGCTTTCCATCCTGATTGGCTTCGGCCTGGCCCTGGTGCTGCACGCCCTGGCCATCCTCCTGTGGACCGCAGACGACCGTGCCGTCACCGCCGAGTACGCCGGCCGGGTGTTGCGGGCCGGGCCGCTGGTGGTGCCCCTCACGCGGCTCGCGGGCCTTGGGGTCGCGTTCGCGGTACTCGGGGCTCTGCAGCTGTTCCTCCAGCGCACCGACGCGGGGCGGGCCATCCGAGCCACCGCGGAGGACTGGGAGGCGGCGTTCCTCATGGGCATCCCCGTGCGCCGCGTCTACCGTACCGCCTTCGCCCTAGGCAGCGCCCTGGCAGGGGTGGCCGGGAGCCTGGTGGCGGTGTCCGACGCCATCAGCCCCGCCATCGGTCTCAGCTGGACCCTTAAGGCACTCATCGTGGTGGTCCTGGCCGGGCTGGGCAGCATCTTCGGCACCTTCGTCGCGGGGGTGCTGTTGGGGGTCGCGGAGTCCGCGGCAGCCTTCGCCCTGGGCGGAGCATTCCGGGAGGTGGTGGGGCTCGTGCTGTTCGTGGCGGTGTTAGCCGTGCGGCCTCAGGGGCTGTTCGGGAGGGGGTTGTGAACCCCTCGGTGGCCGCGGCGGCCGCGGTGGCCCTGGCGGCTGCGTTGCCGTGGGTGGCGGGCGACGCGGCAGTGAACTGGGGGCTGCTGGTACTCCTGCAGGTGACGGTGGCGCAGTCGTGGAACCTCCTGGGGGGCTACGGAGGCCAGGTGAATCTCGGTCACGCCGCGTTCTTCGGCATCGGTGCCCTGGTGACCCGCGGTCTGTGGGTGCAGGGCACCCCCGTGGTGGGGGCGCTGGTAGCGGGCTCCGCGGCGGCGGCCGTGGCGGGGCTGGTGGTGGGACTCCCGTCCCTGCGGCTCCGGGGCCCGTACTTCGCCATCGGCACCCTGGCCATGGCAGAGATCCTACGGATCGTGGTGGGGACCACCCTGCCGGAGGTGTCCGCGCTACCCTCGGATCTGATCACCGGCTACCGCCTGGTGCCCCGCTACTACCTGGCGTTGGCCCTGGCCGTCCTCAGCACCGCGGTGGTGTGGAGGGTGTCGTGCTCCCGGTTCGGGATGGGGCTCGTGGCGATCCGCGAGGACGAGTGGGTGGCCGAGACCGTGGGGGTGGACACCTACCGCCACAAGCTGGCCGCCCTGCTGCTGAGTGCGGCCCTCGCGGGAGCCGCGGGCGGTGCCTTCGGCTACTACCACCTGAGCTTCTACCCGCAGTTCGTCTTCAGCCCCGTGTGGACCTTCGACGCGGTGCTCATGGTGTTCCTGGGCGGGATCGGGACCGTGTGGGGGCCGCCCGTGGGTGCGACCTTCTTCGTCCTGCTGCGGGAAGCCCTGGCGTTGCGGCTCACGGAGCTCCACGTGTTGGTGTTCGGAGCGGTGTTCGTGGTGGTGGTGCTGACCCTGCCGGGCGGGCTGGTGGACGTCGCCAGGGTCCTGCGGGCCATGCGGGTCCGGCGGCCACAACCTGCCTAGGCGACTCTCACCGAGGAGGCGGATCATGGCGGAAGCATTGCCCGAGCGCCAGATGTCGGAAGAGGAACTGCAGCGGCTACGGTCGGTGTACGTGGACCTGGTGGGGTTCGTCCCGCCCCGGATCGAGGCCCGGACGGAGTTGCTGAGCCGGCTGGACCCGGAGGGCCTGCGGATGCAGGAGGAGATGCGGCGCCACTTCATGTACCCGAGGTGTTTTGACACGAAGACCGCGCAGCTGATGCTGTTCGGCATGCTGCTCATGAACCTGCAGGACGCGGCGAAGCTGCATGCCATCGCCGCACGGCGGGCGGGCGCCACGTGGGAGGAGCTCAGCGCGGTGGTGGGACTGGCATTCCTGTTCCGAGGGCTGTCCGCGGCCAACTACGGCTTCCAGATCCTGCAGGAGATGGCGCAGTCGGAGGCGGGATCCGTGGAGGCCACCCAGAGGAGGTGAGGAGGATGGCGGAGAGCCCAGTGGTGCAGCTGGCGCACGTGGAGATCCTCAGCCCGCGGCCGGAGCAGACCCTGTGGTTCTTCCACGACCTGTTGGGGCTGGAGGAGACCGCCCGCCAGGGGCCGTCGGTGTACCTGCGGGCCTACGAGGACTGGTACCACCACACCCTCAAGGTGACGGAAGCGCCGGAGGCAGGATTGGGCCACATCGCGTGGAGGGCTGCCTCGGAGGAAGCCCTGGAAACGTTAGCCCGGCGCCTGGAGGAGCTGGGTTGGGGCCTGGGGTGGAGTGAGGGCGATCTGGGCCACGGCCGCGCGTACCGGTTCGTGACCCCGGACGGCCACCCCATGGAGGTACTGTGGGACGTGGAGTACTATCAGCCTCCAGCGGAGATGCGGACATCTCTCCGGAACCGACCACAGAGGCGGCCCCTGCGTGGGGTCCCCGTGCGCCGGATCGACCACGTGAACGTGATGGCGCAGGCAGTGGGCCCGGTGCGGGAGTTCCTCACGGACGTCCTGGGCTTCCGCCTGCGGGAGCAGAAGATCGGCCAAGATGGGCAGGAGGTGGGGGCCTGGCTGAGCGTGAGCCCTCTCGTGCACGAGATCGCGGTGATGCGGGACGCCACGGGCCAGCGGGGCCGGTTCCACCACGTGGCGTACTGGTACGGCTACCCGCAGCACCTGATGGACGCCGCGGACGTGATGGTGGACTACGGGGTGCGCATCGAGGCGGGGCCCGGCAAGCACGGCACCACCCAGGCGTACTTCATGTACGTGTTCGAGCCGGGCGGGGTCCGGGTGGAGCTGTTCGGGGACACGGGCTACCTCATTTTCGACCCCACGTGGAAGACGGTGGTGTGGGACGTGTCCAACGAGAGCGACCTGGAGCGCAGCAGCATCTGGTTCGGTGGCCGGCTGCCGGAGACCTTCTACACGTACGGGGTTCCCTCGGTGTCCTGGCAGGCGGTGGCGGGACGGCGCTAGGCGCCTGCCTGTGAAACGCCGAGCGACGAAGGGCCGTACCTGCTGGGAAACGACGTGGCGCCGCCCGCGGCGTTCGTCAGCGTCGAGCTGGTGGTGGACTTCGCGGGGGCGACCCGGCGGACGGCGGGATGGCCGGGCGGCGGGGAGCAGCTGGTGCAGGACGCCCGCTACACCATGAAGGGATCCGCGGCCCCTGCCACCCTGCACGCAGGGACGCTTCCGGTGGAGTCGCGCGTGGAGGCAGACCTCCCCACGGGCCAGGTGGAGGGGGCGGTGCGGGCAGCGCCGGCCCACGGGCTGGTACGCCCCAGGGGCTCCAGGCGCTTCTCCCCCGTGCACAACGGTCGGCCCCTGCGGCCGGACAGGGTTCTACCCGCGGACGCCCCGCCGCCGCATCCACGGGACCTGTTCGCGCGCGGCAACATGGCCGGCGATCCGGGGGCGGTCCACAGGGACGGCCCCTCGCCTCAGACGCACCAGGACACCAGCTACGACAGGTCCAGCTTGGCGGACAGCCAGGACACGGTCTTCCGCGCCGGGGCGGACGCGGACCCCGTGGTCGCCCACGTGTACCTGGACGGCGAGGAGGACGACGCCTTCGCGCAGGAGTTGGTGGCCGCGGGCGAGCGCACGTGCTTTCTGCACGCCCTGTCTCGGTCAGATCTGGACGTGCGGCTGGTCTTCGGTCCCGCGGGGTGGTAGGGTGGCAAGGACCCAGGTGGCTGTCGTGGGGGCGGGGCCGGCGGGCCTGCTGTTGAGCCACCTCCTGCACCAGGCGGGCGTGCGCAGCGTGGTGCTGGAAACCCGAAGCCGCGCATACGTGGAGCAGCGGGTGCGCGCCGGGGTCCTGGAGGACGGGACGCGCCAGATCCTCCTCCGGGCCGGGGTCGGGGAGCGGATGGAGCGGCAGGGCCTGGTACACGAGGGGGTCAACTTCGCGTTCGAGGGGTCGCTGCTGCACTTCGACTTTCCCGCCCTGACGGGGGGCCACACCATCACCGTTTACGGGCAGCAAGAGGTGGTGAAGGACCTCATCCGGGCCCGGTTGGACGCCGGCGGCGATGTGCGGTTCGAGGCCGAAGCGGTGCGGTTGGAGGACCTGGACGGGGTCGTCCGCGTGTACTACCGGAACCCCGACGGCTCCGAGGACTGCCTGGAGGCCGACTTCGTGGCGGGCTGTGACGGCTCCCAGGGGATCTGCCGCGGGTGGTTGCCGGACTCCGTCCGGCGCGTGCACCAGCGGGCGTACCCGTTCGCGTGGTTGGGCATCCTGGCTGAGGCGCCCCCGGCTTCCCACGAGCTCATCTACGTGAACCACCACCGGGGCTTTGCCCTGTTCAGCATGCGCTCTCCCCACCTGTCGCGGAACTACATCCAGGTGCGCGCGGAGGAGACCCTGGAGGAGTGGCCCGACGAGCGCATCTGGGAGGAGCTGCAGCGCCGCCTGGACCGCGCCGCCCAGATCACCGTGGGGCCCGTGCGGGAGAAGAGCCTGGCGCCGCTTCGCAGCCTGGTGGTGGAGCCCATGCAGCACGGCCGGCTGTTCCTGGCCGGGGACGCGGCCCACGTGGTGCCGCCCACGGGCGCGAAGGGGCTGAACCTGGCGGTGTGCGACGTGGTGGTGCTGGCGCGGGCGCTGGTGGACTACTACCGGAGGGGTGAGGAGGCGGGTCTGCGGGCGTACACCGACCGGTGCCTGGAGCACGTGTGGCAGGCAGAACACTTTTCCTGGTGGATGACGCAGCTGCTGCACCGCCTGGACGACCCGTTCGAGGAGGGGATGCAGCGGGCGCAGCTGCGGGCGCTGCG
This sequence comes from Armatimonadota bacterium, assembly GCA_025060455.1. GTDB lineage: Bacteria > Sysuimicrobiota > Sysuimicrobiia > Sysuimicrobiales > Sysuimicrobiaceae > Tepidifontimicrobium. The sequence goes on from JANXBY010000038.1 coordinate 17,819, forward strand.
CCGCAGCGAGGCCGCCCGCCGGTACCTGGCGGAGAACTACACGGGGGTGCACACCAGCCTGCGGTACGTGGACTGGGTCCCCGCGGGGTGAGGGAGGCCCATGCCTACGGCGCCCGGAGGGGCCAGAGGGTAGGCAGCAGCGAGATCCCGAGCGCGTACAGCGCCGCCGCCAGGGGGAGGCCTACGCGCAGGTAGTCGCGGACCGTGTACCCGGCGGGCGCCATGACCAGGAGGTTCACCGCGTTGCCCAGCGGCGTAGCAAAGGTGGTCGCAGTGGCCGCCACCACGGCCACCGCCAGGGACGCAGGGCTAACCGCCAGCCGCGTGCTCGCCTCCAAGGCCACGGGCGCGAGGACCACTGTGGCCGCCACGCTGGGGACAAGTTGGTTCAGCACCACCCCCACCGCGTAGAGGTAGCAGAACGCCGTGAAGGGCGAGCCCGCCAGGGCCACCAGCGGCGAGAAAACGTCTTCTACCGCCCCGGTGCGCACCAGAACCCCGGAGCGGGGCAGCAGGCATGTCAGGAACACCACGCTGCGCCAATCCACCACCCGGTAGGCCTCCTCCGGGGACAGGCAACGGAACCCCACCACCGCCACCGCGCCCGGCCTCCACCGCCCCCAGGCCAGAGCGGCCACGGCGCACCGCAGCAGGGCGAGGGCCAGAACGCCAGGGGCCGCGGAGGTGGGGTTCACGAGCTCCGGGTCACGCCTCCCGCTCTACCGCCACCGCCACCGCCTCCCCGCCGCCCAGGCAGATGGCGGCGACGCCCCGACGTGCGCCCCGGCGCTGCATGGCATACAGGAGCGTGGTGAGGATGCGGGCCCCGGAAGCTCCGATGGGATGGCCCAGGGCCACCGCCCCTCCGTGCACGTTCACCGGGTCCAGGGGCAGTCCCAGCTTGCGGCACACACCCAACACCACCGCCGCGAACGCCTCGTTGATCTCGTACAGGTCCACGTCTTCCTTGCGCCAGCCCACCCGGTCCAGCAGCCGCTCGATGGCGGCGGCCGGGGCGATGGTGAACCACTCGGGCGCGGTGGCCGCCTGCGCACACCCCACCACCCGGGCGAGAGGTTGGACGCCCACCCGGTCCGCCACGGACCGCTCCGCCACCACCAGCGCCGCGGCACCGTCGCTGATGCTGCTGGCGTTGGCCGCGGTCACCGTACCCTCTTTCTCGAAGGCGGGCTTCAGGGTCGGGATTCGGTCGAACTGCACCCGCCGCGGCTCCTCATCCTCCTCCACGCGCTTCCCGTCCGACTCCACGGGGACTGTCTCCTGGCGGAACCAGCCGGAGTCCAGGGCCTGCAGAGCGAGTCGGTAGGATCGCTCCGCGTACGCGTCCTGGTCCTGCCGGCTGATGCGGTACTCCGCGGCCAGCAGCTCCGCGCACGACCCCATGTGGCAGTCGCGGTAGGGATCCCACAGCCCGTCAAGGATCATGGAGTCCTGGATTTCGCCGTGTCCGAGCCGGTATCCCGTGCGGGCCCGGGGAAGCAGGTAGGGCGCCCGGCTCATGTTCTCCATCCCCCCTGCCACGTACACCCGCCCATCGCCTGCCCGGATGGCCTGAGTAGCCAGCACCACCGCCTTGAGCCCCGACCCGCACATCTTGTTGACGGTCACCGCGCCCACGGAGTCGGGCAGTCCCGCGTACCGCGCCGCCTGTCGTGCGGGAGCCTGGCCCAGCCCCGCGGACAGGATGTTGCCAAGGATCACCTCGTCCACCTCTTCCGGCCGCACCCCGGCCCGTCGGACCGCCTCCTGAACCACCACCGCGCCCAGGCGGGGCGCCGACACGTCTGCCAGGCCCCCCAAGAACCTGCCGATGGGCGTTCGCACCGCGCTCAAAATGACCGCTTCCGACATGGCCCCACCTCGCAGGAGACCGCGGGAGCCCAGAGGACCCCCGCGGTCGACCCTTCGAGCCCATTCTACGCCGCATCTCCCAACCCGTGCGGCCGTCTGCTATCCTGGCGGCGATCGCGGCGAGGAGGCGGGAGAAGTGCGCGACGAGTTTCCCCGGACCCGAGATGGTCACCTGTGCGTGGGCGGCTGCGACGCGGTGGAGCTGGCGCGCACCTTCGGGACACCGCTCCACGTGTTGGACGGTGGCCGCCTGCGGCGGAACCTGCAGGCCTACCGGGAGGCGTTTGCGGAGCACGCGCCCACCGGACAACCCGTGTACGCCTCCAAGGCCCTGTGCACCGTGGCCACCTGCCAGCTGGTCCACCGGCACGGATTCTGGGTAGACGTGGCCTCCGGCGGAGAGCTTGCCACGGCCCTGCGGGCGGGGGTCCCCGCAGAACACCTGGTGTTCCACGGTAACTACAAGACCGAGGAAGAACTCCGGCTCGCGGTGCAGGCAGGCGTGGGCCGGGTGGCGGTGGACAACTTTCACGAACTGGACCTGCTGGACCGGCTGGCGCGGGAGGCGGGGCGGGTGGTGGACGTGTGGCTGCGGGTGACGCCCGGGATCGAACCGCACACGCATCGCGCCATCCAGACGGGAGGGGTGGACACGAAGTTCGGCTTTGGGATTCCCGACGGGACCGCGGCGCGGGCGGTGCGAGAAGCCGTGAACCGGCCGGGGCTGCGGGTGAGGGGTTTCCACAGCCACATCGGCTCCCAGATCCTGGAGCTGGAGCCGTTCCGGCAGAACGCGGAGCTGGTGGTGGCGTTCGCGCTGCAGGTGCGGTCCGAGCTGGGCTACGTGGCGGAGGAGGTAAACCTGGGCGGGGGACTGGGAATCCGCTACCTGGCCTCGGACCGGCCGCCGAGCATCCACGCGTACGTGGCGGCGGTGGCCGCCGCGCTGTCCGCGGCGTGCGGGGCTGCGGACTACCCCGTGCCGCGGCTGTTCCTGGAGCCCGGGCGGTCCGTGGTGGGCCCCGCGGGGGTCACCCTGTACACCGTGGGGCCCATCAAGCAAATTCCTGGCGTCCGCACCTACGTGGCCGTGGACGGCGGCATGTACGAAAACCCCAGGCCTGCCCTGTACGGCGCCCGCTACGAGGCGGTGGTGGCGGAACGACCGGACGACCCGCCGCAGGGCGTCGTGGCCCTGGCGGGCCGGTGCTGCGAGTCCGGGGACGTGCTGGTGTGGGAAGCCGCCCTGCCTGCGGTGCGGCCCGGAGACGTGGTGGCGGTGTTCTCCACAGGGGCGTACACGTACTCCATGGCCAGCAACTACAACCGTTTCCCGCGCCCGGCGGTGGTGCTGGCGGAGGACGGGCGGGCGACGGTCGTGGTGAGACGGGAGAGCTACGAGGACCTTCTGCGGCTGGACGTGGGGCTGTCGGAGGAAGGGGTCGAGGTGGTGGCCGCACGCGGCCCCTGCGCGAGTTGACGTGCTGGGGCTGGAACCTGTGCAACTGGTGTTCACCGCGGCGGCGGTGCTGGTGGCCGCTACGGTACACGAGTACGCGCACGCATACGCGGCCGTGCAGCTGGGAGATCCCACCCCACGTTGGCTGGGACGGCTGACCCTGAACCCCCTCGCACACCTGGACCCCTTAGGTACGGCGCTGTTGCTCCTGGTGGGATTCGGGTGGGCCAAGCCGGTGCCCGTCAACCCCGCGCACTTCCAGGACCCCCGCAGGGGCGTGTTGCTGGTGGCGGTGGCGGGCCCGCTGGCCAACGTGTGCGTGGTCGGGGCCCTGGGTGTGCTGTACCGCCTGGGCCTGGTGCCGGAGGGCGGGTGGTTGGGGTCCTTCTGGGCCCGCATGCTGTACGTGAACGCGGTCCTCGCGGTGTTCAACCTGCTGCCCATCCCTCCCCTGGACGGTTCCCGGGTGCTGCAAGCCCTGCTGCGCGGGGAGGCGGAGCAGGCGTACGCGCGCCTGCAGCCGTACGGGAACTTGCTGCTCCTGGTGCTGCTGGCCACGGGCTGGCTGGGACCGCTGCTGCGCGGGCCGGTGCTTTGGCTGGTTCGCTGGGCCGTGGGAGCGTGACGGGAGTCCATGTCGGCCGGCCGTAGCCCCGTCGTCCGGGTGGCGGGTTTCGAGGGCCCCGTGGACGAGCTGGTCCGCCGCGCGCACGCGGGGGAGGTGGATCTGCGAGAGGTGGACCTCACCTCCATGGTCCGAGCGTACCTCGACGGCCTCCGGGGTGAGGTGGACCTGGAAGAGGCCACGGAGTTCCTGTGGGCGGCGGCGGCCCTGGTGGAGATGAAAAGCAGGCTGTTGCTGCCGCCCAAACCCCCGGCCCCGGAACCCGCCGTGGCCCAGGAGGAGGCCACGGACCTCGCGGAGCAGCTGCGCCAGCAGGTGGAGGAGTACCGGGTCTTCCGCGAGGCTGCGGAGGCTCTCGCCGCGCTGGAGGCCGTCCAGCGGCGGGTATTCACGAGGCCCCCAGAAGAGGGTTCCGAGGGCGAGCTGCCGTTGGTGGGGCTGACGGTGCAGGACCTGTTCGCCGCGTTCCGGCGCGTGCTGGAACGTTCCGAGAAGCCGGTGGAGGAGGTTCCGCGGGAGGGTGTGACGGTGGCCGACTGCATGCGCGCCATCCTGGCCCGTCTGGCCGCATCTCCCCACGGGCTGCAGTTTGACGAACTGTTCGAACCCGCCAGTCCCCGCATCGTGGTCATCGTGACCTTCCTCGCCCTCCTGGAGCTGGTGCGGCGGCGGCGGTTGCGCGTGGCGCAGATGGAGCCGTTCGGACCCATCCGGCTGTACGCCGCGGGAGGGGAGGCGTGACGGAGGAGGACCGCGCCCGGACCCTGCGGTGTGCCTTGGAGTGCCTGCTTCTGGCAAGCGGGGGGCCGGTCCCCTTGCCGAAGCTGGCGCAGGCGCTGCAGTGCTCGGAGGAGGAAACCGAGGCGCTTTTGGCGCAGCTGGAGAAGGAGTACGAGGGCCGGGGCCTGATGCTCCAGCCGGTGGCCGGCGGCTGGCAGCTGTGCACGCGTCCGGAGTACGCGGACTACGTGACGCGGCTGGTGGCGGCGCAGCCGGAACCCTTGTCCCGGGCCACCCTGGAGACCCTGGCGGTGGTGGCGTACCGGCAGCCCGTCACCCGCGCGGAGGTGGAGGCGGTCCGGGGTGCCCGGAGCGACCACCACCTGCGCAAGCTCCTGGAGCGAAACCTGATCCGGGAGGTGGGCCGGAAACCCGGCCCCGGAAGCCCCATCCTGTACGGCACCACAGAGGTGTTCCTGAGGCACTTCGGCCTGCGGGACCTGTCCGACCTCCCGCCGCTGGAGGGCAGGCGGGTACAGGACATGCTGCGCACGCCCACGGGCAAGGAGGATGAGCGGTGAGGGCTGGGCGGGTGGCCGCGCTGCTAGCCGCGCTCCTGGTGCAGCCTGCCGTAGCCAGGGGACAGCCTGCCCTGCAGGCGCAGGCGTTCGTGCTGATGGAGGCGCGCACCGGACAGGTGCTCGCAGAACACCGAGGGCGGCTGGCCTGGCCGCCGGCCAGCACCACGAAGGTCCTCACCGCGCTGCTGGTGGCGGAGTCCCTGGACCTGGACGCGGTGGTCACGGTGAGCCCCAGGGCCGCCGCCCAACGGGAGGGCGCTGCGGTGGGGCTGCGGGCCGGGGAGCGCCGCCGCGTGCGCGACCTGTTCTACGCCATGTTGCTGGCCTCTGCCAACGACGCCGCGGTGGCCCTGGCGGAGGCTTCCGCGGGCAGCCTGGAGACGTTTGTACAGCGTATGAACCGCAGGGCACGGCAGCTGGGGGCCCACCACAGCCACTTCGTGAACCCGCACGGCCTTTACCACCCCCAGCACCGGTCCACCGCGTACGACCTGGCGCTGCTGGCGCGCGCTGCCCTGCGCAACCCCCGGGTCACGGAGGCGGTGGCCGCCGTGGAGTACGACTACCCTGAGGACGGAGGGCTGCGCCGCATCACCAACCGCAACCGCCTGCTGCGGACCTACCCGGGTGCCAACGGAGTCAAGACGGGCTGGATCGCGCAGTCCGGTCCCTGCTTGGTGGCGTCCGCGCGCCGGGGGGATCGGACGTTGATCGCGGTGGTGCTGGACTCCGCCCGGGTGTTCGAGGACGCTGCGGCGCTGCTGGACTTCGGGTTTTCCCGTTACGAGCTGCGGGCGCTGGCCCGGCCGGGCCAAGCTGTGGCGGAGCTACCGGTGCCCGGCGGACCAACGCTGAGGGCCGGCGTGCGGGACGAGTTGGTCTGGTCGGTAGCCCGCGGTGTGCCGGTGGAGTTGCGGCCCCGGTGGGAAGGGGAGCTGAGGCCGCCAGTGCCCGCGGGCCGGGACGTGGGCTGGGTGGAGGTCGTGGTGGACGGGCGGGTGGAAACGCGGGCGCGCCTGGTGGCGCTGCACGGGGTGGAGGAGAAGCCGGCGGGGAGCGTGTTCCGGTGGCTGTGGGAGCGGCTGTGGGGCCGGTAGTGCTCGCGTGCGCAGCGCTGCTGGCGGCGTCCGTACCCGCGGCCGCGCTGCAGGTGCTGGACGCCACGGGGACGCGGGTGGTGCTCCCACGGCCCGCGGTGCGGGTGGTGTCCCTGGCGCCGAGCGTCACCGAGGTGCTGTGGGCCCTGGGGGCGGGCCCTCAGGTGGTGGGAGTTTCCTCCGCGGACGACTATCCCCCAGGGGTCCGCACCCGGCCGCGGGTGGGTGGGGTGCGGGTGGACGAAGAGCGTCTGGCGAGCCTGCGGCCGGACCTGGTCGTCGGGGTGCAGAGCCTGCAGGGTCCGGTCCTGGCGAGGCTGCGCGCCCTGGGGTACCGGGTGGTGGCCCTGGAGGCCAACAGCCTGGAGGAGGCGTACCACTCCGTGGTGGTTCTGGGAGAGCTCACCGGCCGCGGAAAGGCGGCGCAGCAGCTGGTGGAGAGCATGCGGCGCGAGGAGGCCGCGGTGGCCAGCCGGTTGCAGGGCCGCCGGCGCGTGAGGGTGTTCGTGCAGGTTTGGGATCAGCCCTTCATCACCGCGGGGGGCGGCACGTTCACCGACGACCTGGTGCGGCGGGCAGGTGGCCAGAACGTGTTCGCGGACCGGCGCGGGTGGCCGCAGGTATCCGAGGAGGAAGTTGTGGCCAGGGACCCGCAGTGCGTGGTGGTTCTCGGCAAGGGCGCGGACCGCTTGCGCCGCCGGGCTGCCTGGCAGCACACCACAGCCCTCCAACGCGGCTGTGTGGGGGAGGTGGACCCGTCGTGGGCCGTGCGGCCTGGACCCCGAGCGGTGCTGGGGCTTCGGGCCCTCGCTCGCCTGCTGCACCCCGGGGTAGCTTGGTGAGGCTGGAGCTGTTGGGCGTGCACGTACGGCTGGACGGCCGAGAGGTGCTGAGCGGGGTGGATCTCGTGGTTCAAGCGGGCGAGCTGGTGGCGGTCTGCGGCCCCAACGGCGCGGGCAAGAGCACGCTACTGCGCTGCGCGGCGGGTTTGCTCAGGCCTCAGGCAGGCTCTGTGCGGGTGGACGGGGCGGAGGTCAGCTCCCTTCCGCCCAAGGAGAGAGCGCGCCGGGTGGGCTACCTCCCCCAGCAGCCGTCCGTACCTGCGGGGCTGCGGTGCGCGGAGGTGGCGCGCCTCGGCCGGTACGCGGCCAGCTCTGGCTGGACCCTGGGTTGGAGCGAGGCGGACGACGGGGCCGCGCGGGAGGCGCTGCGGGCCACGGACACCGCGCACCTGGCCGACCGCCCGGTGGAAGGCACCAGCGGCGGAGAGCGGCAGAGGGTCCTGCTGGCCAGGGTGCTGGCGCAGGGAGCCCGCCTACTGGTCCTGGACGAGCCCACCGCCCACCTGGACCTCGCGCACCAGGTGCAGGTGGCTCGGCTGTTGCGCACGCTGTGCCAGCAAGGCTACTCGGTCCTGGCCGCCACCCACGACCTGAACCTGGCCTCCCTGTTCTTCCAGCGGCTGGTGCTGCTGGACCGCGGCCGCGTGGTCATTCAGGGGCCCTCGCGGGACGTCCTGCGGGACGAGACCGTGCGCAGCACGTACGGGCCCGCAGCGGTGGTGCTTCCGCACCCCCACTCGGGGCACCCGGTGGTGCTCCCGGAGGTCCCCGCGTGAACGGCGGGCTGAGGGTGGCCATCGACGGTCCTATGGGCGCGGGCAAGGGAACCGTGGCCCGCCTGGTAGCCTGCAGGTTGGGTTACCGCTACGTGGACACCGGTGCCATGTACCGGGCCGTGGCGTGGAAGGCCCTCAGGGAGGGCGTGGATCTGGAGGACCCGCGTGCGGTGGAGGAGGTGGCGCGGGCGGCGCGGATCCGGCTGGAACCGAACCCGGAGGGGATGCGGGTGTGGTGCGACGGGGAAGACGTCACCGAGGCCATCCGGTCCGCGCAGGTGTCCGCGGCGGTGGCTCGGGTGGCGGCCAACCCTGGCGTCCGGGCGCTGCTCACCGAGCAGCAGCGGGAGATGGCGCGCGGTGGCGGGGTGGTCATGGAGGGGCGGGATATCGGCACCGTGGTGCTGCCCGACGCGGAGGTGAAGGTGTTCCTCGAAGCCTCCCTGGAGGAGCGGGCGCGGCGGCGGTACGCGGAGCTTCGAGCGCGGGGCGAGGCCGTGTCCCTGGACCAGGTGCGAGAGCTGGTCCGCCGGGACGATGAGGTGGCCCGCACCCGGATCACCGCGCCCCTGCGGCGTGCCCAGGACGCGGTGTTGGTGGACACCACGGGCCGCACGCCGGAGGAGGTGGCGGAGGAGATCGTGCGGTTGGTCGAAGCCCGCGTGGGGGTGCGGTGATGGAGGTCCGAAGCGGCGAGGCGCTACGCCCGGAACTCCGGCGCGGCCTGGGAGACTGGGTGTACGCGGCCAGCAAGCTGCTCGTCCAAGGGGTGCTGTACGGTGTTTTCCGCATGGAGGTCACGGGACGCGAGCATGAGCCGGCCGAAGGGCCGTTTTTGGCGGTGTCCAACCACTGGAGCGCCTTGGACCCGCCCGTGCTGGGCGCGGCCCTTCGGCGCAAGGTGCACTTCATGGCCAAGCAGGAGCTGTTCGCGATCCCGGTGCTGCGCAGCTGGATGCGGTGCATTGGAACCTTCCCCGTGCGCCGGGGACAGCCCGACCGGCAAGCCATCCGCACCGCGCTGCAGGTGCTGGAGCGGGGCGGGGTGGTGGGGATGTTCCCCGAGGGGACGCGCAACCCCCAGGGCTACCTGCTGCCCGCGGAACCCGGGGCGGCGTTCCTGGCCCTGAAGGCACGGGTTCCCATCCTACCGGTGGGGATCCTGGGGACGCTGGAGGTACTGCCCAAGGGCGCGTGGGTGCCCCGGATCCGCAAGATCCGGGTACGCATCGGACCGCCGTTTCGGGTGGACGACCTGGTGGACGCCCCGGACCGGTTGCAACAGGCCAGCGACCGCATCATGGCTGCCATCGCGGCCCTGTTGGGTGTCCGCCCGCCGGCCCACGCACCGCACGGGCAAGGCCGGGACAGCCCGTGATATGCTGGAGGTCAGGTCATGCGCGTGGTGATCGCCAAGCACATGGGGTTCTGCGGGGGTGTGCGCAGGGCGGTGGACCTCGCCCTGCGCGCAGCGCGGAACGGGCAGGGTGGGGCTTCGACGTGGGGCCCCCTGATCCACAACCCGCAGGAAGTGGAGCGCCTGAGTCGGGAGGGCGTGCGGGTGGCGCAGCGTCCCGAAGAACTCTCCGGCGTGTTTGTGGTGTCCGCTTACGGGGTGGAGTCCGCGGTGCTGGAGGCGGTGCGGCAGCGCGGCATGGAGGTCGTGGACGCCACCTGTCCTGTGGTCACCCGGGCCCATGAGCTGGCCGAGAGGCTCGTGGAGGAGGGCTACTTCGTGGTGGCGGTGGGCGACCACGGGCACCCCGAGATGGTGACGTTGAAGGAGAAACTGGGAGACCGGGTGGCGGTGGTGCACACGCCGGAGGAGGTGGCCGCGCTCCGGCTGCGGGGCAAGGTGGCGGTGATCTCGCAAACCACCCAGTCCTTGGAGAACTTCCGCCGCATCGTGGCGGACATCGTGACGCGGGTCAAGGAGACGAAGGTGGTCAACACCCTGTGCCCCGCCATCACCGTGCGGCAGGAAGAGGCGCTGCGCCTGGTGGAGGAAGTGGACGTGCTGCTGGTGGTGGGGGGGCGCGGCAGCTCCAACACCACCCGGCTGGCGGAGATCGGCCGCCAGTGGGGGGTTGCCACCTACCACGTGGAGACCGCGGACGAACTGCACCCCTCGTGGTTTTCCGCGGACTGTACCGTCGGCGTGATGTCCGGGGCGTCGACCCCCGACTGGATCATCGAGCAGGTGCTGGTGCGCCTGGACGAGATCCGCACCCAGCTCGGCGGCTGAGGCTCGGTCAGCCTCCCGGGTTCAGGAGCTGCGTGCACACAGACACCACGTGCTGGGCGTCCCTTCGGGCGCGGTCGGCGTCCTCCGCGGTGTACTCGAGGGTCGGGATGAAGTCCACATCTCCGTAGAAGGAGAACTCCCGTTCCTTCCTCAGCCACTTCGAAATCCGGGCGAGGTCGCGGAGCTGGGTCTGGACCTCCGCGGGGAAGCGGTCGGCATGCTCCAGCAGAACGGGACCCACGTCGTGGAGCTTCGGAGGTTCCACACCGACGAGGCGAAGCGCGCCCTTCAGCGCCAGCTCCACGACCTCCTGTGCTTCCCGGACCACGTCGGAGTAGGCGCCCTGCTGGTACAGGAGGTCCAGCACGGGCAGGCGCTTCCGTGCCTTGTCCAGGTACGCGCGCCCCAGGGAGCTATTCGTCACAGTTCGAACTCCTCGCCGGGGCGGAACGGGTCTTTGAGCCGCCAGTACCACGCTCCCCCGTACGGGATGCGGCGGGCCCCCAGCTCCCGCAGGCGGTGCTGGAGCTCCGACAGGATCCGGGCGAAGAAGCCACCGCGGTCGTACAGGATCCGCGCGTCCTCCGTCATGTCGAGGAACAAGGGAATCTTCCGCGCGGCCTCCTCGGGGGTCAGCAGGACGGGGGACAGGCTCGCCCGCACGCCGGCCTTAGAAGCCGCCCGCAGGTCTCCTTCCACGGCGTCCTCCACCGGCTCGAAGGTCTCCAGCCTGCGGACACGGCCACGCGGCAGGTCCTCCACCACCAGCAAGAGGTCCACGTCCGAATCCGGCCGAGGCACTCCCCGGCCCACGGAACCGAAGACGGCGAAGCTCACCAGCCGTTCTCCGTACACCCGGTGTGCTTCCTCGAGGCAGCGCCGCACAAGCCGCTCGTACGTGTGCCGGACGCCCGGGGCCATCGCTGCCATTCTACCCCAGTGGTAACATGGGAAGCCGTAGTGCGCACGCGACGGCTTCCTCTCGTGGCCCTGGTGGGCCGTCCCAACGTAGGCAAGTCGGCGTTGTTCAACCGCATCGCGCGCCGGCGGCTGGCCATCGTGGAGGACACGCCGGGGGTCACCCGCGACCGGCTGTACACGGAGGTGGAGTGGTCGGGCCGGCGGTTCGGGCTGGTGGACACGGGTGGCTACGTCCCCCGGTCCCAGGATCCCCTGGTGGAGCAGGTGCGGTGGCAGGCGCAGCAAGCGGTGGAGGAGGCAGACGTGGTGGTGTTGGTGGTGGACGCACAGGCGGGCGTTGTGCCGTCGGACCACGAGGTTGCGGAGGTGCTGCGGCGGTCCGGGAAGCCGGTGGTGGTGGCGGTGAACAAGGTGGACTCCCCCGGCGAGGCGGCCGCCGCGGGTGCGGAGTTCTCCGCCCTGGGATTTGAAGAGGTCGTCCCCGTCTCCGCCCTGCACGGGCTGCGGGTGAACGACCTGCTGGACCGAGTCCTGCGGCACCTGCCGGGGCCGGCGGAGGCGGAGGCGGAGGAGGAGGCGGTGCGGGTGTCGGTGGTGGGGCGTCCCAACGTGGGCAAGTCGTCCCTGGTGAACGCTCTGGTGGGCGCGCCGCGGGTGGTGGTGGACGAGCGGCCGGGCACCACCCGGGATGCCGTGGACACCCTCCTGCGGCACCGGGACCGGCCTTTCCTGCTGGTGGACACCGCCGGGCTGCGGCGCCGGGCCCGCGTGCGGGAGGCGCTGGAGTTCTACAGCGCGCGGCGGGCCCAGCAGGCCCTGGAGCGGTGCCACGTGGCGGTTCTGGTGGTGGACGCCTCGGAAGGCGTCACCGACCAGGATCAGCGCATTGCCCGGGAGGTGGCGGACCGGGGAAAGGCGCTGGTGGTGGCGGCCAACAAATGGGACCTGGTGCGGGGGGGCCTGGCGGAGGAGCGGGCCAAGCAACTGTACCACGCCCTCCGGCACGTTTCATTCGCCCCGGTGCTCTTCGTCTCCGCCAAGACCGGCCGCAACGTCACCCGCATCCTGGACGCGGCCCTGCGGGTGGACCGAGCCCACGCCCTGCGGGTGCCCACCGGGCCGTTGAACCGCGCGGTGGAGGCTGCGGAGGCCGCACACCCAGCACCCGCAGACGCCTGGGGCCGGGCCCTGAAGATCTACTACGCCACTCAGGTCTCGACCCGTCCACCGACGGTGGCCCTGTTCGTGAACTTCCCGGAGCTGGCCACGGAGGCGTACCTGCGGCACCTGGAAGCCCGGTTGCGAGAGCGGTTCGACTTCGAGGGCACGCCGATCCGGTTCGTGTTGCGGGCGCGGCGGCCGCGCCGGGAGGAACGGCCGTGACGGGGCCGCTGCTGCTCCTGGCCGCCTACCTCCTGGGTTCCGTGCCCACGGGCCTTTGGGTGGTACGCGCGGTGCTGGGCGTGGACGTACGGCAGCTGGGAAGCGGGAACACCGGGACCACGAACGTGTACCGAGTGGCAGGACCGTGGGTGGGTGCCGTGGTGCTGTTGCTGGACGCCGCCAAGGGAGCGCTGCCGGTGCTGGCCAGCGGCGCCCTGGGCCTGGGGGCCGGCTGGACGGTGGCCGCAGGCCTGAGCAGCGTGGTGGGGCACAACTGGTCCGTGTTCCTGGGCTTCCGGGGCGGGAAAGGGGTGGCCACCAGCCTCGGAGCGCTGACGGCGCTGTCACCCACCGCAGCCGCTGTGGCCGTCGTGGTGTGGGGGACCGCGGTGGTGGTGACCCGCTACGCGTCCGTGGGGAGTCTCCTCGCCATGCTGTCGGTGCCCGTGACCCTGCTGGCGAGGGGAGAGCCGGGAGCCCACGTGGCGTTGGGGGCGGCGCTGGCGGCACTGGGCATCTGGCGCCACCGGTCGAACCTCCGGCGGCTGCGGGAGGGGACCGAGCTGAAGGTCACCGACCGGCCGTCCGGCCCCGGCGGGAGGGACGTGCGGGCGTAGTTGTTGACAATCCAGTCAACAACGTGGTAGCAAGACGGCGAGGGGGTGGTGGCGGTGAAAGCACCGAGGTGGCTCGCGCTGGTCGGGTTGCTGTGCGGGGCCCTGGTGGCGGCGAGCAGCGCCGCGCCGGTGCGCAGCATCCGGCTGGGGGCGGTGATTCCCCTGAGCGGGGGACTGGCGGCCAACGGACGGTTCATCCGGGCCGGCTACGAGTTCGCGGTGGAGTACCTGAATGCGCGCGGCGGGGTGCGGCTCGGGGGACAGCGGGTGCCCTTGGAGCTGACGGTGCTGGACGACGAGTCGGACCCCACCAAGACCGTGAGCCGGATGGAGAGCCTTGCCCAGATGGGCATCTCCGCCTACCTGGGCGGGGTGGGAAGCCACCTGCACGCCGCGGCCGCGGCGGTGGCGGAGAAGAACCAGGTCCCGTACTGTGGGGTGGGGTTCGCCCTGTGGAGCATCCACCAGCGCGGCTACAAGTACCTGTTCAGCCCCTTCCCCAAGTCGCCGGAACTGGCCGTGGAGACGTACCGCATCCTGAACGCGTACGTACCCCCGGAGCAGCGGCCCCGGCGCGTGGCCATCTTCGCGGAGCGCACCGACTGGGGCAAGGAGCAGGCGGACCTGTGGGTCACCCGGTCTCGGGAGTTCGGCTACGAGGTGGTGTTCCGGGGCGAGTACACCGTGGGCGCGCGGGACGTGAGCGACCTTATCCTCCGGGCCCGCGCGGCCGGCGCGGAGCTGGTGCTGGCTGTACCCACCCCCGTGGACACCATCACCATGGTCCGGCAGATGCGCGAGCTGGGCTTTACGCCGAAGGCCTTCTTCGCGCTGCGGGGCGCGGACTCCATCGCGGTCCGGCAGGCCCTGGGAAAGGACGGAGACTTCTGGGTCTCCATGCCCGGGTGGCACCACGCGGTGAAGTACCCTGGGGTGGACGAGCTCAACGCGTGGTACCAGCGGCGGTTCGGCACGCCCGCGGAGGTGGCGGTCGGCTCCGCGGTGGCCTGCGTGCAGGTGATCGCCGCGGCGGTCGAGGATGCGCAGAGCACCGAGCCTACGAAGATCCGGGACGCGGTGGCCAAGGTGAACCTGATGACCATGGCGGGGCGGGTGCGCTTCCGGCCCGACGGCACGAGCCCCGTGCCCGTGATCGCGCACCAGTGGCAGAACGGCCAGAGCGTGCTCATCTGGCCGCGGGAGTTCGCCACCGCGCCCTTCGCGTACCCGGCCACGCCGTTCGGGGCGCGCTAGGCGCATTCGACAATGAAGGTCTTCAGACTCGTGGCGATCGGCGTAGCGCTGGCCTTAGCCGGTGCGCGACATGCCGGCGGGCAGCGGCTACCGGTCCAGCTAGATCTGCCGGTTGTTCCCGCCCTGGAACCCGCTCTACCGGTGCTCGTGGCGGAGGCAGCGGGGTACTTCCGAGGAGAGGGCGTCGAGGTGACGCGGATCCTCCTAACAGGAGGTGTTTCCATCCGAAATCTCCTGATTGGCGGGCGGGCGACGTTCGGAGTTCTCGGCACCGAGCACATTCCACTGGCGCGCACTGCGGGGTCTCCGCTGAAGGCCGTAGCGTCGGTGTATGACCGGCTACATGTCACGCTCATCGTGCGCTCGGGACTTCGGGACCAGGTGAAGTCGGTGGAACACCTACGGGGACGGGTAGTGGGCGTGACCGCGCCCGGGTCCTTCACCTGGTCTGTTGCCGTGACGTTCCTGAAACGGGCGGGTCTGGAGCCCGAGCGCGATGTGCGGTTGCTGGCCGTGGGCACGGACGCTCACGTTCTGTATGCGGCCTTGCAGACCGGTCGGGTGGACGCCTTGGCTTTCAGCGAGCCCGTGCTCAGCCGGGCTGTGGTGGATGGAATAGGGTTCGTACTGGTGGATGTCTTTGATCCCGTCGTGGCGCGGCGGTGGATGGGCTCTGACCTTCTAATGGTCGGCGTGCTGGCGACCACGGAAACCGCTGCGCATACGCAACCGGAGGTGGTCGGCGCTTTGGTGAGGGGGATCAGCAAAGGTCTGGCGTATATCCGCAGCCACGGGGCGGATGAGACCATTCAGCTGGTTGTTGGAAACCCGAAGACGTCGCAGCTGTTGCAGGGGGTATCGCGGGAGCTCGCGGTGCGGATGATCCACCGCATTCGTCGGGGCTACGGCACAGGGTGTTTGAGTCCTGCTGGCTACCGGGCGGAGCTGCGGAGGATGATCGACACGGGGGTCCTCCCGCAGCCGGTGTCCTTTGAGGAGGCTACGGACGCCCGTTGGGCGGGGGTGTGCCCTCGGTAGTGCGGGAACCGCGCCGGGGAGGAGGGGACGCGGTTGGCAATCCGGCTGGGCCTGCTGATGGCGTTGCTGGTGGTGCCGGCGTGGGCTGGAGCTCCAGCGACAGCCCAGGCGGCCTTCTCGGGGAGGACGGTCACCATCCTCGTGGGGTACTCACCAGGGGGCGGGTACGATCGCACGGCGCGCCTTGTGTCTCGCTATCTTCCGAGGTACCTTCCCGGCAGTCCCACGGTCGTCGTGCAGAACATGCCGGGTGCAAACAGCATCGTGGCAGCCAACCACCTGTATAATCTCGTACGGCCAGATGGTTTAACCATCGGACTGTTCGCGCGAAACCTAGTCCTGGCGCAACTGGTCGGAGTAGAGGGAATCCGGGTGGACATGGGGAGGTGGCAGTGGATCGGGAGCCCGGCGGTGGAGACCGACGTCCTAGCGGTTCGCTCCGACTTGCCGTACCGGAATGTCCTAGAACTCCGCCGAGCCGACCCACCGGTGGTGTTCGGAGCATCTGGGCCGGGCGACGTCACCTACGACTTTCCACTCGCCCTGCGAGCGTTTCTCAATCTGAACATCCGTGTTGTTAGCGGCTACCCAGGGAGCGCAGACATCATGCTGGCGATCGAACGCAAGGAGGTAGACGGACGGGCAGGTTCCTGGTCCTCGCTCAGGCCGTTCGTCCATCGGGGGCTGATCCGGCCGCTGGTTCGCACACCGTCCGACAACCCAGAGCTGCAGGCGATTCCGGCGGATCTGGAGCTGCCGGTTGGAGCCCTTGCCCGCGAGGTGCTCCGGCTGCGGGCGGTGCCGAACCGGCTGGGGCGGCCTTTCGTGGCCCCGCCAGCCACCCCGCCGAACGTCGTGGCCGCATACCGGGAAGCGTTTCGTCGGATAACGGAAGACCGGGAGTTCTTAGTGGAGGCGGAACGGGCAGGTTTGGAGGTGACCTGGGTCTCCGGCGACGAGTGCCTACGGATCGTGCAGGGGGTGCTAGCCAGCCCTCCGTCCGTGGTGCGGGTGTTCCGGGAGTTCTTTCGGTTCCAGTAGGGGTTCGCCCATCGGGGCAAGAGCTGGAAAGTCCCGGTGGTGTGCCTTCAATGAGCTTACAGGGGAGCATGATGGAGAAGTCTCGGCCGGCGCGGAGCCTCCAGGAGGTCCTGGACGCGGTGGGAAATGTGGTGGCCTTTCTGTATAACAACCCCACCGGTGCTCGCCCGTTTCCCGTGGTCCCGCCGGAGTTCACCAACTGGCGGGACGAACAACACGCGTGGCGTGAGACGGTGGCGTTGTTCGACCTGTCGCACCACATGAGTGACCTATACGTCTACGGGCCGGACGCCTTTGCGCTGTTGGAGCACCTGGCCATCAACAGCTTCCGCAATTTCCGGCCGGGGATGGCGAAGCAGTTCGTGGCATGCACCAAGGAGGGCTACGTCGTCGGGGACGCGGTCTTGTTCTACCTGGAGGCCCAGACGTTTCAGCTGGTGGGGCGTCCCTCGGCGCTCAAGTGGGTGCAGTACCACGGAGAGGCTGGTCGGTGGCGGGTGAGATGCGAGAGGGACGACTGGTCGTTGGCTGACCCCCATAGGCCGCGGAAGGTGTACCGCTACCAGCTGCAGGGGCCTAACGCTCCCGCACTGCTCGAGAAGCTCAACGGTGGGCCACTACCCCACGTGAAGTTCTTCCAAATGACTTGGATCACCGTCGCGGGACGGAGGGTGATGTTTTTGCACCACGGTATGGCGGGAGTGGCAGGCGGGGAGCTGTTCGGCCCTTGGGAGGACGGGCCGGCCGTACGGGGTGCCATCGTGGAGGCGGGCCGAGAGTTCGGCCTGCGCCAGGTAGGGAGCCGAGCGTATGCCACGAACGCCCTGGAGTCCGGGTGGATCTCTGGGGTCGTACCCGCCATCTACGTGGACGAGGAACTGCGCGCGTACCGAGAGTGGCTACCCGCAACCAGCTACGAGGCCACGGGATCCTTGGGCGGCAGCTTCTACTCGCGTTACATCGAAGACTACTACCTGACTCCCTGGGATCTGGGCTACGGCCACATCCTGAAGTTCGACCACGACTTTGTGGGCCGCGAGGCCCTGGAGGTCAAGGCCCAGCAACCCCACCGACGAAAGGTCACCCTGGTATGGGACCCGCGGGACGTGGCCGCTGTTTTCGAAACTCTGTTCACACGCCCGAAGGGGCAACGTGCTAAGTACCTGGACCTTCCTGTGCCCCGGTACAGCATGTGGCAGTACGACCGTGTCGAGAGTCCGGACGGCCGAATGGTTGGGATTTCCACCTCGTGTGGCTACAGCTCGAACGAAGGGGCAATGTTGTCGCTCGCCATGGTTGAACCCGAGTACAGCGAGCCGGGGACGCGGGTGGTAGTGATCTGGGGCGAGGAAGGCGGCGGGTCGCGGAAGCCGAGCGTGGAGCGGCACGCGCAGGTGGAGATCCGGGCTACCGTGGCGCCGGTCCCGTACTCGGAGGCGGCCCGGCGGTACCGCCAGGCGGTGTCGGGTTAGAACCGCCTGTTGCGAAGCAGCCTGAGGCGCGGATGAGCCAGCGTGCGCAACCAGCACGTCACTGGGACTGTGGAGGGGCTGGATCACCGCGTCTCACTCCGGTGACGGGCCCTGGCACGACGAGGCGGTTCCGTGATGAGGAGGACGGTGGTCTGTCGTGACACAGCCGCTGGTAGACGTGGCGCGGTCTCTACATCTCCGGGACGACGAGGTCGTTCCGTACGGCCGGGACAAGGCCAAAGTTCTGGTCGACGCCCTGCACCGGCGCCAAGGGTGGCCCGACGGCGCCCTGGTGCTGGTTACCGGGATCAACCCCACCGCCGCGGGTGAAGGGAAGACCACCACCGCCATCGGCCTCGCGGACGCCCTGCGACGTCTGGGCCGGCGAGCGGTGGTGGCCCTCCGGGAGCCCTCCATGGGGCCGTGCTTCGGGGCCAAGGGAGGGGGAACGGGTGGGGGCCGGGCCCAGGTGGTCCCCGCGGACGACATCAACCTGCACTTCACCGGAGACCTACACGCGGTGGCGGCGGCCCACAACCTGATCGCGGCGGTGGCGGACAACGCCCTGTTCCACCGCAGGGTGCCGGGGCTGCGCCCAGACAACGTCTGGTGGCGGCGCGTGCTGGACACCAACGACCGTGCCCTGCGACAGGTGGTCGTGGGGCTAGGTGGGGGCGCGCACGGGGTCGCACGGGAGACCGGCTTTGACATCACCGCGGCGTCCGAGGTGATGGCGGTACTGTGTCTGGCGCAAGACCGTGTGGACCTGAAGGCGCGGCTGGGCCGGATGGTGGTGGGCGAGCGGGAAGACGGCAGCCTGGTCACCGTGTGGGACCTGGGCGTGGCGGGCGCCGCCGCCGCCCTGCTGAAGGACGCGCTGCACCCCAACCTCGTTCAGACCCTGGAGGGCACCCCAGCCTTCGTGCACGGTGGCCCGTTCGCGAACATCGCGCACGGCTGCAGCAGCCTGGTGGCGACCCAGCTGGCGTTGAAGTGTGCGGAGCTGGTGGTCACGGAGGCGGGGTTCGGGACAGACCTCGGGGCGGAGAAGTTCGTGCACATCAAGTGCCGCACGGGGCGGCTACGGCCCGGCGTGGCGGTGGTGGTTGCTTCCGTGAGAGCCCTGCGGAGGCATGGAGGCGCGGGCAACCGTGCGGAGCAGCCTGACCCCGCCGCGGTGGAGCGGGGGATGGCAAACCTGGACAAGCACGTGGAGAACGTCCGCCACCTGGGCCTGCAGCCGGTGGTAGCGGTGAACTGTTTCGGGGGTGACGCGCGGGAAGAGGTGGAGCTGGTGCTGGATCACTGCGACGCCCTCGGAGTGCCCGCGGCGCGTTTCCGGGCGTGGGAACTCGGCGCCGAGGGTGGGCTGGAGCTGGCGGAGCTGGTGGACGCCCTCGTCCGCAACCACCAGGGGATCTCCGGGACTCGTTTCCTGTACGAGCCCAGCTGGCCGTTTGAGCGCAAGCTGGAAGCCATAGCCACTACCCTGTACGGCGCGGCCGGCGTGGATCTGTCCCCGCGGGCGCGGGCCAAGCTGTCCCGGTACGAGCAGCTCGGCTACCGGGAGCTGGCGGTGTGCGTGGCCAAGACCCAGTACTCGCTGTCGGACGACCCGAACAAGCTCGGCCGGCCCCAGGGCTTCCGCATCACGGTGCGGGACGTGCAGCTATCCGCCGGGGCGGGCTTCGTGGTGGCCTACAGCGGCGACGTGCTGACCATGCCGGGGCTGCCCAAGCACCCCGCCGCCGAGCGGTTCGACCTGACCTCCGAGGGGCGGATCGTCGGGCTCACCTGAGGGCGCGGGACGCCTGCGGACTGAGCGGGGCGGGTCGGGGTTCGGGCAGAACTTCCGCGCGGGAGCCCTGACCCCGGAAGTGGTGGACCCACGAGCACGTACCCCGCACCTCTTCCGGCACAGGAGCCACCCACGTGGCTTCCCACTGCAACACGCGGCCCGTGTGCTTGGCCAGCCGGTACACGCGCGCGTGGATGCACTCCCGGTCGCCGAACTCACAGGTGTTGCCGTCGGTGCCGCCGCAGGGGCCGTTGGCGAGGCCCTTGGGGCAGGTCTCCGGGCACACGAAGAAGGTGTGCGGCAGCCGACACGACCCGCACATCTGGCAGCCCAGCCAGCCGCCCTTGAGGGCGTGCTCCACCCGGCCCAAAGCCCTGCCGGCAGCGCTGCGGGGGTCGGTGCGAGCCACCAAAGCTCCCGCCGCGCGGGCCAGGGGCGAGCCGTGGTCGAACACCCAACGGTCCAAGGCCTGCAGGATCCGGAACCGGCGGATCTCCGCGGGGGAGGCCAGGGCGTCGTAGGGTGGGGCGTCCAGGTAGAAGGGGTCTTCGGGGACCAGCCGCACCGGTCGGCGGTCAGGGTGCCGCATGAACTCGTCCCACGCGGACTCCCAGGATCTCAAGTCCGGGCAGTCGCGCCGCCACCGCTCCACCGCGTCGAGGAGCTCCTCGAGGGTGCGCGGGGTGTGGGCGCCGCACACGTGGGCGCCGGCGAGCCCGAGCCGGGCCGCGCCTACCACCTGCAGCGCGGCCCGCAGGATGGCCCTCTGGCGGCCGTGGTCCGGAGCCTTTGCTTCTGCCTCAAGACACCGCAGCAGGTCCGGAGGCACGTACACCCCCGGCAGAGTAGCTCCCTGCAGGAGCCGCGCGGCCAGCCGGGGAGTGAGCAGCCACACGGTGGCCAGCACCGGGGGGTGCAGGCCCCGCCGGCCCAACCAGCCCGCCAGCTCCACCAGCTTGCGGGGATCCCACCCGATCTGGGTGATCAACAGGTCCGCGCCTGCCCGCAGCTTCTTAGCGGCCTTCACGTACTGGCCCAGCAGGGCTTCCTCCCGGTACTTAAAGGGGTTCACTGCCGCGGCCAGCAGGGAGTCCGGAAGCTCGTGGCGGGCCATGCGCAGAGCGTCCACGGAGTCCAGGTAGCGGGCAGATCCCTCCCGGGGAGGCTCCCTCAGGGCATCTCCGGTCAGGAACAAGAAGCTCTGAAGCCCACCCGTGCGGGCGCGCTCCAGGTCCCGCTGGAGGTGTAAGGCGGTGCGGCCCTTGCCTGCCCAGTGGACGAGCGGGACGGTCCCGGTGACCTCCGCTACCCGCAAGGCGACCGAGATGGGGTCGTGGTCGCGATCCGTCCGCACCCGGTCGGAGACGGTAATGGCCGTTGCCCGCCCGTCCTCTTGCAGCCAGCGGGCGAGTGCCGTGACTTCCGACACCACATCCTCCAGGGGCTTTGAGCCCAGGAGGGGCGGTGACTCCACGGTGAGGGCGAAGCCTCTCCGGCCCAGGACCTCCGCGAGGCGGCTCCGGTACCCGCGGCCGGTGCCCGAGGAGGCGTCGTGCCCCATCAGCGGCGTGTCACCGCCGCCCGGTACTGGCGTGCGGCCTCCGAGAAGGGAACGGGCGCCACGGAGGCGCGGATCTCCACCTGCACGTGGGGCTCCACGCTGGGCTTGCGCGACCCGCCGCCCTCCTCGCCCCAGACCACCACCACCCGCGTCCCGGGGGTGCTGTAGGGTTCCTCCACGACGGCCAACGACAGCATGGCGTGGTCGTTCCAGCTGTAGCCCGGCCACATGGAGAACCCGACCACTTCACCACGGTCGTTGAGCACCTTGTCGTACATCCAGGTGGCGTACTGGGACACCGGGAGGTCGATGTACTTGGCCTGCTGGCCGGACGGCTTGGTGAACAACGTCCCGAAGGCCTGGGCCACGTCGTCCCCGTCCCACACCAGGGTCACCCTCCTGCGGTGGGGACCCTTGGCCTTGGCCTCCAGGGCGTCGCGGCCCACGAAGTCGTGGTCAAACTTCAGGATGTGGCCGTACCCCAGCTCCCACGGGGTGAGGTAGTAGTCCTCCACGTTGCGGGAGAAGAAGCTCCCGCCCAGGGAGCCCACCGCTTCGTAGCTGTTCGCGGGTAGCCACTGGCGGTACGGCCGCAGCTCCTCGCCGGTGTAGATGGCGGGGAGGGGGCAGGGGATCCACCCGGAGTCCAGGGCGTTGGTGGCGTATGCCCGGGAGCCAACCTGCCGCAGCCCGAACTCCTGGCCCGCCTCGACGATGGCCGCCTTCACCGCGGGCCCATCCTCGAAGGGCCCGAACAGCTCGGCCCCCGCCACGCCTGCCATGCCGTGGTGCAGCATGCGCACCCTCCGGCCCGCGATGGTGATCCAGCCCATGTGGAAGAACTTCACATCTGGCAGCGGGCCGCCGTTGAGCTTCTCCAGCAGGGCGGGAGCGTTGGGGCCCTGCAACTGGTAGCGGTACACCTTCCGGGGCCGGTGGGGGTCCAGCACCGACCACTCGTCCCGCTCCAGCTGCACGTCGTAGCCGCCGGTCTGGGCGTGGTACTGGACCCAGTTGTGGGCAGAGGGCCGGCCCACCAACTGAAAGCTCTCGCGGTCCAGGTAGAACAGGATGCCGTCCCCGATCACGTAGCCCGCGGGAGTGCACACCACCAGCTGCTTGGCCCGGCCGGGCTCGAAGTTCTTGAAGCTGTTGATGGCCAGACGCTCCAGCAGCCGGAAGGCGTCGGGGCCCCGCACGTACAGGTCCGTCATGTGGTAGGAGAGGTCGTAGAGGGCCACCGTCTCCCGCCAGGACCGCTGCTCGTCCCGCCAGTTGGTGAACTCCGGGGGCACCACGGGGTAGATCCGGGTGCCCGTGCGGTTGTTGTACAGGAACTCGGCGATGTTGGGCACCGAGTCCAAGACCTCCTGAAGGTTGCGCGGCGCGGCGCTCACCGTCCTCCCCCCTTTCGGTGTGTTCGCCCCTTAACGCTTCGCCTCCGCACGGCCGGCAGCCACTTCCACGGGCGGTGTGCCGTACGTGTGGAAGGTGGCCACCGTGGGCAGGCCCCATGCCTGCCCCTTCTTGCGCTCCGCCTCGCTCCAGACCACCGGCTTCCAGTCCGGAGCCAGCAGCAGGCGGGCCCCGGGGCAGGCGATCTCGAACCGGTTCCCCCCAGGCTCGTACACGTACAGGAAGAAGGTCTGCTGGATCGCGTGCTTGTGCGGCCCGGTCTCGATGGGGACCCCATACTCCAGGCAGACGTCCGCGGCCCGCAGCACCTCCTCCCGGCTGTCCACCGCGTAGGTGAGGTGGTGGAAGCGACCGCGGCAGCCGGTGGCGTCCTCGGTGATGGCCAGGTCGTAGGTCTTGTTGCACACCGTCAGCCACGCGCCCTTCTCCGAGCCGTCGTCGAACACGACGGCTTCCGTGAGACGGAACCCCAGCACCTCCTGGAAGAACCGACGGCTGGTCCGGACGTCCGCGGCGAAAAAGTTCACGTGGTCCAGGCGGCGCAGGTTGCAGCCGCGGGCGGGAAATCGGGAGGCCTGGTTCTTGAGGGCAGGCCGGGTGTCGGGGGTCGGCCGGTACCACTCCACCTCGTACAGCAGCTCCAGCAGGTGGCCGTCGGGGTCCCGGAAGCGGTAGGCGGGACCGTGGCCCAGGTCGCCGTCTACCCAGCCTTCCCCGAGCCCCGACCGCTCCACCGCCTCCACGCGCCGCTGTAGGGCTTCGGGGCTGGTGGCCCGGAAGGCGCAGTGGCCCATGCCCGGGTACGGGGAGGCGGTGACCTTGAGGGTGTGGTGGGCGTAGTCGTCCCACCCTCGCAGGTACACGGACTCGCCCTGCCGGCCGCTCTGCACCAACCCCATGACCTCCGTGAAGAAGCGGACCGTGTCCTCGAGTTTGGGGGTGAGCAACTCCACGTGGCTGAGGTGGGCCACATCGAAGCTTAGGGGTCCCACGCTGAACTTCAGTTCCTCCACACCGACCACCCCCCGGTGGTTGCTAGCCGCCTGCCACCTGCCTGCGCAGCCCGTGCAGGTCGTAGGTGAGGGCTCCCTGTTCCAGCTGGGCCCGTAGCGCCGCCTCCCGCGCCGCCCTGGCCCGGGCGGCCTCCAGCACGTCGGGAACCCGCTCCGCGGCTACCACCACGGCACCGTCCGCGTCCAGCACCACCACGTCCCCCGGACGGACTGTGGTGCCGCCCACCACCACCGGTTTGTCGATGGCGCCCCACACGGACTTGCCCGCGCCGCGCACGCTCACGAACCGGGCCCAGACGGGGAGGCCCAGGGCCCGCAGTTCCTCCACGTCCCGGACGGCTCCGTCCACCAGGACCGCCGCCGCGCCCCTCACCTTGGCCTGCAGGGCGAGGATCTCACCCACCAGGGCCACCGGTGCCGGCTCGGGCATGGAAACCACCAGCACGTCCCCGGGCTGCACCCGCTCCATAACCGCGTGCACCATGAGGTTGTCGTCCTGACCGCACCGCACCGTCCGGGCAGGCCCTGCGGCGCGGCTGCCGGGCACCACCTGGACCCAGGGGCCTTCCAGCAGGCCCGTGCGGCCCGCGGCCTCGTACACCGTGGCCACGCCCAACTGCGCCAGCTCCCTCATCTGCGTGTTCACAACTCCCTCACCACCTGGGGCAGGAGGCGTTGGAACGCCTCCGCGTACTGGATGCCTCGGTCACCTGACAGGCGGCGCGCGTGGTTGGCCCGCCGCTGCGCCGTAGCGGTGTAGTAGTCCACCAGGTACCGCTGGGAGGCCACCGCCTCCATGGCCTGCCGCTTGAGGGCGAACACGGGCGTGATGTCCAAGAAAGTGGTGGGGACGAACCCGCACACCTCCGACTGGTGTGGCTCGAACGCGAGCACCTCCGCCGGCCGCACCGTCTGGAAGGCGCTGGCCACGCCCGCACCGGAGGCCAGCTGTCGGGCCCGTTCGGTGGCCTGGTACGCCACCGGATGGTCGGGGTTGAAGGGATCGCGCTCCGTGTGCGTGAGGATCACGTCCGGGGCCCACTCCCGAATGACGGAGGCCAGCTCCTCTACCCGCTCCGTGCCTGCCTCCAGGGGGTAGTCACCCCAGTCCAGGCAGCGGAAGGAGGCGCCGAGCACCTCCGCGGCGCGGCTGGCTTCCTCGTGGCGGATGGCTTTGACGCGCTCCACCGTCTGGCCAGGCTGTGCCCACAGTTCCCCCGACTCCCCACGCTCGCCGTACGACAGCGCCACCACCAGGGCGGATCCCCCGCGCCGGGTGACGGTGGCAATGGCGCCCGCCGCACGCCACACGAAGTCCGCCGCGTGGGCGCTCACCACCAGCAGCCGCCGGGCCACGCGGGCGTCCAGCTGGGCCGTCACGGGATCGCCACCTCCGAGGTCTGCCGGGCCACCTCCCGCAGGGTGGCCGCCACCGCCTCCAGGTGCGCCCGCATGCTCGCCTCCGCGGCGTCGGGATCCTTCGCGGCCACCGCGTCCACGATGGCCCGGTGCTCCTGAAGGGACCGGGGCAGGCGGCCCGGGGCCAGCACGGTGCGGTACTGGTACCGAACCATCTGGGCCCGCAAGGAGTCGAGGAGGCGTGCGGCGGTCAGGTGGCGACTGGCTGTTACCAGCACCTCGTGGAACCGGCGGTTGCACTCCGTGTACCGAAAGGTGTCGCCCTTGCGGGCGCACGCCGCCATCTCGCGAAGGATGGATCGCAGCTGGCGGAGGTCCTGCGGTGTGGCCCGCTGGGCCGCGTGCCGCGCCGCGAGCCCCTCCAGGGCAGCCCGGGCCTCCAGGATCTCCACCGCCTCCTGCTCCGTCAGCAAGCGGACCCGCGCGCCCCGGTTGGGAGCGCGTTCCACCACGCCTTCCTGCTCCAGCCGGGCCAGAGCGGTCCGCACCGCAGCCCGTCCCACGCCCAGCATGCGGACCAGCTCGGCTTCCACCAGCCGTTGCCCGGGAACCAGGCGGCCCTCCAGGACCGCCCGGCGCAGCTCCTGGTAGCAGTAGGACTCGCCGTGGCCGCGCTGCAGCCGCCGCCCCTTGGCCCTCAACCGTCCACCCCCGATCGGCCGATCCGCACCGAGTTGCGCAACATGGTCCTGACCGCCTCCTCCGACAACCCCAAGCTCAGGAGCCGGTCCACCATCAGGGGCAGGCCGTCCTCCACAGGGGGTGCGTGCACCTGACCCAGGTCGCTGGACAGGAAAGAGTGCTGGGCACCTACCTCCTGCACCACCTCCACCAGCTCTTCCCAGGAGATTTTCCCGCTGTGGGCGGTGCCAAAGCACCGCTCCAGCCACGCGCCCTCCCGTGCCAGCTGCCTCTGGTCGTGGACGCCCAGGCGCTGGGTGGGGAAGTCCGGGTGCGTCACCACGATGCACCGGACTCCCGCGGACCGGGCGGCTTCCACTACAGCGAAGATCTCGTCCCGGGACAGATGGCCGGTGGCCAGGACCATTTGGTGACGCGCCACCACCCGCAGCACGTCCCGCAACTCGGGCAAAGGCTCCCCACGACTGTCCACCACCCGGACCGGGTCATACCGCAGACCTGCCCGACGCAACTCCTCCTGCATCTGGGCCCACACCGGCCGCCGGCCCTCGGTGGGGTGTCGCCCGGGGCTTTCGTTCTCCGCGTCCACGGTGGGTAGCCACACGATGCGCGCTCCCTCCCGCGCGGCGATCTCCACCGCCACGGGGTTCAGCCCGCCCACAGATGCGTTGAGGCAGATGGAGCCCAGCACGTCCACCTCCGGGACGACAGTCCGGGCCAGCCGGGCACGGCCCGCGGTGGGCGTGTAGTGGGACTTGATGGCAAACCCCGCCAGGCCCCGCTCCGCGAACCGCCGGGCCACCTCCAGGTCGTCCGCCCGGCGCGGGAGGACGTCGGGCGCGCTGTGCACGTGGAGGTCGTACGCGCCGCGCACCAGCGCCAGCGCCCGGGGACTGGGCACGGATTCGTGTTGGTTCACGGGCCCCCCGCCAGATCCTCCAGCCACTTCGCCGACGCCCGGGCCACCCGCGGCGGCACCTTCAGCTCCTCGAGCAGCTCGCAGGCAGCCCGCATCTCGTCCACCCGTCGGGCCGCGTGGAGTCGGGTGCCCTCGACCAGGCGCCGCAGCAGCTGTGCGTCGGCCTCCAACAGGGTCCGTTGGATGTCCTCGTAGGTCTCCTCCTCGCAGCCTAGGGCGTGCGCCGCCGCCAGGGCTTCCCACACCGCGGCGGCCAGTCCCTTCATGAAAACGCTGCGAACCAGCTTCCGGCTGGCCGCAACTCCCACCTCCGGCCCCAGCACCTGCACCGGCAGCCCCAACGGTCCGAGCCGATTCGCCAGCGCCTGGGCCCCGGGCCCGCTGGCCAGCGCGGGCGTGCGGAGGCCACGGCCCAGCACGGGTGCCATCAACGCCACGTCCGCAAACAGGGCCCCGCTGGGCTCCACCACCGCACCGACCCGGCGCTTGAGGGCGGGAGAGGTGGTGTTGCAGTCCGCGTACACCTGGCCGGGCCGAAGCACCGGGCGTACAGACTCGGCGACGTCTAGGGCGGCAGACGGGGTGGTCAGGACGAGGATCACATCCGCCTGCGCCGCTGCACCGGCGGGGTGCGGCGCCAGGGGTACCGCGCCGGGCACCCGTTTGGGCTGCGGATCCCACCCCACCACCTGCGCGCCTACCCGGGCCAGGTCCTCCGCCACGGCGCTGCCGGCTTCTCCCAGGCCGAACACCGCCACCGTGAGGGAGGGCGCGGACACCCGTGGCTGCACGGCGGCATTGTATTTCCCGGCGCCCGCACTGTCAACTTTGTTGTAGACAATCTTGCAGTGGAGACCACGGGACAACGGGTGAACACGGCTTTTTGGTCGGGCCGGGCGGATTTGAACCGCCGACCTCCTGAACCCCATTCAGGTGCGCTCCCAGGCTGCGCTACGGCCCGCGTGCGGATTATATCATGGTCCCGTGGGCACGTCCGGCCGGCTCACCGTGGCCTTCTTGGGGGTGCTGGTGGCCTCCGTGGCAGGCTTCACCGCGGCCGGGTGGGCGTCCCGCAGCCCGCAGGTACACGCGGCGCGGATGCTTCAGGCGCTCCGGAACGGTGACGCGGAGCAAGCCCTGCAGTGGGTAGACGTACCCGCGGTGGCCGCGTCCGTGGTGGACGTGCTGCAGGAGGAGTGGGCGGCAGCCCGGGCCGGAGACCCGGGCCGCTACGTGGCCTCGCCCCTGGCGCGGCCGCTGTTCCGCGCGGCGTTCGGCCTGGCGAGGGGGCAGGTGCAGCGCCGCGTGGAGGAGGAGATCCGGGCGACCCTGCGGCGGATCGCGGCGGGTGGACCGGACTCACCGGTCCGCCTACCCCGGTGGGGAGGGCTGCCCGTGAGCGTGGCCGCGGTGCTGTGGTTCGCGGACTTCCAGTGGGTCGCCCAGGACCGGGTGCGGGTGTCTGCAGGGCCCCAGGACAGGCCCTGGGTCCGGGTGGAGATGGCCTGGCGCCAGGGGCGTTGGGTGGTGGTGGCCGCAGACCGCGACTGGGTGGCTTCCCTGGTAAGACCCCGCCTGGTGAATCCCGAGGCTCAACAGCCCGCCCCGACCGACCGGTGAAGCCTGCGGAGGCCAGGATCCCGGAGGCCTCCCGTGGACGGCTCCCTACAGCCTGCGGACCAAGCCCACCGCCTTGCCCTCGATCACCACCTCGCGGGTGTAGATGGGCTCCATGGCTGGGTTTTCCGGCTGCAGCCGGATGCGATCCCCTTCCCGGTAGAAGCGCTTGACTGTGGCCTCGTCGCCGATGCGGGCCACCACGATGTCGCCGTCCTGGGCGTGGGACTGGCGGCGCACCACGAGATAGTCCCCGTCGTAGATCCCCGCACCCACCATGGAGTCCCCGCGGACCCGGAGCATGAAGCACTCTCCGCTCCCCACGAAGTCCTCGGGCAGGGTGAAGGAGTCTTCGATGTTCTGCTCTGCCAGGATGGGAGCACCCGCGGTGACCCGCCCCACCACCGGCAGCGACACCACGCGCTTGTGGGGCAGGCTTGTGGGGTCCTTGAGGACCTCGATGGCGCGGGGCTTGCTGGGATCCCGCCGCAGGTATCCTTTCTTCTCCAGGGCGCTGAGGTGGCTGTGCACGGTGGAGCTGCTGGTGAGGTGGAGGGCGTTTCCGATGTCCCGCACGGAGGGCGGGTAGCCCCGCCGGCGGGTGTACTCAATCACGTAGTCCAGAATCTGGCGCTGCCGCCGTGTGAGCCCTCTGCTCATGGTCGTCCCCCTTTGCGCTGAGCGTGACCGTATCTTACCACACAGGTTTTCGATAGGCAAACGTCTGTTCATGCTGTCCTTGACCCCCGGGGTGCGGGGGCCGTAGACTAAAGCCCGAAGGCGAAGACGCACCGCCCACAGGGGAGGTGACGGAACACGAACGCCACCGAGTTCGCCGCGCTGCTGGGCGCGGTGGGCGTGGTGGCCTTCATCGGCGGCTACGTTCTCCGGAAGCTGATCGCGGAAGCGAAGATCCGTTCGGCGGAGCAGGAAGCCCGCCGGATCGTGGAAGAGGCGCGACGTGAGGCCGAGTCCAAGGTCAAAGAGGCCCTCCTGGAGGCCAAGGAAGAGGCGCTGCGGATCCGCCGCGAGGCGGAGCGGGAGACCCGCGAGCAGCGTGCGGACCTCCAGCGCCTGGAGCGGCGGCTCGTCCAGCGTGAGGAGGCCCTGGACCGCAGGGCGGACCAGCTCGAGCGTCGTGAGCGCGCGATCCAGCAGCAGGAGCAGGAACTGGCCCAGCGAGCCGAGGAGGTCAACGCGCTCATCGGCGAACAGCGGCAGGCTCTGGAACGCATCGCAGGCCTGACCGCGGAGGAGGCGCGCCAGCGGCTCCTCGAGCAGGTGGAGGCGGACGTCCGCGAGGACGCTCTCGCACGCATCCGCAAGATCGAGCGGGAGGCCCGGGAGGAGGCGGAGCGCCGCGCGCGGGAGATCCTCGCCCTGGCCATCCAGCGCACCGCCGCGGACCACACGGCGGAGGTCACGGTCTCCGTGGTGCCCCTGCCCTCCGACGAGATGAAGGGCCGCATCATCGGCCGCGAGGGCCGCAACATCCGGGCCCTGGAGGCCCTCACGGGGGTGGATTTGATCATCGACGACACCCCCGAGGCGGTGACCCTGTCGTCCTTTGACCCCGTGCGCCGGGAAGTGGCCAAGATCGCCCTGGAGAAGCTCATGTCGGACGGCCGCATCCACCCAGCCCGGATCGAGGAGATGGTGGAGAAAGCGCAGCGAGAGCTGGAGGAACGCATCGTGCAGGAGGGGGAGCGGGCCGCCCTGGAGGCCGGCGTGCACGGCCTGCACCCCGACCTGATCAAGCTGCTGGGCCGGCTGAAGTTCCGGACGTCGTACGGCCAGAACGTCCTGCAGCACTCGGTGGAGGTGGCGCTGCTGGCCGGGGAGCTGGCGGCGCAGCTGGGCGCGGACGTGGCCCTGGCCCGCCGCGCCGGCCTGCTGCACGACATCGGGAAGGCCCTGACCCACGAGGTCCAGGGCAGCCACACCCAGATCGGCCTGGACATCGCCCGGCGCTACCACGAGCACCCGGCGGTGCTGAACGCCATCCTGTACCACCACGGGGAGGAGGAGGCCAAGTACGTGGAGGCGGTCCTGGTGGCGGCCGCCGACGCCATCTCCGGATCACGTCCGGGGGCGCGCAAGGAGTCGGTGGAGATGTACATCCAGCGGCTGCAGGCCCTCGAGCAGCTGGCCACCTCCTTCCCGGGGGTGGAGAAGGCGTACGCCATCCAGGCGGGCCGAGAAATCCGGGTCATCGTCCGGCCCAACGAGGTGGACGACCTGGCCGCCTACCGTCTGGCCCGCGACCTGGCCCGCAAGATCGAGGCAGACCTGGACTACCCCGGCCAGATCAAGGTCACCGTCCTCCGGGAGACCCGGGTGGTGGAGTACGCGCGCTGAAGCCTCCCGATGGAGTCGTACGCCCAGCAGACCGTCCGCGTGCTGCCCGACAGCGTGAGCTTCGTGGCGGCACTATTGGTGGAGTTCCCCGAGTTCACCGGCGCGGCGTTTGACCCGCGGACCGGAACCGTCCGCCTGACCTTACTGGTGGGGCGAAGGCTCCCGGCCAGGGGCCGGGTGAAGTTCGCCCGCAGGCTCGAGGACTCCATCGCCGTCCTGCACGAGCTCCATGGCGGCCTGCCCCCGCGTGTGGAGGTTCGCTGGCAGACGGGCCCCAACTTCACCCGGTTCGAACTGATCCGGTCCGTGGAGGACCTGACCGTGGAAGAGGTGCGGGTGGTGGCGCAGGTGGCCCGGGAAGCGTTCGGGCCAGACCTGCTGGCGGGGGAGGCGAGCTTCGAAGAGGGCCGGGAAGAGGAGCTGCGTTACGCCCTGGAGCACGCCCGCCACCTGCGCCCCAGCCGGCCCGTGGTGGGCCTGCGGGAGGGGGGGAGGGTGCTCGTGTACTACGTCCGCCGCCCGCGGGAGCGGATGCCTTGAGGATCCTGTTCGTCGGGGACGTCCACGGCAGACCAGGCCGCAGGGCGGTGGCCCGGCGCGTGCCGTCCCTGCGCCGGGAGCTGGGCGTGGACTTCGTGGTGGCCAACGCGGAGAACAGCGCGGGCGGAGCTGGGCTGACCCCCCAGACGGCCGCAGAGCTGTTCGAGGCGGGGGTGGATGTCCTCACCGGGGGAAACCACACTTGGGCCAAGCGGGAGGCGTACGAGTTTTTGGACTCCGACCCTCGGGTGGTGCGTCCCGCCAACTACCCGCCGGGGGTCCCCGGCCACGGCAGCACGGTGGTGCGCCGCGGGGGCCTGGCGCTGGCCGTGCTGAACCTGCAGGGGCGGGTCTTTATGGAACCCCTGGACGACCCGTTCCGCGTGGCCCGGGCGGAGGTGGACCGCCTGCGGGAGGTGACTCCCTTCGTCCTGGTGGACTTCCACGCCGAGGCCACCTCCGAGAAGGTGGCCATGGGTTACCACCTGGACGGCCGGGTCACCGCGGTGTTGGGCACCCACACCCACGTGCAGACCGCTGATGAGCGGGTGCTGCCGGGCGGGACCGCCTACATCACGGACGTGGGGATGACCGGCCCCCGGGATGGGGTGATCGGGGTGGACCGAGACGCCATCCTCCAGCGGTTCCTGACCCAGCTGCCCGTGCGGTTTGAGGTGGCCGCAGGGCCGGTGCAGTTCAGCGCGGTGCTCGTGGAGGCGGACGGATCCGGGCGCGCCACCGCCATCCGCCGCATCCACGAGCTGGACGCATCCGCGCGTTGAGGGCGCCGTGCGCGCGGACCTGCACACCCACACCAGCGCCTCCGACGGCACCCTGTCCCCGCGGCAGCTGGTGCAGGAGGCCAAGGCGGCGGGGCTGGCGGTGCTGGCGGTGACCGACCACGACACCACCGACGGCATCCCGGAGGCTGTGGAAGAGGCGGCCCGCTGCGGGATCGAGCTGATCCCCGGAGTGGAGCTGAGCACCGACGTGCCCGGGTCGGAGGTCCACATCCTTGGCTACTTCGTGGACTGGCGCGACCGGGAGTTGGCGGGGCTGCTGGGGCAGCTGCGAGAAGGCCGCGTCGCCCGGGCTCAGGAGATGGTCCGCCGGTTGAACCGACTGGGCGTGGCCCTCACCTTCGAGGAAGTGCTACGACACGCGGACGGTGTCGTGGGCCGCCCTCACGTGGCCCGGGCGCTGGTGGCTGCGGGCTACGTGCCAAGCTTCGAGGAGGCTTTCAGCCGGTACCTGGCCAGGGGCAGGCCCGCGTACGTGGAGCGGGAGCGGTTCACCCCGGAGGAGGCGGTGCAGGCGGTTCTACGGGCCGGCGGGGTGCCCGTGTTCGCCCACCCGCTGTGGGGCGGGGACCGGGAGAGGGTGGCGCGGTTGGTGGAGGTGGGCCTGGCGGGCATCGAGGTGTACTACCCGGACCACGCACCGCAGGACGTGCGGCGGTTCCTGGACTGGGCGGAGGAGTTCGGGTTGGTGGCCACCGGAGGCAGCGACTACCACGGACCGGGGCCTGCCAGCCGCGCAACGTTGGGCAGCGTCTACGTCCCGCCGGGCGCGGTGGAGGCCCTCCGGGAGGTCTGGGCCTCCGGGCGGCGCCGGCCTGCAGGACGGTGAGGGAGGAGGCGGACCGTGAGGTGCCCGAGGTGCGGCACGGAGAACCCCGAGCGGAAGATCGTGTGCCGGAAGTGCGGGGCGCGCCTGCGCGCTACGGCGCCGGCGTCGTCGCCGGTCACCCAGGAGACCGAGCCGGAGCTCATGCGGCGGTTGCGGTGGGACCTGGTGCGGGTGGGGGCCACCTTCGCTGTGGCCGCGGCGGTGGCGGTGGCCCTGGGGTTGTTCGTGTTGCGCTGACGTATAATCCAGGGGAAGGCAACGCGGGGGAGGAGTAGCCGCGCGGCCGGCCCAGCGAGGGCGCGGCGGTGTGCAGGCGCCTGCCGGACCGGCGGCGAACGTCGCCCCCAAGCCGCGGGAGGAAGGGCAGTAGAACCCGCCGGGTGGCGCCCGTGACCGCGCTCCAGAGGGCCGGGTACCCCCGTTGAGTGCGGGGCTTTGCCCGGAAGGAAGGTGGTACCGCGGAGCGCCGCTCCGTCCTTTCGGACGGGCGGCGCTTTGACGTGGGGAGGTGTGCAGATGCAGGAGCTGCCGAAGGCGTACGACCCCTCCCAAGTGGAGGAGAACTGGTACCGCGCCTGGATGGAGCGGGGCTACTTCCGCGCCCTGCCGGACCCCCAGCGGGCCCCGTGGGCGGTGATGATGCCCCTCCCCAACGTCACGGGCGAGCTTCACATCGGACACGCTCTCAACAACACCCTGCAGGACGTACAGACCCGCTTCTGGCGCATGCGAGGACGCAACGCCCTCTACCAACCCGGTACCGACCACGCGGGAATCGCCACCCAAAACGTGGTAGAGCGGGAGCTGGCGCGGGAGGGGCTACGGAGGGAGGACCTGGGGCGCGAGGGGTTCGAGCAGCGGGTGTGGCGGTGGGTGCACAAGTACGGGCAGATCATCTACACCCAGCTGCAGCGCCTGGGCGTGTCCTGCGACTGGGACCGTAAGATCTTCACCCTGGACCCCGACTACTACGACGCGGTCCTTGAAGCCTTCGTGCGCCTGCACCAGCGGGGGCGCATCTACCGCAGCCGGGACTACATGGTGAACTGGTGCCCCCGGTGCGCCACCGCCATCTCCGACCTGGAGGTGGAGTACGACGAGGTCGACAGCTTCCTGTGGTTCGTGCGCTACCCGGGCGCGGACGGCTCCGAGGGGGTCGTCATCGCCACCCAGAGGCCCGAGACCATCCTGGCGGACGTGGCGGTGGCGGTACACCCCGACGACGCCCGATACCGCCATCTGGTGGGTCGGCACGTGGTCGTGCCCCTGGTGGACCGGGCGGTCCCCGTGGTGGCAGACCGCAGGGTGGACCCGGAGTTCGGCACCGGGGCGGTGAAGATCACGCCCGGCCACGACCCCCTGGACTACGAGGTCGGCAAGGACCACTCGTTGCCCGTGGTCGTGGTGATCGCGGAGGACGGGCGGATGAACGAACAGGCGGGCCGGTTCGCCGGGTTGGACCGGTTTGAAGCCCGCGAGCGGGTGGCGCAGGCACTCCAGGACCTGGGGCTGGTGGTCCGGCGCGAGCCGTACCGGACCCGGGTGGGGCGGTGTGACCGCTGCCACACGGTGATCGAGCCCCTGCTCAGCGAGCAGTGGTTCTGTGACGTGCGGGAGATGGCGCAGCGGGCCGCGGAAGCCATCCGCACGGGGCGGGTGCGGTTCTTCCCGGAGCGGTGGGCGCGGGTAGCCGTGGACTGGCTGGACAACATCCGGCCGTGGTGCATCTCCCGCCAACTCTGGTGGGGGCACCGGATCCCCGCGTGGTGGTGCGAGGGCTGCTCGCAGCCCGTGGTGTCAAAGGCCGCCCCCTCACACCCGTGTCCCGGGTGCGGTGCCTCCCGCTGGCGGCAGGACCCGGATGTGCTGGACACGTGGTTCAGCAGCGCCCTGTGGCCCTTCGCCACCCTGGGCTGGCCCCAGGACACGGACGACCTGCGGTACTTCTACCCTACCAGCGTGCTCATCACCGACCGCGGGATTATCTTCCTCTGGGTGTGCCGGATGATCATGTTCGGCCTGGAGTTCATGGGGGAGGTGCCCTTCCACCACGTGTACATCAACCCCACGGTGATGGACCTCCAGGGGCGGCGCATGAGCAAGTCCCTGGGCACCGGGGTGGACCCCCTGCAGGCCATCCAGCGGTACGGCGCGGACGCCCTGCGGCTCGGCCTGGTGGTGCGGTGTTCGCAGGCGCAGCAGGACCTGCGCTTTGACGAGAAGATGGTGGCGGACACCCGCAACTTCGCCAACAAGATCTGGAACGCAGCCCGCTACGTCCACCGCAGCCTGGCGGGCTGGGACCCGCGGGCCGCAGACCCCGACCGGCTGGCGTACAGCACGCCGGACCGGTGGATCACCAGCCGCCTGCACCGCACCGTGGAGGCGGTGACCGCGGCCTACCAGGAGTACGAGTTCGACCGGGCTGCCCGCTCCCTCTACCACTTCCTTTGGAGCGAGTACTGCGACTGGTACCTGGAGATGAGCAAGGTGCTGCTCCAGGACCCAGCCGCCCAGGAGGCCACCCGGTACACCCTGTGGCGGACCCTGGAGGTGAGCCTGCGCCTGCTGCACCCCATCATGCCCTTCGTGACGGAGGCCGCCTGGCAGGCCCTGCCCCACGAGGGCGAAAGCCTCATGGTGGCTGCGTGGCCGCAGGCGGACCCGCGGTGGCGGGACGACGGTGGGGAGGCCCAGGTGGCGCGGCTGCAGGAGGTGGTGCGGGAGATCCGCAGCCTGCGGGCGGACCTGCGCACCCCGCCCCAGGAACGGGTGGACGTGCAGCTGGTGGCCGGCCCCGAGCGCGCGAGCCTGGAGGCGCACCGCGCGCTGGTGGAGTTCCTGGCCCGGGCCCGGGTGGCCTTCGTGGAGGAAAGCCAGCGCCCGCACCCTGCCGCGGGGGGTGTCGCAGGCCCGGTGGAGGTGTGGGTGCCCTTGGACCGGGCCCAGGCCGACCGCCTGGCGCAGCGGGCCCGGGAAGAGCTGGAAGAGGTGGAGCGGGAGCTAGAGCGGGTGCGGGCGCGGCTTGCGAACCCTGACTTCGTGCAGCGGGCGCCCGCGGAGGTGGTGGAGGCGGAGCGGGAACGGCTCCGCCAGGCGGAAGCCCGGCGCGAAAAGCTGACCCGGTACGTGGTGGCAGGCACCCAGCGGGCTTAGACCACCCCAGAAATTGCGGCAGCGTTTTCCGGGGTGGTCCACTCCACGTTCCGCTCTCGTCGCCAGGCCCACGGGGACGACCAGGGAGGCTGGGCGTGCGCGCCGAAGTGCTCCCCAGACCGGAAGTGCGGAGGGGTCCATGGAGTTCCAAAACATCTTGACTCACGTGGACGGCCACGTGGCCACCATCCGGCTGAACCGTCCCAAGGTGCTGAACGCCCTGAACGGCCAGACCATGGACGAGCTGTGCGCGGCCCTGGACGCCTTCGAGGCGGACCCCCAGGTGCGCGTGGTGGTGCTCACGGGCGACGAGCGCGCCTTCGCCGCGGGCGCGGACATCGGCGAGTTCGCCGGGGTGACACCCGTGGGGATGCTGGAGGGGCCGCGGGGCAAACGGTGGGACCGCATCCGCGCGTTCCCCAAACCGCTGATCGCCGCGGTGAGCGGCTACTGCCTGGGCGGTGGCTGCGAGCTCGCCATGGCCTGCGACCTCATCGTGGCGTCCGAGACCGCGCGGTTCGGCCAACCGGAGATCAACCTGGGCATCCTGCCCGGTGCGGGGGGCACCCAGCGGCTGCCGCGGGCTGTGGGCAAGCACCGGGCTATGGAGATGATCCTCACGGGCTGCCACATCACCGCGCAGCAGGCGTACGAGTGGGGCCTGGTGAACCGGGTCGTACCACCGGAGGCCCTCATGGACGAGGCGTACGCCCTCGCCCGGGAGATCGCCAGCAAGGCTCCGGTGGCCGTGCGGCTGGCGAAGGCGGCGGTGCTGCGGTCCATGGACACCCCCCTGGACGTGGGGCTGGACTACGAACGGCGACTGTTCGCCATTGCATTCGGCACCGAGGACAAGGAGGAGGGCGTGCGGGCGTTTCTGGAGAAGCGGAAGCCGGTCTTCCAGGGACGGTAAGGGGGGTGCCATGGAGTACCAGACCATCCGGTGGGAGCTGTCCGAGGGTGTGCTGACGGTGACCCTGAACCGGCCGGAGGTGCTGAACGCGGTCAACGACCGGATGGCGGAGGAGCTGCTGGACGCCCTGCGCCGGGCGGGCCGGGAGCCAGAGGTGCGCAGCGTGATCCTCACCGGAGCAGGGCGGGCCTTCTGCTCGGGCCAGGACCTGCGGGAGCGGGCCGCCGGTGAGTTCTCCTACGCGCAGCACATCCGGTCCCGGTACGCGCCTGTGATCCTCCAGCTCCACGGGCTGGAGAAACCCGTCCTGGCCGCGGTGAACGGGGTCGCCGCGGGCGCGGGTGCAAGCCTGGCCCTGGCGTGCGACCTGCGGGTGGCCGCGGAGGAGGCCAGCTTCCTGCAGGCGTTCACGCGCATCGGCCTGGTGCCGGACTCCGGCGCTACTTACTTCCTGCCGCGCCTGGTGGGCCTGGGCAAAGCATTCGAAATGTGCTACCTGGCGGAGCCCATCCCGGCGCCGGAGGCCCTCCGGCTCGGCCTGGTGAACTGGGTGGTCCCCGCCGCCGAGCTCATGGACAAGGCGCGGGAGGTGGCCCGCCGCCTGGCCTCCGGCCCCACCCGGGCGTACGGGCTCACCAAGCGGGCTCTGCTGCGCAACCTACGGTCCGACCTGCCCGCGGCGTTGGACTACGAGGCGATGCTGCAGGACGCCGCAGGCCGCACGGGGGACCACCGGGAAGGGGTGCAGGCGTTTTTGGAGAAGCGGCCGCCCCGCTACACGGGCCGTTAGGGCCCTTTGGGAGGATCCGGTGCGGGACGTGGTGGTGGTGGACGCGGTGCGCACGCCCGTAGGGCGGTATGGGGGCGTGCTGCGGGACGTGCGGCCTGACGACCTGGCCGCCCTGGTGATCTCGGCCCTGGTGCGCCGGGCCGGGATCGACCCCACCCGCATCGAGGACGTGGTGTTCGGGTGCGCCAACCAGGCGGGCGAGGACAACCGGAACGTGGCCCGCATGGCCGCGCTGCTGGCGGGCCTCCCCGTGGAGGTCCCCGGGCAGACCGTCAACCGCCTGTGCGGCAGCGGGCTGCAGGCTGCGGTGACCGCGTACCACGCCATCCGTTGCGGGGACGGCGACGTGATGATCGCGGGCGGCGTGGAGAGCATGACCCGCGCGCCCTTCGTGGTGGCGAAGGCGCCGGAGCCCTGGAGCCGCAAGCTGGAAGTGTACGACACCACCATCGGCTGGCGGTTCACCAACCCGCGCCTGGCGGAGAAGTACCCGCCGTACTCCATGGGGGAGACCGCGGAGAACGTGGCGGAGCGCTACGGCATCAGCCGGGAGGAGCAGGACCGCTACGCCCTCTTGAGCCAGCAGCGTGCGGCCCGGGCCGCGGCGGAAGGTCGGTTCCGGGACGAGCTCGTGCCCGTGGTGGTACCGCAGCCCTCCGGCGAGCCGGCGGTGGTGGACCGGGACGAACACCCCCGCCCGGACGCGACCCTGGAGGCGCTGGCGCGCCTGCGGCCCGCCTTCCGCAAGGGCGGCACGGTCACCGCGGGCAACAGCTCCGGGATCAACGACGGCGCCGCGGCGCTTCTTCTGGCCGAGGCCCGCACCGCCGACCAGCTGGGCCTGCGGCCCATGGCCAGGATTGTGGCCACAGCGGTGGCGGGCGTGGACCCGGCCTATATGGGCATCGGCCCGGTGCCTGCGGTGCGCAAGGCGCTGGCCCGGGCAGGCCTGCGGGTGGAGGACGTGGACCTGGTGGAGCTCAACGAGGCCTTCGCAAGCCAGGTGCTGGCGTGCGTGCGGGAGCTGGGGCTGGATCTGGAGCGGGTGAACGTGAACGGGGGCGCCATCGCCCTGGGCCACCCCCTGGGTGCGTCCGGCGCGCGCATCCTCGGCCACCTGGTGTGGGAGATGCGCCGGCGTGAGGCGCGGTATGGCCTGGCTACCATGTGCATCGGAGTGGGCCAGGGGATCGCCGTGGTGGTAGAGCG
Source organism: Armatimonadota bacterium (assembly GCA_025060455.1). Taxonomy (GTDB): domain Bacteria; phylum Sysuimicrobiota; class Sysuimicrobiia; order Sysuimicrobiales; family Sysuimicrobiaceae; genus Tepidifontimicrobium. Next base: position 56,742 of record JANXBY010000038.1, read on the forward strand.
GGTGCCGTAACGCCCGGCGCGCCCGCGGCCGCTGCTATACTGGGACGGGTTCCTACAGTTCGGAGGTCGAGCCGGAGGTGCGTTCCCACACCCTGCGCGTGTTCATCCTGCTGACCCTGGCTGCGGCGTCCTTCCAGGTGGTGTTCCAGCCTGTGCGCCTGGACGGCTGGCGGCCCTCCTGGCAACCCCCACAGCCCCGCCTGCGGCTGGGGCTGGACCTGCAGGGCGGCACCCGGATCGTGCTGGAGGCGGAGCGCCGGCCCGGGGTGGACGTGACCCCCGACAAGGTGGACGCGGCCATGCGGGTCATCGAGAACCGCATCGACGCCCTGGGCGTGGCCGAGCCCCTGTTGCAGCGGCAGGGCCAGGACCGCATCATCGTGGAGTTCCCGGGCCTGCAGGACCCTCAGCGGGCCAAAGAGCTCATCGGCCGCACCGCCCTGCTGGAGTTCGTGGACACCGACCACCAGAGCCTGCCCCGGGGCGCGGAGTGGCTGCCGGACAACCGGAGGGTGCGGCTGCCGGACGGGCAGGTGGTGCCGCTCCCCAAGAAGGTGGTGGTCACGGGTGCGGACCTGCGGGACGCCCGCGCGGAGTTCGACCAGCAATCCCTGCAGTGGCTGGTGCGGTTCCGGTTCGGCGGTGAAGGCGCGCGGAAGTTCGAGGAGCACACCGGCCGCAGCATCGGGGAGTACCTCACCATCGTTCTGGACAACCGTGTGCTCTCCTCGCCCGTGATCCGCGCCCGCATTCCCGGTGAAGGCGTGATCGAGGGCAGCTTCACCGCGGACGAGGCGCGGGACCTGGCCATCCTGCTGCGGGGTGGGGCGCTTCCGGTGCCCGTCCGGCCGGTGGAGGAGCGCACCGTGGGACCCACCTTGGGCCGGGACTCCATCGACCGCAGCCTCCGGGCCGGCTGGATCGCCGCGGTGGCGGTGGTGGTGTTCGTAAGCCTGTACTACCGGCTGCCCGGAGTTCTGGCGTCGCTGTCCCTGGGCCTGTTCGCCCTGCTGGTGCTGGGCCTGCTGGCGAGCCTGGGCGCCACCCTCACCCTGCCCGGGATCGCGGGGATCATCCTCAGCGTGGGAATGGCGGTGGACGGCAACGTGATCATCTTCGAGAAGATGAAGGAAGAGCTGCGGGCGGGTAAGACCGTGCGGGCCGCGGTGGCCGCGGGCTGGCGGAGAGGCCTGGTGACCATTTTGGACTCCAACGTGACTACCCTCATCGGCGCCGCGGTGCTGCTGTGGCTGGGTACCGGCCCCATCCGGGGCTTCGCGGTGACCCTCACCCTGGGTGTGCTGGCGTCCATGTTCACCGCGGTCCTGGCCACCCGCTGGCTGGTGGAGCTGTGCGCGGACCTCGGCCTGGGAGGTTCGCTGGCGCGGGTGGCGGACCTGCCGCGGGCGCGGGAGGTGGCGGCGTGAGGGCCTGGAACCTCATGGGGAACCGGCGGTGGCTCTACCTGGCCTCTGCCCTGGTGGTGGTGGCCAGCCTGGCGGCCATGGCCGTCCAGCCCGCCCTGGGCCGGCCGGTGTTGAACTGGGGCGTGGACTTCACCGGCGGCACCCTGATCACCTTCCGGTTCCAGGACCGGTCGGTGTCCACGGGGCAGGTGCGGGCCGGGCTGCAGCCTCTGGGGCTGGGAGAAGCGGTGATCCAGAAGGTGCAGGAGACGGGCGACATCTCCGTGCGCACCCGTCACCTGGAGCCGGAGGAGCGCCGCCGGGTGGAGCAGGTTCTGCGGGAGCGGGTGGGATCGTTCACGGTGCTGAGCGTAGACGACGTGGGGCCCAAGATCGGCCGCGAGCTGCGGAACATCGCCATCCTCGGGGTGGCGTTGGGGCTGGCCCTGCAGGTGGTGTACGTGTCGTTGCGCTTCCGGTCGGTGCGGTTCGCGGTGGCCGCGGACCTAGCCCTGCTCCATGACCTGCTGCTGGTCCTCGGCGTGTTCGCCCTGACCCGCGCCACCGTGGACAGCAGCTTCGTGGCGGTCCTGCTCACCGTGGTGGGATACTCCATCAACGACACCATCGTGGTCTTCGACCGGGTACGGGAGAACCTGCAGCTGCGGGGCCGGGAGCCGTTCGCGGACCTGGTGAACCGCAGCGTCCTGGAGGCCCTGGTCCGGTCCCTGAACACCGCCCTTACGACCCTGCTGGCCATCGGAAGCGTGTACCTGTTCGGCGGGCCCACCGTCCGCGACTTCGCCCTGGGGCTGACGGTGGCGGTGCTCACCGGCGGGTGGTCGTCCATCGGGGTGGCGAGCCCGATCCTGGTGGACCTGACGGAGTGGGCGGAGCGACGCGCAGGCCAGGTGGCGGTGCAACCTGCCGCCCGGCCCGCCCGGGCGGCCGCCACCGGCCGCCGCCGCTCCTAGCCGCGCAGGCCACCGGCCGCCGCGCGGGCGGTGCACGGTCCAACCCACCTGTCCGCACCCTCCCTGGGCTGGTAGACTTCGAGCAGAACCATGCGCCTTCTAAGCGCGGTGGGGTTCGTCCTGGCGGTGCTCTCGGTGGTGCTCATGCTGAGCAACGCCGGCACCTCCGATCGCTACCCGCTGCGCCTTGCGGGCTGGACGGTGTTGCACGACACCCTCCCCACCCTGCTGGTCCTGGCCCTGTTCGCCGGCGCCACCATCGCGGGCCTGCCCCTGAGCCTGGCTAACTGGTGGCTGCGCAGGCGCGTGGCGGGCCTGGAGCGCGAGCTTCGGGCGGCGCGGCAGGCCCACGCTCCGAGGGGACCTGCGCCGGCTTCGCGGGAGGGGTCGGGGCTGTGACGGCCGCGCGGTGGCCGCGCAGCCGCCGGTGGACCTTCTGCCCCGTTCACCCCCAAAGGGACGACCTGGCGCGCGACCTCGGGCTGCTGCCCGTCACCGCGCAGCTGCTGGCGGCGAGAGGCTGGGTGGACCCCGAGGCCGCGGACCGTTTCCTGCGTGCTCCCCTGGAAACGCTGACCCCCCCGAGCCGCCTTCCGGGACTGCCGGAGGCGGCCCGCGTGGTCTGGGAGTCCGCGCGGCAGGGACGGCGGATCACCGTGTATGGAGACTTCGACGCGGACGGCGTGTGCGCGACGGCGGTCCTGGTCCGCGGGCTGCGCGCCCTGGGCGTGCACGCGGAAGCTTACGTCCCGCACCGGTTGCACGAGGGCTACGGTCTGCATGCGGAGGCGGTGCGCAGGCTCGCGGAGTCCGGCACGGGCTGCCTGGTGGCCGTGGACTGCGGGGTGGGCGCGCTGAGCGAGGTCGCGCTGGCCAAGCACCTTGGAATGGCGGTCGTGGTGGTGGACCACCACGAGCCTCCTCCGGTGCTCCCCGCTGCGGACGCCGTGGTGGACCCGAAGGTGGCGGACCTGCCGTACCCCTTCCGCGGCTACTGCGCCTCGGGGCTCGCGTGGCAGCTGGTGGCCGCCCTGCGCGCACTTGCGGGGGCGCTGGCCACCGAGGAGCTGCTGGAGCTGGCCGCGGTGGGGACGGTGGCAGACGTGGTGCCGCTGGTGGACGACAACCGCGTGATCGTGCGCCACGGCCTGCGTCGTCTGGCGGAGGCGCCGGTGGTAGGCCTGCGGGCGCTGCTGCGCGCCGCGGGGCTGGAAGCTCCGGTGGACGCGGACGACGTGGCGTGGAGGCTTGCGCCGCGGCTCAACGCGGCCGGGAGGGTGGACACCGCCCACACCGCCTTGAAGCTCCTCCTCACGGATGACCCTCAGGAAGCTCAGGAGCTGGCCGCGCAGCTGGAACGCCACAACGCGCACCGCCAGCGCCTGCACGACCACGCCCTGGGCCAGGCCCTGGCGGCGGTGGAAACCGAAGGGCTGGCAGACCGTCCCGGGATCGTGGTGTGGGGTGAGGGATGGCACCCCGGCGTGGTAGGTCTGGTGGCGGGCAAGCTGCGTGAGGCGTACTGGAGGCCCGCCGTGGCCCTGGCGGTGGAGGGGGACAAAGCCCGCGGGTCTGCCCGGGGGACGCCGGAGGTAGACCTGGTGGAGGTGCTGGGGGAGTGTGCGGCGCTGCTGGATCGGTTCGGAGGCCACGCCGCCGCGGCGGGCCTGGAGCTGCCTGCGCACCGGCTGGGGGAGTTCCGCCGGCGGTTCGAAGAGGCGGTGTCCGCGCGGGTCTGCCCGGACCGGCTGGTGCCTGAGCTGGTGGTGGAAGCGCAGGTGGAGCTGGCTGACATTACCGACCGGCTGGTGGAAGAGCTGTCGCGGCTGGAGCCATACGGGGCAGGTAACCCGAGGCCGGTGCTGGCGGTCCGGGGCCTAAGGCCGCTGGAAGTGGCGGTCTGGGGCACGGGGGAGCACCTGTGGCTGCGGGTGTGCGACGGCCTCCAGGTTGCGGACGCGGTGGGCTTCGGGTTGGGCGGCTGGGGTGAGGTGGTGGCGTTCGTCCAGCCGGAGCTGGAGCTTGCCGGCTACCCCGAGCGCGACCGGTGGCAGGGGGGCGGGTTCCGGTGGGTGGTGGAGGACCTGCGGGCGCCGGGGCTGGAGCCGGACAGGGTCCTCACCGACACGGCCCTGCTCCTGCGGCGCCTGGCGGACCGAGCGGACGACTACCTGGCCGAGGCTTTCCGCGCCGTGGAAGTCCGGCCGGCTTTCTTCACCAAAGTGGTGGGGGTGAGCTTCGAGGGTCGCCAGGACGTGGTGGCGCAGCTTGCGCCGGGCGAAGAGCTGGCGCTGCGGCGCGAGCCGGACAACCCCGTAGACCCCCACGCCGTCCAGGTGGTAAGGCGGGACGGGGCGGTGGTGGGCTACCTGAACTCCGCCCTGGCGGGCCGGCTGGCGCCGTACCTGGACCGGGGCGTCCGCTACCGCGCCACGGTTACCGCGGTCACCGGCGGCGGAGACCGGCACAGGGGCGTGAACCTGCGCGTAGAGCAGGATGCCCCTCAACCCCGAGCTTCCTGGGTGCGGTTCGCGCTGCAGGCTACAGACAGGAATCTCCACCAGCTGGGAAGGCTGCTGTGGGCGGGGGACTGCGTGGGCGACGAGCTCCGGGGGGCGCTCGGGCGGCTACAGGAGGGCGCGCGGGTGGCGGTGGTGAGCGGCCCGCGGCCGGAGTGCGCCCGGCTGGCACTGCTCGCGGTTGCCTCCCACGCGCTAGGGGGCCGGCCTGCGTTGGTGGTGTGCTCCCTGGCGGAGCTGGCCGATGCCCGGTGGCAAGGGTGGAAAGGCGCCCTGGAGAGGGTCGGCTTGCAGGTCGGCCGGCTGCACGGTTTGGTGGGCCGCGGCGAGCTGCAGGAGGCTGAGCAGCTCGCGAAGGCTGGCGTGCTGGACGTGGTATTCACCACGCCCACGTACGTGGGCCGGCGGCCGGAGGTGGTCTCGCGCGGTTGCCTGGTGGTGGCGGAGGGGTGGTCGGACGGCCAGCTGCCCCCGGAGCTGGCCGCGCACGAGGGACCCTTGCTGTGGGTGGTGTGGGACCCCGCGCTGAGGCCGGCGGGTTGGGAGGTATTTGGCCTTTCGGAGGCCCGCAGCTCTGTGCGCGTGGTGGACGCCCGGCGCCGGGAGAAGACCGTGGAGGACCTGCTGCGGCAGCGGCCCGGCCTCCTGTTCGCGGCCGGGCCCGCTTCCGCCGTGGAGCTGTCCCGCTCGCTGTCCTCCGGGATGCGGGTGGCCTATGACCACCCGGGGCTCCCCTCCGCGGTGCGGGAAACCCTGGTGGGGCTGTTCAACCAGGGTAAGCTGGACGGCCTGGTGTGCGGTGGCACGGCCCCGGAAGGTGTGCGCGCGGGCTTTCGGGCGTGGCTGGCCCCCACGGCCCGGGAGGTGTTCCTACAGCAGGCCGGCTGCGGGCTTGAGGACCGGGACGGGGCGACCCTCGTGCTGGCCTTCGGGCCGGAGGCGCTGCACCGGGCCCGGCTGGAGTGGAACAGCCGGCACCCGCCACGCAAGGCCCTGGCGGCCATCTACCGCCTCCTGCGGCAGCTACCCGGACAACCCCGGTGGCCGGACGACGAGTTGGCCGCGCGGGTACGGGACTCCACCGGCCTGGATCCCCGGCTGGCGGTCCCCGCGGCGTTGAGCGTCCTGGAGGCGGCGGAGCTGGTGCGCAGGGAACGGGCAGCCGGCGGATGGCGGGTGGAGCTGTGCCCCTCCGAGGGCCGGAAGGACCTGGGGGCGGTACTGCGTTTCGCGGAAGGGGAGCGGAGCCGCGCGGCGTTTGAAGCTGGGGCCCGGTGGCTGGTCGGTTGCCCGGCGGTGGAGGTTCTGGAGCGGGTGGCCTCGGGCTCGGTTGCCGGCCGCGCGCCCTCGGGTGCAGGATAAGGTATGACCACCCGGCTGGATGCGGGTGTGCCGCAGGGAGTGGAGCTGCCCGCGGAGATGCAGCGGCTGCTGGAGCGGGTCCGGGAGATCCAGCCCCAGGCGGACCTGGACCTGCTGAGGCGGGCGTACGCGTTCGCGGCCCGGGCCCACGAGGGCCAGGTGCGGCGCTCCGGAGAGCCCTACGTGATGCACTCCGTGGCTGTGGCCCAGATCCTGGCGGACCTGCGCATGGACGCCACCACGGTGGCCGCCGCCCTGCTGCACGACGTCCCCGAGGACACGCCCCAGACCCTGGACGAACTCCGGCGGGAGTTCGGGGACGAGATCGCCACCCTGGTGGACGGGGTCACCAAGCTGGGCAAGATCCAGTGGCGCAGCCAGGAAGAGAAGCAGGCGGAAAACCTGCGCAAGATGTTCCTGGCCATGGCCAGCGATGTGCGGATCATCCTCATCAAGCTGGCCGACCGGCTCCACAACCTGCGCACCATGCACGTGATGCCCCCCGAGCACCAGCGCCGGAAGGCCCGGGAGACCCTAGAGATCTACGCGCCGCTGGCCAAGCGCCTGGGGATCGGGCAGCTGCAGAACGAGCTGGAGGACCGGGCCTTCGCCATCCTGGAGCCGGAGGCGTACCGGGAGATCGTGGAGTCCCTGCGGGAGGCGCAGCAGCAGCAGGAGGACGTGCTGCGGACCATCCAGGAGGAGCTGTACCGGGAGCTCAACCGGGCCGGCATCCGGGTGGAGCGGCAGCACATCACCGCCCGGCCCAAACATGCCTACAGCATCTACCGGAAGATGCAGCGGCCCGAGTACCAGGGGCAGGGCATCGCCCGCATCTACGACCGGCTGGGGGTGCGGGTCATCGTGGACGACGTGAAGGACTGCTACGCGGCTTTGGGGGTGGTGCACTCCCTGTGGCGGCCCATCCCGGGGGAGTTCGACGACTACATCGCCAATCCCAAGCCCAGCGGCTACCAGTCCCTGCACACCACCGTCATCTACCGGGGCCAGCCCCTGGAGATCCAGATCCGCACCCACCGGATGCATCAGGAGGCGGAGTACGGCATCGCCGCCCACTGGCGATACAAGGAAGGCAAGGCAGGGACCCGGGACCGGTCCTTCGAGGAGAAGCTGTCCTGGCTGCGCCAGCTCTTGGAGTGGCACCAGGAGATGCAGGACGCCCAGGAGTTCATGCGGTCGGTGAAGCTCGACCTGTTCCGCAACGAGGTGTTCGTGTTCACCCCCAAGGGGGACGTGGTGGACCTGCCCAGCGGCGCGACCCCCGTGGACTTCGCTTACCGCATCCACACCGACGTGGGCCACCGGTGCGTGGGGGCCAAGGTGAACGGCCGGCTGGTGCCCCTCAGCTATCGGCTGCGGAGCGGGGACATCGTGGAGATCCTTACCTCCAAGACGTCTCCAGGGCCGAGCCGGGACTGGCTGGAGTTCGTGGTCACCAGCAACGCCCGTACCAAGATCCGCCAGTGGTTCCGCCGGCAGCAGCGGGAAGAGAACGTGGCCCGCGGCAAGGAGATGCTGGAGCGGGAGCTGCGGCGCCTGGGCCTGCTGTCCACGCTCCTGCGGGCGGAGCGGATCAAGGAGGCGTGCGAGAAGCTGCAGGTCCCCACCGAGGAGGATCTGTACGCCGCCCTGGGCAACGGCGACCTGACCCTCCTGCAGGTGGTGCACGCCCTGGGGGGACCGCCCGCGCCCAGCCCGGAACCCGCCGCGCCCCAGGCCCAGCCTTCCGCCGCGGCGCCGGCCAGGGGGCTGCGTGTCCGGGGCGTGGACAACGTGCTCATGACCCTGGCCCGGTGCTGCATGCCCCTGCCTGGGGACGACGTGGTGGGCTACATCACCCGGGGGCGGGGCGTGACGATTCACCGCCGGGACTGCCGGAACCTGGACTACCTGCGCCAGCACGGGGAGCGGCTGCTGGAGGTGGAGTGGGAGCCGTCCCCGGACGGCAGCTACCCCGTGGAGATCCAGGTGGAGGCCCTAGACCGCGTGGGCCTGCTCAAGGACGTCCTCAGCGCGGTGGCGGACACCCGCACCAACGTGCTTTCGGTGAACGCCCACGTGCGCCGCGACAAGGTGGGCGTGATCCACCTCACGGTGGACATCCGGAACGTAGGCCAGCTGACCGCAGTCCTCCAGCGGATCGGCAAGCTGCCCGACGTGTACCGGGTGGAACGGCTGACCGCGGGCGGCCGGTAGGAGAACTCCCGCGGCCTCTGGAAACGGTTCTCCGGCCGCCGCGATCCTTGCCCGGACCGGCGGACCTGCGTGCGGAGGGAAATATGGGACTGCTACAGGACCGCTGCGCCCTCGTGATGGGGGTGGCCAACCGGTGGAGCATCGCGTGGGGGATCGCCCGCGCCTTCCACCGGGAGGGTGCCCGCTGCGTGCTCACCTACCTGGGGGAACGGGAGGAGGAGAACGTCCGCAAGCTGGCCACAGAGCTGCGCGACCCTGTGCTGCTCCGGTGCGACGTCACCCGGGACCAGGACCTGGAGGCCCTGCGGGAGCAGCTGCAAGAACAGGTGGGCCGGGTGGACGTGCTGGTGCACAGCATCGCCTACGCGCGCACCGAGGACCTGCGGGGCCGGTTCCTGGACACCAGCCGCGAGGGGTACCTGGTGGCGCAGAACGTGAGCGCGTACTCCCTGGTGGCCTGCGCCCGGGCAGTGGCCCCCCTCATGCCCGAGGGCGGTTCCATCCTCACCCTGACCTACCTGGCCAGTGAGCGGGTGTTCCCCAACTACAACGTGATGGCGGTGTGCAAGGCGGCCCTGGAGGCGTGTGTGCGGTACCTGGCCTACGAGCTGGGAGAACGCGGGATCCGGGTGAACGCCATCTCCGCGGGGCCCATCCGCACCGCCTCCGCCCGGGCCGTGGCGGGGCTGTCGGACTTCATCGAGACGTACCGGCAGCGGGCGCCCCTGCGGCGGACCGTGGATCAGGAGGAGGTGGGCGACGCCGCGGTGTTCCTGGCGAGCCCCCTCAGCCGCGGCGTGACCGGTCAGGTGCTGTTCGTGGACGCCGGCTACCACATCATGGGCGTGTAGGCGCCGAGTTGCCCGAACGGCCCTGGTCGCCCACAATGGTGGCCTGGAAACCCTTTCCGCAACGTGGAGGCACCCGGTGACGGCGAACTACACCGCGCAGCGCGTTTCGGTGTTCCAGGAGTCCGTGATCCGGGAGATGACCCGCCTGTGCGGGCAGTACGGCGGGATCAACCTGGCCCAGGGCTTCCCCGACTTCGACCCTCCCCAGGAGCTGTTGGAAGCCGCCCAGCGGGCGCTGGGGGACGGGTACAACCAGTACGCCATCACCTGGGGCGCTCCCGAGCTCCGGCAGGCGCTGTCGGAGAAGCTGGAGCGGTACAGCGGCCTGCGCTACGACCCCGACCGCCACCTCACGGTTACCTGCGGGGCCACGGAGGCCATGATGGCGACCATGCTGGCCTTGGTGAACCCGGGGGAGGAGGTGGTGGTGTTCGAGCCCTTCTACGAGAACTACGGGCCGGACGCGGCGCTGTCCGGCGCGCGGCTGCGGTACGTGACCCTGGACCTGTCCCGCCCCGACTTCCCCTACGACCCCCGAGAGCTGGAGCGGGCGTTCAGCCGGAGCACCAAAGCCATCGTGGTGAACACGCCCCACAACCCTACGGGCAAGGTGTTCAGCCGGGCGGAACTGGAGCACATCGCGGACCTGTGCCGTCACTACGACGCCCTGGCGGTCACGGACGAGGTGTACGAGCACATCGTGTACGACGGCGCCCAGCACGTCAGCCTCGCCTCCCTGCCCGGGATGGCGGAGCGCACGATCACCATCAGCTCCATGAGCAAGACCTACAGCGTCACCGGCTGGCGGGTGGGGTGGGCCGCGGTGGCCAACGACGCGGTGGCCCAGGCCATCCGGAAGGCGCACGACTTCCTCACGGTGGGCGCAGCGGCGCCCCTGCAGCAGGCCGCGGTGGTGGCGTTGCGGTTCCCCGACAGCTACTACCGCCAGATGGCGCAGAGCTACCAGCGCAAGCGGGACCTGCTGCTGGGCGCGCTGCGGGAGCTGGGGTTCCGCCCCACGGTGCCGCGGGGGGCGTACTACATCATGGCGGACTTCACGGGCCTCTCCCAGGAGGACGACACGGCCTTCGCCCTCCGGCTGGTCCGGGAGGTGGGGGTGGCGACGGTGCCGGGTTCCTCCTTCTTCCACCATCCCTCCCTGGGGCGTCGCTACGTGCGGTTCGCGTACCCGAAGCGCGAGCAGACCCTCGAGGAGGCTGCCCGCCGGCTGGCACGCCTCGGAGCCGACCGGTGAGCCGCGCGGCGTACGGTGCAGGATCGGGGTCCGCACGAGTCGCGGCAGCGACGTTTCGGGCGGGAGCGCGGGTGTGAGGGCCCTGGTGCAGCGGGTGAGCCGGGGAGCGGTCCGGGTGGAAGGCCGCACCGTGGCCGAGATCGGCCCTGGCCTGGTGGTGCTGGTGGGGGTGCGTCACGGGGACACGGAAGACGAAGCCCGCTTCCTGGCCCGCAAGGTGGCCCACCTGCGCGTGTTCCCGGACGAGCAGGGCAAGCTGAACCGGTCGGTGCTGGACGTGGGCGGTCGGGTGCTGTCGGTGTCCCAGTTTACCCTGTACGGGGACTGCCGCAAGGGCAACCGGCCCAGCTTCGCGGAGGCCGCGGCCCCCGAGGTGGCGTTGCCGCTCTTTGAAACGTTCAACCGGGCCCTGGCAGAACACGGCGTGCCGGTGCAGACCGGCGTGTTCGGGGCCGTGATGCTGGTGGAGATCCTCAACGACGGCCCGGTGACCATCTGGCTGGACACCGAGGGGCTGCGCGGGTGACCGACCGGGACCTGCGGGCGTGGATGGAGGCGGCCCTGGAAGCCCGGGGGGTGCGGGTGCAGCCCGCGGACCTGCCCGTAGACCAGCTCCGGGCGGTGCTGCGGCGGCTGGAGGCCCTGGACGCGGTGGACGCGTCCGCAGAAGAACCCGCGCCCCTGTGTTGGGACCAGTGAGCGTGGCGGACCTGACCCTGGTGCAGGTGGCCCGGGCTGTCCGGTCCGGTGAGCTTTCGCCCGTGGAGGTGGTGGAAGCGGTCCTGGAGCGGACTTCCCGGGTGCAACCCCGGTTGCAGCCGTTTCTGTGGTTGGACCCAGAGCGCGCCCTGGACCAGGCGCGCCAGCGGGCGCAGGAGCCTCTGCGGGGACCGCTGCACGGCGTACCCGTGACGCTCAAGGACCTGATCGCGGAGCGGGGGGCGCCGTTCACCTGCGGGTCTGCGCTCCGCGCGGGAGAGGTCGCCGCGGAAGACGCGGAGGTCACCCGCCGGCTGCGGGAGGCCGGTGCGGTGTTCGTGGGGCGGGCGCACCTGCACGAGTTCGCCTTCGGCGTGTCCAACGACAACCCGCACTTCGGCCGCGCCCGAAATCCTTGGGACCCCGAACGTTCCCCCGGCGGGTCCAGCGGGGGCAGCGCGGTGGCGGTGGCCACGGGTTGCGCGTTCGGCTCCGTGGGGACCGACACGGGAGGGTCGGTGCGCATCCCGGCAGCCCTGTGCGGGGTGGTGGGGGTCAAGCCTACGTACGGCCTGGTCCCACGCCACGGGGTGTTCCCCCTCGCCCCCTCCCTGGACCACCCGGGGCCTCTGGCCCGCACGGTGGAGGACGCGGCGGTCTTGCTGGAGGTGCTGGCAGGGTCGCCTGGCCGTTACACGTCCGGGTTAGGGTCGGGGGTGCGCGGCGTGCGGCTCGGTGTGCCCCGCGGCAGGTGGTGGGAAGTCGTGCACCCTCTCGTGGCAGCCCGTTTCCAGGAGGCGGTGCAGGTGCTGCAGCGGGAGGGTGCCCGGTGCACCCCGGTGGACTTCCCGTGGGAAGCCGCGTCCGCGGTGGCCACGGCCCTGCTGCTGGTGGAGGCGGCGGCGGTGCACGCGGAGGGGTTGCGCACGCGTCCGGAGGGCTACGGCATGGACGTGCGGGAGCGGCTTCTGGTGGGTCTGTGCCTGCCCGCGGAGCGCTACGTCCAGGCCCTGCGGGTCCGCAGGGTGCTGGCGTCCCGGTGCCGCCAGCTGTGGGACCAGGTAGACCTGCTCGCCTCGCCCACGGTGCCTGTGCCCGCACCGCGCTGGGGCGAGCAGACCACGGAGGTGGCAGGCGCCCCGCACGACACCCGGAGCCTTCTGACCCGCTTCACCAACCCGTTTAACGCCCTGGGCCTTCCCGCGGCCACGGTCCCGTGCGGGTTCGCCGAGGGGCTGCCCGTGGGGCTGCAGCTGGTGGGTCCCCCCTGGCAGGAGGCGCGGGTGCTGGCCGCCGCGGCGGCCTACGAGCGCGCCCGCGGCCCGCTGGCGTCGCCGGAGGTGTAGGTTGCTGCGCCGCGCGCTCCCGTTCTTGCTGCTGGCGGGCTGCAGCGCGTCGGTGCGGCCAGGCGGCTTTGCCCTGGCGTTGGAGCAGGTGGCGGCCGGATTCCACCTTCCGGTGCACGTGGCCTTCGCAGGACAGCTGGACGGGCGGCTGTTCGTGGTGGAGCAGGCCGGCCGGGTGGTGGTGTGCGTCCGAACGTTTCTAGACCTTTCTGGGCGCGTGGAAAGCGGGGGAGAGAAGGGGCTGTTGAGCGTGGCCTTCCACCCCCAGTACGCGTCCAACGGGCGGCTGTTCGTCAACTCCACCCGGCGGGAAGCGGGCCAGCTCAAGACCTTCGTGTCAGAGTTCCGCGCCTCCGCCGACCCGAACGCCGCCGACCCCGCCAGCTGACGGGTTCTGCTGGTCGTCGACGAGCCCCTCGACAACCACAACCGCGGGCCGGTGCGGTTCGGCCCAGACGGCTGGCTGTACGTGGGCATGGGGGACGGTGGCGGTGCGGATGACCCCCAGGACAACGCGCAGAACCCGGCGAGCCCGCTCGGGAAGATGCTGCGCGTGCACCCAGACACGGGCGCGGTGGAGGTGTGGGCGTCCGGCCTGCGGAACCCCTGGCGGTTTTCTTTCGACCGCGCCACCGGCCGGCTGTTCGTGGGGGACGTGGGCCAGGACCGGCGAGAAGAGGTGGACCGGGTGGAGCGCGGGACGAACTACGGCTGGGCGGTCATGGAGGGGACGCTTTGCAACAAGCCAGAGGTGGGCTGCGACCCCGCGCCCTTCGTGCCGCCCGTGGCGTCGTACCCTACCCACGTGGACGGCACCCGTGCGGTGACCGGAGGGTTCGTGTACCGGGGGAGCCGGGTCCCGTGGCTGGCGGGGCGGTACGTGTTCGGCGACTACTGCGGCGGCCAGGTGTGGGCCCTCCAGAGCCCGGCAGGCCTCCCATGGAGCTCCTGCTGCGCAGCGGGCTGCGGATCGCCTCCTTCGCGGAAGCGCCCGACGGCGAGCTCCCTGGTGGTGGACCACGGCGGCGGAGTGTACCAGCTGGTGGCCCGGTGACGGTGCGCAGGGGACTCCCCCACTCGCGGGGCTGGGGGCGGGTTCAGCCCAAGAAGGCGGACAGCAGCCGCTGCTCCAGCTCCTTGGTGACCTCCGAAAGGTCCTTGATGGTGTCCACGCCGCGCCAGTACGCGCGGGAACGGTAAGCACCCAGCCGCCCCTGCCGCGCCAGCTCCGGGAACGTGGTGGTCTCGTGGTCGCCCACGTCCGGTAGCAGGTCGCGCACCGAACGGTCCAGCACGTACACCCCGGCGTTGATCCAGTAGGGTAGCTCCGGCTTTTCGTGGAACCCGGTGATGCGGTCCTCCGCGTCCACGTCCACGATGCCGTAGGGGCTGACGAAGGGGCTCAACACCAGGGTCGCCAGGTCGCCCCGGCGGCGGTGCAGGTCCACCACCTCCCGCAACGGGACGTTGGTGATCACGTCGCCGTTGGTGGCCACGCACACCTCGCCTTCCACCAACGCCATGGCCTGCTTGAGGGCCCCGCCCCGGCCCAGCGGCTCCCGCTCCACCGAGTAGCGGATCCGCACGCCCCACTTGCGGCCGTCGTCGAAGTAGTCCTCGATCACCTCGTGCCGGTAGCCGCAGGCCACCACCACGTCGGTGACCCCCTGGCTGCGCAGCCACTCGATCTGGTAGCCCAGGATGGGGATCCCGAGGATCTCCACCATGGGCTTCGGCCGGTCTTGCGTGTACGGCCGCAACCGCTCGCCCTTGCCGCCTGCCAGGATGATGGCGTGCAACGTGCTCACCTCCTACCCTTCGCCCACCGTAGCCGCCGCGGGGAGGTCCTGCAGGGTCAGGCGACGGGCCAGGGGCTGGAACCCGCAGCCCGGGTGCAAAAGCGCCGCCAGGGTCTGCAGGCCTTCCACCAGCCGCGGCCCCGGCCGGCTGAAGTGCGCGTTGGCGTCCGCCACATACACGGACCCGTGGCGCAGGGCCCGCAGGCCCAGGAAAGCGGGCTGCGCGGCCAGCTCCGCCCGTCGATCCCAGGCGGCCTCCAGGGAGAACCCACACGGCATGAGCACCACCACCTCCGGGTCGGCCCCGTCCACCTGGCTCCACGTGGTCCGCCACGAAGGCCGCCCCGGCTCACCCATCACGTCCTGCCCGCCCGCCCGCCACACCATTTCTGGGACCCAGTGCCCGGCCACGTACGGCGGGTCCAGCCACTCCACGCACGCCACGCGGAGGCGGGGCCGGCCCGCCACCGCCGCGGTGACCGCACGCACCGCGTCCCGGAGCTGGCTTGCCAACGCCCGCCCCCGCTCGGGGACCCCGCACGCCTCCGCCACCCTCAACACGTCCTCCCACACGCCCTCCAGGGAGGTGGCCTGCAGCCGGACCACGCGCACCCCCGGCAAGGCGTCCGCAAGCGGCACCACCTGGCATGGGCCCACCGCGCACACCTCGCACACCGCCTGTGTCACCACGACCGTGGGGCGCAGTGTGCGGATCTGCTGCAGGTCCACCAGGAACACAGGCCGTCCGGCGCTGGCCAGCTCCCGCACCTGGCGGTCCACCTCCTGGCTCGGCCGCGACGGGTCCACCACGGTGCGCACCACCCGGGGCCTGAGGCGGGCTTCCGCGGGGTGGTCGCACTCGTGGCTGGTGGCCACCACCTGCGACCCCAATCCCAGGGCGAACAGAATCTCCGTGGCGCTCGGCAGAAGAGAGGCCACCCGCACGGTTACGATTGTGCCACGGCCCCGCACCGAGCTACCAGCTTGCTACAATCGGGAGGAGTCCGTCCGAGGATGGGGCCGTACCGCGGGCTTCGCGGACGTCCGGCGGCAGGCAGGGAGGACGATGTCCAAGTACCAGGCACCCCGCGGGATGCGGGACGTGCTGCCCCCTGAGTCCGAGCGGTGGCAGTGGCTGGTGTCGAGCTGCCGGGAGATGGCGCACCGCTACGGCTACCGTGAGATCCGCACGCCCCTGGTGGAGCACACGGAGGTGTTCCTGAAGGGCGTGGGCGAGGGCACGGACATCGTGGAGCACGAGATGTACACCTTCTCGGACCGGGCGGGGCGCAGCCTGTCGTTGCGACCGGAGGGCACCGCGGGGGTGGTGCGGGCGTACGTGGAGCACGGGATGCACACCTGGCCCCAGCCGGTGAAGGTGTACTACGTGGCGGAGATGTTCCGGTACGACCGGCCCCAGGCGGGGCGGTACCGCCAGCACACGCAGTTCGGCGCGGAGGTGCTGGGGGCTCCCGACCCGGCCGCGGACGTGGACGTGCTGAGCCTGGCGGTGCGGACGCTGCAGGCCCTGGGGCTTCGGGAGGTGCGGGTGCACCTGAACAGCGTGGGAGACCCCAAGTGCCGGCCCGGCTACCTGCAGGTGTTCCGCGAGTACTTCCAGCGACACTACGACCGGCTGGACGAGGACAGCCGGAGGAGGTTGGTCACCAACCCCCTGCGCATCCTGGACTCCAAGGTGGAGCAGACCCGCGAGATCGCCCGGGGCGCGCCCCGCATGCTGGATTACCTGTGTGCGGAGTGCCGGGCCCACTTCGACGCCGTGGTGAGGAGGCTGGAGGTGCTGGGGATTCCCGTGGAGGTGGACCCGCTCATCGTGCGCGGGCTGGACTACTACACCCGGACCGCGGCGGAGGTGCACTACCCCAAGCTCGGTGCGCAGAGCACCCTGTTCGGGGGCGGTCGGTACGACGGGTTGGCGGAGGTGCTGGGCGGGCCGCCCACGCCCGGGGTGGGATTCGGCATGGGGCTGGAGCGGGTGCTGATGGTCCTGGAGGAGGAAGGGCTGGTTCCCGAGCTGTCGGGTGGCGTGCAGGTGTACGTCTGCCACCAGGGCCCTGAGTGGGACGAGGAGGCGTTGCGGCTCTTGGACGTCCTGAGGAGGGCCGGGGTGCGGGCGGACGGTGACCTGCTCGGACGGAGCCTGCGGGCACAGCTGAGGGCCGCATCCCGTTCAGGCGCCCGTTGGGCGGTGCTGGTGGGTGCGGCGGACCTGCCTGCCGGGAAGGTGGTGTTGCGGGATCTGCAGGCGGGCGAGCAGCGGGCGGTGGACGCGGACCAGCTGCCGCAGCTGCTGGAGGAGGGCGGATGCGAACGCACTGGTGCGGCGAGCTGAGGCCCGCGCACGCAGGACAGCGGGTGGCCGTGTGCGGCTGGGTGCATCGTCGCCGGGACCTGGGCGGCTTGGTGTTCCTGGACCTGCGGGATCGGGAGGGCGTGGTGCAGGTGGTGTGCACCCCGCAGCAGCCCGCACACGCCGCAGCCCAGCAGGTCCGCCCGGAGTACGTGGTTCGGGTGGTGGGGGAGGTGGTGATCCGGCCGCCCCACACCGTGAACCCCAAGATCGCCACGGGAGAGGTGGAGATCCGCGCGGAGACCCTGGAGGTGTTGAACCCCTCCCGGACTCCGCCCTTTGAGGTGGCGGACGGCGACGACGTGGACGAGTCGGTCCGGCTCCGCTACCGCTACCTGGACCTGCGGCGAGAGCGGATGCAGCGCAATTTGCGGCTGCGGCACCGTCTGGCGAAGGCCACCCGGGACTTTCTGGACCGGGAAGGTTTCTGGGAGGTGGAGACTCCACACCTCATCCGCGCCACCCCGGAGGGGGCGCGGGACTTCCTGGTTCCCAGCCGGCTGCACCCGGGCAAGTTCTACGTGCTCCCCCAGTCCCCGCAGCTGCTCAAGCAAATCCTCATGGTGGCCGGGGTGGAGCGGTACTTCCAGCTGGCCCGCTGCTTCCGGGACGAGGACCTGCGCGCGGATCGGCAGCCGGAGTTCACCCAGATCGACGTGGAGATGTCCTTCGTGGACCGGGACGACGTATTGAGCCTGGTGGAGCGCCTGGTGGGGTACCTGATGCGGGAGGCGCTGGGCGTGGACGTACCGCTGCCGTTTCCGCGGTTGTCGTACCGGGACGCGCTCCTGCGGTACGGCACGGACAAGCCGGACCTGCGCTACGGGCTAACCATCGACGACGTCACGGAGGTGGCGAAGGCAGCGGAACTGCGCCTGTTCCGGGAGGCGGAGGCGGTGCGCTGCCTGCGGATCCCGCAGGCCGCGTCTGCCTCCCGCCGCGAGGTGGAGCAGTGGGTGACGCTGGCGGTGGAGGCAGGAGCGCCAGGAGTGTTGCACCTGGCCCTGCAGCCCGACGGCCCCAAGGGTCCTCTCGCGAAACACCTCACGGACGGCCTGCTGGACTCTATGCGGGCTGCCACGGGAGCGCGGGAGGGCGACCTGCTTCTGTTTGTGGCCGCCGCCGGGGACGTGGCCTCCGCAGCCCTGGGGAAGATCCGCCAGCAGGTGGGAGCCCAGCGAGGCTTGGCCCGCGAAGGCACGTTCGCGTACGCATGGGTGGTGGACTTCCCGCTCCTGGAATGGGACGACCAGGAGGGCCGGTACGTGGCGGTCCACCACCCCTTCACCGCTCCCGTGGACGAGGACGTGGACCTGTTGGAATCGCAGCCCCTGAGGGTACGCGCCAAGGCGTACGACCTGGTGCTGAACGGGGTGGAGGTGGCCGGGGGGAGCATCCGGATCCACCGCCGGGAGCTGCAGGAGCGGGTGTTCCGCCTGCTCGGAATCGGGCCCGAGCAGGCTCAGGAACGATTCGGGTTCCTGCTGGAGGCCTTCCAGTACGGCGCGCCGCCCCACGGCGGCATCGCCTTCGGGTTTGACCGGCTGGTGATGGTGCTGGCCGGGGAGGACACCATCCGGGATGTGATCGCCTTCCCGAAGACCGCGAGTGCCGTGGACCTGATGATGGGCGCGCCGTCCGAGGTGGACGAGGCCCAGCTGCGCGAGGTGCACATCGCGGTGCGGAAGCCGGCAGCCCCCTGAAGGCAGGTGGGGCGCGACCTTGCGAACACGGAGGAGGAAGATGGCGGAGCTGTGGGAGCTCACGGCGCGGGAGGCTGCGGAGCTGGTGGCCACCCGTCAGGTCTCCGCGCGGGAGCTGGTCCGGGCCGCCCTGGACCGGGCGGAACAGCTGGAGCCGTCGGTGCATGCGTGGGCGCGGCTTGACCCGGAACGTGCCCTGGAAGAGGCTGGCCGGCTGGACGAGCGGCTGCGGCGCGGGGAACGGGTAGGGCCCCTGCACGGAGTCCCCGTGGGCGTGAAGGACATCATCTACACCCGGGGCCTGGAGACCTCCGCGGGCTCTCCCCTGCTGCGGGGGTTCGTGCCGGCCGAAGACGCCACCGTGGTGGCCCGGCTGCGTGAGGCGGGTGCGATCGTGCTCGGGAAGACCGTCACAACCCAGTTCGCCTTCCTGGATCCGGGCCCCACCCGCAACCCTTGGAACCTGGACCACACGCCGGGTGGGTCCAGCAGCGGTTCGGCGGCCGCGGTGGCCTGCGGGATGGTCCCCGCAGCTTTAGGCACGCAGACCGTGGGCTCCATCCTGCGGCCGGCGGCCTACTGCGGCATCGTGGGTCTCAAGCCCACCTACGGGCGGGTGAGCCGTCACGGCATCCTGCCTTTGAGCTGGACCCTGGACCACCCCGGCTTTCTGGTGCGCACCGTGGAGGACGCGGCGTTGCTGTTGGAAGTCCTCGCAGGGCCCGACGGTCTGGATCCCGCCTGCGCGCCCCACCCCGTGGAGCGGTGGACGCAGGCGTGTCGGATCGGCCCCTCGGGGCTGCGGGTGGGCGTTCCGGACCGGTTCTTCTCCGACCGGGCCATTCCGGAAGTACGGGAGGCGTACGGCAGGGCGCTGGCCTCTCTCGAGGGAGCGGGCGTGCAGGTGCGTGAGGTGAAGCTGCCGAGGGAGTTCGAGGCAGGGCTTGTGGCGCAGCGCACGATTCTGGCCAGCGAAGCGGCCACCTTTCACCGCAGGTGGTTTGACCACCGTCGCGACGACTACGGGCCGAAGCTGCGCGCCCTGCTGGAGGAGGGGGGGAGGATCCCCGCCACCGAGTACATCCGCGCCAGGCAGATCCGGCGGGCGTGCCGGCGCGGCATGGCCGCGTTGTTCGGTGAGGTGGACGTGCTGGCCACCCCCGCCACGCCCGCGCCCGCCCCGAGGGGGTTGGAGTCCACCGGGGACCCGTCCTTCAACGGGCCGTTTAGCTTCGTGGGCTTCCCCTCGGTCACGGTCCCCGTGGGGCTTTCGCAGGAAGGGCTTCCCCTGGGCGTGCAGCTGGCCGCGGCACCGTTCGCGGAGGCCACGCTACTGCGGGCGGCTGCGGCGCTGGAGGGCGTCTGCTCTTGGGGCCGACGGCTCGCTCAGCCCCTCCCGACCACCGCCCCCCGTTAGCCGGTTGCCGCCGCACCGCGGCGGTGGGATGCTGGCCTGGGATGGAGCTGTTCCAGCCAGAGCCCAGCGCCGCCCCCCTGGCGGCCCGCATGCGGCCCAGCACCCTAGAGGAGTTCGTGGGGCAGGAGCACCTGGTGGGCCCCGGGCGGATCCTGCGCAGGCTGGTGGAGTCCGGACAGCTCGCCTCCCTGGTCCTGTACGGGCCCCCGGGGACGGGGAAGACCACCTTGGCCCGCATCCTCGCCCGCAGCGCCCGCGCCCACTTCGAGACCCTCAACGCGGTCACCTCTGGGGCCGCGGACATCCGCCGGGTGGCTCAGGAGGCCGCGGACCGGCTGCGGTTCCACGGCCAGCGCACCGTGGTGTTCGTAGACGAGATCCACCGGTTCAACCGCGCCCAACAGGACCTGCTGCTGCCGCACGTGGAAGACGGAACCCTGGTGCTGATCGGCGCCACCACCGAGAATCCCTTCTTCGCCCTCAACAGCACTCTGGTGTCCCGTGTCCGCATCCTGCGGCTGGAGCCTCTGTCTCCTGAACAGATCCGCACCCTCGTCCGGCGCGCGCTGGAAGACCCTGAACGAGGCCTGGGCCGCCTCGGGGCGCAGCTAGAAGACGAGGCGCTGGAACACCTGGTGACCGCGTGCGGCGGGGACGCCCGGGTCGCCCTCAACTCCCTGGAGGTGGCGGTGACCACCACCCCACCTGGGCCGGACGGCGTCCGGCGGGTAGGTGTCGCGGCGGTGGAGGAAGCCCTCCAGCGTCCGGTGCTGCGGTATGACCGGGCGGGGGATCAGCACTACGACACCATCTCGGCCTTCATCAAGAGCCTAAGGGGCTCCGACCCCGACGCGGCGCTGTACTGGCTGGTGCGGATGCTGGAGGCGGGGGAGGATCCCCGGTTCGTGGCCCGCCGTATGGTCGTCCACGCCGCGGAGGACGTGGGGCTGGCAGACCCCACGGCCCTGCTCGTGGCCACCGCGGCTGCGCACGCGGTGGAGTACGTGGGCATGCCGGAAGCTCAGATCCCGCTCGCGGAGGCAGCCCTATACATCGCCTGCGCTCCCAAGAGCAACGCGGTGGTCCGGGCCCTGAGCAAGGCCAGGGAAGACGTCCGCAGCCGGGCTCCGGAGCCGGTACCGCCCCACCTGCGGGACAGCTCGTACCCCGGTGCTTCCGTCCTGGGCCACGGCCTGGGCTATCGGTACCCTCACGACTTCCCCGATGGCTTCGTGGAGCAGGACTACCTGCCTGAGGGGCTGCGGGGCCGGGTGTACTACGAGCCCACCGACCGGGGACTGGAGGCGGAGATCCGGCGGCGGGTGGAGAGGTGGTGGAAGGGCCGCCGCGGGCCGGCTGAATCCTGACCCTCACCCTCTTGACAGCCGACCAGCCGCGGAGCGGAAAATATTTAGGAGTCCGAATCTACCTGGAGGTGGGAGCATGGCGATCCCCGGCTACACGTACGGGACCGCGGAGGTGGCGCGCAGCCCGGTGTCCCTGGAGGAGCTGCGTAAGCTCCAGCAGGCGGTGGCTATGACCGAGGAGGACGTCCGCTACCTGCGGATGGCGGGGGACGTGCTGGAAGACCAGGTGGAGCAGATCCTGGACCTTTGGTACGGGTTCGTGGGCTCCACCCCTCACCTCGTGCACTACTTCTCCGGGCCCGACGGACAACCCCTGGGGGACTACCTGGCTGCAGTCCGCAGGCGGTTCGGGCAGTGGATCCTGGACACCTGCCGCCGCCCCTACGACCAGGCGTGGCTGGACTACCAGCACGAGATCGGGCTGCGTCACCACCGGTCCAAGAAGAACCGTACGGACGGGGTGAACTCGGTGGACCACATCCCCCTGCGGTACGTGGTGGCCCTGATCGCGCCCATCGCGCTGACCATCAAGCCCTTCCTGGCCAAAAAGGACCACTCCCCGGAGGACGTGGAGAAGATGCACGCGGCGTGGGTAAAGGCGGTGGTCCTGCAGGCGGCCCTGTGGTCCTACCCGTACGCCAACCCCGGCGACTGGTAAGGCGCCCTACCACCCCCCCTCACGCCGGTCCCGGAGGCCCGCCGGGGCCGGCGCAACTTTTCCGGACCACCCGGCGTGTGTGGACCGAATGGGTTGACAGAGAACCCGCCCGGAGCTACCAAGATCGTGCAGGTTGGTGAAGATTGTTCGGATATCCGAACAGAGGTGTACCGTGGACGCGCAGGTGGAGATCCTGAACTGTGTCGGCGGTGAGTGGAAGAGGCCTTCAGGGTCGGACGAGCTGGTGGTGTACAACCCTGCCACCGGGGAGGTGCTGGCCCGAGGGCGGGGCAGCAGCCCCGCGGAGGTGGACGAGGCCGCCCAGGTGGCGGCGCGGGCGTTCACGGAGTGGCGCAGGACGCCGGCCACGGAGCGGGTGCAGTACCTCTTTCGCCTGAAGCGGCTGCTGGAGGACAACCTGGAGGAGCTGGCCCGCACGGTCACCGAGGAGTGCGGAAAGACCTACGACGAGTCGGTGGGGGAGCTGCGGCGGGGCATCGAGAACGTGGAGGTGGCGTGCGGCATCCCGAGC
Organism: Armatimonadota bacterium; assembly: GCA_025060455.1. Lineage (GTDB taxonomy): Bacteria > Sysuimicrobiota > Sysuimicrobiia > Sysuimicrobiales > Sysuimicrobiaceae > Tepidifontimicrobium. The sequence goes on from JANXBY010000038.1 coordinate 79,218, forward strand.
CTCATGCAAGGGTACAACAACGAGGACGTGGCGCGGGGGATTGACGAGCACCTGTACCGCCAGCCTCTGGGGGTGGTGGCGGCCATCACGCCGTTCAACTTCCCCGGGATGATCCCGCTCTGGTTCTTGCCGTACGCCGTCGCCTGCGGGAACACCATCCTGGTCAAGCCCTCCGACAGAGTACCCCTGACCATGCAGAAGATCATGCGGCTGCTGGAGCAGACGGGGCTCCCGGCGGGCGTGGTGAACGTGGTGAACGGGGCAAAGGAAACCGTCGACGCCATCCTGGACCACCCCCTGGTGCGGGCGGTGAGCTTCGTGGGCAGCAGCCCGGTGGCCAAGTACGTGTACACGCGCGCCACCGGCAACGGCAAGCGGGCGCAGTGTCAGGGCGGGGCGAAGAACCCGGTGATCGTGATGCCGGACGCCGACTGGGACATAGTCCCCAGGGCGGTGGCGGACTCGGCGTTCGGGTGTGCGGGGCAGCGCTGCCTGGCGAGTTCCCTGGCGGTGGTGGTGGGGGAAGCCTGGGAGCGGTTTCGGGAGGCCATCGCGGACCTAGCAGCCTCCCGCCGGGTCGGGTACGGGCTGGATCCAGGGGTGGAGATGGGGCCGGTGATCCGCCGGGAGAGCAAGGAGCGGATCGAGGGGCTGATCGGCAAGGGCGAGCAGGAGGGCGCCCGGGTGGTGGTGGACGGCCGCGGGGCCCGGATTCCCGGTTATGAGGGCGGCTTCTTCGTGCGGCCCACGGTGCTGGAGCACGTGCCGCCGGAAGGCCTGATCGCGCGGACGGAAATCTTCGGTCCGGTGCTGGGCCTCATCCACGTACGGGACATCGACGAGGCCATCCAGGTGGTGAACCGGGGCCAGTACGGGAACATGGCGTGCCTGTTCACCCGCAGTGGTGCCGCGGCCCGGAAGTTTCGCTACGAGGCGCAGGCGGGGAACATCGGGATCAACGTGGGAGTGGCCCAGCCCATCGCCTTCTACCCGTTTGGGGGGATGAAGGACAGCTTCTTCGGCGACCTGCACGGACAGGGCCGGGACGCGGTGGAGTTCTACACGGAGAAGAAAGTCGTGGTGGAGCGCTGGCCCGAGCGCGCCTGAGTAAGGAGGGACCGCATGAAGGCCGCGGTGCTGCCGGAGGTCGGCTCTCCCCTCCGCGTGGAAGATCTTCGGGACCCCCGGCCCAAGGCCGGGGAAGTGTTGGTGCGGGTACGCGCCTGCGGCGTGTGCCACACGGACCTGCACGTGATGAAAGGAGAGGTAAAGTTTCCCGTGCCCTGCGTGCTCGGGCATGAGATCAGCGGGGTGGTGGAGGAGGTGGGGGCCGACGTGGACGGCCTGCGGGTAGGTGACCGCGTGGCGTGCGCTTTCATCATGCCCTGCGGTAGCTGCTTTTACTGCGTCCGCGGGGAGGAAGACTTGTGCGAGCGCTTCTTCGAGTACAACCGCCTGCGGGGGACCCTCTACGACGGCCAGACGCGCCTGTTCCGGCCGGACGGCACCCCGGTGTGGATGTACTCCATGGGCGGTCTCGCGGAGTACGCGGTGGTGCCAACCACGGACGTGTTTCTGGTCCCGGACAGCCTACCCCTGGAGCAGGCGGCGGTGCTGGGGTGCGCAGTGTTCACCGCGTTCGGTGCCATCCGCAACGCGGCCCGGCTCCAGCCCGGGGAGTCGGTGGCGGTGTTCGCCACGGGCGGCGTAGGCTCAGCCCTGGTGGAGCTGGCGCGGGCCTTCGGCGCGTACCCCGTGGTGGCGGTGGATGTACGCCCGGAAAAGCTGGAGGCCGCCAAGCAGCTCGGTGCTAGCCACGTGGTCAACGCCCTGGAGACCCGCCCGCAGGACGCGGTCCGCGAGATCACGCGGGGTCGCGGGGTGGACGTGGCCTTCGAGGCCCTGGGGCGTCCGGAGACGTTCGTGCAGGCGGTGGAGTCCGTGAGGGACGGCGGGCGGGCGGTCATGGTGGGAATCGCGCCCGTGGGTGTGACAGCCCCCGTCGAGATCACGCGGGTGGTCCGGCGTAAAATCCAGATCCTCGGTTCCTACGGCGCCCGTACGCGGACCGACATGCCGTTGGTGCTGGACCTCGCGCGACGCGGAGCTGTTCGCCTGGATCGGCTGGTTACGCGGCAATTTTCTCTGAGCCAGGCAGACGAAGCCTACCGGCTGCTGGACGCCGGCGGCATCGTGGGACGGGCCGTGGTGGTGGTGTGAGGCCATGCCAGCGCGTGGGAGGGTCCGTGATCCGCCGTGGTTGAGGCGCGACCTCGGCTCTGCGCACAACGGTTCGAAATCTCGTTCGAGGGGGTGTCGAGGTGAGAGGGAACCGGTGGCTGGCGAAAGCGGTGGCCGCGGCCGTGGTGTTGGCGGTGGCTGTGGCCGGCGTACAGACCCTGGGCCGGGCGCAGCGCCCGGTGGTCCTGAAGATCCAGTCCAGCTATCCGGCTGGCACTCAGGCGTGGATCTGGCTCACGGAGTACTACAAGCCCGCGGTGGAGGAGATGTCCGCGGGGCGGATCCGGATCGACGCTCTGCCTCCAGGCGCAGTGGTGCCCGCCTTTGAGGTGGCGGACGCCGTGAACAAGGGGGTATTGGACGGCGGCGTCACCCAAGGGATGTACTACGTGGGAAAGCACCCGGCCGGTGCCCTGTTCTCTACGGTGCCCGGCGGGCCCTTCGGGATGACCTTCATCGACGTGATGGCCTGGTTCTTCTACGGTGGAGGCTCGGAGCTGCACCTGCGGTACTACAACGAGGCGTTGCGGATGCCCAACATCGGGAAAGTCATTCCCGCCGTCAACTGGGGTCCCCAGTGGTTCGGGTGGTTCAAGAAGCCCATCCGGTCCATGGAGGATATGCGGGGTCTGAAGTACCGGATCCCCGGGGTGGCCGGGGACGTGTGGAAGGAGCTGGGGGTGAGCGTGGTGGTTCTGCCGGGCGGGGAAATTCTCCCCGCAGGTGAGCGGGGCGTCATCGACGCGGCGGAGTGGGCCTTCCCCTACGACGACATCCGGCTCGGCTTCCACAACGTGTGGAAGTATTACCACACCCCCGAGGCACACTCGTACCGCGAGAATGCAGAGCTGATGTTCAACAAGCAAGTTTGGGACGGGCTGTCCGCAGACCTGAAGCGAATCCTGGAGGAGGCCGCGCACAGCTCCACCCTTCGCCTGTGGGCTCGGCACCTGGTGGACAACGCCCGAACGGCTCAGGAGCTGCGGACCAAGTACGGGGTGACCATAGTGCGCACGCCCGAAGACGTGGTGAAGGGCTACCTGGAGGCCTGGGACAAGAAGGTATTGCCCAAGTTCCTTCAGGATCCCTTCTTCCGCGAGGTGTGGCGCTCCCAGCAGAACTTCGCACGGCTGATCGTGCCGTACCGGCGTGATACCGAGCCCGACTACCGGACCTACGCAGACTGGTACTGGAAGGGCATCCGGGCAGCCCGGTGATCCGGGCGACTGTGGCGGGGCCCCCCCCCAACCGCGGGGGGGCCGCGGCCGGGGGCCCGGTCGGGGTGGCCGAAGGACCCACCGAACACC